>NZ_CAJMZJ010000016.1:0-171499 GCF_905220295.1 Paraburkholderia sp. J76
CCAGGCGATCGCGGAAAAGAACCTGCACGCGGTGGGCTGGGTGATTCTGGCGATGATCGTGGTGATTCTCGCGTACGACCAGTTCCTGTTCCGCCCGCTCGTGGCGTGGGCCGACAAGTTCCGCATGGAGAACACGAGTTCGGGCGACGCGCCGGAGTCGTGGCTGCTGGACCTGATTCGCCGCACCCATCTCATTCACCAGTTGCTCGTGCCGCTCGGCTGGCTCTTCGCCAAGGCCGCGCGCATGCCGATCCAGTTACCCTCGTTTCCGAACGTGACGTTCGCCGCGCCCGTCGCGCGCAGTCGCGGCGGCTTGCGTGCGCGCATCGGCGACGTCGTATGGGCCGTGCTCGTGATCGCGCTGACCGTGTTCGTGGTGTGGCGCGTCGTGGCCTATGCGCGCACGGGCGTGACGCCGGGCGATGTCTGGCACGCGCTCGGTCTCGGCTTCATCACGCTCTTTCGCGTGATCCTGCTGATCGCCATCGCCTCGGTGATCTGGGTGCCGCTCGGCGTGCTGATCGGGCTGCGCCCGGCGCTCGCCGAAAAAGTGCAGCCGCTCGCGCAGTTCCTTGCGGCGTTCCCGGCGAACCTGCTGTTCCCGGTGTTCGTGATCGTCATCGTGCGCTTTCACCTCAACCCTGACATCTGGCTGTCACCGCTGATCGTGCTCGGCACCCAGTGGTATATCCTGTTCAACGTGATTGCAGGGGCCAGCGCCTATCCGAACGACTACAAGGAGGCCGCGAAGAACTTTCATATTCGTGGCTGGCAGTGGTGGCGTCAGGCCATGCTGCCGGGCATTTTCCCGTACTACATCACGGGTGCCATCACCGCTTCGGGCGGCGCGTGGAACGCGAGTATCGTCGCGGAGTTCGTGCAGTGGGGCGACACGAAGGTCGTCGCGCACGGCCTGGGCGCCTATATCGCGCAAATGACGGCGGCAGGCGACTACCCGAAGATCATTCTCGGTATCGCCGTGATGTCGCTCTTCGTCACGCTGTTCAACCGCCTGCTGTGGCGCCCGCTGTACACGTATGCCGAGTCCCGTCTGCGGCTCGACTGATCGACGACTGATCGAACAACGAATGATCGAAGGTAACGCGATGCAAAACCCCAAGACGCTGAGCGCCGCGCACGGCGACGTACAGACGGCCACGAACCCGCCGCGCCCGGGCGTTGAAATCCTGAACGTGAAGGACGTGTGCCGGGGCTTCAACAAGTCCCAGGGCGAACTGCTCGTGCTCGACGACGCCAACCTCCAGTTGCGCGAAGGCGAGATTGTCGGGCTGCTGGGCCGCTCGGGCTCGGGCAAGTCCACGCTGCTGCGCATCATCGCGGGCCTGATCTCGCCGACTTCGGGCGACGTCACCTGGCGCGGCAAGCCGCTAGAAGGGCCGGCTGAAGGCGTGGCGATGGTGTTCCAGACCTTCGCGCTGTTTCCGTGGCTCACGGTGCTGCAGAACGTGGAAGCGGGCCTCGAAGCGCAGGGCGTGGGCGCGCGCGAGCGCCGCGAGCGGGCGCTGGCGGCCATCGACCTGATCGGTCTGGACGGCTTCGAAAATGCCTACCCGCGCGAGCTTTCGGGCGGCATGCGCCAGCGCGTGGGTTTTGCGCGCGCGCTCGTGGTCGACCCGATGCTGATGCTCATGGACGAGCCGTTCTCCGCGCTCGACGTGCTGACCGCCGAAACGCTGCGTACCGACCTGCTCGACCTGTGGACGCAAGGGCGCCTGCCGATCAAGTCGGTGCTGATCGTCACGCACAACATCGAGGAAGCCGTGTTCATGTGCGACCGCATCCTGGTGCTGTCGTCGAATCCGGGCCGCGTGGTGGCCGAGATCAAGGTGCCGTTCAAGCATCCGCGCAACCGTCTCGACCCGGCGTTCCGCAAGCTCGTGGACGACATCTACGCGAAGATGACCGCGCGTCAGACTGGCGAAACCACGAAGAAGGGGCTGGAACTCGGAAGCTGGCTGCCGCGCGTGTCGACCAACCTGATGGCCGGTCTGATCGAAACGCTGGCCGCCGCGCCGTATCACGGCCGCGCGGACATGCCGGAAATCGCGCGCTCGCTGCACCTGGAAGTGGACGACCTGTTCCCGATCGCGGAAGTGTTGCAGAACCTCGGTTTCGCCGACGTGCGCGAAGGCGACGTGCTGCTCACGCCGCCCGCGCGCGTGTTCGCGGAGTTCGGCACCCAGGAGCGCAAGATGATGTTCGCCGAGCATCTGCTGCGCCACGTGCCGCTCGCGGCGCGTATCAAGAAGGTGCTCAACGAGCGGCCCGGCCATCGCGCGCCGCGCGTGCGTTTCGAGCAGGAACTGGAGGATTTTCTCTCCGACGGAGCGGCGGAAGAAACGCTCGACACCGTGATCGACTGGGGCCGTTATGGCGAGATCTTCTCGTACAACGACCAGTCGGAAATCTTCAGCCTCGAGGACGTGGAGTCCTGACGGTCATTGCCAAGGGGTAATCGCAATGCGGGTAATCGCAATGCGGGCTATTGCAGCGTGCCCCAGCGCTCCACCGCAGGTTCCGCCGTGGCCCACTTCCAGCCCGACTGGTCCTGACACGCGCTCGCGGTGAACCATTGCTCGGGCGAGTCGGCCTTGTCGCCGTCCTGCACCGAGAACACGAACTCCTTGCAGAGCGTGAGCGCGTTGGAGAACGCGCGTGTCACACGCACCTGCCCGTGGCCGTTTTCCACGGGCAGCGTGTGCTTGATGCGCCAGCTATCCGCGCTGCCCACCGGCAAGCGTCCGGCCGTTTCGGCGATCAGATCCTGCTGGTCCGCGTGCATGCTCTTCATGAAGCGGCCAACGGCTTCGTCGGTGGCCGCCTGCACGGCAATGCCCACGCCGATACCCACGGCCGGATTCGCCGTGGCGATGCCCGTGGCCGCCGCCGCCGCGGCACCGCTTGCCGCGCCGATCGACGAGCAGCCGCTCGCGCCGAGCGCGATGCCCGCGCAAAGCGCGGCGAGGGCCACGAGCTTCACGGGCCGGGACGTCGACGAATCCGTTTCGACGGGCTCTGCGCGACTCGCGCGCGTGTTCATGCCGTTCATTGCAGCGCACCCCAACGGGCGGTGGCGGGTTCGGCCGAGGCCCACTTCCAGTTCTCGCCGTCGCGGCACACCGAAGCGACGAAGAAGGCGCTCGAAGCGGGCTTGTCCTTCGTGGCGTCGTGATCGACGGAGAACACGATCTCCTTGCAGTCGAGCGCGCCGCTGCTGATCGTGCGGCTCACCGTGACGCGGCCGTGCTCGTCGTCCTCGATGGGGAACGAGTGCACGATAGACCACGGCGCGACGCCGCCGACATCGAGCGGGCCCGCCGCCTTGGCAATGCTGTTCTGGGTGTTCGTGTGGACGACGCGCTCGGAGTACTGCACGCCGGCCTTCGCCGCGGCCACGGCGCCCAGACCGATGCCGGTCGCCACGGCGGCGTTGCTCGTCACTTTCGACGCGACCGCCGCGCCGGCGATACCGGCGCCCGTTTGCGCGCCTTCGGAGTAAAGCGAACTGCAAGCCGAGCACGCGAGGCTCGCCACGGCTGCGAGCAACGTGAGCGACATGCCGCGTCGCCAACCGGAAGATGCGCAGGGCAGCGGCGGCGCATTGGCAATCGCGCCAATCGTTTCCCCGACCGTCACGGAAATGGATGGCGCAACGGGCGCCCGGGCACTTCGTTCTTGCATGATGATTCCCTGCCGCTAGCCGGATAGCGCCACGTTGCGCGCACATCCAGCATGTTTTGCTTACTTAACGTGCTGCGGATTGTGCAACATGCGATTGTTAACCGGGATAGGTAAAGTGCAAGAAATTGCAAAAGAGCGTGCGCGGCAGGCCGATCTTTGATCGGCGCTGCCGCGCGGCTCCGCCTCGCCGCGCAACGAGCGTGCCGCGCGCGAGGGTGCCGGGGGATCAGGCTTCGTCCGTGTCCGGGTCGATGGGCAGGTCGGCTTCGCCGTCGTCGGCGCCGTAGCTGCCGAGCCGGTTGTAGAGCGTCTTGAGGCTCACGCCGAGCGTGCGCGCCGCGAGACGTTTATCGCCGCCGCAATACTTGAGCGTGCCGAGGATGATCTGCTTTTGCGCATCGGCGAGCGGCGTGCCGATCCACACGCTCATCGCGTCGCCCTGGGTAACGGGCTTTTTCACGCGTGGCACCAGTTGCGGATGCGCAAGCTCCACGACCTTTTCCGCGAGGATGAACGCCCGGTACACCGCGTTCTTCAGTTCGCGCACGTTGCCGGGCCATGACCAGTTGCGCACGGTTTCGAGCGCCCGTTTGCTGAAGGTCTTTTGCGTGCGTTCCTGGTTGTTCAGCTCGGTGAGGAAATGCTGGGCGAGCAGTTCGCGGTCGCGCTCGCGCTCGCGCAGCGGCGGCGCGCGCAACGGAAACACCGCGAGCCGGTACATCAGGTCCTCGCGCAGGGCGTTTTCCTTCACGGCGGTCACAGGGTCGCGGTTGGTGGCCGCGATGATGCGCACGTCGCCACGAATCGCTTCGTTGCCGCCCACCGGAAAGTACTCGCCGGTTTCGAGCGCCCGCAGCAGTTTCACCTGATGCAGCAGCGACATCTCGGTGATTTCGTCGAGGAACAGCGTGCCGCCCCGCGCGTGCTCGAAGTGACCGTCGCGCGCCTGCACGGCGCCCGTGAAACTGCCCTTTTCGTGGCCGAACAGCTCCGCCTCGATCAGTTCATCGGGAATCGCGCCGCAGTTCACCGCGATGAACGGGCCGTCGCGCCGTTCGCTGTGCGCGTGGATCGTGCGGGCGATCAGTTCCTTGCCCGTGCCCGATTCGCCGACGATGAGCGCCGTCGCCTCGGTCACGGCAACGCACTCGATCTGCGTATAAAGGTCCTGCATGACCGCCGACGAGCCGTACAGCAGACCGTACGACTGCAATCCCGCGACGCGCGCGTCGGCGTCCGGTGCGGCATTTCCGGGGTTGGCGCTGGCTCCGCTGTTTCGTTTAGTGGCGGCGGGCGAGCCCGGCTCGATTGACGCCATAGGGTTGTTCGTCCTGCAAATGTAGTGCGGGGCGCCCGCTTCTGCGCGCATCTGCGTGCTGTTGCGCGTATCGGCGAACGGGCCCTGCGATCCGGGGCTGGCCGTCCAGGACAGGTGCGGAACTTGCCGCTCCGACGGCCGCGAGATTGCATCCGCGAGACTGACATCTCGTAAACGCGTAAGCATTTAACCACTGCCGCGCATCACAGGGCAATGGACCTCTCGAAGAGAGGTGCATGTGCGAGTGTGGCACGCATCCTGCTACGGAACTTCCAGAAGCGTGCGCCGTCTGCGAAGTAAGGGCGGCGCCAGTCGAATCCATTCGCGCGTCTTCCGTCTTTGACGAGGCGTATCTGGGAGAGAACGATATGTCGAAGAACCGCAGCGCTCTGGTAGGAACTCTGGTGACAGTCGGCGCGCTTGGCGCCATGGCCGGTATGCTGGCCTGGCGTTTCTCGCAGCGCCACCGCTTGCAACGGCAAACCTTTCATCGCGACTTGAGCCGCTGGGAAGGCGAGGGCGGCTCGCTCGCCGGCACCACGGGCAATAATGGCGAAGCTCCCGATATGGCGATGGTGGCGGGCGCCACGGATTTGCCGGAGCCGGGCGGGAAGAGCCGCGCGGCTAATGGCGCGAACGGCGCCATGAATGGCTCTGACGGTATGCCGTGGCCGTTTCCGCATGGTTAGGTGCGGCGGCGCGGCACGCGAGAGCCGTGCCCGCTTGTCTGGAATGAGTCTATAATAGTCATATCAACAACAATCGAGGTTTGGGCAGCCCACGGCTGGCGGTATTGTTGCTCAGTTGTAGCAAAACCGCGAATATTCTGGCTTTTGCCGTTTGGGCGTGCGTCCGACCGTTTCGTACTCCACTGCAGCGCAATCACGTGCGTCGCGACTTCCGCCGCACCGGGCAACTTTGCCCGGCGCGCTTGTGAAGGGCGCGGCGCTCGCGCTTTGGAACCACTCACCTATCAAGGCTGACGAGACGCGATGCCACATGTATTGATTGTCGATGACGATGCGGAAACCCGCGAGGCGCTAGCGGCCGTGGTGAGCGAAGACGGGCTCACCACCGCGCAGGCAGGCGACCTGCGCGAGGCGCGCATCCAGCTCGTGCGGCAAACGCCGGACGTGGTCTTCACCGACCTGAAGCTGCCCGACGGCAGCGGCACCGACCTTTTCGAGGACCTCGATCCGCGCTCGGGCGTGGAACTCGTGGTCATCACGGGGCACGCGACGGTCGAGACGGCCGTCGACGCGCTCAAATCCGGCGCGATCGACTATCTGGTCAAGCCGATCAATCTCCAGCGCGTGAAGGCGATCCTGAACCGCCTGCCGCGCGCGGGCGACCTCAAGGCCGAAATCGGCACGCTGCGCGGCGAACTGCGCCGCATGGGGCGTTTTGGCTTGATGCTCGGCAATTCGCCGGCCATGCAGGAGGTCTACGACCAGATCAGCCGCGTGGCGGTCACGCCCGCCTCGGTCATGCTGGTGGGCGAGTCGGGCACCGGCAAGGAAGTGGCCGCGCAGACCATCCACCAGTTGAGCCTGCGCCGCAAGCACGAATTCCTCGCGGTGAACTGCGGGGCGATTTCGCCGAACCTGATCGAATCCGAAATGTTCGGTCACGAGCGCGGTTCGTTCACGGGCGCGGACCGGCAGCACAAGGGTTATTTCGAACGCGCGAACGGCGGCACGCTGTTCCTCGACGAAATCACCGAAATGCCGATCGAGCTGCAGGTGAAACTGCTGCGCGTGCTCGAAACCGGCATGTTCATGCGCGTGGGCACGACGAGGGAAATCGAAACCGACGTGCGCCTGATCGCAGCGACCAACCGCGATCCGGAGCAGGCCGTGGCCGATGGCAAGCTGCGTCTGGACCTCTATCACCGTCTGAACGTGTTTCCGATCAGCCTGCCGCCGCTGCGCGAGCGCGGCAAGGACGTCGAGCTGCTCGCCCAGGCGTTCCTCGAAGAACTGAACGAGCGTCACGGGACGAAAAAGCAGTTTCCGGCGGCCGTGCGCGACATGCTGGCCGCCTACCCGTGGCCGGGCAACGTGCGCGAACTGAAGAACTACGTGCAGCGCGCGCACATCATGTCGGGCAACGACGGCGACTTCACGGCCACGGTGCCGCTGCAGATCTCGCTCTCGAAGCCGGTTGCGGGCACGGCGGTGACGATCCCCTTCGGCACCTCGCTCGCCGACGCCGATCGCCAGCTCATTCTCGCGACGCTCGATCAGTGCGGCGGCGTGAAGACGCGGGCGGCGGAAATTCTCGGCATCAGCCTGAAGACGCTCTATAACCGTCTTGTGGAGTACGGCAACGAAAGCGCCGGCAAGGGCGACGCGCCCGCGCGCATGGCCGGCATGTGAGCAGCACCCGCGAACGCGCCCCGTGGCGCGTTCGCACGGGCGGTATGACGCTTGCAGTGTGAGTTTCGCGTCCATCATGAGGAGCGAACGATGCCGAGCTGCAAATCCAGTGATGCCGTCCGCGTGAAGCCCTGGCTCGCGCATACCCCGCAGCCCGACGAACCGCCGCCGGACCAGCCGCGAGAGCCGGACGTGCCGCCCGTAGGCGATCCCCCGGCGCCACCGGGCGAAGTGCCGCGTGCGGCGCATGAGCGGCGTTTTCCTTCGACCAACCGGTCTCCTGTCGATTTCGACGCTCGCCTGGCGCATCGCGCGCTTCGCGAGTGGCTGTTCGCACGGCCTGCCGGCGTCATCGGACGAAGCTGATGGCTTTTATGTACTAGTTACAAACGCCCCACCTTTTTTACCGGCGATTTCACGCGGCGAACCTTAGACTACAAACGCATCAGGCCGCGTGGCCGCCTTCCGTTGGAGGCATCGAGATGAGACATCCTGCCTTGCGCCGCTCCGCCCGTTACACGGGCAAGCGCGGCCCACGCGACTCGCAAGAGAAGAGCAATCCTCCCCCATCGCTCGAACCGGACCCGGCGAGCCAGAACCGCGCGGCGCCCGGCGTCCCGCCCGATGGCGAGCACAACCAGGGCGGCGCGCGGGCCGAGGGCATCGAGTACCAGCGCGATCTCGGTTCGGAACAGGACGCCTGACTCGCTCGGCCAGGCTGGGGCCACCGTTCGCGGCTCGCCTGGGGCTCGCCGATGGCCGCTCGTTCCCAGCCTGGCGGATTATCGGTATTCCGCACTTGCGCGTTTGCCGCGCGGAATTCGCTCGTCCGGACGTGCGGCAGAAAAGGTTTTTGCTCCGACCCTGTCAAATCGGCACGCGTCTTGCGTACATGCCTGAAGCTGAAGCTGTGTCTTCGGATCCAACGAAACAGGAGGTAGAGCCGCAATGGGCAGACTGATCGTGGTATCGAATCGCGTTGCGCCGACCCAGGAGGGCCGTCCCGCAGCGGGCGGGCTCGCAGTCGGCGTATTGGACGCGCTCAAGGAAACCGGCGGTGTGTGGTTCGGGTGGAGCGGCGAAACTGTCGCGGAGCCGTCCGCACCGGTCATCGAGCAGCAGGGCAGCGTCACCTACGCGACGGTAGGTCTTACCCGGCGTGATTATGACCAGTACTACAAGGGCTTCTCGAATACGACGCTCTGGCCGACCTTCCACTACCGCAACGACCTCGCGCGCTACGAGCGCCAGGAGTACGGCGGCTACCTGCGCGTGAACGTCACGCTGGCGCGGCAGCTACAGCCGCTCATTCAGCCCGACGACATCATCTGGGTGCACGACTATCACCTGATTCCCTTCGCGCGCTGCCTGCGCGATCTGGGGGTGACGAATCCCATCGGCTTTTTCCTGCACATTCCGCTGCCCGTGCCGGAAGTCATGCGCTCGGTGCCGCCGCATGAAGAACTCATGAAGTTCTTGTGCCACTACGACGTGGTGGGTTTCCAGACCGACGCCGACCGCCAGGCGTTCCTCGACTACGTCGAGCGCGGCGGCCACGGGACCGCGAGCGACGACGGCATGGTGCACGCGTGGGACCGTTTCCTGAAGGTCGGCGCGTACCCTATCGGCATCTATCCGGATGCTATCTGCAAGGCGTCGTCGCAGTTCTCGGACCGCAAGGCCGTGCGCAGCCTGCGCGAAGCCATGCGCGGACGCAAGCTGATCATGAGCGTGGACCGGCTCGATTACTCGAAGGGGCTCGCCGAGCGCTTCCAGGCGTTCGAGCGGCTGCTGCAGAACGGGCCCGGCTGGCACGGCCGGGTCTCGCTCCTGCAGATCGCGCCGCCTACGCGCTCCGACGTGCAGACCTACCAGACGATCCGTCGCAACCTCGAAGGGGAAGCGGGCCGTATCAACGGTCGCTTCGCGCAGCTCGACTGGACGCCGATCCAGTACCTGAACCGCAAATACGAGCGCAATCTGCTGATGGCGCTGTTCCGCGAGGCGCAGGTCGGCTATGTGGCTCCGCTGCGCGACGGCATGAATCTCGTGGCCAAGGAATACGTGGCTTCGCAGAATCCCGAAGATCCCGGTGTGCTGGTGCTTTCGCAGTTCGCGGGCGCGGCCGAGCAGTTGCCGGGCGCGCTGGTCGTGAATCCATACGACCTGAACCAGACGGCCGAGGCGCTGGAACGCGCGCTCTCCATGCCGCATGCCGAGCGCATCTCGCGTTACAACGACATGATGGCGTCGCTGCGCGAGAACAATCTTTCGGTGTGGCGCGATACTTTCCTCGCCGATCTGCGCAGCGTCGCGACGGCGGCCTCGGTCACGGCCAAGGCGCGCAATGCCGCGCCGGCAGGGAAAGCGTCCCTGCAAACGCCCTCGCCTGAGCAGGCGCAGCGCGCCGCGCGCGCGTAGCGTAACGGTGACACCCCACGCGGCGGCCTTCGGGCCGCCGTTTTTTTGCGCCCGCGTGAGCGCTTACCGCGGCGTGTGAGGCGTGCGCACCCCGGTGCCCGGCATCAGACGCAGCAGGCTCACCACGGCCGCGACGGCGGCGAAAGCCGTCGCCACGTAGAGCGCCACGGTTGGCCCGCGTTGCGGCGCAATACCGAAGATGAGCGCCACGAGCGCCGCGCCGAGTGTCTGGCCGGTCAGGCGCGCGGTGCCGAGCATGCCGCTCGCGCCGCCGCTGCGCTCGCGCGGTGCGGAAGACAGGATTTGCCGGTTGTTGGGCGACTGGAACACGCCGAAGCCCACGCCGCACAAGGCCATGCGCCAGCAGATGTCGAATACGGCGGGATGCGCGCCGAGCGTCGCCAGCGAAATCAGCCCGAGTGCGAAGAGCGCGAGGCCGATGCCGCCGAGCATGCCCGCCGGGTAGCGGTCGGAGAGCGTGCCCGAGAGCGGCGCGGCGCCGATGATGACGAGCGGCCAGGGCGTCATGAGGAGACCCGTATCGACCTGCGAGAACCCAAAGGTTTCCTGCAGCATGAAGGGCAGTGCGACGAACGCGAGCATTTGCGCGCAGAACGAGCAGACCGAAGTGCTGATCGAGAGCGCGAACACGGGATTCGCAAGCAGATCGACGGGCAGGAGCGGCGCGGGCTGCGTGAGCTGGCGGCGCACGAAGAACCAGCCGATCACGATCGCGAGCACGAATTCGATTGCCACCAGCCGGTTGTTCTCGCCGTGGCCGAGTCCGTCGACGGCGAAGATCAGTAGGCCGAACACGATGGCATTGAGCACGGCGCTCAAATAATCGTAGGGCGCGGGATGGCGCTCGTTCTCGGGCAGCGCGCGCATGCCCAGTGCGAGCGCGGCGATGCCGATCGGCACGTTGATCGCGAAGAGCCAGGGCCACGTCGCGATGGCGAGCACGCCCGAAGCGAGCGTCGGGCCGACCGCCGAAGCGATCGCGACGACCATCGCATTGATGGCCACGCCGCGGCCCAGTTGCGCGCGCGGATAGATCATGCGCACGAGCGCGGTGTTCACGCTCATGATCCCCGCGCCGCCGAAGCCCTGAATCGTGCGCGCGAAGGCGAGTTCGGGCAGCGTCGTCGCAAGGGCGCAGCCGAGCGAGGCGACGGTGAAGAGCACCATGCCCGCCAGATACACGCGCCTGTAGCCGATGCGGTCGCCGAGCGAGGCGAGTGGAAGCAGCGAGATGGTCACCGAAAGCTGATACGCGTTGACGATCCAGATCGAGCTTGCCGCGCTCGCGTGCAGGTGCCGCGCGATGGTCGGCAACGCGACGTTGGCGATCGCGCCGTCGAGCACGGCGAGCGTGATGCCGAGCGCGACCACGAGGATCGCGTAGTAACGCTGCGGGAAGGGCAGGCCGGTTTCGATGTCGGCGGAGGAATCGGCGGGGCGTTCGGAAAGCGTGGGCATCGACGGAAGAGGCGGCGCGATGGGCGCGCCGCCGGCTGAACGTTGTTTTCTGGTGTTTTCTGGTGTTTTCTGGTGTTCTTCTTTGCGCTTATTTCAGCTCATAGAGCCCGACGTAGGTAGTCGAGTCCACCTCGTTCAGATGCGTCATGAAGCGCGCCACGGCGTTGGTCGTGTCCGCGGCGACGGGCAGTTGCGCCGCCTTGAGCGCGTGCACGCGGAAAATGTAGCGATGCGGTTTGTCGCCGCGCGGGGGCGCCGCGCCGCCGAAGCCCACCGTGCCGTAGTCGTTGCGCACCTGCAGCGCGCCCTGCGGCAGCAGGCTGCCGTCGGCCTTGCCGGCGTTGCGGGCGAGCGAGCGCACATCGGGCGGAATATTGACGACGACCCAGTGCCAGAAGCCGCTGCCCGTGGGGGCGTCCGGGTCGTAGACGGTCAGGGCGAAGCTTTGCGTGTCGGGGGGCGGCTCGTCCCACTGCAGCGCGGGCGAAACGTTGTCGCCGTCGACACCGAAGGCCCGGTCGTCGAACTCCTGCGCCTTCGGCATGAAACCGTTGCTGGGAAAGTCATCGGACCAAAGTCGGAAATCAGCCATCGGTTGCCTCCTTCGCTTTGCGTTATTGGACAGCGGCGCTTATGCGTGACACGCGCGTGACGCGTGCGCGCCGCCGGTCGATCGAGTTTATCACTGCGCGCTCGTGCGCCAGGGCCAGCTTCGCAGCCCTTCATGCGCTGTGTCACCCGCCCTCACGAGCGCGCCTCGAACCATGCGGACGACTCGTCTTCGAGCCACGCGGCAAGCCGCTCGGCGACCGCGTGCGGATCGTGCTGTGCGCCACGCAACGCACATTCCCAGATCACCGCCACGCGCCAGCCCTGGGCCGCGAGCGCGGCGAGCGCTTTGGCGTCGTTCAGACGGTTGCGCGCGATCTTCTCGCGCCAGAACTCGGGGCGCGTTTGCGGCCACTTGAAGAGCGCGCAGTTGTGGCCGTGCCAGAAGCAGCCGTGGACGAACACCACGGCGCGCCGGCGTGGCAGCACGATATCCGGGCGGCCAGGCAGCTCGCGCACGTTCAGGCGAAAGCGAAAGCCGCGCCGGTGCAGCAGACTGCGGATCAGCTTTTCGGGCTTCGTGTTGCGTCCGCGAATGCCGGACATCATCCGGCTGCGCGTCGCGGTATCGACGACGTCCACCATCGTCTGTCGCCTCGCTTCGGTTGGCTGTGCGGCGCGCGCGCGGTCAGCGGACTTACGCCGCGGCCTCGGCGCGCGATATGCGGGTCGGGCGTGTCGTACGCGTGGCGCGCGCAACTGAGGGAACCGGCGGCGCGTCCGCGCCCGGCGCGGCCAGCACCGCATCGAGATGCGGCATCATCGTGCGCGCGACCTCGCGCATCACGGGCATCACCACGCTGTTGCCGAACTGGCGGTACGCCTGGGTGTCGCTCACCGGAATGCGGAAGGTGTCGGGCAGGCCCATGAGCCGCGCGCACTCGCGCGGCGTGAGGCGGCGCGGGCGCAATCCTTCGCCTTGATGGACGAGGATCTCCGAGCCGTCCTTGTGATAGCGCGCAGAAAGCGTGCGCGTAACGCTGTTGGGGAAGGCGAGACCGAAACCGAAGCCGTTGCCGGCCGCGCGGTGCTTCTCGGCGTATTGCTGCAGATACGCCCAGAGCCCCGGCGTGAGCGTGTACTTCGGCTGTACGCGGCGCGCGCCGTGGTCGAAAAAGCGCTCGCCGTCCCAGGGCAATAGCGGCTCGCAGCCGTCGGTGCGATGCAGGATCGAGGCGAGCCGCGGGCCTTCCTCAGGCAGCGCGAGCGCGTCCCACGAAAACGGCGTCGGCTCGCGAAAACCGACGATGATGATGCGCTCGCGATGCTGCGGCGTGAAATGGCGCCCGTCGATCACGCGGTAATGGACGTCGTAGCCAAGCTCGTCGCGCAGCACCTGGAGGATCACGTCGAAGGTGCGGCCGCGGTCGTGCGAGACGAGGTTCTTCACGTTCTCGAGCAAGAACGCGGCGGGCCGCTTCTCGGCGATGATGCGCGCGACGTCGAAGAACAGCGTGCCCTGCGTGGTGCAGGCAAAGCCGTGCGGACGGCCCAGCGCGTTTTTCTTGCTCACGCCCGCGATCGAAAACGGCTGGCACGGGAAGCCCGCGAGCAGGACGTCGTGATCGGGGACGTCGGCGGCGTCCACGGCGGTGATGTCGCCGATGAACGGATGGTCCTCGCCGTAGTTTTCCAGATAAGTCTTGCGCGAGAACGGATTCCATTCGCTCGTGAAGACGCACTCGCCGCCATGCGCCTCGAACCCCTTGCGGATGCCGCCGATGCCCGCGAACAGATCGATAAAGCGAAAGCGCGCCGCGTTGCCGCTGGCAAGCGCGCCGCCTTGCAGCAATTCGCGCAGTGCGGCGTCAAGCATCGCGGGGCAGGGTGTTTCGCCCTTTTCCCAACGTCGCACGGTCTTCACGTCGCGCCCGACGTGGGTGGCAATCTGCTGTTGCGTGAAACGCTTGCGTGCCTGCTGGAGCAGGTCTCTCGGTTCGGCCGTGTGCACGGAGTCCTCGTTAGGGTATTTTTGCGGACATTATGACCGATGGTCGACCCGCGGCACCAGGAATTCCCGACGTGCGTGCGTAGCGTGGCAACGAGTGGGGGCAACGAGCGCGCGCGCCGCGCGGGCGAATGCCTGCACGGGCGAGCGTCGAATTCAGGAGAAGGTCAGGAGTGTTGCGAGCCGGCGTGTGCCTGCTTCGCGAGCGCGGCGGACGCCGAGGCGATGTTCAGCTCGTGCAGATCGAGGATCAGCAGCAGGCTGTCGATTTCGCACAACTGGCCCTTGTTGACGTGCCCCGTGTCGAGCATCCGGTGCAAGCGCTGGCGCCAGTAGCTCGCGGGGAGAATCGGGCCACCGAAATCGCCGGCGAGCGACAAAGGCATCACGCGACGAATGTGCGCGATGTCCTGGTCGATGAGGATCGACATCATATGACCGGCGGGAAGGGGACGCGTGGTGTCCATGAAGGCCATTACGGCACTATTTTTCCCTTCTTTAGGGAAAATGACTCAGTGCTTACCCTGGTGACCCGGTCGGACGTCGTTTATTCGGCGGCGGGCGGCGTCGCGCCTTGCACTTGGGCCGCGATTTCGAAGAAGCGCCGCGTCGCTTCGAACGAATTCAGCATCGGCTCGGGCCAGGGCGTTTGCAGCATTACGGCCTGATGGTTCTCGAACGCCGCGCCCAACTGACGGGCGAGTTCAGGCGAGTTGAGATGGCGCAGCAGCACGCTCACGGCGATGGCGGTGGCCTGACTGGCCCCGGCCGTCTGGAGTTCGGAGGCGGTGAGGGCGGCGACTTGCTTGTTGATGTCCATGAGAAACCTGCTCGGGAATGAGGTTGCGCGAGTGCGCGAAAGAGACGGGACGGGTATTGCGAACCGTTTGCGGCCCGGATGTCAGGCCTGGCGGCCCGATGGGCTCGAGCGGCTGGTCCCCCTGGCAGGAATCGAACCTGCATCTAGCGCTTAGGAGGCACTTGTTCTATCCATTGAACTACAGGGAGCGCGCGGACGACCATGGCTCCGTTCGATCGCCATGTTTCCCAAGTGACCCGTCATGGCGCGGAGCGGCGTGCGAAGCGGTTCGGCCTTGCGGGCCCGAGCCATATCGCGACGCAGGGCCAAGAGTATAGCAAACGTGTTCGGGCGCGAAAATGACGCCCCTTTAGCGCCGCGCCGCGCCGCGTTGATGGCGCGGCGGTCCCGGCTTGATCGCGGATCGTCGAGGAGAGTCGCGACCCGCCGCGACCCGACGCGATCAGAACTCGACGACGGCGAATTCCGGCTTGCCCACGTCGCACAGCGGGCAGTGCCAGTCGTCGGGAATGTCGGCAAAGCGCGTGCCGGCGGCGATGCCTTCGTCGGGCAGCCCTTCTTCCTCGTTGTAGATCCAGCCGCAGATCAGGCAGACCCAGCTCTTGTACTCGATTACTTCGCTCACAGCGTGTCCTTCGTCTAGTCGATTCGATGCGTGGCCCGGCATGTGGCCCTTTATAAGCGAGGGGGGCGGCGCGGGCGACCCGCGATGTTACCGGAAAACGGATTGCGCGCCGCTGCGCTGAAGGGGCGCCAAATGCCGCAGCCCGACACTCGGCCCCCGGTACAATGCCCGCTTCAGGTCCACCGCACGCATCGCTTTCCATCCATGTCGCTTTACACCATCACCGGCGCGCAACTGGCGTTCGGCCACGTCGCGCTGCTCGACCACGCGGACTTTTCGCTCGAAGCCGGCGAACGCGTCGGCCTGATCGGCCGCAACGGCGCAGGCAAGTCGTCGTTGCTGACCATCGTTGCCGACCTCGCGAAGCCCGACGACGGCCTCGTCACGCGCCAGCAGGATCTCTCGACCGTCTACGTGCCGCAGGAGCCCGACTTCGACGCCGACGCCACCGTGTTCGACACCGTCGCCTCGGGGCTCGCCGACGTGCGCGCGCTGCTCGACGAATACGACGCGGTCGCGCACAAGCTCGCGGACACGCCCGAAGGCGCGGAACACGACGCGCTGCTCGCGCGCATGAACACGCTGCAATCGTCGCTCGATCATGCCGACGCCTGGAGCTGGCGCACGCGCGTCGCCACGACGCTCGCGCAGATCGGTCTAGAAGGCGACGCGCGCGTGGGCGCGCTCTCGGGCGGTATGCAAAAGCGCGTGGCGCTTGCGCGCGCGCTTGTCGTGCAGCCCGACATCCTGCTGCTCGACGAGCCGACCAACCACCTCGACTTCGACGGCATTCGCTGGCTGGAAGAACTGCTCGTGGCGCAGCGTTCGAGCCTGCTCTTCATCACCCACGACCGCGCGTTTCTCGACCGCGTGGCAACGCGCATCGTCGAACTCGATCGCGGCAAGCTGCTTTCGTATCCGGGCAACTTCACGCAGTATCAGGAGCGCAAGGCGCAGCAGCTCGAAGTCGAGCGCGTGGAGAACGAGAAGTTCGACAAGCTGCTCGCGCAGGAAGAAGTGTGGATCCGCAAGGGCGTGGAGGCGCGCCGCACGCGCAGCGTGGGCCGCATCGCGCGCCTCGTGCAGATGCGCCATGAGCGCGAGGAACGCCGCAACGTGCAGGGCAATGTGAAGCTCGACGTGGCGCAGGGCGAGAAGTCCGGCAAGATCGTCGCCGAACTCACGGACGTGACCAAGCGCTACGGCGGCCGTACCATCGTCGATAACTTCTCGTCGACGGTCATGCGCGGCGACAAGATCGGCTTCGTCGGTCCGAACGGCGCGGGCAAGACCACGCTGCTCAAGCTGATTCTCGGCGAACTGAAGCCGGACGAAGGCACCGTGCGTGTGGGTACGAATCTGCAGGTTGCGTACTTCGACCAGATGCGCGCGCAGCTCGACATGGAAAAGAGTCTCGCCGACACGATCAGCCCCGGCAGCGACTGGGTCGAGATCAATGGCGCGAAGAAGCACGTGATGAGCTATCTCGGCGACTTCCTGTTCGCGCCCGAGCGTGCGCGCTCGCCCGTGAAGTCGCTTTCGGGCGGCGAGCGCAATCGTCTCCTGCTCGCGCGTTTGTTTGCGCGCCCCGCGAACGTGCTGGTGCTCGACGAACCGACCAACGACCTCGACATTCCGACGCTCGAACTGCTCGAAGAACTGCTCACCGACTATGACGGCACCGTGCTGCTGGTGAGCCACGACCGCGCGTTTCTCGACAACGTGGTGACTTCGGTGATCGCATCCGAAGGCGAGGGAAAGTGGCGCGAGTACGTGGGCGGCTTCACCGACTGGCAGACCCAGAGCACGCGCGCGCAGGAGATTGCCGAAGCGCGCGCGCCGAAGGAAGCGGCCGCTGCGGCGGCCGCGCCCAAGGACAGCGCGGCGGGGCGCAACGCCCAGCGCAGCGTGAAGCTTTCGTTCAAGGAGCAGCGCGAGCTGGAGGAACTGCCCAGGCGCATCGAGGCGCTGGAGACGGAGCAGAAAACCATCGGCGCGACGATCGAGGACGGTTCGATCTTCGCGAAGGACGCGCAGGAAGGCGCCCGCCTGACGGAGCGCTACGCGGCGATCGACGAGGAATTGCTCATGGCGCTGGAGCGGTGGGAGGAGCTGGAGAGCAAGCGGAAGTGATGCTCGAAGCGGCCGATGAGGCTGCTTTGTTTATGCGCTTCTCAGGTACAGAAGGTCGTGTTCGAGTGCGGGCAGATCCCGCTGAACCGTGACCCAGATCGTGTTGGTATTGATGGCGAAATAGCTGTGTGAGATACGGTTTCGCATGGAGTACATGCTTTCCCATGGAATCTCGGGATGGGCGGCAGCGAACGCCGGGTCGTGGACTACTAAGTTATGCGCCGCCTCACCGATGATTTCGAGGTTACGCACGACGGCGTCGATGACCATTCGAGTCGATTGGAACGCTTCTAGCGAAAGCGGTGCAACGTATTCGCGGATCTGACCAATGGCCTCGAGGATGTGCTCGATATAGTCCGGAGTCCGCAAGTCGCTTTTTTTATACGGGAACCGCCTCGACCATGACACGGGTACGCACGCGTTCAGGCAGGTCCAGGGGCGTACGCACATCGACCGGCACGCCGAGCAGCGCTTCCAGCCGCAACTGCATGCGAGCAATGTCGAACAGCGAAAGGTCTGGCGTCGGGTCGATCAGCAGGTCGAGATCGCTGCCTTCGTCGTCCTCTTCGCGCGCAGATGAGCCGAACACGCGTGCATTCGTCGCGTGATGGCTCGTGACGATCCGGCGGATTTCAGCGCGGTGTGCGCGCAAGGCTTCGGATGGTCTCATGACGGATCCATGCTCCCAAACAGTGCAACAAGCCGGTTGAACAAGTGCCGGCGGGCTATCCACCGCGCGAGCCTGATTCTACGCGAGTCCCATCCACGCCGCCCCTCTGCCGAACAGCCAACCCTCGCGCAAATTGCCGTACGGGCCCAAATCAGTACAATACCTCGCGAATTCGGACAACGGCGCGAACGACTGCGCTGCCGCGAGCGTCTCTGCCACCGCGGCGCGCAGCCGGTTTACCTCGTTGTTTCGTATCGGTTTTTTTGAACGCTCAACGCGTTTTCCCCGCAGATGTCCACAGGACCTGTGGACAAGCGCGCGGACAACCCCCTGTGGATCACCATGTCAACGAAGAAGTCCAACGCAGGCTATAGCGAAGCGTCGATCAAGGTGCTTAAGGGCCTCGAGCCCGTCCGGCAGCGGCCGGGCATGTATACGCGCACCGAGAATCCGCTGCACATCATCCAGGAAGTCATCGACAACGCCTCGGACGAAGCGCTCGGCGGCTACGGCCGCCGCATCACCGTGACGCTGCACGCCGACCATTCCGTTTCCGTCGAGGACGACGGCCGGGGCATTCCGTTCGGCCTGCATCCTGAAGAAAAAGTGCCGGTCGTCGAGATCGTCTTCACGCGCCTGCACGCGGGCGGCAAGTTCGACAAGGCCGCCGGCGGCGCCTATACGTTCTCCGGCGGCCTGCACGGCGTGGGCGTTTCGGTCACCAACGCGCTTTCCACGCGCCTCGACGTGACCGTGTGGCGCGACGGCAAGGTCGCCGATATCGGCTTCTCGCACGGCGACGTCACGAAGCCGCTCACCACGCGCAACGCCGCGCGCGACGAAAAGAAAACCGGCACGCGCGTGACCGCGTGGGCCGATCCGAAGTACTTCGATTCGCCCAATCTGCCGCTCGGCGAACTCCAGCGTCTGTTGCGCTCGAAGGCCGTGCTGCTGCCGGGCGTCGAGGTCACGCTCGTGATCGAGAAGACCGGCGAGCGCCAAAGCTGGAAGTACGAAGACGGCCTGCGCGGCTATCTGCTCGAAGGCATGGGCGGGGCGGACCTGCTGATTCCGCTTTTCGAAGGCGAGCGCTACGCCGACGCGCGCACCACCGACGACACCTTCGCCGAAGGCGAGGGCGCCGCGTGGGTCGTGGCGTGGAGCGAGGAAGGCTCGCTCACGCGCGAGTCGTACGTGAACCTTATTCCGACGCCCGCGGGCGGCACGCACGAAAGCGGCCTGCGCGACGGCCTTTTCCAGGCCGTGAAGAGCTTCGTCGAATTGCACAATCTTCAGCCCAAGGGCGTGAAACTGCTGCCCGAAGACGTCTTCGCGCGCGTTTCGTTCGTGCTCTCGGCGAAGGTGCTCGACCCGCAGTTCCAGGGGCAGATCAAGGAGCGCCTGAACAGCCGCGACGCCGTGAAGCTCGTGTCGTCGTTCTCGCGTCCCGCTCTGGAACTGTGGCTCAACCAGCACGTCGAGCACGGCAAGAAGCTCGCCGATCTCGTCATCAAGCAGGCGCAGGCGCGCACGCGCGCGGGCCAGAAGGTCGAGAAGCGCAAGAGTTCGGGCGTGGCCGTGCTGCCCGGCAAGCTCACCGACTGCGAATCGACCGACATCGCGCGCAACGAACTCTTCCTCGTGGAGGGCGACTCCGCCGGCGGGTCCGCGAAAATGGGCCGCGACAAGGAATACCAGGCCATCCTGCCGCTGCGCGGCAAGGTGCTCAACACGTGGGAAACCGAGCGCGACCGGCTCTTCGCGAACAACGAAGTGCACGACATTTCGGTGGCGATCGGCGTCGATCCGCACAGCCCCGACGACACCGTCGATCTCTCGAATCTGCGCTACGGCAAGATCTGCATTCTTTCCGATGCCGACGTGGACGGCTCGCACATCCAGGTGCTGCTGCTCACGCTGTTCTTCAAGCATTTCCCGCAATTGATCGAGCGCGGCCACGTGTGCGTGGCGCGCCCGCCGCTGTTCCGTGTGGATGCGCCCGCGCGCGGCAAGAAACCCGCGCAGAAGCTCTATGCGCTCGACGAAGGCGAACTCGAAGCGATTCTCGACAAGCTGCGCAAGGACGGCGTGCGCGAAACGCAATGGACCATCAGCCGCTTCAAGGGTCTTGGCGAAATGAGCGCGGAGCAACTCTGGGACACGACGATGAACCCCGACACGCGGCGCCTGTCGCCCATCGCGCTCGGCGATCTCGACTACGAGGCCACCGTGGCGCGCATGACGATGCTCATGGGCAAGGGCGAAGCGGCTTCGCGCCGTTCGTGGCTCGAAGAAAAGGGCAACGAAGTCGAAGCGGACATCTAAGACACGTCTGAACGCGTACACGATTACGGATTGATTGAAACATGGACGATCTCTTTGCTGAAGTGACGGACGCCCCGAACGGCGACACGCTCACGCTCGGCCACTACGCGGAACGCGCGTACCTCGACTACGCGGTGAGCGTGGTGAAGGGCCGCGCGCTGCCCGACGTCTGCGACGGCCAGAAGCCGGTGCAGCGCCGCATTCTGTTCGCGATGAACGAGATGGGCCTCGGCGACAACGCCAAGCCCGTGAAGTCGGCGCGCGTGGTCGGCGACGTGCTCGGCAAGTACCATCCGCACGGCGACCAGTCGGCGTACGACGCGCTCGTGCGTCTCGCGCAGGACTTCTCGATGCGCTATCCGCTCATCGACGGCCAGGGCAATTTCGGCTCGCGCGACGGCGACGGCGCGGCGGCCATGCGCTACACCGAAGCGCGCCTCACGCCCATCGCGAAGCTGCTGCTCGACGAAATCGACATGGGCACCGTCGATTTCATGCCGAACTACGACGGCTCGTTCCAGGAGCCGAAGACGCTGCCCGCGCGCCTGCCCATGCTGCTGCTCAACGGCGCATCGGGTATCGCCGTGGGTCTTGCCACCGAAATTCCCTCGCACAACCTGCGCGAAGTCGCGTCGGCGGCGGTGGCGATGATCCGCAACCCGAAGCTTTCGCATGCGGAGATCATGGAAAAGCTGCCGGGACCCGATTTCCCGGGCGGCGGCCAGATCATTTCGAGCGATGCGGAAATCGCGGCGGCTTATGAATCGGGCCGCGGCAGCCTCAAGGTGCGCGCGCGCTGGAAGATCGAGGAGCTTGCGCGCGGCCAGTGGCAACTCGTGGTGACCGAACTGCCGCCGAGCACGTCGGGCCAGAAGGTGCTCGAAGAGATCGAGGAACTCACGAACCCGAAGCTCAAGCTCGGCAAGAAAACGCTCACGCCCGAGCAGTTGCAGAGCAAGCAGACCATGCTCGCGCTGCTCGACGCCGTGCGCGACGAGTCGGGCAAGGACGCGCCCGTGCGTCTCGTGTTCGAGCCGAAGACGAGCAAGATCGACCAGTCGGAGTTCGTCAATTCGCTGCTCGCGAACACGAGCCTCGAATCGAACGCGTCGCTGAACCTCGTCATGATCGGCGCAGACGGACGTCCGCGCCAGAAGGGCATCAGCGAGATTCTGGGCGAGTGGATCGGCTTTCGCTTCGCGACGGTCACGCGCCGCACGCAGCACCGCCTGACCAAGGTCGACGACCGCATCCATATCCTCGAAGGGCGGATGATCGTCTTCCTCAATATCGACGAGGTGATCCGCATCATCCGCGAGTCGGACGAGCCCAAGAGCGCGCTGATGAGCGCGTTCGGGCTGTCCGAGCGCCAGGCCGAGGACATTCTTGAAATCCGTCTGCGTCAGTTGGCGCGGCTGGAAAAGATCAAGATCGAGAAGGAACTCGCGGAACTGCGCGAAGAAAAGGCGAAGCTCGAAGAACTGCTCGCAAACGATTCGTCGATGAAGCGGCTCATCGTGAAGGAAATCGAAGCCGATGCGAAGCAGTACGGCGACGATCGCCGCACGCTGATCCAGCAGGAAAAGCGCGCGAGCTTCGAGGCGCGCGTGGTGGACGAGCCGGTCACGGTGGTCGTTTCGCAGAAGGGCTGGGTGCGCGCGTTGAAGGGCCACGGGCTCGACACGCAGGGCTTCACGTTCAAGGCGGGCGACGGTCTCTACGCGGCGTTCCAGTGCCGCACGCCCGATACGCTCATCGCGTGGGGCAGCAACGGCCGAGTGTATTCGGTGTCGATTGCGAACCTGCCCGGCGGGCGCGGTGACGGCGTACCGGTCACGTCGCTCATCGAACTCGAAGCGGGCACGCATCTGCTGCATTACTTCGCGGCGAACGCGGAACAGCAATTGCTACTGGCGTCGAGCAACGGCTTCGGCTTCATCGCGAAGATCGGCGACATGGTGAGCCGCGTGAAGGCGGGCAAGGCCTTCATGACGATCGACGAAGGCTGCGTGCCGCTCGCGCCGATGCCGATGCTGCCCGACGCGCTGCAGGTGGCGTGTCTGTCGTCGGGCGGCCGTTTGCTGGTGTTCGGCCTCGACGAGATGAAGACGCTTTCCGGCGGCGGTCGCGGCGTCACGCTCATGCAGCTCGACGACAGTGAGAAGCTCGTGCAGGCGCTCGCGATCAGCGCGGCGGGCGTCGTGCTCGTGGGCACGGGCCGGGGCGGCAAGGCAGGCGAGGACCTGATGGCGGGCGCGGTGCTGGCTCCGCAGATCGGCAAGCGCGCACGCAAGGGCCGCGCGCCTGACTCGAAGCTCAAGGTCATCACCGCGATGCGTCCGGTTTTGCCGCAGTAAGCGCGGCTTTGCATGGGGCCGGGGTAAGCGCTTTGCATGGGCCCGGAATAAGTGCTAAAGCACTCACTCCGGGCGACAGCCAAGGCGCTCACTTCGGCCGGCACACATAACTACACATAACGAGGGAATCCAAGCATGGGCCACGCGATCGCAGTCGCGCTCTTTCTGCATCTGCTGGGCGTAGCCGTCTGGGTGGGCGGCATGGTCTTCGCGCACTTCTGTCTTCGCCCGGCGCTCGAAGACCTCTCGCCGCAACTGAGGCTTCCGCTTATCGAATCGGTGTTCGGCCGCTTCTTCAACTGGGTGGGCGTGTCGGTCATCGTCATCCTGCTTTCGGGCGGCTTCCTGCTCATGCAGTTCGGCGGCGAGCACGCCACCTGGCCATTGCACGCCATGGCGGGCCTGGGCGTGCTGATGATGCTGATCTTCGGCCACATCCGCTTCGCCGTGTTTCCGCGCATTCGCCGCGCCGTGCAGGCGCAGAAGTGGCCCGACGGCGCGCGCGCCGTGGGCACCGTGCGCCGGCTCGTCGTCGTCAATCTCGTGCTGGGTGTCGTGACGATCGGCGTCGCGGTGCTCGCGCGCGGGTTCTAGGCGGATTCTTCCTTCACGCCGGCGTTCGCGGTTCGCGCCTGTCGCTCTACAGGCGCTGCGCGAGCGCATGGCGCTGCATGCAGCGCTCCATCGCGTCGAAGAACGCTTCTTCGGCCGCATTGCGCTTGCGCTCGCGATGCCACAGCAAGTGGATATCCACGTCCACGAGTCCTTCCTCCGGCGGCAGCCGCCACAGCCGCTGCCGCGCCAGATCGTCCCGCACCGTATGTTCGGGCAGGCAGCCAATGCCATAGCCCGCGAAGATCAGCCGTCGCACTTCATCGAGACTCGGTGACGACGCGACGATGCGCCCCGTGAATCCGCGCTGATCGCGAAACACCGTGAGCGGCGAGAGGCTGTCGCCGATCTGGTCGCTCGTGAAGGAGACGAAATTCTCCGCAAGCAGATCGTCCATCGTCAGTTGCGAAAGCCCGAAGAGCCGGTGATGCCGGCCGCAGAACATCGCGTAGCGCTGGCGCAGGAAGCAGCGCATGTCGAGCTTGTCGATGGGCGTGCGGCACAGGCTCAAGCCCGCAGTCGCGGTTTTCTGCAACAGCGACGAGATGATGTCGGACGAGCGCATTACTTCGATCTGCAGATCGATGCGCGGGTAGGCCGTGTGGAATTCCGCGAGAAATTCGTCGTACACGCGCGACTCGATACGGCTCACCGTGAGCAGGCGAATCGAGCCGGTGATGTCGGCGGTGCGCTCGTCGAGCCCGGTTTCGAGCTGCGAAATCGTGCCGTAAATGTCGCTCGCGATGCGATACACCTCTTCGCCTGCCTGGGTCGGCACGAACTGCGCGCCGCGCCGCTCGATGAGCTTGCGGCCGAGCGCGTCTTCGAGACGCTTGAGCGCCTGGCTTACGGCGGGCTGCGTGACGAAAAGCCTGGCCGCGGCGCGGCTCAGGCTGCGCTCCTGCATGATCGCGAGATAGGTGCGCAGCAGGTTCCAGTCGAGGCGGTCGTTGAGAAAGCGGGTGGTATCGGCGCGCATGGACGGTCTCCCGGCGCGATGCTGCGCCAGTGATATTAGCTGAATTTATGCACTGAATAATAACGCGAAATTTGACTAATGAATTGTGGCTGGCGATAAAGCGTGCTTGCAACACACAACTTCATCCCAACGCGCCAGAAGGAGACCCACGCATGGCCAGCCCACAATCCAGCACCGCTGCCGCCCGGCAGCCGGTGCGCGCCGCCGCCGCGGCGTTCATCGGCACGATGATCGAGTGGTACGACTTCTACATCTACGCCACGGCCGCCGCGCTCGTGTTCGGCGAGCTGTATTTCCCCTCCGAAGACCGTTTCGTGAGCACGATGGCGTCGTTCGCCACCTTCGCGGTCGGCTTCTTCGCGCGCCCGCTCGGCGGCCTGATCTTCGGCCACCTGGGCGACCGCATCGGCCGCAAGAAGGCGCTCATGACCACGCTGATGATGATGGGCGTCGCGACCGTCTGCGTCGGGCTGCTGCCTTCGTATGCGAGCGTGGGCATGCTCGCGCCGGTGCTGCTCGTGCTGCTGCGCGTGGTGCAGGGCATCGCCGTGGGCGGCGAGTGGGGCGGCGCCGTGCTGATGGCGGGCGAGCATGCGCCCGAAGGACGCCGCACGTTCTTCGCCTCGTTTGCGCAACTGGGTTCGCCCGCGGGCCTGATTCTCTCGCTGATCGCGTTCCGCTCGGTCACGTCGCTCGACAAGGCCGACTTTCTTTCGTGGGGCTGGCGTCTGCCGTTTCTCGTGTCGGCGGTGCTGCTCGTGGTCGGCATCGTGATTCGCCTGGGCGTGAACGAATCGCCCGAGTTCGAGAAGCTCAAGGATCAGCGCCGCACGCTCAAGCTGCCCGTGGCCGAAGTGTTCCGCTCGGCCTGGGGCCTCGTGCTGCTGTGCATCGGCGCGAACACCATCGGCATTGCGGGCGTGTACTTCACCAACACGTTCATGATCGCGTACACCACGCAGTATGTCGGCGTCACGCGCTCGCTCATTCTCGACTGCCTGTTCGCCGTCGCGATCATCCAGTTCCTCGTGCAGCCGCTCGCGGCGTGGCTCGCCGAACGCATGGGCGGCGCGCGCTTCCTCAAGTGCGCGGCCATCGCGGCGATGTTCTCGCCGTATCCGATGTTCGTGCTCGTGCAAAGCGGCCAGGTCGTGCCTATGGTGATCGGCATCGCGATCGCCGTGGTCTGCATGGCGAGCTTCTATTCGGTGATCGCGGGCTTCGTTTCCGGCGTGTTCCCCACGCGCGTGCGCTACTCGGCGATTTCGCTTTCTTACCAGGTGTGCGGCGCGATCGCGGGCGGCCTCACGCCGCTCGTGGGCACCTGGCTCGCGCATCGCTTCGTGGGCCAGTGGTGGCCGCTCGCCGTGTTCTACACAGGCCTCGCGGGCGTTTCGCTCCTGTGCATCGTCGCGCTCGACGCGCGCCGCCACGAGCATGCGCATGACGACGCGGCAGCCGAGGCGCTGGTTACGCGCTGATCCCGCGCACGGTAATGAATAGTTCGACTGAAACGGATGGACCGATGAAAGACCTTTTGCAGATCGACGGCCCGCGCCTGTGGGCGAGCCTCATGGAGATGGCGCGCATCGGCGCGACGGCGGGCGGCGGCGTGCGCCGGCTCGCGCTCACGCAGGAAGACCGGCGCGGGCGCGAGTTATTCGTGCGCTGGTGCCGCGAAGCGGGCATGACGACGTGGACCGACGAAGTGGGCAACCTGTTCGCGCGCCGCGAAGGCGACGACCCGCAGGCCGCGCCGGTGCTGATGGGCAGCCACCTCGACACGCAGCCCGAAGGCGGCCGCTTCGACGGCGTCTACGGCGTGCTCGCCGCGCTCGAAGTCGTGCGCGCGCTCAACGATGCGGGCGCGCGCACCGCGAAGCCCATCGAAATCTGCTCGTGGACCAACGAGGAGGGCGCGCGCTTCACGCCCGCGATGCTGGGTTCGGCGGTGTTCACGGGCGCGATGACGCTGGCGGACGCTTTGGCGCGCACCGACGCCGACGGCGTGACGCTAGGCGCCGCGCTCGACGCGAGCGGCGCGCGCGGCACGCGCGCCGTGCAAGGCTCGGCCGTCGATGCCTACTTCGAAGCCCACATCGAGCAGGGCCCGATCCTGGAGGCGAACGGCACCACCATCGGCGTGGTGACGGGCGGCCAGGCGATCCGCTGGTTCGACGTGAACGTGACGGGCGTGGCCGCGCACGCGGGCACGACGCCGATGCGCTATCGCAAGGATGCGTGGTTCGGCGCGGCGCAGATGTCGCTCGACATCGAACGCGCGATGGCGCGCTACGCGCCGCTCGGCCTCGTGACGATCGGCCAGGCGCAGATCGCGAACTCGTCGCGCAATACGATCGCGGCGAACCTCACCTTCACGGTCGATCTGCGCCATCCCGACGATGCGCAGCTCGACGCCATGGAGCGCGATCTGCGCGCGCTGTGCGCTGAGGTCGCAACGCAGCGCGGCCTTGGCGTGCAGATCGCGCATTGCTGGACGAGCCCGGCTACGCCGTTCGATGCGCAATGCGTCGAACTGGTCGCGCAGGCAACGGCGCGCCTTGGCTATTCGCACGAGCGTATCGTGAGCGGCGCGGGGCACGACGCGATCCACCTCGCGCGCTACTGCCCGACCGCGATGGTGTTCATCCCCTGCGTGGACGGCCTCTCGCACAACGAAGCCGAGGACGCATTGCCGCAAGACGTCACCGCCGGCGCGAACGTGCTCCTCAACGCCGTTGCCGCGCGCGCGGGCGTGCGCGCGGCCATTGCCGCCGGTGCGTGAAAAAAACAGAAGGAAAACTGAACATGAAAACCTGGTTTCACCCCGATCAACTGCTGCACCATCCGCGTGCTTATTTCTCGCGCGGCCAGTTGCGCGAGCCGCAGGAAGTACCGCAGCGCGCCGAGCATCTCGTCGCCGCGGCGCGCGCGCTCGGCTTCGATGTGCAGGCGCCCGCCGACTTCGGCACCGCGCCGCTTGCCGCCGTGCACGACATGAACTATCTGCGCTTTCTCGAAGAAGCGCACGTGCAATGGAAGCGCGTGCCCGAAGACTGGGGCGAAGAGGTCATGTCGAACATCTACGTGCGCGAGCCGAATCCGCTGCGCGGCGTGCTCGCGCAAGCGGCCCGCTATCTCGCGGACGGCAGTTGCCCCGTGGGGGCGAACACGTGGCGCGCGGCCTACTGGTCGGCGCAAAGCGCGTTGGCGGCGGCGGCGTGCGTGAACGAGGGCGCGCGCGAGTCGTATGCGCTTTCGCGCCCGCCGGGCCATCACGCACGCGCGGATGCGGCGGGCGGCTTCTGCTATCTGAACAATGCGGCCATTGCCGCGCAGTCGTTACGCGGGCGTTTCGGGCGCGTGGCGATTCTCGACACCGACATGCATCACGGCCAGGGCGTCCAGGAAATTTTCTACGGCCGCAGCGACGTGCTCTACATCTCGATCCACGGCGACCCGACCAACTTCTATCCCGTCGTCGCGGGCTACGAGGACGAGCGCGGCAACGGTGCGGGCGAAGGCTACAACGTCAATCTGCCGATGCCGCATGGCGCATCCGAAGCGGAGTTCTTCGAGCGTGTTGAAGCGGCCCTGCGCGTGCTCAGGCGTTTTCAGCCGGACGCGCTCGTGCTCGCGCTAGGCTTCGACATCTACAAGGACGATCCGCAATCGAAGGTCGCGGTGAGCACCGAAGGTTTCGGCCGGCTCGGCAGGGCCATCGGCGCGCTTGGGCTGCCTTCGGTGATCGTGCAGGAAGGCGGCTATCACCTCGAAAGCCTCGAAGACAACGCGCGCGCGTTCTTCGGCGGCTTTACGGGCGCGCGCTGATCAGGCCAGCAGCAGCCACGCCCCGCACGCGAGTCCTACCGTCGCGTAGACCGCGTAAGCGGGGAGCTTGAGCTTGCCGAAGCACATCGCCGAGAACACGGCCGTCAGCAGATACGACGCATGCAACGGCACATGCCGCGCGATATGCCAGACGGCGATCGCGAGGAACGCCGTGGTCGCGGCGCGCAGCACGCGCATGGCGTGCTCGAAGCGCGGGTTCGCCTTCATGCGGTGCAGGTGCCGCCGCGCGAGCACGACGAGGCAGCCCGAGGGCACGAAGAGCGCGAGCGTGGCGACGAGCGCGCCGACCCAGCCATCCACGAGATAGCCGAAGAAGGGCACCACGTTCAGGAGCGGCCCCGGCGAAAGCGGGGAGAGCGTGAACGCCAGCGTGAAGTCGTCGTTGGTGATGCCCACCGCGGGCGTGACGAACAGCGTCTTCAACACGGGCAGCGCCGAAAAGCCGCCGCCGAACAGCGTCATGCCCGCGCCCGCGAGACGCGGCCAGAGCAGCGCCAAATCTAGCGCGTGCGGCAACGGCAATGCGAACACGACGATCAGCGCGGCAAGCGCCGCAAGCAACTGCACGTCGCGCCGCGTGATGCGCAATTCGAACCGTTGCGAAGGCACCGGGCTCGCGAGCCAGCCCGTGGCGAATGCGACGAGGAGAATCGCCACGTAGGCCGCGGCGCTTGCGGCGAGCGCGAGCGTCGCGCAGGCCGCGAGCGTCACGCCCCATTCGAGCGGACCGCGTACGAGCGCCCGGGTTTGCCGATACCAGGTTACGCCGATCAACATGGCGAGCACGACGCTGAAATGGTCGAGCAGCGTGCGCGAGGCCACCGCGTGCACGAGCGGCGTGCGGTAGAAGATGGCGAATACCGTCATCAGCGCGAAGAAGGGCAGCACGCTCGCCACGCCCGCGACCCAGGCGCCCGCGCGTCCGCGCAACGCGTGGCCCAGTTGCACCGCGACGTTGCAGCCCACCGGCCCCGGCACCATCCACGCGAGCGCGACGAGATCGGAGAACGCGGTTTGCGTGAGCCGCTCTTCGCGCTCCACGTAGTGCTGCTCCAGTTGCGCCATGAGCGCGAGGCCGCCCCACGAGACCGCGGAAACGGTCAGCACGACGCGGAAGAGCGTCAGGAGCGGTTCTTGGTCGTCGCGGAGTTCGCCCGTATCGGGCGCCGCGATCGCTTCGTCGGTGCGGGTTTGCATGGCTGCATGATGCGTGCGAGGCGCGGGTGCGTCTGTGCGCGAAGGCACGCCGCGCGCGGAAGTACCTGCGCAAGGGCCAATGTCAGTGGCCAACGTCAGCGCGATTGCGGTGCGTCGCTCAGGCGCTCGTTGCGGCGCTCTTCGTGCGCGGCTTGCGTGCCGGGCTGCGTCGCGCTGCATACGCCGAAGCGCTCGATCAGCGCGGCCACGCCTTCCACGGGCACGGGGCGCGAGAACAGGAAGCCCTGCGCCTCGATCGGCCCGAGCGCGGAAAGCCACGCGATCTGCTCCTCGGTTTCGGTGCCTTCCACGACCACTGTGAGTCCGAGCGAGCGCGCGAGATTGACGATCGCCGAGACCATCACGCACACGCTGCGGTCGGCGGGAATGGCCTGCACGAACGAGCGGTCGACCTTGAGCGTGTCGACAGCGAAGCGGTTCAGATACGAGAGCGACGAATAGCCGGTGCCGAAGTCGTCGAGCGCGACGCGCACGCCCAGGCGCTTCAACGCGAAGATCTTCTCCGAGACGAGTTCCGGGTACTCCATCATCGCGGTTTCGGTGATCTCGAGTTCGAGCCGGTGCGCGGCGATGCCGGTTTCCTCGATGGCGTGCGACACGGTTTCGTAGAGATCGCCGCGCCAGAACTGCACCGCCGAGATGTTGATGGCGAGCGTGAGCGACTCGTATCCTTGCTGCTGCCACTGCGCGAGCTGCGCGCACGCGGTGCGGATCACGAAGTCGCCCACGGGCACGATGAGGCCCGTGGATTCGGCCACCGGAATGAATTCGCCCGCCGGAATGAGCCCGTATTGCGGATGGTTCCAGCGCACGAGCGCCTCGAAACCGGTGATGCAGCGCCGGCGCAGATCGATCTTCGGCTGGTAGGCGAGAAAGAGCTGGTCCTCGGCGAGCGCCACGCGCAGTTGCTGCTCCCACTTCATCAGGTGGTCGGCGCGATGGGCGAGCTGCGGCGAATAAAAGCGGAAGCAGTTGCGACCGGCTTCCTTCGCGGCGTACATCGCGAGGTCGGCCTTCTTGAGCAGATCGATTTCGCTTTCGTGCGCGACCGCGAAGAGCGCGATGCCGGTGCTCGCATGCAGCACGAAGGCGCTGCCGCGCACGTCGAACGGATGCGTGAACGCGGCGTTGGTCGCTTCGGCGAGCGCGATGGCGCGCTTTTCGATGTCGTCGCCCTTTACGATCACCACGAACTCGTCGCCGCCGATGCGCGCGAGCGTGCCGGCGCCGCCCACGGCGTCGGCGAGGCGCGCGGCGCTCATCTGCAGCACGATGTCGCCGGCGTTGTGGCCGAGCGTGTCGTTGACGGTCTTGAAGTTGTCGAGGTCGATGAAGAGGATCGCGAGGCGCCCGAGATTGCCCGGCTGCGAGACTTCGTGGCGCAGCCGCTGCAGCGTGGCGTAGCGGTTGGGCAGGCCCGTGAGCAGGTCGTACTGCACGAGTTGCGACATCTCGCGCTCGCGCCCGAGCAGCTTGCCGATCAACCCGGTGGCGACCGCGAAGAACGACAGCATGGCGAGCGAGATGAACGTCGCCATCATCAGGTAGACGTCGCGCGTGTGGTTGTAGTCGGCGAACTCTTCGGCTTGCGAGAGACCGACGAGCACGGCGAGCGGATAGCCGTCGATATGGCGATACGAGACGATGCGCGTGACGTGATCGATGGGATCGACGTAGGTGCCCGACACGTGCTCGGAAATGGGATACACGCCGCTTGCGGAGAACGTGCCGTCCGCGCGCTCGGCGCTGCCCGTGCGGCGCGCGAGCACGGAGCCGTTGTCCGAAATCACGGCGATCACGCCGTCACGGCCGATCGCCGCGTTGTTGTAGAAGTCGCTCGTGAAGTAGCTCGGATCTTCCGATACCACCACCACGCCCGCGAACGAGCCGTCCGGGTGATTGAGGCGGCGCGTCATCTGCAGGGTCCAGTGGCCGGACACGCGGCCGAGCACCGGCTTGCTGATATAGAGCTGGTCGTCGTTCTCGTGTTCGTGCACCTTGAAGTGCTCGCGGTCCGAGAGATCGATGGGCTTGGGATTCGGGTCGGCCGTGTTGGCGATGAGCGTGCCGTGCTCGTCGATGATCGACACCTGCACGAGCGAGTCGCTCTGCACCACACCCTTCTCGACCGTGCTCGCGAGATCGAATTGGCCCGGCGACTTCTCGAATTCGTACTTCACGAAACGCGTGATCTGGTCGACCTGGTGGATGGCCTTGACGGTGTGCTGTTCGAGCGCCGCCGAGAGTATGGCCGCCGAGGCCGTGGCTTCGCGCATGGTCGCTTCCTTCTCGACCGACAGGCGCGTGAAGATGACCGCCCACAGCAGCACGAGCACCAGCACGCCCAGCAGCGGAATGGCGAGCAGCGCGCGCGGACGCGTGTACGTGGGGCCGGGCGCGTTGCGCAGGCTCGAATCGCGCGAAAACGGACCCCGTGTGGCGCTCATCGCGGCCGCCGTAGGCGCGTGAGCGCGCACCGCGGATGCGGCGGCCAGAACGGCAACAATGCGCTCGGTTGAGTCGGCGGCATGAATAACGGATGGCTGGGGGAAGACGCGCATTGCGCGCGGGCAATGAACGCCGGACGCGTCGTGCGTCCGATGTTTCGATATTACTGGTTGGGGAATGATTAAGGAAGCGATGGTCCCCCGGGTATACGCGAGGGTTCCCTCGACACGCGCGCGATGCCCATGTGCGGTGCATAGATGCGACGCGGCGCATGGCGGCCCATGCGCCATGCATGACGCCCTGCAGGAGAAGCGGCGCTGCAGCCGCTCAGGCGATGCGGCAGGTCCCGTCGACGACCGTCACCGAATGGCCGCCAATCCAGATCTTTTTCGCCGCATCGTCATAGTGGACGTGCACGCGCCCGTCGCGCCCGAGCGCCGTGCCCTGGCGCACCGTATAGCGGGTGCCGGGCCGGCGATTCTGCTGTTCGAGCAGCATGGCGATGGCGGCGTTCGCGCTGCCCGTCACCGGGTCTTCGCCTTTGCCGAGGCCCGTCATGAGACAGCGTACTTCGAAGGTCGCGGGGCCATCGGCCTCATGCGCGCCGTAGGCGGCCACGCCATGGGCGCCGACGCTCGCGGCAACCGCAACGATTGCCGCATGGTCGATGTCGAGCGCGAGCACCGCCTGCGCCGACGCGAGACGCACGACGAGCCAGGGCGCGCCGTTGTCGACGCCGCAGGGCGTCGCCGTGAAGTCGATGGCCTCCGAGCGCAGCGCGGCGCGCAAGGCATCGAGTTGCGCGCCGGCGAGCGGCGTGAAGCGCGCGGGCGGCGCGGCGAAGGCCCATGCGCCGTTCTCGCCCGCGGCCAGATCGATGAAACCCGCGCCGCATTCCTGCACGAGGCGGCCGGGCGTTTTCGGCGCGCGGCCGCTTTCGAGAAACGCGTGCGCCGTGCCGAGCGTCGGGTGACCCGCGAAGGGCAACTCGCCCTTGGTCGTGAAGATGCGCACGCGATAGTCGGCGCGCGCGTCGGTGGGGGCGAGCAAAAAGCTGGTTTCCGAGAGGTTCGTCCAGCGCGCGATGGCCTGCATCTCGTCGCCGCTCAAGCCATCGGCGTCGAACACCACGGCGAGCGGGTTGCCCTTGAAGGGTACCGACGTGAAGACGTCGACCTGTTTGAAGCGAACGCTGTGCTGGGTCATGGCGGGACGATCGGAAAGAGGAGAGAGGGCGCGAGAGGATGCGCCAGGTCGCGCGAGCGCGCAACGGAAAACCGCATGAAAGTGCGCGGACCTTGATGCAGGCCCGCGCACGTTGCCAAAGCTCGTTGCTTTGCTTGTTGCTTCTTTACTCGACTTCGGCGATCAGCTCGATCTCGACGCACGCGCCAAGCGGAATCTGCGCGACGCCGAACGCCGAGCGCGCGTGCTTGCCCTTCTCGCCGAACACGTCGGCGATCAGTTCCGAAGCGCCGTTCGTGACAATGTGCTGCTCGGTGAAGGTGAGCGTCGAGTTCACGAGGCTCATGAGCTTGACCACGCGCTTGACCTTGTTGAGGTCGCCCGTGTGGGTGTGCAGCGTCGCGAGCAGGTCGATCGCGATCGAGCGCGCGGCGGCCTTGCCTTCCTCGGTCGTGAGCGATTCGCCGAGCTTGCCGCCCCACACCTTGCCGTCCTTCTTCGCGATGTGACCCGACAGGTACACCGTGTTGCCGCTTTGGGCGCTCATCACGTAGGCCGCGGCGGGCGCGCCCGCCTGGGGCAGCGTGATGCCGAGTTGTTCCAGGCGGTCGTAGACGTTGATGTCAGCCATGATCAGATTTCCTCGTTCGTGTGTTGAGTCGAAAACAGTCAGCCGCCATGCGCGACAGGCGTCAGGCGTGCGCGCGGATCAGCGCCGCCAGCTTCGCGACGCCTTCTTCGATCTTCGCGGGCGGCACCGTGACGAACGAGAGCCGCAGCTTGTTGTGTTGCGGCTCGTCGGCGAAGAACGGCGCGCCGGGCACGAAGGCCACGTTCTGCGCAACGGATTCGGCCAGCAGCTTCATGCTGTCGATGTTCGCGGGCAGCGTCACCCACACGAACATGCCGCCTTCGGGACGGTTCCAGCTCACGCCTTCGGGCATGTTGCGCTTGAGCGAGTCGAGCATTGCCTCGCACTGGTCGCGGTAGAGCGCGCGCACCTTCGGGATGTGCGTGTCGAGGAAGCCGTCCTTGACCACCTCGTAGACGATGCGCTGCGTGAAGCTCGGCGTGTGCAGGTCGGTGGCCTGTTTGGCCTGCACGAGTTTGAAGTGCAGGTCTTCGGGCGCAATGATGTAGCCCACGCGCAGTCCCGGCGCGAGGATCTTCGAGAACGAGCCCAGATGCACGACATGCTCGGGCGCGAGCGAATGCACGGTGGGCAGCGGCTCGCCCGCGTAGAGGAGCGCGCCGTAGGGGTCGTCTTCGATCACGGGGAAGGGCGAGTGCTTCGCGAATTCCGCGAGCGCCTGGCGGCGCTCGAGCGGCAGGCGGCGGCCCGTGGGGTTCTGGAAGTTCGGGATCGCGTAGAGCAGGCGGGCGCCCGCGGTCAGTTCCGGCGTGAGGCCTTCGGGCACGAGGCCCTTCTCGTCGGTCGGCACCTGCACGTAGTTCGGCTCATACAGCGAGAACGATTGCAGCGCGCCGAGGTAGGTGGGCGTTTCCACGAGCACGGGGCTCCCGGGCGAGACCAGCACCTTGCCGATCAGGTCGAGCGCCTGCTGCGAACCCGTGGTGATGAGCACCTGCGAGGGACGCACTTTCACGCCGCCCACCGAGTGGCGCGCGGCGATCCATTCGCGCAGCGGCATATAGCCTTCGGTCGCGCTGTACTGGAGGGCGCCCGAGGGATCGTCGCGCAGGATGCGGTCGGCGGCGGCGCGCATTTCCTCGGCCGGGAAGCTGGCCGGCGCGGGCAGGCCGCCCGCGAACGAAATGACTTCGGGGCGCTCGGTGACCTTCAGGATCTCGCGAATCGCCGAGCTGGTCAGCTTGATTGCACGCTCGGACAGTTGCCACGCGGGCGCGGCCTTGATATCGCTCTGGTCCATGGGGTCTCCTTGAGGTGGGGCGAATAACGGATTCGGGGAATTCAGGGGCGGCATGGGGCGCGATCGTGCGCCGCCGGATGCCGCCGAAAACCTTCGATTATGACGCGAAACGGGTTCATGCGCGGTTCATACGCGGCTCATGCGCGGCTCATGCGCGGCTCATGCGCGGTTCATGCGCGCACTGGCGCCGGGGCCGTGCGGATCGCCGCACGCCGGCCCAGCACCACGGTGGCGATCACGGCGGCCGCGTAGAGCCAGGCCGAGGGCGCGACCTGTTCGCCGAAAAAGAGCGCCGAGAACGCCATCGTGAAGAATATCTGCAGCAGTTGCACCTGGCCCACGCGCGCCGTGCCGCCCATGGCGAGCCCTGCGTACCACGCGAAGAAGCCGATGAACTGCGAAAACAGCGTGACGTAGCCGAAGGCGAGCCAGGTTTTGAGCGCGACGGGGCCCGGATGCGCCACGTGGTGCGCCCACGCGAGCCAGCCCACCGGCAGCGCGAGGAACGGCGCCGAGAGCACGAGCGCCCAGCAGATCACCTGCCAGCCGCCGAGTTGGCGTGCGAGGCGCGCGCCTTCGGCGTAACCGAGCGCGCCGATGCCCACGGCGATCAGCATCCACGCGTCGCCCGCGTGCAGCGAGCCGCCGCCCGCCTGAAGCGCGAACGCGACCACGAGCGCGCTGCCGACGAGCGCGCTGGCCCAGAACGCCTTCGAGGGCCGCTCGTGCGAGAGCCACGCGGCGTAAATCGCCACGGCGAGCGGCTGCAAGCCATTGACGATGGCGCCGTGCGAGGCCGGCACGGTCTTCATCGCGAAGGCGGAAAACACCGGAAACGCGACGATCACGCCAAGCGACACCACGGCGAGGCTCTTGACCTGCGGCCACGTGGGCCGTTTTTCGCGACGGATGGCGAGCAGCAGCGCCGCCGGCACGGCGGCGGCGAGCGCGCGGCCGAGACCGTTCAGGAGCGGGTGGAATTCGGCGACGACGATGCGCGTCATCGGCAGCGTCAGGCTGAAGATCATGACGCCGACGAGGCCGAGCAGCATGCCTTGGGTTTCGCGTGCTTTCATGCGGGACTTTGCGCTCGACGGATCAGCGTGCCGGCGCGCCGAGCGTGCGCGGACCGGACGGGGTTTCGAACTGCGCGACGAGCGCGGGCGAGAGGGCTTCCTCCACGGCGATCAGATGCGCCGCGCCGAGCCACTGAAGCTGCTCGCGAACAAGCTGCGCCTGTGGATGGAAACCCGTGAGCGACGAAAGCGCGATGCCGCTATCGGCCAGCATCTGCGACGGGTGGCGCGCGGTGTCCCACTGGATCAGCGAGGGCAGGATGCCGTCGCCCGCACCCTGCCAGCCCGGGAACGCGCCGTCCCGCGGGACGGTGAGCTGCCAGCCCAGTTGCGCAACCCCGTCGCCGCGCGTCATGGGCACGAGTTCGGCAATACGCTGCGGATACTGTTCGCGCCAGCGCGCGAGGTTTTTCGGCGGATCGACGCGCGCGACCCAATGCGAGAGGTACGGGCCCTGTTCCAGGCGCGCCTGCATCGCGGGATCGTCTAGCGCGAAAAGGCGCGCGCGAGCGTGCGCGCCGGTCTTTGCGGCCGGGTCGGCGGCGATGACTTCCAGATACGCGCCGCCCCACAACCCGAGCAGCCGGTTGTGCGTGCGCATGAGCGGATGCGCGCCGCCGCCCGTGGGCGCGACACCGAGCGCGTCGCTCACGTACTGCACGCCTTCTTCCAGCGTGCGCGCGGCAACGACGAGGTGATCGAGACGAAGCGGCGAAGCGTTCATGTGAGGACGGGACGAGAAGTGATCTCGGGGCCGGAAGGAAAGCGGCGGAGCCTACGCGCAGGCAGTGTGCCGACGCCATTACCGAATCCTTACCGGTACGCATGCGATCAAATGTACCGGTATGGTGGCGGACAGTAACGGTACAATCGGCCCGATAGTGCTCTGTACAGTTCGAGTTCAGGGAGTCCCGCATGTCCTCCGTACCGCTAGACCAGATCCCCGCGCCGCACGACGCGGGCACGCTCACGCTCGTCGACCAGCTCGTGCAGTGGGGCCGCCGCCGCATCGAGGAGCGGGTGTTTCGCCCCGGCATGCGTATGCCGTCCATCCGCAAGCTCGCGCTCGACAAGGGCGTGTCGCGCTTCACAGTGGTCGAGGCGTACGAGCGGCTGGTCGCGCAGGGCTACCTCGATTCGCGGCGGGGCTCGGGTTTCTACGTGCGCGAGCGGCTGGCGCTCGTGGCGGGCGGCGAACGCTCGCCAGGTACGGCGGGCGCGCCGGCGCGCGCAGAAGGCGCCATGACGGCCGCCGCACCCGCGCCGTCCACGATCGACGTGGTCTGGCTGCTACGCAACATGCTTCACACGTCCACGCGGCCCGAAAAAGGGCCGGGTCTCGGCTACTTGCCCGCGCGCTGGCTCGACGGCGAACTGCTGACCGGCGCGATGCGCTCGCTCGGCCGCCAGAGCGGCACGCAACTACTGGGCTTCGGCTCGCCGCAAGGCTTCCTGCCGCTGCGCCAGCAACTCCAGACGCGCATGGCGGAACTCGAGATCGGCGCGACGCCCGACCAGATCGTGCTGGTTTCGGGCATTACCCAGGCGATCGACCTGCTTGCGCGCCTCTACGTGCAGCCCGGCGACACGGTGATCGTCGGCGACCCCGCGTGGTTCCAGATGTTCGGGCGCTTCGCTTCGCAGGGCGCGCGGCTCATGGGCATGCCGTACACGCCCGATGGGCCCGACCTCGACGCGCTCGAAGCGCTGGTTCAGACCTGGCGCCCGAGGATGCTCGTCATCAACTCGGTGCTGCAAAACCCCACCGGCACGTCGCTCACGGCCGCGCAGGCGTTCCGCATTCTGAGGCTGGCCGAGCAGTACGATTTCATCGTCGTCGAGGACGACATCTACGGCGACCTTTGCCCGGCGGGCTATTCGGCCACGCGCCTGGCGAGCCTCGACCAGCTTCGCCGCGTGATCTACCTCGGCAGTTTCTCGAAGACGCTCGCCCCGAACCTGCGCGTGGGCTACATCGCGAGCGCGCTCGACGTCACCCAGGCCGTGGCGGACCAGAAAATGCTCGTCGGCATGACGAGTCCCGAGCTGAACGAACGCGTGCTGTACCGCGTGCTCACGGAAGGACACTACCGGCGCCACGTGGAGCGCCTGCGCGGGCGTCTGGACGGCGTGCGCGACAAGGCCGCGCGCATGCTGGAGCGCGCCGGCCTGCGTCTTTTCGCGGCGCCGGGCGCGGGCATGTTCCTGTGGGCGGACACGGGCGTGGACGCGGACGGGCTTACTGCGGCGGGCCACGAAGCGGGTTTCCTGCTCGCGCCGGGGAGCCTTTTCTCGCCGCACCAGTCGCCTACCACCTGGATGCGCTTTAACGTCGCCAACTGCGGCGATCCGGCGCTCCCCGCGTTTCTTGCCGAGTATCTCGAAGGTGTGGCCAGGCGCGGCGGGAGCGCGCAAGCATGAATTCGCAACCCGGCGGCTCTTGAAACCGGCGCCGTCTGTCCCCAAGTGGGCGAACGGCGCGCCGCGATGCGATGTTGCGCGGAATTCCGCCGGGAATTCGCGGCCACACATTTGTCTGACTAGAACTGCAACGAAAGAGGACCCTCGACCATGGCACAAGAAACCATGAGCTTCCAGGCGGAAGTGAAACAGCTTCTGCACCTGATGATCCATTCGCTGTACAGCAACAAGGAAATCTTCCTGCGCGAGCTGATCTCGAACGCATCGGATGCGGCGGACAAGCTGCGCTTCGAGGCGATCGCGAATAGCGCGCTCTACGAAAACGATCCGAACCTGCGCATTCGCGTGGGCTTCGACAAGCAAGCGCGCACCATCACGATCGAGGACAACGGCATCGGCATGAGCCATGACGAAGCCGTGTCGAACCTCGGCACGATCGCGCGCTCGGGCACGAAGGAATTCTTCGGCAAGCTCTCGGGCGACCAGCAGAAGGACGCGGCGCTGATCGGCCAGTTCGGCGTGGGCTTCTATTCGGGCTTCATCGTCGCGGACAAGATCACCGTGGAAAGCCGCCGCGCGGGCCTTTCGGCCGCCGAGGGCGTGCGCTGGACGAGCGCGGGCGAGGGCGAATTCGCCGTCGAGACGATCGAGCGCGCGCAACGCGGCACGACGATCACGCTGCATCTGCGCGAAGGCGAGGACGAACTGCTTTCCGCATGGAAGATCAAGTCGATCATCCAGAAGTATTCGGATCACGTCGGCCTGCCCATCGAGATGAAGAAGGAAGAATGGGACGCCGAAAAGAGCGAGATGGTCACGAAGGACGAGTTCGAGACCATCAACCAGGCGAGCGCGCTGTGGACGCGTTCGAAGAGCGAGATCAGCGACGAGCAGTATCAGCAGTTCTATCAGCATCTCGCGCACGACCACCAGAATCCGCTCGCGTGGACGCATAACCGGGTGGAAGGCCGCAGCGAATACACCCAACTGCTGTACGTGCCGGCGCATGCGCCGTTCGATCTGTGGAACCGCGATCACAAGAGCGGCCTGAAGCTGTACGTGAAGCGCGTGTTCATCATGGACGACGCCGAGCAACTGCTGCCGAACTATCTGCGCTTCGTGAAGGGCGTGGTCGATTCGAGCGATCTGCCGCTCAACGTTTCGCGCGAAATCCTCCAGGAAAGCCGCGACGTGAAGGCGATTCGCGACGGCGTGACCAAGCGCGTGCTCTCGATGCTTGAAGAGATGGCCTCGGCGCAAACCGACGCCGAAGCGAAGGAAGAAGACAAGGCGAAGTACACGACGTTCTGGACCGAGTTCGGCCAGGTGCTCAAGGAAGGCATAGGCGAGGATCACGCCAATCGCGAGCGCGTGGCGAAGCTCGCGCGCTTTGCATCGACGCACAACGACACGAACGAGCAGACCGTTTCGCTCGCCGATTACGTTGCGCGCATGAAGCCCGAGCAGACGAAGATCTACTACGTCACCGCCGACACGTGGCAGGCCGCGAAGAACAGCCCGCACCTCGAAGTGTTCCGCAAGAAGGGCGTGGAAGTGCTGCTGCTCACGGACCGCGTGGACGAGTGGATGCTGTCGTTCCTCAACGAGTTCGACGGCAAGCCGCTTGCTAGCGTGGCGCGCGGCGACCTCGACCTCGGCGCGCTCAACGACGAGGAAAAGCAGCAACAGGAGAAGGTGAGCGAGGAACTCAAGCCGCTCGTCGAGCACATGAAGGACGCGCTCAAGGACAAGGCCAAGGACGTGCGCCTCACGTTCCGCCTGACCGATTCGCCCTCGTGCCTCGTGGCCGACGAAGGCGACATGAGCGGTTATCTGCAACGCATGCTGAAGGCGGCGGGGCAGCAGGCGCCGTCGATGCAGCCGATCCTCGAGGTGAACCCGGAGCATCCGCTCGTGAAGGCGTTGCGCACCGATAGCGCGGACTTTGGCGACTGGTGCAATCTGCTGTTCGATCAGGCGTTGCTGGCGGAAGGCGGCGCGCTCGAAGATCCAGCGAGTTTTGTGAAGCGCACGAATGCGTTGCTGATGGGGCGCGCCGGCTAAAGCTTCACGCGCGGTGGCATGATCGAAACCCCTTGCGGCTACTTGCTGCAAGGGGTTTTCTTTTGCCCGCCCCGCTCGCAGCGAACCGAAATCCTCGCGGCCTATAATGCGCGCCATGTCTCTCCGATTCGATGCCGCTAACGCGCACTGGCGCGTCACGCCCCTGCCTGCCTTGAGCGCCGGCCAGAAGGACTGGCTCACGCGCGGCGGTTCGCTCACGGCGCATCTGCGCGCGCTCGGACGCGTCGTCGTGCGCGTGACGCGCGAAGCCGTCGATATGCCGTGGCCCGACGAATGCGCCGCGCTCGGTCTCGCGCCGCGCGAGCGCGCGTGGGTGCGCGAGATCGTGCTCGAAGTCGACGGCGTGCCGTTCGTCGCCGCGCACAGCGTGACGCCGCTCGCCGCGAGTCAAGGCGTGTGGCAGGCCATGCGGCGCTTGCGCACGCGGCCGCTCGCGGAACTGCTCTATAGCGACAGCGGCGTGGCGCGCTCCGCGCTCGTGAGCCGGCGCGTGAACGCCCGGCATCCGCTTCATGCGCTCGCGGCGCGCGAAATCACGAACGAACCTGAGCACGCGCCGCATGCGTTCGTTGCGCGCCGCTCGGTGTTCGAGCGCGCCGGCGCGCCGCTGCTCGTGACCGAATGCATGCTGCCCGCGCTGTGGTCGCGTCTCGCGAGCGGTCCGCTGACTCAGGAAGCCGGCGTGCATCTCGGACGCGAACGCGGCCCGCTCGATCACACCGCCTCGCGCGCGCATCAGGCGCCGCGTTGAACTGGCTCCACGCATTGCCATGACCTTCAAGCGCTGCTTCGATCCCGTCGTCGATGCGCGTACGCGCGTGCTTATCCTCGGCAGCCTGCCGGGCGAAGCGTCGCTCGCGCATCAGCAGTATTACGCGCACAAGCAGAACAAGTTCTGGCATCTGGTGGGCGAGGTGATCGGCGAGGATCTCGTTGTCATGGAGTACGAAGCGCGGCTGCAAACGCTGCTTAAGCATCGTGTGGGCCTCTGGGACGTCGTGGCTCAGGCGCGCCGCGAGGGCAGTCTCGATGGCGATATCCGCGATCACGAGGGCAACGATCTCGTCGCGCTCGTCGAGCGCCTGCCCGCGCTCGAAGCGATCGCGTTCAACGGCGGCACGGCGGCGCGCATCGGCGAGCGCATTCTCGGCGTGCATGCGCGCCCGCTGACGATTGTGCGGCTTCCATCCAGCAGTCCCGCTTATGCGTCGATGAACTTCGCGGCGAAGCTCGTGCAGTGGCGCGCCTTGCACGCATTCGCGGGCGACCCCGACGCGCGTATGAGCCCTGGCGCACACAGGCGTAAGCGCGCTGCAACCTGGCTGCGCTAGCATGGTCCCGCGCACGCCGAGGTGCGCGCCCGTACCGCCGGGACACGAGACCATAATGAACAAGAAGCGCCTGCCCCTGATTGCGTTTCCCCTCGCGCTCGTACTGAGCGCCTGCGCGTCCGACGACGTATTGCAGGCCGGTCCGCACGTGCGCCCGTCGCCGCAAACGGTCATGAACCGCTGCCTCGCCGCTGTCGCGACGCCGGGTTTCGCGCCGCCCTCGGAAGCGACCTTGAGTTCGTCGCAATGGAAGCGTTACGTGAGCTGCAAGCTGGGCGGCAACATGTTCGCCAATCCAAAGAAAGTGCCGGTGGAGACGGAAGCGATCGTGTCGATCCGCGCCGCGGCGGACGGCTCCATCGTCTCCGTGAAGCTGCTGCATTCGAGCGGCAACGATGACTACGACGAGGCCGTCGAGCGCGCGATCGGCGCCGCAGCGCCGCTGCCACCCGTACCCGCTTCGCTGCACGTCGCGCGTATCGACATGCGTTTTCATCCCGTGCGAGTCAATCCGCTGGCATTGCAGCCGGGGCAGCCAGGAATCAACGGCGCCAACGGCCGCGAGGGCAGTGCGGGCAATAGCCACTGACCCAATCATGCCCGAAGCCAGGCCTGAAGCGCCGCGGGTGCTATGCTCTCGTTCGCCCGAACGGATGCACCTGCGTCCGCGACCCCACAGCAAGCGATTTTCTCCATGACGACTCTCATCAAGCGCGCCTCCGCGGAGGCCCGCGCATTCAAGCAATCCGGCAACGCGATGTCGAACGAAGACGCAAACGAAACCGCAGGCAAGCCCGCGAAGGTCACGAAGCGTGCGCGCCGCGCCGAGGCCGGCGACCTCGACAACGCCCCCGTCATCGAAGCGCCGCGCAAGCCGCGTTTCGCGCCGGTCACGTTCTCGGAAGAGAGCGGCGTGCGCTATCTGCACTTCGGCACCGAGTGGGTGCAAGGTGCGATGCGTCTTTCGAAGCCGCTGCACATCGAACTCGAATACGCGCAACAGATGATGGCCTGGCTGCTTTTCCTCGCCACGCCGGAGCGCATCGTGCAACTGGGTCTGGGCGCTGCCGCGCTCACCAAGTTCGCGCACCGTTACCTGCGTCCCGCGAAGGTTGAGGCGATCGAGCTGAATCCGGCGGTCGTGGTGGCCGCGCGCACGATGTTCGAACTGCCCTACGACGACGCGCGCCTGACCGTGCGCGAACTCGACGCGTGGGACTTCGTGCAGGACCGCGCCAATCACGGCACCATCGGCGCGCTGCAGATCGACGTGTACGACGCGACCGCGCGCGGCCCCGTGCTCGACAGCGTGGCGTTCTACCGCGCCGTGCGCGCATGTCTGACCGACGCCGGCGTCGCGACGATCAACCTGTTCGGCGACCACCCGAGCTTCGTGCGCAACATGAAGCGCCTGAACGAAGCCTTCGACGCTCGCGTGATCGCGCTGCCCGAAGTACACGAGGGCAATCGCGTGGCGCTCGCATTCTCGGGTCCGGCGCTCGAAGTCACCTACGAGGCGCTCGAAAAGCGCGCGCGCCTGCTCGAAAGCAAGCTCGGGCTGCCGGCGCACCAGTGGGTGAAGGCGCTGCGCGAATCGAGCGGCCAGAACGGCGCGACGTTCTCGATCTGATCCGCGTGAACGGCGGCAACGCCGTTGCGGCACAGCGAACCGGCCTCCTGGCCGGTTTTTTTACGCCTCCTTACCGTATTTCCGAACAGTTTTCTGGATGTGGCGCAAGTCGTTGGCTCTTGACAACGTCCTCGGAATTGGGGTCCGCCCTGCTTGACCGTGCGGCGTGGCCTCGATACTCTTTTCAGCGCTTTCGGGGACCTTGCGGACTATCCGTCCGCCGGGCCATCCGCCGTCTCACGCCGGCGGCGGACCGCGCACAAAGCAAGGCCGCATAACTACATAAGCAACGAGGAGACGTCATGGCTCACGACGCCGACGCCGGAAAATCAAGCAAGCACTGGCTGTGGCTTTTGCTGCTGCCCTGGATCGCGATGATCTGGGTGCCGTCATACAACAAAGTCGAACCCACTTTGTGGGATTTTCCGTTTTTCTACTGGTATCAGCTTCTCTGGGTGCTGATCAGCGCTGTCATTACCGCGCTCGTCTACTTCAAGACGAAGACCCGCAGCAAGGGCGATGCAGGGGGCGCGCAATGAACGTTACAGCAACCATTGTCTTCATTCTGTTCTTCCTCGGCGTAACGGTTCTCGGCTTCGTCGCCGCGCACTGGCGCAAGGGCGACCTCGCGCATCTCGAAGAGTGGGGCCTCGGCGGCCGTCGCTTCGGAACGATCGTCACCTGGTTCCTGCTCGGCGGCGACCTGTACACCGCGTACACCTTCGTCGCCGTGCCGGCGCTCGTGTTCGGTGCGGGCGCAACGGGTTTCTTCGCGCTGCCGTACACGATCCTGATCTATCCGTTCGCGTTCGTCGTGTTCCCGAAGCTCTGGGCCGTCGCGAAGCGCCACCAGTACGTCACTTCGGCCGACTTCGTGAGCGCGCGCTATGGCAGCCGCATGCTCGCGCTCGCCATCGCCGTGACGGGCATCGTCGCGACCATGCCGTATATCGCGCTGCAACTGGTGGGTATCGAAGTGGTGATCGGCGCGCTCGGCTTCAACACGACGGGCTTCGTCGGCGACCTGCCGCTCATTATCGCGTTCGCCATTCTCGCCGCGTACACGTACACGTCGGGTCTGCGCGCGCCTGCCATGATCGCGGTGGTGAAGGACATCCTCATCTACATCACGATCATCGTCGCGATCATCGTGATTCCCGCGCAGATGGGCGGCTTCGGCCATATCTTCAGCGCGGTGCCGCCGGCCAAGCTGCTGCTCAAGTCGCCGGACGCCACGAGTTTGAACGGCTATAGCGCTTACGCGACGCTCGCGGTGGGTTCGGCGCTCGCGCTGTTCCTGTACCCGCACTCGGTCACGGCGATTCTGTCGTCGTCGTCGGGCAACACCATCCGCCGCAACATGGCGATGCTGCCCGCGTACTCGCTGGTGCTCGGTCTGCTCGCGCTGCTCGGCTTCATGGCGCTCGCCGCGGGCGTGAAGGACATGCCGGAGTTCGTGCCGTACTTCAAGGCCTTCGGTCCGAACTTCGCGGTGCCGGCGCTGTTCCTGCACTTCTTCCCGTCGTGGTTCGTGGGCGTGGCGTTCGCGGCCATCGGGATCGGCGCGCTGGTTCCGGCGGCGATCATGTCGATTGCGGCGGCCAACCTGTACACGCGCAACATCCATAAGGAGTTCATCAACCGCAACATGAATCACGAGCAGGAGACCAACATCGCCAAGCTGGTCTCGCTGATCGTGAAGGTCGGCGCGGTGGCGTTCATTCTGGGCCTGCCGCTCACGTACGCGATCCAGCTTCAACTGCTCGGCGGGATCTGGATCATCCAGACGCTGCCCGCCATCGTGCTCGGCCTCTACACGCGCATGCTCGACTATCGCGGTCTGCTGATCGGCTGGGCGGTCGGCATCGCCACCGGTACGTGGATGGCGATCTCGCTGCAACTGAAGGGCTCGATCTTTACGATCCACCTGTTCGGCATGGCGATTCCGGGCTACGCCGCCGTGTGGTCGCTGATCGTGAACCTCGTGGTCGCGGTCGTCGTGTCGGCGCTCGTGCACGTGGTCGGCATGCAAAAGGGCGCGGACCGTACGCGTCCCGAAGACTATCTCGACGTCGTCGAAGGCTGATGTCCCCATGCCCGGCGCGCGACGCCGGGCATGAGCCGCACCCGATGCCCGCAACGCCCAGTTGCGGGCATCTGTTTTTCTGGTGCACGATGGCTGCTGTTCCGGCTCACGGGCAGCCCGCGCCATGGCCTCATCCGAAACCGAATCCCGTTCCCGCGCCGCGCGTACCGGCGAGCCGCGCCCGCGCGCGCCGCGCCGCCGCTCGCGCGTGGCGCGCATGTGGCGCGCGCTGACCTCGCCGTACTATCGCTACCGCAACGCCCGGGTGATACACAGCGTGCGCGTGGGCCTCGCGATGCTCGCCTCGATTCTCGCGACTTCCGGCATCGATATTCCGCACGGCATCTGGGCGTCGGTCACGCTGCTCGTCGTGATCGGCGGGCTGCAGCACCAGGGCAACATCCGCAAGAAGGCCGCCGAGCGCGCGCTCGGCACGCTGCTCGGCGCCGCGATCGGGCTCACGCTCATCGTCGTGCAGGCCATCACCGGCTCCGTGCCGCTCACCTACGTGCTGATGTCGCTCGTGGCCGCCGTGTGCGGGTACTACGCCATCGGCAAGCCGGGCTACGTCGCGCTGCTTGCCGCCATCACCATGTGCATCGTCGCGGGGCACGGCGACAACCTCATCGATACGGGCCTCTGGCGCACGCTCAATGTGATTCTCGGCATCGTCATTGCGCTGGTGTTTTCGTTTGCTTTGCCGCTGCACGCCACGTATTCGTGGCGCTACAGCCTCGCCGACAATCTGCGCGAATGCGCACGCGTGTATGCGCAGGTGGCGAGCGGCGTGCACGTCGATGCCGACGAGCAGGCGCAGACCTTCATGCGCCTGAACGCGCGGCTCGTGCAACTGCGCGCGTTGATGCCGTCGGTCGCCAAGGAGATCGACTTGCCGCTCGCGCAGCTCGAGCAGGTGCAGCGCCTGCATCGCTCGCTTCTGAGCGCGCTGGAGATGCTCTGTACGGGTACGGGAAGCTACGAGCAGGCGCTCGTGCGCGTGGCGTTCGCCCAGCGCAGCGAGACCGTGCGCCGGGCGCTCCTGGCCGCGGCGCGGGCGCTGCGTTTTGGCGGCGGGCGGCATCCCGAGGCGGCGCAGCAGGCGCTGCGCCCGGTTGGTGAGCGGGAGGGCGGGAGGGAGGGCGCGAGCGTCTACGAACAGATGGCGGCGACGCCGCAGGGCTGCCCCGAGCCGCAGATGCAGGGACCGTACTGGCTCAGCCTGCGCGTGGAGGAGCAGGTGGAGCGCCTGCGCGCGCTCCTCCTCGCCACTGAACCGCACTGGAACATCGAGCGCGCCGCGACGCACCGCAGGGCGTGACGGTTCCCTCGGTGCCCCTCAGGTGTTCCCTCAGGCGGCTTGCTCGTGCGGCGCCGAGACCATCCACGGCACGCCGAACCTGTCGGTCAGCATGCCGAAGCCGGGCGACCAGAAGGTCTTCTCGAACGGCATCGTGACCGTGCCGCCCTTGGCGAGGGCGTTGAAATAGCGTTCGGCCGTGGCGATGTCCGACCCGGTCAGCGAGACGCTGAAGCCGAGGAACTTGTCGTTCTGCGTCATGCAGCCGCCGTCGGACACCATGATCTGCGCATCGCCGATCTGGAGCGTCGCGTGCATGACCTTTTCGGCCATTTCGGGCGGCATGGGGCGGGCGGGGTCCGGCGGCGCTTCCTTGAAGCGCATCTTCATGACTTCCTTCGCGCCGAGCGCTTCGACATAGAACGCGATCGCTTCGTCGCAATTGCCGGGGTAAAAGAGATAGGGCTGGATTTGCATCGTAGGTTTCCTTGCGGACGGGACGTTGGCCGGCCAGTGTCGCGAGGCCACGCACGGGGCCGGATCGTGCGGCGGGATGCGCCGCTGCCCTGATTCTAGGCGTGCGCCAGGGCGTTACCGAGTCATGTGTCGTCAGGGTTTGCGAGAGCGCAGACCGGAACGGACGTTGCAGGGCGGCATGCAAAGGCGGGGCCGCACACGGTTCGTGTGCGGCCCCGCTGGTGCTTCTGCTCAGGCGGGCGCCCGGTGGCGGACGCCGCCTCGGCGCGTTACTTCGCGCGCAGTTCCTCGATCAGCTTTTCCAGCTTGATGGCGTCGGCGGCAAACGCGCGGATGCCTTCCGCGAGCTTCTCGGTCGCCATGGCGTCTTCGTTGAGCTGGAAGCGGAACGACGGCTCGTCCACGGCCACGCGCTCGATTTTCGCGTCCTTGAACGCGTCCGGCGACAGCTTGCGCTCGATCTTCTCGTCGCTGTCGTGGAGCTTTTGCAGCAGGTCCGGGCTGATGGTGAGCAGGTCGCAGCCGGCCAGTTCGACGATCTGGCTCGTGTTGCGGAAGCTCGCGCCCATCACCTCGGTCTTGTGGCCGAACTTCTTGTAGTACGCGTAGATCTTGCGCACCGACTGCACGCCCGGGTCGTTCGCGCCGCCGTCCTTCGCTTCGTCCCAGTCGGCGCCCTTGGCCTTCTTGTACCAGTCGTAGATGCGGCCGACGAACGGCGAGATCAGTTGCGCGCCCGCTTCGGCACACGCGGCGGCCTGCGCGAGCGAGAACAGCAGCGTCATGTTGCAGTGGATGCCCTCCTTCTGCAGCACTTCGGCGGCGCGGATGCCCTCCCAGGTGGAGGCGAGCTTGATCAGCACGCGCTCGCGCCCGATGCCCGCCTGTTTGTACAGATCGATGATGTGGTGCGCCTTGTCGATCGACTTTTTCGTGTCGAAGGAGAAGCGGGCGTCCACCTCGGTCGAGACGCGCCCCGGAATGATCTTGAGAATTTCGGTGCCGAACGCGATCAGCAGATGGTCGATGATCGACTCGAGCGATTCGCTCGCGTGATCGCGCACGGTTTTTTCGAGCAGCGGGCGGTACTCCGCTTTCTGGACCGCCTTGAGGATCAGCGACGGATTGGTCGTCGCGTCCTGCGGCTTGTACTGCACGAATTGCTGGAAGTCGCCCGTATCGGCGACGACGGTGGTGTACTGCTTGAGCTGGTCGAGTGCGGTAGTCATGTCAGGCCTTATGGGCGCGTGCGCGCCTGCAGCGGTGAGAGTTGAACGGCCGGTGCGCTTCGGGCGTGAACCCAGGGCGCGCCGGGCGGAACGCGAAAAAGGCGCTGCGCCGCCGGGGTTTTCTCGCGCGGATGGCGCAAGAAGCCCGGCGTGGCGCATTTTGCCGCCCGTTCGGGCGCGGCTTGCTTCGTTATTTTATGGCGGAAACGCCTGGCGTTGCGTTTCGCGCGGGTCTGGCGCATCCCAAACGCGCCGCACGCAGCGTGCCAGCGGCGCCGCGCACCATCAAGCGCGCCGCGCATTCAACACGAACTGGGTGAGGACGCCTGCCACGAGCCCCCAGAACGCCGCGCCGATGGAAAGCAGCGTGAGCCCGGACGCCGTCACCATGAAGGTGATGAGCGCCGCTTCGCGCTCCCTGGGGTTCTGCATGGCGTTGGTAAGGCCGCTCATGATCGAGCCGAACAGCGCGAGCGCCGCGATCGACACCACGAGCGCCTGCGGGAACGACGCGAACAGCGCCGCAATGGTCGCGCCGAAGGTGCCGGCGATCAGATAGAAGATGCCGCACCACACGGCTGCCATATAGCGTTTCGTGCGGTCTTCGTGGGCGTGCGGGCCGGTGCAGATCGCCGCGGTGATGGCCGCGAGATTCACGCCGTGCGAGCCGAACGGCGCGAGCACGAGCGAGGCGATGCCAGTGGTGGCGATGAGCGGCGCGGAGGGCGCGGCCGTGTGGTCGTAACCGTCGGCGCGCAGCACGGCGATGCCGGGCACGTTCTGCGAGGCCATCGCCACGACGAAAAGCGGAATGCCGATGCTCACCACGGCCGTGAGCGAGAACGCCGGCATCGTGAACACCGGCCTCGCCACCGCTACACGGAAGTGGCTGAAGTCGAGCAGCCCGAGTGCGGCGGCGGCGGCGATGCCGATCGCGAGCGTCGCGACGATCGCATAGCGCGGCACGAAGCGCTTCACGATCAGGTAGCCGAAGAACATCGTGAGCACGAGCGGCGTTTGCACCTGCGCGGCGTGGAAGATCTCGATGCCGATCTCGAACAGGATTCCCGCGAGCAGCGCCGCCGCGATGCCCGCGGGAATGCGCTTCATGAGCGTGTCGAACCAGCCGGTAAGGCCCACGGCCGTCAGCAGCACGGCGCACACGATATACGCGCCGATCGCCTCGGCGTAGGGCACGTGAGGCAGCGAACTGACGAGGAGCGCCGCGCCCGGCGTGGACCACGCGACCACGATAGGCGCGCGAAACCACAGCGACAGGCCGATGGTCGTCAAGGCCATGCCGATGGAAAGCGCCCAGATCCACGAGGAAATCTGCGCGTCGGAAAGATGCGCGGCCTGGCCCGCCTGGAACATCAGCACGAGCGAGCTGGTGTAGCCGGTCATCATCGCGACGAAGCCGGCCACGATCGTGGCGACCGAGGTGTCGGCGAAGGGCCGCAGCGGTCCTGGCCTGAAAGCCGCGGGCAAGTCAGGGGAAGGGGCGGTCATGCGGATGGTCTCCAGATTTTGCGTATTTATGACGGGTTCGGGCGGCGCGGCCTGAAGACGCTTTCAGGTATGCGCCGCCTCGAAAAGCGGAACAGGGCGGGAGCGGCTGGCGCCTATTTGCTCAGCACGCGCATGGCCGTTTCGAGCCCGGCGACGGTGAGCGGATACATGCGGTGGCCAAGAATCTCGCGGATGACGGACACCGACTGGCGGTATTCCCATAGTCGCTCGGGCTCGGGATTGAGCCAGGCGAAATGCGGGAACTGGTCGGCGAGACGGCGCAGCCATACGGCGCCCGCTTCCGGGTTGTTGTACTCGACCGAGCCGCCGGGCTGGAGCACTTCATAGGGGCTCATGGTCGCGTCGCCGACGAAAATGAGCTTGTAGTCGGGCGTGAACTTGTGCAGCAGGTCCCACGTGGGCGTGCGCTCGGCGTGACGGCGGCGGTTGTTCTTCCACAGATAGTCGTACACGCAGTTGTGGAAGTAGTAGAACTCCAGATGCTTGAACTCGGCCTTGGCCGCCGAGAACAGCTCTTCCGTTCGCTTGATGTGATCGTCCATCGAGCCGCCCACGTCGAGCAGCATCAGCACTTTCACGTTGTTGTGGCGCTCCGGCACCATCTTGAGGTCGAGCCAGCCCGCGTTCGCGGCCGTGCTGCGGATGGTGTCGTTCAGATCGAGTTCTTCGGCGGCGCCTTCGCGCGCGAAGCGGCGCAGCCGCCGCAGCGCGACCTTGATGTTGCGCGTGCCGATTTCGACCTGGTCGTCGTAGTCGCGATACGCGCGCGCGTCCCACACTTTCACGGCGCTGCGCTGGCCGCCTTCACCGCCAATGCGGATGCCCTCGGGGTTGTAGCCGCCGTGGCCGAAGGGCGACGTGCCGCCCGTGCCGATCCACTTGCTGCCGCCTTCGTGGCGCTCCTTCTGCTCCTCGAAGAGTTCCTTCAGGCGCTCCATGAGCTTGTCGAGGCCGCCCATCGCTTCGATCTGCGCGCGCTGTTCCGGCGTGAAGTCGCGCGCGAGGCGCTTCTTGAGCCAGTCTTCGGGAATCTCGAAGGCAAGCTCGGACTTCTTCTCGATGCCGCGGAAATACGCGCCGAACGCCTGATCGAAGCGGTCGAAATACTGCTCGTCTTTCACGAGCGTCATGCGCGCGAGGTAGTAGAAGTCGTCGAGCGAGGGCGCGATCACGCGCTCCTTGAGCGCTTCGACGAGCGTGAGGTACTCCTTCACGGAAACCGGCAGCTTCGCGTCGCGCAGCGTGTAGAAGAAGTCGATCAGCATGCGGTGTCTCCGGCTTTCGCGCGCGGCGTCCTGGTCAACGATTGTGGCGGTTCATGTAGATGAGGCGCTCGAACAGCGTCATGTCCTGCTCGTTCTTGAGCAGCGCGCCCGCGAGCGGCGGCATGGACTTCGAGCCGTCGGCCGCGCGCAGCGCCGAGGGCGGAACTTCTTCGGCGAGCAGGAGCTTGAGCCAGTCGAGCAGTTCGGAAGTGGACGGCTTTTTCTTCAGGCCCGCGACGTTGCGCAGCTCGAAGAAGCTTTCCATGGCCGCGTTGAGCAGTTCCTTGCGGATGCCGGGATAGTGCACCTCGACGATGCGCTGCATCGTGGCCGGATCGGGAAAGCTGATGTAGTGGAAGAAGCAGCGGCGCAGGAAGGCGTCGGGCAGCTCCTTTTCGTTATTCGACGTAATGATGACGAGCGGACGCTGCTTCGCCTTCACGAGCTGGCGCGTCTCGTACACATAGAACTCCATGCGGTCGAGTTCGCGCAACAGGTCGTTCGGGAATTCGATGTCGGCCTTGTCGATTTCGTCGATGAGCAGCACGCTTTGCTCGTCCGACTCGAACGCCTGCCACAGCACGCCCTTCACGATGTAGTTGGCGATGTCCTTCACGCGTTCGTCGCCGAGCTGCGAGTCGCGCAGGCGCGAGACCGCGTCGTACTCGTAGAGCCCTTGCTGCGCCTTCGTGGTGGACTTGACGTGCCACTGCATGAGCGGCATACCCAGCGCCGCGGCCACTTCCTCGGCCAGCATGGTCTTGCCCGTGCCGGGCTCGCCCTTGATGAGCAGGGGACGCTTGAGCGTGATCGCGGCGTTGACCGCGAGCTTGAGATCGTCGGTGGCGACGTACTGCGATGAGCCTTCGAAACGCGTGGCGCGCATGGTGAATCCGCTCGCTGGGAAAAAAATCCCAGTATAAGTCAGATGGGGTGTTGCGTCGGCGCGCCACCGCGTATCGTTGGGTCCGCGCTTTGGGGCACGGTTGCGCGTGCCAGGGTTCCTCCGGGTTGCCTGCCGGCGAGCCGGCGCGCCGGGCCGCTGCGAGGCTCGCGCGGAACTGCGGCGCCACCGCGGGGGCGCCCCGCGAGGCGCGCTGAGGCCCGCCAGGCGTGGCGCGGCCGGTGGACGGGCGGCGCGGCGTCGCGGTATACTCGGACCGATTTTTTTCGGCCTGCACGGCGACCCCAAAAGTAAAACAGCAGTAATGCGGCGCAGGCCGTGGCCTGCGGTTCGGGCGTTCGAATCCCCTCAAGCCAGGTTGGATGCTATGAAAAAAATTGTCGGCAAGCACGTCATCGCGGGCGCAATAACCATGCTGGCGTGCTTCGCGGTCACGGCTCACGCGGACGTCGTGGGCAACGCGAAGGCGGGTCAGGACAAGGTGGCGATGTGTATCGGCTGTCATGGTATTCCCGACTACCGCACCGCTTACCCCGAGGTCTACCACGTGCCCATTCTGGGCGGCCAGAACGCGCAGTACATCATGAATGCGTTGCTCGCGTACAAGAAGGGCGACCGGCATTTCGAAACGATGCACGCCATCGCGTCCTCGCTCACCGAACAGGACATCGCCGACATCGCGGCCTACTATGCGTCGCAAACGGCTGCGTCGAAAGACAATCCGAATAAATAACCGGCAGGTGGAGAATCCATGAACAAGCCCTACACGGCTGTGCCTTCGTTTGCCGGTGCAACTATCAAGTTCGCGTTCGCCGGGCTCGCGCTGGCCGGCGCGCTCGCGCTGCATCCTGCGCACGCGGCCGACGCCTCCAATGGCAAGGTTCTCGCCGAGACCCACAACTGCGCGGCCTGCCACGGCGCGGGACTGAACAAGCCCGTGAGCCCCGAATATCCGAAGCTCGCCGGCCAGCATGCCGACTACATCTACTGGGCGCTGCGCCAGTACCAGATGGGCGCGAGCAACCCGCACCTCGGCCGCAACAATCCGATCATGCAGGCGCAGGTGCAGAATCTTTCGCAGAGCGATATGAAGGACCTCGCGGCGTACATCGAATCGCTGAACGGCGACCTCGTCAACAAGAAATAAGCGTGAAGGCGGCGCGCCATGCGTGCCGCATCATGTGAAACACCCCGCACGGGCCTCGTTTTCGGCGAGGCGTTCGCGGGGTGTTTTTTTGCGGCTTCGTTTGCCGCGAGACCGCGCTTCGGTCGCGCTTCGGTCGTGCGTCAGTCGCGGGAAGCGCGGCGCTCGATGCGCATGAGATAGGCGTCGGTGTCGGGGGGCGTGTTCGTGCGCTGCGCTTCCCAGATCGTTTCGCCGAGGCACTCCATGATCGCGTGCTGCGCGTCGTGCGTGGAGCCGAGGCGCGCGGCGAGCCGCTCGTGCGCGGCGCGGATGCCGGGCGGCTGGTCGATCGAAATCTGCTCGCTGATCGCCAGATGCATCGACAGATGCAGGAACGGATTGCTCTGGCCGCGCTCGGGCGAGTAATCCTGCGCGGTGGCCGCATCGGCATCGGCGAGTTCGGCGTGATATTCGGGGTGCTCGACGATCCAGTCGGCGGCAATCGCCTCTAGCGGCGTGAGGATTTCTCCCGCGCGCTGCTTGCGCCAGGTCTCGGTGAAAAAGCGGCGGACTTCGTCGCGGCTGGGATTGAACATCTTGAGTCGGTCGTAGGGGTGAAGCGTGGTCGTGCGATGCGTGAGCGGATCATTTTACGCCCGGCGGCATGCACGCGCTCAGAGGTCCGGCGGCGGCGTTTTCGGCTTGAACTCGCATAGCGGCTCGATCACGCAATGCCAGCATTCGGGCCGGCGCGCCTTGCACACATAGCGGCCATGCAGGATGAGCCAGTGATGCGCGTCGTGGCGAAACTCGGGTGGCGTGAATTTTTCGAGCGCAACCTCGACGGCGCGCACGTCCTTGCCGGGCGCGAGTCCCGTTCGGTTCGCAACCCGAAAGATATGCGTGTCGACGGCAATCGTCGGCTGGCCGAAGGCCGTGTTGAGCACGACGTTCGCGGTCTTGCGTCCCACGCCGGGCAGCGCTTCGAGCGCCTCGCGCGTGGGCGGCACTTCGCCGCCGTATTGCTCGATCAGGATGCGGCAGGTCGCAATGACGTTCTTGGCCTTGGTGCGATAAAGCCCGATCGTCCTGATGTAATCGGCCACGCCTTCCTCGCCCAGCGCGAGCACCGTTTCCGGCGTGTTGGCGACCGGAAACATCCGGCGCATGGCCTTGTTCACGGAAACGTCGGTGGCTTGCGCGGAGAGCATCACGGCGATCAGGAGTTCGAACGGCGTGCTGTATTCCAGCTCGGTCGTGGGATGCGGATTGAGGCTTTGCAGCGTTTCGTAGATGGCGCGGCGCTTGGTGGCGTTCATGCTCGTTGTGCGTGGGGCCTGGGGTCGGGCGTTGCGCTAGGGCGCGGGCTTGTCGTCGTCGCGCGCAGTGTCCGATGCACTCGACTCGATACCGAGGCGCTTGCGGCGCGCCTCGGCGGCATCGATCTGCGCCTGCACGTCGGCGCTCACATGCTCGACGTTGCGCGGTCCCGCACCCTGTTCGGCCATTTCCGCCTTCTTGCGGCGCGCGCGTTCGAGCGCCGCCTGGATGATCGCTTTCTTCTTCGCTTCGGCGTCGTCGGCGGGAGGGCTTGCAGGTTGCGTGGCGGCGTCTTGCGCCTTGTGGGATGCATCGGCTTGCGGGGTCCTCGTGGCCGCGCGGCGCGCCGCGGCGCGCGCCTCGGCCGCGTGGCGCTCGGCGGCCTGGCGCGCCATGCGCCGGTCATGGCGCGCGCGGGCTTCGTCGGCCCGCTGCTGCGTCCAGGCGTCCCAGCCGGTCGCGTCGCCCGTAACGGGAATCATTGCTATGCAGTCGACGGGGCAGGGCGCGACGCATAGATCGCAGCCCGTGCATTGATCCTTGACGATGGTGTGCATCTGCTTGGGCGCGCCAACGATCGCGTCGACGGGACATGCCTGCATGCACAGCGTGCAGCCGATGCACAGTTGCTCGTCGATGAACGCCACCGGCCGCGGACGTTCCACGCCGTTGTCCGGATTGATGGGGATGACGGGTTTGCCGAGCAGTTTCGCGAGGCGCTCGACGCCTTCCAGGCCGCCGGGCGGGCACTGATTGTAGTTGGCGGCGCCGGCGGCGACGGCTTCGGCATAGGGCCGGCAGCCGTCGTAGCCGCACTTCGTGCATTGGGTCTGGGGCAGCAGATCTTCGATGCGATCTGCGAGTGTTTTGGGATCGTTCACGTTCGCTACATCGGGGCGGGGCGGGCGCGGGCGTGAGCTTGGGCGCACATGGCCGCGCGGAGGGTTTCGCAGCGGGCCTGACAGAGCGCGCACGCACAGCGCCAAAGCTTGCATTATCGCCGATTTCCCACATTGCCATCGGCGGACCATGTGCCATAATCAAAGCGCTTAATGCGAAGCGCTTTGCGGTGGAGGGGGGAATCAGTAGACGTAAAGCGCGGATGCAATGCCCAGGCGGCTCGCATTGCGTCTCGCACGAAGCAACCAGGGGGAAGGCCGATGTCGGCTCGCAACGACATCAAACGAACGAGACGGAACGCAAGACCGTAGGTCGGAGGGTGTCTGTCCATTAACCTGGCGCGCCCCGCACAACGTTGTTGCTGCCCGCCAGGAGAGATTCGGCGTGGTACGGCCCGACAGCGTAAACCGGACAACGCGGCTTAACGAGATCCTGCCACCATGAATCAGCCAAAAATCAAAAGAGATCCTGAAGGCACCCGCCGCCGCATTCTGCTCGCCGCGGCGGAAGAATTCGCCAATGGCGGCCTGTTCGGCGCACGCGTCGACCAGATCGCGCGTCGCGCGGAAACCAACGAGCGCATGCTCTATTACTACTTCGGCAGCAAGGAGCAACTGTTCACGGCAGTGCTCGAGCATGCATTCGGCGCGCTCAATGAAGCCGAACGCGCGCTGGATCTCTCGGGGCTCGCACCCGTCGAGGCGATCACGCGGCTCGCGCATTTCGTGTGGGACTACTATCGCGACAATCCCGAACTGCTGCGGCTCGTGAACAACGAGAATCTGCACGAGGCGCGATATATGCAGAAGTCCACACGAATTCGCGAGATGATCTCGCCCATCGTGGCGACGCTCGGCTCGATTCTCACGCGCGGCGAATCCGCGGGATTGTTCCGCCCGAGCATCGACCCGTTGCGGCTCTATGTGACGCTCTCGGGCATGGGCTATTACATCGTGTCGAACCGCTACACGCTCAACGCCACGCTCGGTCGCGACTTCAGCACGAGCGCCGAGCGCGCGGAAATCATTCAGCTCAACACGGAAATGCTGCTCGCGTATCTGATGCGCAAGTAGTACGCGAGATCGTTTCACGCTCCACAAACGCCACGCGCCGTCCTGGGACGGCGCGTGGGTTTTGCTGCTGGCGTGTACGGCGCGCGAGCCTTCGTCAGGCGACAGCGCCCTGCGCGGAGCGGCCGCGGGCGGAAGATTCCTTGCCCGTGCGGCCAGCGGCCTGCTGGTGCTGGCGGATGAAATCGCGCAACTGCGGGTAGATGATCGTGCGCCAGCGGCGGCCCGAGAAGATGCCGTAGTGGCCGCATTTCTCGGCGGTCAGATGATGCTTGTCCGCTTCGGGAATGCCCGTGCACAGATCGTGCGCGGCGCGCGTCTGGCCCGCGCCGGAGATGTCGTCGAGTTCGCCTTCGATAGTGAAGAGCGCCGTGTCGCGAATATCCTGCGGGCGCACGCGTTCGCCCGCCACGTCCCACGTGCCTTCGGCGAGACTGAAATCCTGGAACACGGTGCGGATCGTCTCGAGGTAATACTCGGCGGCCATGTCGAGCACTGCGTTGTATTCGTCGTAGAACTGACGATGTGCTTCGGCGTCCTCTTCGTCGCCGCGCAACAGGCTCTTGTAGAAGTCCCAATGCGCCGTGGTGTGGCGGCCCGGATTCATCGCGACGAAACCCGCATGCTGCAGGAAGCCCGGATACACTTCGCGCCCTTCGCCCGGATAGTTCGCCGGCACCGTGTGGATCACGTTGTTCGCAAACCAGTCGAGCGAGTGTTCGGTGGCGAGCGAGTTGACGGCGGTGGGGCTGCGGCGCGCGTCGATCGGGCCGCCCATCATCGTCATCGTGAGCGGCGTGTCCTCGCCGCGGCTCGCCATGAGCGAGATGGCCGCGAGCACCGGCACCGTGGGCTGGCAGACCGAGAGCACATGCAGGTTCTTCGCGCCGATGTGGCGGATGAATTCCTGGATATACGCCACGTAGTCGTCGAGATGGAACGCACCGGCTTCGAGCGGCACCATACGCGCGTCGACCCAGTCGGTGATGTACACCTTGTGGTCCTGCAGCAGCGTGCGCACGGTGTCGCGCAGGAGCGTGGCGTGGTGGCCCGAGAGCGGCGCGCACACCAGCACCGCGGGCTCGTCCTTCAACGCGGCCACGGCGGCGGTGTCGTCGGCGTAGCGCTTGAAGCGCAGCAGGCGGCAGAACGGTTTCTCGATGATGGTCTGCTCGACGATCGGAATATTGAAGCCGTCCTTCACGATCTGGCGAAGGTTGAACTCGGGCTTCTCGTAGTCCTTGCCGAGGCGATAGAGCAGTTCGTAGCCTGCGGCAAAGCGCGTGGCGCCCGGCACGAGAGAAAACGGGCTCGTGGGATTCGAGAACGATTTCGAGGCGGCCTGGGCCCAGGCGGTCAGCGGGCTGAGCAACGCGCGCTGGAATTCACGGATTTGATAGAGCATGGGCGCTCCGGCTTCTTCAAGGAGCGGTTCGCACCCGGAGCGCGCGCGGGTGACGCGCGGGGCAGATGCGGGCCGGCAAGGTTGGTCGGTCAGTCAATCAGGTTGTTTATCGGCCGCCGCCTAGAGGGCTTTAATGAGGGCAGACCCGCGGGCGGACCCGTATGCGTGCCCGCAGCGGTCGGCTGCAGGCGCGCTGCACGGCGGCACACGCGTTCGCCCCGTTGCCAGGCGGCGCGGACAGTATTGCTGCGCCCGGCTGTTGTGCAACGCAGCAACCCTAGTGTACCCCAGCCCACGAAAACGTCCAGGCGCTTTCGAACATTTACGATGCGGATGCAACAACCGGCTCGGCCGACGCACCGTCGACCGCCGGATGTCCCGTTTCCTTCGCCATTTCCTGCTCGTGCTGCATGAGGTTCAAGCCCGTATGCACGAGCGCCACGTGCGAGAACGCCTGCGGGAAGTTGCCGACCAGCCGCCCCGCAATGGGGTCGTATTCCTCGGCGAGCAAACCCACGTCGTTGGCAAGCGACAGCAGGCGCTCGTACATCTGGCGTGCGTCGTCCATGCGGCCTTGCAGGGCGAGGTTGTCGACCATCCAGAAGCTGCACGCGAGGAAGGTGCCTTCCCCCGGCGGCAGTCCGTCGTTGAAGTCGGTGGTGCGATAGCGCATCACGAAGCCTTCGCACAGGAGGTCGCGCTCGATAGCCGCGACCGTGCCGGCGATGCGCGGATCCTGGGCAGGCAGGAAGCCGACCAGCGGCATGAGCAGCAGGCTCGCGTCGAGGTCGGTGCCGCCGTAGATCTGCGTGAAGGAATTCAGATCCTTGTTGAAGCTGCGCTCGCAGATGGTGGCGTGGATCGTCGAGCGCAGTTCGCGCCAGTGATCGAGCGGCCCCGGCAGGTCGAATTTTTCCGCCGATTTGATCGCGCGGTCGAACGCGACCCACGCCATCACCTTCGAAAACGTGAAATGCTGGCGGCCGCCGCGCGTTTCCCAGATGCCTTCGTCGGGCGCGGTCCAGATCGTCTCCAGATGTTCGAGCATCGCGCACTGGATCGACCATGCCGTGTCGTCGGCCTGGAGGCCGCCCACGCGCGCGAGGTGCAGTGCGTTCATGACTTCGCCGTACACGTCGAGCTGCAACTGGCCGACCGCGTTGTTGCCCACGCGCACCGGCTTCGCGCCTTCGTAGCCCGGCAGCCAGTCGAGTTCGAATTCGGGCAGACGGCGCTCGCCCGCGAGTCCGTACATGATCTGCAACTGCGAGGGCGAACCCGCCATCACGCGGCCGAGCCATGCGCGCCAGGCGCGCGCCTCGTCGTAGTAGCCGCCGCGCATCATCGCGAGCAGCGTGATGGTCGCGTCGCGCAGCCAGCAGTAGCGGTAGTCCCAGTTGCGCGTGCCGCCCAACTGTTCGGGCAGCGACGTGGTGGGCGCCGCGACGATGCCGCCCGTGGGCTCGTAGGCCAGCGCCTTGAGCGTGATGAGCGAGCGGCGGATCGGTTCGGCCCAGCGGCCTTCCACGGTGCTGCGCGAGGCCCATTCGGTCCAGAAGTTTTCGGTGCGGGCAAGCGCCGTGAACGGGTCGCGCGGCGGCGGCAGACGCAGGTGCGAAGCCGCATAGGAAAGCGAGAACGGCACGCGTTCGCCTTCTTTCACGTCGAACTGCGCGACCGTGTGCATGTTTTCGCCCTGGAGATCCACGGGCGTGCGCAGTACGACCGTGTCCGGGCCCACCGTCGCCTTGATGCCGCTCTCGTAGGTGAGGCGGCTCACCCACGGCACCGAAAAGCCATAGTCGAAGCGCAGCACGAAGTGGCTTTCCATGCGCACGGTGCCGCGCCGCCCCACGACGATGCGCACGAGTTCGGACCAGCCGTTGCCGGGCGGCATGAAGTCGATGAGCGTCACCGCGCCTTCGGGCGTTTCGAAATCGGTTTCGAGGATCAGCGTGTCGCCGCGATAGCGGCGCGTGGTCTTGATCTCGACTTTTGCGCCATCTTCCGGTTGCGCGGGCGCAATGAGCCAGCGGCCGTTTTCCTCGGTGCCGAGCAGGGCGGCGAAGCAGGCCCCCGAGTCGAAGCGCGGCCAGCAGAGCCAGTCGATGGAACCGGCGCGGGAAACTAGCGCGGCCGTGTGGCCGTCGCCGATCAATGCGTAGTCTTCAATGGGTGCGGGCATAGTAAGCAGATTGACAGCGTTGCTCGAAAACGAAGCCGCTCGCCGCGCGCGGGTCGCTGCGCGGGGCATGCACGCACAAGAGTAGTGGCAGGGGGGCTGCCAGCGCAATGCGTTTTGCGTGGCAGCACGTGCAAATACTCATCTCGCTTGCGTCAACATTGCGTCAGCAAACGTGAGCAAGCGTAAGCAGGCGGGTTACAGATGACCGCCCACGCCAAACAGCCCGATGATGCCGATGATGATCAGGTACAGCGCGACGATGTAATTGAGCAGGCGCGGCACGGCGAGAATCAGAATGCCTGCGATGAGCGCGACGAGCGGCCCGATGGCGACGTGAATGTTCATGACGGCTCCGTGGTTGCGGCGGGGTTTGAATCTTTGCGTCGATTCCCTGGTTGCTTCATTTTTCGCGCTCGTTTTCCGCGCGCTTGCCAGCGGGTTCGCGCTGCGCGCTTGCCGCGCGGGCGCTCGCGACCTCTCTTATACTGGCCCGGTGTCCCCGGCATCGACAAGAAAAAGGAGGTCGACATGTTCCCTCGCCGTGCTGTTGCAAACGCCGTGCCCGTGCCCTCCCGCTTATCTACCGGTGTGCGCCGGTCCGCGCGCGGACCCGCGCATCTCCTGACCCAGATCATCAAAGGTGTTGTCATCATGGCTTCCGTCGCCGCGACGCACGCGTTCGCGCAATCCGCTTCCACGACCGCGCCCGCGGGCGGTGTCTACAACCTGATCGTCGGCACCTATACGGGCGGCAAGAGCGAGGGCCTCTACGTCTACCACTTCGATACGCAGACGGGCGACATGCAGCAGGTCGGCGCGGCGAAGACGGTCAACCCGTCGTTTCTCGTGGTGAGCAAGGACAACCGCTTCGTCTACGCCGTGAACGAACTGCCGGGCGACAACGGTCCCGCGAGCCTGCGCGGCGACGTGAGCGCGTTCGGCTTCGACGCCCCAAGCGGTCAGCTCACGTTTCTCAACAAGGTTTCGGCGCAGGGCAACGATCCGTGCTACCTGAGCCTTTCGCCGGATGGGCGCTATCTGTTCGTGGCGAACTATTCGGTCGCCGCCGATCCGGGCGGCAGTTTCGCCGTCCTGCCCGTGCAGCAGGACGGCAAGCTCGGCGAGGCCGTGCTGACCGTGCATCACGAGGGCGGCGGCCCGGTGAAGGGGCGTCAGGACAACGCGCACGTGCACTCGACGGTGTTTTCGCCGGATGGGCGCTACCTCTTCACGCAGGATCTCGGCACCGACAAGCTCTGGACCTATCTCTATACGCCGGACGGCAGCCGCGGGCTCGTGAGCCCCGCCGAGTGGCGCTATACGGATGTGAAGTCAGGCAGCGGCCCGCGCCATCTGATCTTCGGCAATGACGGACGTCACGCGTATCTCACGAGCGAACTGGCTGCGACCGTGACCGTGTTTGCGTATCAGGATGGCCGCATGAAGCTGGAACAGGTGGAAAAACTGGCGGAGCCGGGCTTCAAGGGCGAGCAGGGCGCGGCGGCGCTGCATCTTTCGCCGGATGGCAAGTTCCTCTACGTCTCGAATCGCGGCGACGCCAACGACATCTCGATCTTCGCCGTCGATGGCGACAGCGGGAAACTGAAGCGCGTGGGGCGCCAGTCGAGCCTCGGGAAAGGGCCGCGCGAGTTCGCGATCGACCCGACGGGGCAGTGGCTCATCGTGGGCAACCAGAACAGCGATACCGCTTTCGTGTTCCGCCGCGATCAGCAAACGGGTCTTCTCGAGCCGAACCCGAAGCGCGTGGAGATCGGCTCGCCGGTCGATTTCAAGTTCGTCGCGCAGTGATGTCTCGATGAGGAAAGAAGGCGCGAAACGCACGGTTCGCGCCTTCTTTCATTCGGCCTGACCGCCGCCGGGCACGAGCACTTCGCGGCTGCCGTTGATGCCCATCGGCGAAACAAGACCGGCCGCTTCCATCTGCTCGACCAGGCGCGCGGCGCGGTTATAGCCGATGCGCAGTTGCCGCTGCACCGACGAGATCGACGCGCGTCGGGTACGCACGACGAAGGCCACGGCCTCGTCGTAGAGCGGGTCGGCTTCGGCCTCGGGCGAGTCGCCGAACAGATCCTGCGGTGCGCCCTCGCTTGCGGGGCCGTCGAGAATGCCTTCGACATACTCGGGCTCGCCGAACTGCTTCAGATACTCCACCACGGCGTGCACTTCCTCGTCGGCCACGAACGCCCCGTGCACGCGTTGCGGATACCCCGTGCCGGGCGGCAGAAACAGCATGTCGCCCTGGCCGAGCAGCGACTCCGCGCCCATCTGGTCGAGGATCGTGCGCGAGTCGATCTTCGACGACACCTGGAACGCCACGCGCGTCGGAATGTTCGCCTTGATGAGGCCCGTGATCACGTCCACCGAAGGGCGCTGCGTCGCGAGGATCAGGTGGATGCCGGCGGCGCGCGCCTTCTGCGCGAGACGCGCGATCAATTCCTCGATCTTCTTGCCCGCAACCATCATGAGGTCGGCAAGCTCGTCGATCACGACCACGATCATCGGCAGCGGCGAGAGCGGTTCGGGCGCTTCCGGCGTGAGCGAGAACGGGTTGCCGATCTTGCGCTCGTTTGCTTCGGCGTCGCGGATCTTCTGGTTGAAACCCGCGAGATTGCGCACGCCCACCGCCGACATCAGCCGGTAGCGTTTCTCCATTTCGCCCACGCACCAGTTGAGCGCGTTGGCGGCGAGCTTCATGTCGGTCACGACCGGCGCGAGCAGATGCGGAATGCCTTCGTAGACGGAAAGCTCGAGCATCTTCGGGTCGATCATGATGAGCCGCACGTCCTCGGGCGTCGCCTTGTAGAGGAGCGAAAGGATCATCGCGTTGATCGCCACCGACTTGCCCGAACCGGTCGTGCCGGCCACGAGCATGTGCGGCGCCTTGGCGAGGTCGGTGACGATCGGATGGCCGACGATGTCCTTGCCCATCGCGATCGTGAGTTTCGATTGCGAGCGATGGTACGGCGCCGATTCGAGAATCTCGGAGAGGCGGATCATCTGGCGGCGCGCGTTCGGCAATTCGAGGCCCATGCAGGTCTTGCCGGGAATCGTTTCGACCACGCGGATCGACGTGAGGCCGAGGCCGCGCGAAAGATCCTTCATCAAGCCCACGATCTGGCTGCCGCGCACGCCGAGCGCGGGTTCCACTTCGAAGCGCGTGATGACCGGGCCCGCCGAGGCGCCGACCACCGTCACGGGGACCTTGAACTCCTGGAGTCGCTGCTCGATGAGCTGGCTGGTTTCGGCGAGCTTCTGCTCGGAGACGGGCTCGATCTCGGACGATGCGCGTTCGAGGAGATCGAGTCCCGGCAGTTCGACCGCCGACGCGCTGAGCGGCTCGAACACGAAGGACGTGGGCGCGTGGCCGCGCACGGGAGCGCGCTGGGCTACGGGCTCGGGTGCTTCGATTGGTTCGATTGGTTCGATTGCTGCGGGTGGATCGATCGCTTCAGGCTCGGGCTCGAAGGCGGCACTCGCAGCGCCGTTTTCGGGCACGACGGCGGGGTAGGGCGCGGCAACGGGCATCGCAATGGGTATCGCAACGGGCGACGCGGGGTGCGGCGCGGACGTGACTGCGGCCGGCGCAGGACGGCTTTCCGGCTGCGGTTCGGCGACCCACGGCGGGGTTGCTGCCGCGCTAATGGCCGGCAGCGCCTCGGCCACTGCGTTTGCCGCCTCTCGCGCTTCTTCGAAAGACGCGGGGTGCGCATCGACGGGCGCGAAAGACTCGCTCGCCTTTTGCTGCGCCGCCGGCGAAGGCGCGGCGTCGAACGGGCTGCCGTGAGTGCCGTGCGCGGACTCGCCGCGGGTGGCTGCGTCAAGCGGTTGCTCGCCCTTGGGCGCTGCGTGATGCGCGAGCGTCACGATGTCGTCGGGCGATGCCTCGCGATCGAGGCGGGGGAAGTGCACGATGTTCGACGCAGCCGATGGGTCGAGCGGGGCGTGTGCGTCGTGCACCTCGCGGGATGCGGCGGGCGCGGGCGGTTCGGCCGGCGCGCTCGCTGCGCGCTCCTCCCCCTGCGCCATGGACGGCGTGAACGTGTAGAACGGCTCGGCGGCGGGCGTTTCGATGGGTGCGGCGGCCGGTTGGTCGTCGTCGAGCATGATCCACGGCATGCCGTGATCCAGCGTCGGCCAGGGCGACGGCGTTGCGGCCTCTGTCGCCATAGCCGGAACGGGCTCGACGCGCGGCGCTGCCTGCGTGGTTTCGTGCGCAGGCATCGGTTGCGCGGGCATCGGCGCGGGCGTCTCGACCGCGCTGACCGGATCCGGCTCGAATGGCGCGGGGCTGGGAGTTCCGGCAGCGCTGGGGGCGCCGTACGCGGCGTGCGCCTCCTCAGGCGAGTGCACGACCGGATTTGGTGAAACGTAGCCGTCGTCCTGCTGTTCGACCGGAGCAGGCGTTACGGGCGCCGCCGCTATCGAAATCTCCGGCGCGGCACTCGGGAACTGCGCGCGCGTCTCTTCCTCGCGGGCGGGCGTGCTTGCTTCATCGAGGGTGCGCCGTGCGAGGCTTGCGCCGGCGAGCGTCGTCCAGCGAGCGGCGTTTTCTTCGATCGAGCGCAAGGTTTCGAGCACGCTTGTCGAGAGCGGCCCTTCCGCTTGCGACGCGCCGGTCGGCGCAAGGCGCGAGTAAGCGGGCGTGGCGGGTGGCGTGTCGGCCAGTTGCGAGGCGAACGGCGCTAACGTCGCATTCCGCGGCGCCGTCATGGGTGGGCGCGGGTTCACGCGCGCGGGTTGCCCCTGCCAGACGTACGGCCGCGGCGGCTTCGCGACGCGCGGGGGCGCCGCGGCTGCGGCGCGCGCCGCCGTGCTGCCTGCCGCGGGCGGCGGTGCCGTGCGGCGCGGCATGACGGGTTGTGCGAACGGCGAAGTCAGCGGATCGAGCGGCGCCGGCGCTGAGCCGAACACGGCACTCCGCGCGGCGGCCGCGGCGGGAGCGGCCGCGATCGAAGTACCTTGCACCGCAGCCGAAGCCGCTCGCGCGCCGGCGCCAGCCATCGCGGCGGCCATGGCCGGGCGGGTTTGGCCCGGCTCGGCGCGCCGCGGGGCGTTGGGTTGCACGCCGAGGCCTGGCGCGCCCGCCACGTCTGAGACTGCGCTCGCGCCCCGCGCCGGCTGGCGGCGCGCATCGCCGATGGGCGTGCCTTGCGGCAACGGCGTGCGCAGCGGCTCCATCTGCGCTCGCGGCGTAGCCACAGGCGGCGTTTGCACCGGGGCACGCGTGCCGCGCAGCCAGTCGGCTGCTGCCGTCGGCTCGGTGCGCGCCCATGCCGCGGGGGGATCGGCGGGACCGCGCAAGGCCGGTTCGGCACGCCGCAACGCACTCTCCGCGAAAGCATCCTGTGCGGCGGCGACCGTCGACGCCGCGCCCAATCCCGCGGCCATTGCGCCCGTTGTACGCGAGTGATCGCGGCCTTCGCGTGCTTCGCGCGCCGGCGGCCGCCAGATCGTCGGCCGCTTGCGTCGCGCGCCGTCGCCCGGCATCGGCGGATTTACGGTGGCGGCGCTATGCGCGGGAAGTCCCTCATCCGATGCGGCGGCGCGGCGGCTGCGGCGTTCGCGGCGCGGACTGTCTTCGGTCTCGCGCGCGGGGCGGATGTTCAAGCCGAGCCCGAGCGAGATGTCGGCCCAGGCGAGGAATTCGCGCCAATGGAAGTCGAGCAGCCACGGCAAGCTCACGAGGAGGAGCCCCGTCATGGCGAGCGGCGCGGCGGCGTGGCCGATGAGTTTGCCGAGCCCGCCCGCAAGCGCATGCCCGAGCGCGTCGAAACCGGCGATGTCGATGAGCTTCGCTTCGAGTGCGCAGCTTGCGAGGAGCACGCCGGCGAAGCCGAGCCAGAGCCGGATCGTGCCGGGGCCGCGCAGGCCCGCGCCGCCCGGCAGCACGGACTTGACGAGACGCCAGATCAGAGGGATGAACCAGACGGCCGAAACGCCGAACCAGCCAGGAACTACCGTGTGCATGCCAAAGATGTACGTAGAGAAGGTGTGCGACGTGTGGAGTGTAACCGTTCGGCCCCGGCGCACCGCCATCCGCCCGAGGGCAGTGTTGCGCGTGGCCACGCGGGCGTTGCGCGCCCGACACGCCAAAGACCCTGCGCGCGCCGCTTTGGTTCGCGCGCAACAAAAAAAGAGCCGCGCCGGACAAGGGCGCGGCGGCTCATGCGCGCAGCGTTCACTGCGCCGGTTTGGCGTCGGAGGCGGCGCCCGGCGTCGAGGGCGGGCTGCCGCCTTGCTCGGCGCTTTGCGCGGCGAAAGTCAGGCGGTCGCCGTTTTCGAGCACGAGAAAGAGCGATTGCGGAGGGCGCATCTGCACGCCCGAGCGCGCGATGTGCGCGAGCGCTTCCAGATATGCGCCTTCGATGTCGCCGCCCGCGCCGATGCACGCCATGCGCGTGCCGCCGAGCTGGCTGAACGAGAGCAGGCCGTTCTTGAGCGTATAGGCGCCGAAATAGCGGTTGCAGCCCGAGAAACCGCTCGCGCGGCGTTGGCCGCTCTCGGTCGAGAGGTCGAGCGTGATGGGGCGCGCGTCGGGGTTCGCGGTGTTGCCGGCGTCGGCGTTCGGGCCCGGCACGGCGCGCAGCGTGCCGTCGGCGCGCTTCCACTCCGTGAGCTGCCAGTGCGTGTTGTCGAGCAGTTGCGTCGTGGCGGGATTGAACGGATCGGGCAGCGGCGCGGACGCGTCCGTGTGCACGGGCAGCTTGCATGCGCAAACCAGCAGGGCCGCGGCAACCATCGCCGTGCGCGAGGCGAGCTTTCGCGCGAATACGCCTCGGGCCGCGCGCGAATTCCCCGTCGGCGTCTGGCTTGCCGTCTGGCCCGGCATCTGGCTCGGCGTGTGGCTCAGCGTCTGGCTGATAGGCATCGCATCGTTCCTCGTAATCGGCGAAGGCGTAAGCGTAACGCACCGCGCTGCAGCATGCGAGCGCAAACGTGCGCGCCACGCGCCTGAAACGGGCGCTCGCGGGCGTCCCAAAGCGCCGCGCCGTGCCGATGCCGCGTGTTAACATCGGCGCTCTTACGCATTTGCGCCATACCGCCATTCCTGGAGACATCATGCAGACCCGCCCCCGCATCGGCACGCCGCTATCCGCTTCCGCCACCCGTGTCATGCTGCTGGGCGCAGGCGAGCTAGGCAAGGAAGTGATCATCGCGCTGCAGCGTCTCGGCGTTGAAGTGATCGCCGTCGATCGCTACGAAAACGCGCCGGGCCAGCAGGTCGCGCATCGCGCGCACGTGATCGACATGACCGATCCCACGGCGCTGCGCGCGCTCATCGACGCCGAACGCCCGCATCTCGTCGTGCCCGAAATCGAGGCGATCGCCACCGACGCTCTCGCCGCCGTCGAAGCCGAAGGCGTCGCCGAGGTGATCCCCACCGCGCGCGCCGCGCAACTCACGATGAATCGCGAGGGCATCCGGCGTCTGGCCGCCGAGGAACTCGGTCTCGCCACCTCGCCCTATGCCTTCGCCGATTCGCTCGACGAACTGAAGGCGGGCGTCGCCAAGGTCGGCTATCCGTGCGTGGTGAAGCCGGTGATGTCGTCCTCGGGCAAGGGGCAGTCGGTCGTGCGCAGCGAAGCCGACGTCGAGCGCGCCTGGGAATATGCGCTCGCGGGCGGCCGCGTGAATCGCGGGCGCGTGATCGTCGAAGGCTTCATCAACTTCGACTACGAGATCACGCAGTTGACCGTGCGAGCCGTCGATCCGGCGAGCGGCCAGGTGCAAACGTACTTCTGCGATCCGATCGGCCACCTTCAGGTAGACGGCGACTACGTCGAATCGTGGCAGCCGCAGCCGATGAGCGCGAAGGCGCTCGAACGCTCGCGCGAGATTTCGCACAAGGTCACCGAGGCGCTGGGCGGGCGCGGCCTGTTCGGCGTGGAACTGTTCGTGCGCGGCGACGAGGTATGGTTTTCCGAGGTGAGCCCGCGTCCGCACGACACGGGGCTCGTCACGCTCGCCTCGCAGCGCTTTTCCGAGTTCGAACTGCACGCGCGCGCGATCCTCGGCCTGCCCGTCGATACGACGGCGCGCGGTCCGGGCGCGTCGGCGGTGATTTACGGCGGCATGGACGCGCGCGGCATCGCGTTCGAAGGCGTAGCGCAGGCGCTGGCCGTGCCGGGCGCGGATCTGCGCCTCTTCGGCAAGCCCGAGAGCTTCGTGAAGCGCCGCATGGGCGTGGCGCTCGCCACGGGCGCCGACACCGGCGAGGCCCGCTCGCGCGCCCGCGAAGCGGCGGCGGCGGTGCGTCCCGTGCCGGGCGGCGCAGCACAAGGAGAACACCATGATCGATGATCGGAGCGGCGCAATCCGCCTTTGCGGCGCGCTCGCGCTGGCCGCGTGCGGTCTTGCCGCCGCGCTGCACGCGAGCGCGGCGAGCGCCGCCTCGCTCGAAGTGCGCGACATCCAGGTGCAATCGCGCCACACGTTCAGCTACACCTGCGCGAACAGCAAGACCTTCAAGGTCACCTATTTCAATGCGGCCAACGGCCAGAGTTTCGCGCTCGTGCCGGTGGATGGCCGCAAGCTTCTTTTCGTCGGCGTGATCGCGGCTTCGGGCGTGAAGTACGTCGCCGACCGCTACACGTGGTGGACCAAGGGGCCCGGCGCGGATCTCTACGACGTCACGTCGGACGCGAGCCCGAAACCGGTGCTCCGGGGCTGCGCAACCATCATGCGCTAGGGCCGGACGCACGCTTCACTGCAGATTCCGCCTTGCGGGAGTAACCTGTCGGCCTGTTCGCGAAGGCCGGCCGCCGCCCGCGCCGCCGGCCCCGCGCTTGCTAGCGAGGTGGTCGATGAAAGCATCGGATCTGTTCGTGAAGGCGCTGGAAGCCGAAGGCGTCGAGTATGTGTTCGGTATTCCGGGGGAAGAGAACCTCGATCTGCTCGAATCGCTGCGGCGCTCGAAGATTCGTCTGATCGTCACGCGCCACGAGCAGGCCGCGGGCTTCATGGCTGCCACTTACGGAAGGCTGACGGGTCGCACCGGCGTGTGTCTGGCCACGCTCGGGCCCGGCGCCACCAACTTCGTGACCGCCGCGGCCTACGCGCAGCTAGGCGGCATGCCCATGCTGATGGTCACGGGCCAGAAGCCAATCAAGTCGAGCAAGCAGGGCCACTTTCAGATCGTCGACGTCGTGCGCATGATGGAGCCGCTCACCAAGTACGCGCGGCAGATCGTCTCCATCGGCAATATTCCGGCGCTCGTGCGCGAGGCGTTTCGTCAGGCCGAGCAGGAGCGGCCCGGCGCCGTGCATCTCGAACTGCCCGAGGACGTGGCCGACGAAGAGGGCGACGGCAAGCCCATTCCCAAGAGTTACAGCCGCCGCCCCGTGGCCGAGGAAAAGGCCGTCGCGCATGCGGTCGGGGCGATCTGCGAGGCGCGCCATCCGCTGCTCATGATCGGCGCGGGGGGCAATCGCAAGACCACGCGCAACGTGCTGCGCGAATTCGTCGACGAAACCGGCATCCCGTTTTTCACCACGCAGATGGGCAAGGGCGTGATCGACGAGTCGCATCCGCTGTGGCTCGGCAACGCCACGCTCTCGGACGGCGACTTCGTGCACCGCGCGATCGAGCACGCCGACTGCATCATCAACGTCGGCCACGACGTGATCGAAAAGCCGCCGTTTTTCATGCGCAGCGCGGAAGAGAAAACCGTCATCCACGTGAATTTTCTCGGCGCGGAAGTCGACCCCGTGTATTTCCCGCAGATCGAAGTGGTGGGCGACATCGCCAACGCGGTGTGGCAACTGAAAACGCAGCTCAAGGAGGCGCTCAAACCGCGCGAGCATGCGTGGGACTTCGCGCGCTTCGAGGAGATCAAGCGCCATTTCGAGGCGCATCTCGCCAAGGGGCAGCACGACGAGCGCTTCCCGATGTATCCCGTGCGGCTCGTGCACGACGTGTACGGGGCGATGCCCGAGGACGGCATCCTGTGCCTCGACAACGGCATGTACAAGATCTGGTTCGCGCGCTACTACCGCGCGCGCGAGCCCAATTCGATCCTGCTCGACAACGCGCTCGCCTCCATGGGCGCCGGGCTGCCCTCGGCCATCGCCACGAAGATCGTGCATCCGCAGCGCAAGGTCGTGGCCGTGTGCGGCGACGGCGGCTTCATGATGAATTCGCAGGAACTGGAGACGGCGGTGCGCATGAAGCTCGATCTCGTCGTGCTGCTGCTGCGCGACGACGCGTTCGGCATGATCCGCTGGAAGCAGGAGAACATGAATTTTCCCGACTACGGGATGACGCTGCAGAACCCCGATTTCGTCGACTATGCGCGCAGCTACGGCGCGCATGGCCACCGCGTGGAGTCGGCGGACGCACTCAGGCCGCTCGTCGAGCAATGTCTCGGCCAGCCCGGCGTGCACGTGATCGACGTGCCCATCGACTATTCGGACAACGAGCGCGTGCTCAATCGCGATATCAAGCGCCTGAGCGCGCAGCTTTGACGCTGTCATTACGGAGAACCCGTCATGCTCAAACCGACTTATCCGTATTACCTCGCCAACGAGGCCGTCGCCGCCAACACCGACCTCGAAGTCACCGACAAATACAGCGGCGAAGTCGCCACGCGCGTCGCGCTCGCCGACGCGAAAGCGATCGACAAGGCCATCGCGGCGGCCGAAGCGGCGATGCCCGCCATGCGCGCGTTCCCGCCGTACAAGCGCCAGGCCGTGATCGATCATTGCGTGGCGCGGTTTCGCGAGCGCTTCGACGAACTGGCCATGGCGCTGTGCATCGAGGCGGGCAAACCCATCAACGATTCGCGCGGCGAGGCCACGCGCCTGATCGACACGTTCCGCGTGGCAGCGGAAGAGAGCGTGCGCATCGACGGCGAGATCGTGAATCTCGAGATTTCGGCGCGCGCGAAGGGCTATCACGGTTACGTGAAGCGCGTGCCGATCGGGCCGTGTTCGTTCATCTCGCCGTTCAATTTCCCGCTCAACCTCGCTGCGCACAAGGTCGCGCCCGCGCTCGCCGCAGGCGTGCCGTTCGTGTTGAAGCCCGCGAGCCGCACGCCCGTGGGCGCGCTGATCATCGGCGACGTGCTGGCGGAAACCGACCTGCCCAAGGGCGCGTTCTCGATCCTGCCCGCGCACCGCGACGGCGCCGACCTCTTCACCACCGACGAGCGTTTCAAGCTGCTCTCGTTCACGGGCTCGCCGGGGGTTGGCTGGGACCTCAAGAAGAAGGCCGGCAAGAAGAAAGTGATTCTGGAACTGGGCGGCAACGCGGCCGCCATCGTCGACGGCGATCAGGGCGGCAAGCTCGATTACGTCGTCGACCGGCTTGCGTTCGGCGCGTACTACCAGTCGGGGCAAAGCTGCATCGGCGTGCAGCGCATTCTCGTGCATGCGTCGATTTACGACGCGCTGCGCGAAAAGCTCATCGCCAAGGTCAAGACGCTCAAGATGGGCGATCCGAAAGACGAGAAAACCTTTGTCGGCCCGATGATCTCGGAGTCCGAGTCGAAGCGCCTCGCGGGCTGGATGGAAAGCGCGGTGCTCGCGGGCGCGAAGATCGTGGCGGGCGGCACGGTGGACGGCGCGATGTTCGAGGCCACGCTGCTCGAAGACGTGCGCCGCGACACCGATCTCTATCGCAAGGAGGCGTTCGGGCCGGTCGCGATCCTGGAGCGCTTCGACGACTTCGGCAAGGCGCTCGACATCGTCAACGACAGCGACTTCGGCCTGCAGGCCGGCGTGTTCACTGATTCGCTCGCCAACGCGCACCGCGCATGGGACGCGCTTGAAGTGGGCGGCGTGGTGATCAACGACGTTCCGTCATTTCGCGTGGATAACATGCCGTACGGCGGCGTGAAGGACTCGGGCCTCGGACGCGAAGGCGTGCGCTACGCGATCGAGGATATGACCGAGCTGCGGCTGATGGTGGTGCGCGAGACGTGGTGAATCCGGCGCGCCTTGAAAAAAGGTCGCGATGTTTCGCCGCATGGCGCGCGGGTTCTTCCCGTGCGCCGCGTTGCAGAACGCATGGCCTGCTGCCATAGGGATTTATGCCAAGGTGCTACAATACCGGCCTTTCGGCCCTTTGCGCCTGCCGCAAAGGGCGAGTGGAACGCCGGCGGCGGGCGGCAATGAGCCGCCCCAAGGCTTGATGACCTGGCCTGAAACGCCGATCGAGCCGTTTGACCCATCCGGTGCAGCCGGTCAATAGATCAGGACGTAGACCAGGACGGCGCCGGAACCATCTGGAATCGAGCGAGTCTGGCTGGTGTAACACCGAGCGAGCGCGGCAAGGAGCCAGCGCCCCGTCCCCGGCAGATTCTCCCGTCGTCCACGGGCGGTCCCGTCGCCGCAGGGCGCCCGATTGTTGTCCGGCGCCTTTGCATCGACCTGCAATGCCCAGCAGTGACCTTTTGAGGCGCTCCCGCGCCTTGCGCGAATAGCGCCTTTATAGCGAAGCCACCATGTCCGACACAGCCGTCACGCCCAGCACTGCGAACTTTGACCAGTTTGGTCTGGCCCCCGAAATTCTCCGGGCCGTCAAGGAGCAGGGCTACACGACGCCCACGCCGATCCAGGCGCAGGCGATTCCCGTGGTGCTCACGGGCCGCGACGTGATGGGCGCCGCGCAAACCGGCACGGGCAAAACGGCGAGCTTCTCGCTGCCGATCCTGCAACGTCTCCTGCCGATGGCGAGCACGAGCGCGTCGCCCGCCCGCCATCCGGTGCGCGCGCTGATTCTCACGCCCACGCGCGAGCTGGCCGACCAGGTCGCCAACAACGTGCGCACTTACGCGCAGCACACGCCGCTGCGCAGCGCGGTGGTGTTCGGCGGCGTCGACATGAATCCGCAATCGGACGAACTGCGCCGCGGCGTGGAAATCCTGATCGCGACGCCTGGCCGCCTGCTCGACCACGTGCAGCAAAAGACCACGAGCCTCGGGCAAGTGCAGATGCTCGTGCTCGACGAAGCCGACCGCATGCTCGACATGGGCTTTCTGCCCGACCTGCAGCGCATCTTGAACCTGCTGCCGAAGGAGCGCCAGACGCTGCTCTTCTCCGCCACGTTCTCCGGCGAGATCAAGAAGCTTGCTGCGACTTATCTGCGCACGCCGCAGACCATCGAGGTCGCGCGTAGCAATTCCACGGCGACCAACGTCACCCAGGTCGTGTACGAAGTCGCCGAGGGCGACAAGACCGGCGCGGTCGTTCAGTTGATCCGCGACCGCGGCCTGAAACAGGTGATCGTGTTCTGCAACAGCAAGATCGGCGCGAGCCGCCTTGCGCGCCAGATCGAGAAGCAGGGCATCGTCGCGTCGGCGATTCACGGCGACCGCTCGCAGAGCGAGCGCATGCAGGCGCTCGACGCGTTCAAGCGCGGCGAAATCGAAGCGCTTGTCGCGACGGACGTGGCCGCGCGCGGCCTCGACATCGCCGAACTGCCCGCCGTCATCAACTTCGACCTGCCTTTCAACGCCGAAGACTACGTGCACCGCATCGGCCGTACGGGCCGCGCGGGCGCCTCGGGCGATGCGCTGTCGCTGTGCAGTCCGAACGAAAAGAAGCAGCTTGCCGATATCGAGAAGCTCATCAAGCGTCCGCTGACCGTGGAGCGCCTGGTAGTCGACGTGCCGGTGCCGCATCACGAAGGCGGCAGCCGCCGGCGCGAGCGTGACGGCCATGAAGGGCGGGGTGAGCGTGGCGAGCGCGGCACGCACCGCCGCGCGGCGTCGTTCGACCGCCCGCATCATCATCGCTCGCAGCCCATCGACGATTTTTTCCTGAAGCCGTACGAGCCCTCGGCGAATGCGCGCAGCAAGGCCGAAGACACCCCGGCGAACGCCGCGCCGCAAAAGCCGCAGTCGAAGCAGCCGCTCGCGGCGCTGCTGGGCGGCCTCGGGTCGTCGTGGCGCAACAAGCCGACGTCGTCTTCGTCGAATTGAGTTTGGGCGCGCGAAGCATCGCGCGGCGCAACGATAAAACGGCATGTCGCCTGCAACGACATGCCGTTTTTGCTTATGCGGCCGGCAATTGCGCGAGCCGCCGCTTCCATGCGCCGATCGCATCTCTCTGGAACGCTGCGAGCGTAGCGGGCGTGCGTTCGGGCAATTCGAGGTCCAGATGCCGGGCTGCGGCCATCAGTGCTTCCAGCGGGCGCGAGACATCGAGCGCTTGCGCCCCGGTCTGCTTCGAGAGCTTTTCCCCTTCCGCGTTTGCCACGACAGGCACGTGCAGATACGCGGGCGTTGGCACGCCAAGACACTGCTGGAGCCAGATTTGCCGCGCCGTGGAGTCGAGCAGGTCCGCGCCGCGCACCACGTGCGTGATGCGCTGTTCGGCGTCGTCCACGACCACGGCGAGCTGGTAGGCCCATTGGCCGTCCGCGCGCAGCAGCACGAAGTCGCCGACCTCGGTCGCGAGATCCTGGCGCTGCGGGCCCTGCCAGCGATCGTCGAAGCGGATCAATGCGGATTTATCGTCAGGCACACGCAGCCGCCACGCGCGAGCGGGCTTGCCGTGCAGGCCGTCGCGACAGGTGCCCGGATAGATCAGCGTGGTGTTGCGCTGGTGCGCGCGCAGTTGAGAGTCGGCGATCTCCTTGCGCGTGCAGCCGCACGGGTAGACATGGCCAGAGGCTATCAGCCGGTCGAGCGCCGCGCGGTACAGATCGGTGCGGCGGCTCTGCCATTCGGGCGCTTCGTCGGCGTGAAAGCCGAAGGCCGCGAGCGTCGCGAGAATGTCCTCGGCCGCGCCCGGCACGGTGCGCGGCCCGTCGATGTCTTCCACCCGCACGAGCCACGCGCCGCCGTGCGCTCGCGCGTCGAGCCAGCTTGCGAGCGCCGAAACGAGCGAGCCGAAATGCAGCGGGCCAGTGGGCGAAGGCGCGAAGCGCCCTCGATATCCTTGCGGCGATGCGCTCACGCGCGCGGCCTGCGCAACGGCTTATGCAACATTACGCAGCGGCCTGGACCGCCGGCGCGGCATCCGTCGCGCCGGCGCGCTCGGGATGGCACGCCGGGCAGCTCGTGCCCGCCACGTAGAGCGGCGAAGCCTGCTCTTGTGGCGTGACGACGGCGCGGCACGCGAAGCACTGCACGGTGTCCGTCGGCTGGAGTTGCGGATTGAGCGCGGTGCGCTGGTCGAACACGAAGCAGTCGCCGGTGTAGTGCGCGCCGCCCACTTCCTCGAAATACTTGAGAATGCCGCCTTCGAGCTGGTACACGTGCTCGATGCCCACTTCCTTCATGTGGATGGCCGCCTTTTCGCAGCGAATGCCGCCCGTGCAGAACGACACGATCGTCTTGCCTTCGAGGTCGGCGCGGTTCGCCTCGATCACGCCGGGGAATTCGCTGAACTTGTCGATGCGGTAGTCGAGCGCCTTGTCGAACGTGCCGACGTCGATTTCGAACGCGTTGCGCGTGTCGAGCATGACGACGGGGCGGCCCGCGTCGTCGAAGCCGCGATCGAGCCATTGCTTGAGCACGACGGGCGCGACTGACGGCGCGCGCCCTTCCTCGGGGCGAATGGCGGGCTTCTTCATCGTGATGATCTCGCGCTTCAGGCGCACGAGCATGCGGTTGAAGGGACGCGTTTCGGAGAAGCTTTCCTTGAACCGCAGCGTCGCGAACTTGCCCTCGAAGAGCGGGTCGTGATTGATGTAGTTCATGAAGGCGCGCACGTTGCCTTCATCGCCGGCGACGAACAGGTTGATGCCTTCCGGCGCGAGCAGGATCGTGCCCCGCAAATCGAGCGACTTGCAGCGATCGAGCACGAGCGGGCGCCATTCTGCGGTCTTGTCAAGCGTGGCGAACTGGTAAGCGGAGAGATTGAGGATACGCATGGTGCAACTGGAAAAGCGCTGTAAGGAGCGCGTGAAACCGGAGCCGGGCGCGCGTGCTGGCTGGCATGTCGGCCGCCAGATGCCGGCCTCCCGAAAACGGGAATGGGGGCAGGGCGCGCGGCGGGCGCAATCCGCTATTATCCCTCAATCGCGCGTCGCCCCGCCTGCGGCGTAGTCGACACACCTGCGGCGGGCCTGCGCTCGCGCAAGGTCTTGTCCGAACGGCTAACGTCACGCGCTCAGGCGAGCGCGCGCCGAAAATCGCGTGCCCCTGAAGGTACAATGACGGCCATGTCAGATCCCCGCTTCGTCCATCTCCGCGTCCATTCCGAATTCTCGATTGCCGACGGCATCGTGCGCCTCGACGACCTCGTCAAGGCCGCGGCCAAAGACGGCCAGGGCGCGCTCGCGCTCACCGACCTCGGCAACGCATTCGGCCTCGTCCGTTTCTACACCGAAGCCCGCGGCAAAGGGGTCAAACCCATTGCCGGCTGCGACGTCTGGATCACGAATCCCGACGATCGCGACAAGCCTTCGCGCCTTCTGCTGCTGGTGAAGAACAAGCGCGGCTACCTGAATCTGTGCGAGCTGCTTTCCAAGGCGTGGCTCACGAACCAGTATCGCGGCCGCGCGGAAGTCGACGTTGCGTGGCTCGAAGCAGGTCTGGCCGAAGGTCTGCTCGCGCTTTCCGGCGCGCAGCAGGGCGACGTGGGTCTCGCGCTCGCGGCGGGCAATACGGAAAGCGCGAAGCGCCATGCGCAGCGCTGGGCGAAGCTGTTCCCGAGCGCGTACTACATCGAACTGCAGCGCTGCGGCCAGCCCGGCGGCGAGCACTATGTCGAACAGGCGGTGGCGCTCGCATCGCAACTGAAGCTGCCGGTGGTCGCCACGCACCCCATGCAGTTCATGACCGACGAGGAATACACCGCGCACGAAGCGCGCGTGTGCATCTCGGAAGGCGACATCCTTGCGAATCCGCGTCGTCAGAAGCGCTTCACGACCGATCAGCGTTTTCGCACGCAGGAAGAAATGGCCGCCCTGTTCGCGGACATTCCCTCGGCGGTCGCGAACACCGTAGAGATCGCTAAACGCTGCAATCTCACGCTCGAACTCGGCAAGCCGAAGCTGCCGCTCTTCCCGACGCCCGACGGCATGTCGCTCGACGACTATCTCGTGCAGCTTTCGCGAGAAGGTCTCGAAAAGCGCCTCGTGCAGTTGTATCCGGACGAAGCCGAACGCGAGCGGGAGCGCTCGCGCTATAACGAGCGGCTCGAATTCGAGTGCGGGACCATCATCAAGATGGGCTTCCCGGGCTACTTCCTGATCGTCGCGGACTTCATCAACTGGGCGAAGAACAACGGCGTGCCCGTGGGCCCTGGCCGCGGTTCGGGCGCGGGCTCGCTGGTCGCGTACGCGCTCGGCATTACCGACCTCGATCCGCTGCGCTACAACCTGCTGTTCGAGCGATTCCTGAATCCGGAGCGCGTGTCGATGCCCGACTTCGACATCGACTTCTGCCAGCACGGGCGCGACCGCGTCATTCAGTACGTGAAGGAAAAGTACGGCGCCGACGCGGTCTCGCAGATCGCGACCTTCGGCACCATGGCCGCGAAGGCGGCGGTGCGCGACATCGGCCGCGTGCTCGACCTCGGTTACAACTTCACCGATGGCGTGGCGAAGCTCATCCCGTTCAAGCCCGGCAAGCACGTCACGATTGCCGACGCGATGAAGGAAGAGCCGCTGCTGCAAGAGCGCTACGACAACGAAGACGAAGTGCACCAGCTTCTCGACCTCGCGCAACTCGTGGAAGGTCTCACGCGTAACGTCGGTATGCACGCGGGGGGCGTGCTGATCGCGCCGGGCAAGCTCACGGACTTCTGCCCGCTCTACACGCAGGGCGACGAAAGCGGCGTCGTGAGCCAGTACGACAAGGACGACGTGGAAGCCGTCGGCCTCGTGAAGTTCGACTTTCTGGGCCTCACCACGCTTACGATTCTCGACTGGGCCGAGCGCTATATCCGCATGCTCGATCCGTCGAAGAAAGACTGGTCGCTCGCGCAGGTGCCGCTCGACGACGCCGCCTCGTTCCAGATCCTCAAGAAAGCGAATACGGTCGCTGTGTTCCAGCTTGAGAGCCGCGGCATGCAGGGCATGCTCAAGGACGCGCAGCCCGACCGCTTCGAGGACATCATCGCGCTCGTGGCGTTGTATCGTCCGGGCCCGATGGACCTGATCCCGAGCTTCTGCGCGCGTAAGCACGGCCGCGAAGTGGTGGAGTATCCCGATCCGCGCGTCGAGCCTGTTCTGAAAGAGACCTACGGCATCATGGTCTACCAGGAGCAGGTGATGCAGATGGCGCAGATCATCGGCGGCTATTCGCTCGGCGGCGCCGACCTGCTGCGCCGCGCGATGGGCAAGAAGAAGCCCGAGGAAATGGCCAAGCACCGCGAGATTTTCGCGGAAGGCGCGGCGAAGAACGGCCTTACGCGCGAGAAGGCCGACGAAACCTTCGACTTGATGGAAAAGTTCGCGGGCTACGGCTTCAACAAGTCGCACGCGGCCGCGTATGCGCTGCTCGCGTATCACACGGCGTGGCTCAAGGCGCACCATCCGGCCGAATTCATGGCGGCGAATATGTCGCTCGCCATGGACGACACCGACAAGGTGAAGATCCTCTTCGAGGACTGCCTGACCAACAAGATGGCCGTGCTGCCGCCGGACGTGAACGCCTCGGCGTACCGCTTCGAGCCGGTCGCCGATGCGAACGTGGCTGAGGGCAAGCGCTCGCGCACGATCCGCTACGGTCTGGGCGCGATCAAGGGCAGCGGCCAGAACGCCATCGAAGAAATTTTGCGCGCGCGCGAAGAGGGCGGGCCGTTCAAGGACCTGTTCGACTTCTGCGAGCGCATCGACCGTCGTCTCGTGAATCGCCGCACGATCGAAGCGATGATCCGCGCGGGCGCGTTCGACACGATCCACACGAATCGCGCGCAGTTGCTCGCTTCCGTGCCGATGGCGATGGAAGCCGCCGACCAGGCGAGCGCCAACGCCATGCAGGCGGGTCTCTTCGACATGGGCGACGCGCCGCTGGCCGCGCACGAACTGGTCGACGAACCCGCGTGGGGCGAGAAGCGCAAGCTCCAGGAGGAGAAGGCCGCACTCGGCTTCTATCTCTCGGGCCACCTGTTCGACGCCTACAAGGACGAAGTGCGCCGCTTCGTGCGCCAGAAGATCGGCGAACTGAAGGAAGGGCGCGACAAGCTGATCGCAGGCGTGATCGCTTCGTTGCGCACGCAAATGACGCAGCGCGGCAAGATGTTGATCGCGCTGCTCGACGACGGCACCGGCCAGTGCGAAGTGACGGTGTTCAACGAGCAGTTCGAGGCGCACAAGGCGCTCTTCAAGGAAGACGAGTTGCTCGTCGTGCAGGGCGGGGCGCGCAACGACGCGTTCACGGGCGGCATCCGCTTCACCGTGGATACCGTGATGGACCTGGAGCGCGCGCGCAGCCGTTACGCGCAAGCCCTGAAGCTGCAGATGAACGGCAACGCGAATGCGCTCGCGCTGCGCACGGTGCTCGAAGCGTATCGCGCGAAGCCCGACGATTCGCTGCCGGCGCCTGCTGAGCAAACGCGTGGTCGCGGCGGCTTCGGGCGCGATCGCGGGGAGCGCGCGCAAGCGGTCATTCCCAACGGGCTCGCGGTGCAGATCGCTTATCGCAACGATCGCGCGCAAGGCGAGGTGCGTCTGGGCGACGCCTGGCGCGTCAAGCCCACCGACGACCTGCTCGCCGCGCTGCGCGGCGAGTTCGCGGGCAGCGAAATCGAGATCGTTTACTGACGGGAACGGGGCGCAGGCAGCGTGGCGCTTTCCACGCTGCCGCGCCTCTCGCACGGCGAAACGCGTTTAACCCGCGAGTTCGGCCAGACCGCGTTCGGCGCGCACGGTGCCGTCCGCAATGCGCACCTTGACCCGTTCTTCGTTGGAGCTTGCCTGCGAGCGCGGTTGCTCGCGGTGCCACAGATGGAAGATCTCCGTGGCGTAGGCGCCGAGCTTGCGGTGCACGCCGTCATTGGCGAGCCGCGCCACGAAATCGGCGTCCTCGTGTCCCCAGCCGGTGAAGCTGGTGTCGAATCCGTTCACGCGCTCGATGTCGCTGCGCCAGGCGCTCATGTTGCAGCCCTTGATGCCGCGCCACTTGAACTGCTCGACCACGCGCCACTTGCTGTCCGGCAGCTTGACGAAAAGCGGCGCGATCTTGTTGACTTGGCCGGAGAAGCGTTGCCGCACCCAGAAGCCGAAGTCTTTATCCGCAAGCGGAATTTTCTGGCCGATCACCTGTTGTGTGAGCGTGTCGTCGAGCAGGATGCGGCTGCCGGTGATGATGGCGCGCTCGCTGGCAAGCTGCCGGTGGCGCGCAACGAAATCGTGCTGCGCCACGCAGTCGCCGTCGAGAAAGATCAGGTAGTCGCCGCGAGCCCGCACGATGCCCTTGTTGCGGATTTCGGCGAGACGAAAGCCATCGTCCGGGTGCCACACATGCTCCATTCGCACCGGGCTCGACGCCGCGCAGCGCTGCACGGTCTCGCGGGTCGCGTTCGCCGAGCCGTCGTCGGCGACGATGATTTCGTAGTGCCTATCGGATTGGGATTGCGCGCTCAAGCTCGCGAGGACCCGTTCGAGCGCGTCGGGCCGGTTATAGGTGCTGACGATCACCGAAACCAGCATATCGCGGTGCATGTTCATCGGCGCTCCGGCGCGGCGTCGCGGGCCGTGGCCGCGGCGCTCTGCTGCGTCTCGAGCAGCATGAGCTTGAGGTAGCGGTAGTAGGTGCCTTCCGCGTTGGAGATCGCCAGCACGAAACCCATCTTGCCGTCGAGAAAGCCGCGCTGGATGATCCAGCTACGCACGAACGACCAGAAGCCGTGCAGCAGCGCCTTGCGCAAGCCGCCGCGCTTGCCGCGCGCCGCGCCCTGGGTCGCGCCGTAGGTCGAATAGCTGTCGATCTTGCCGAGCACTTCGGAGAAGTCGCGAAAGCTGTAGTGAATCAGCGCCTGCGCGAGCGTGCCGACGCGGGCCTCGGGCGCGGGGATCACGCGTTCGTGCACGAGATCGTTCGAGAAGCGCGCCACGTCGCGGCGAAAGAGCCGCGTCACATAGTCGGGCGACCAGCCGGAGTGGCGGATCCACTTGCCGCAGTAATTCGACTGGCGCGGCATGCGGAACAGGTCGGCCCCGTTCGCCTTTACGCTCGCGAGAATCTCGTCGCGCAGGGCGGGGGACACGCGTTCGTCGGCGTCGAGCGAGAGAATCCACGGGCCGCGGGCCGTATCGAGCGCGCGCTGTTTTTGCGGCCCGAAACCGGGCCAGTCGGTTTCGACGACCGTTGCGCCGAACTCGCGGCAAATCGCCTGGGTGCCGTCGGTGCTGCCCGAATCGAGCACGACGATTTCGTCGACCCAGCCGTGCACGCAAGCGAGGCAGTCGCGAATATCGTGGGCTTCGTTTTTGACGATGACGATGACACTGATCGCATCGGGTTTGGCGCTGTCGTTCATCGGCGCTGGCTCGCGATGGCTGGAAGAAGGTGAAGAAGGCGGGAAGGCCGGCGCGCCAGGCGCATGGTGTGGTGTGGCGCGCGCGTTCGTGCCCCGAAGCCGGAGCGCTGAGTATATACAAAAACGCCGGCGGCGACGAAACCGCCCCGGCGGAAGGGCCGGCTGGGCGGATACATCGCCTGCCGGGCCGAACGTTTACAATGGCGTACCTGTTTGCCAGGGGGCGGGCAGATTACCCGCATTTTTTTCGAGGAAATTTTGAGCGAGAGATCAACCTTGAGCAAGCCGATCGGTTCCGACACCAAGTCGTCGCCGATCGTCATTGGCCGGCGGCTGTGGCCGTATGTGAAGCCGCTGATATGGGTGCTCCTCGCTGGCGTGGTCGCGATGGCCGTCGTGGCCGCCACCGAAGCCGGCATTCCCGCGCTGCTCAAGCCGCTGCTCGATCACGGCTTCGGCACGCGGGGCGATCCGAAAGCGAAATGGCTCGTTCCCATCGCGGTGATCGGCCTCGCGCTCGTGCGCGGCCTCGCGCAATACGCGTCCGGCTACCTGCTGCAGTACGTGTCGAACCGCGTGCTGCTCGCGCTGCGCCTGAAGATGTTCGAGCGCATGATTCACGCGAGCGTCGGCTTCTTCCAGCGCGAAACCGCGAGCACGGTCATCAACGCGATCGTGTTCGAGGTCAACCAGATTCTCGGCGTGCTGCTCGGCGTGCTGGTCACGCTCGTGCGCGACTCGCTCACGGTCATTTTCCTGCTCGGCTACCTGTTCTACCTGAACTGGCGGCTCACGTTGATCGTCGCGGTGCTGCTGCCGGCCATCGGCTGGCTCGTGAGCAAGATCAACCGGCGCCTGCGCCGCCTGAACCGCGAGCATCAGATGCTCACGAACGACCTGTCCTATATCGTCGAGGAGACGGTGGGCGGCTACAAGGTCGTCAAGGTTCACAACGGCGAGCAATACGAGAAGGACCGTTTCGGCGAAATGAGCAAGCGTCTGCGCGGCTACCAGATGCGCATGACGGTGTCGGGGGGCCTCGCGCAGCCGCTCACGCAGTTTCTCGCTTCGATCGCGCTGGCGATCGTCATCACCATTGCGGTCGTGCAGGCCTCGAACGACCAGACGACGGTGGGCGGCTTCGTGGCGTTCGTCACGTCGATGCTGCTCGTGATTTCTCCGCTCAAGCATCTGATCGACGTGAACCAGCCGCTGCAGCGCGGCATGACCGCGGCCGAGCTGATCTTCGGCCTGATCGACGAGCCGCCCGAGCCCGCGGGCGGCGGCCTGCCGCTCGAGCGCGCGCGCGGCGAGGTGGAGTTCCGCGACGTGTCGTTCGCCTATGGCGCGAGCCACCGCGCGACGCTCGACCACGTGTCGTTTCGCATCAGTCCGGGCGAAATGGTGGCGCTCGCCGGGCCGTCCGGCAGCGGCAAGACCACGCTCGTGAACCTGTTGCCGCGCTTCTTCGATCCGAGCGGCGGCCAGGTGATGGTCGATGGCGTATCGATTGCCGACTACGACGTGCATGCGCTGCGCAACCAGATCGCGATGGTGAGCCAGGACGTGGTGCTGTTCAACGACACGGTCGCGAACAACGTCGCCTATGGCGAGACGGCCGACCGCGAGCGCGTGGAGCGCGCCCTGCGCGCCGCGAACCTGTGGGAGACGATCTCGGCGCTGCCCGAAGGCGTGGACACGCTGATCGGCGACAACGGCATGAAGTTCTCGGGCGGCCAGCGCCAGCGTCTGGCTATCGCGCGTGCGATCTACAAGGATGCGCCGATCCTGATTCTCGACGAGGCGACGTCGGCCCTCGATTCGGAGTCGGAGCGCCATGTCCAGGCGGCCCTGGAAACGCTGATGCGCGGCCGCACGACGCTCGTGATCGCGCACCGCCTCTCGACGATCGAGCGCGCGAACCGCATCCTCGTAATGGATGGCGGTCATATCGTCGAATCGGGCACGCACCAGGAACTGCTCGCGAAGGGCGGCATGTACGCCCATCTGCACAGGATCCAGTATCAGCAGAGCGCGGCCTGACCCTGTCGGGCGGCGGCGGTTCCCGCGGATGAACGTTTGCGGCGATCAGGCGGCGGCCGTCGCCGCCGTCGCGGGTGCGTGGGCGGGGAGTTGGCGCAGCACTGCGCCGACGACCTGCGCGGGCGGGATGGTGTCCACGTTGCCGCTGCCCTGCAGGCCGATGGATCGGCAGGCTTCGGTCAGGCGCAGATAGGGCGGCTCCTGATGCCGGAACAGCGAAACGCTGGGCGTGCCGGTGGTGTGCGCCACGTGCATGAGGCCGCCGTCGGCGCCCACGAACAGGTCGGCGTGCGCAACGATCTCGCGTGCCTGAAGGAATGCGAGCTTGCCGGCCAGCGAGCGGATACGCACGCTGGCGGGCGCGCTCGCGCACAACTGCCGCGCGATTTGCTCGCCGTTGTCCGAGCCGAGCACGACGATCTCCTTCGCGGCGCTCGCGGTGTCGTACCTGCTCAACAATTCGATGACTTCCGGCCAGCGGTTGTAGGTGCGATCGGGGTCCACGCCGCCCGCTGCGAGCGCGATAAACGGGCGCACGGGCAAGAGGCCGCGCACCGACTCGCGCGTGGCGGGCTTGCTGGCGAGATAAGGCTTGCTGATCGCGGCGAGCGTGCCGGCGTCGTGGCCGAGCGAAAACACGTCGTTGACGCTCGCGAAGCTGAAGCCGGTCTGGTTGCGGTCGGGGCCGTTGAAATAGCGGAAGAGGCCCGCGTAGGGCAGCTTCGCGAAATGCTGGGTCTTGATGCGAATAGAGGGCAGGTTGTACTCGGACAGCAGGATCGCGTCGTAGCGGCTCGCGTCGACTTTGCCGGGGTCGCCGTAGACCTTGCCGAACACGTCGTCTTCCTTGAAGAGCGGCACCAGCGACGGCAGCGCGAGCAGATCGATGCGCATGCCCAGGCCCTTCAGCAGCGCGCGGCCGGCCATGTCCATCGTTGCGTCGCCGAAGTTGCGTTTGGCGTAGACCCACAGGATTCGCTGCGAAGTATCGAGATGCGCCTGTTCGAGGCGCGCCTGCCCGTGCGCCCTCAGAAGAAATCGCTTGTGCAGATACTTCTTCGCGATCTTGAGCCGGCTGGTGCTGCGAAGAAACGCATCCGGCTCGTAAGGCACGTTCTGATAGGGGATCATGCAGGACCGGGCAACTGCGCGGTCGAGCCAGCTGGCTGGTGAAACCCTCGAAGTGTTTGAGTTGGTCAGCTTAAACACGGCCCTGATTATTCTTCAAAAGAACCTCTCATTATCGCACGGCATTTGCTCAGGTAATGAACAAATAATTAGGGACGGCGATTTGAGCAGCTATCGCGAATGGCGAACCTGGGCGGCGCGTTCGGGCCGGAAGAATGTGTGCGTAAAATATCGCGTTTCTCGTCATGCCAAATCCGACCCTTTCAAGGGCAAACCTTCATGTTCAGCATTCTGATCCCGACCTGGAATAACCTGCCGTATCTGAAGCTGTGCGTCGACAGCATCCGGCGCCACTCTGCGTTCGAGCACGAAATTCTCGTGCACGTGAACGACGGCAGCGACGGCACGCTCGACTGGGTCCGCGAACAGGGCATTCGCCATACGTGGAGCAAGGGTAACGTGGGCGTGTGCCTCGCCGTGAACGACGTGGCGCGCCTCGCGTCGCACGACTGGATTCTGTTCATGAACGACGACATGTTCTGCACGCCCGGCTGGGATTCGGCCTTCGTCGATGCGTTGCGCGAAATCGGCGAGGCGCCCGCATATCTCGCGTCGCAGATCATCGAGCCGACCGACACCGGCAACGGCCTCGTGACGGTCGCGCACTTCGGCACCGGTCCCGCCGACTTCAACGAGGCCGGGCTGCTCGAATTCGCCGCGAAGATGAACACCGCCGACCGCAACGGCATCGCGCTGCAACCGACGCTCGTGAGCCGCGAACTCTGGCTGCGCGTGGGCGGCTACAGCATCGAGTTCGGGCCGGGCATGAGCAGCGACGACGACTTCCTGATGAAACTCTGGCTGGTCGGCTGCCGCACGTTCCGCTCGGTTGGCGCGAGCCGTATCTACCATTTCGGCTGCCGGACGACGGGACGCATTCGCCGCAATCGGGGCGGGCGCGAATTCCTCATGAAGTGGGGCGTGACGCAGCGCGATTTCAAGTACAACTACATGGCCCGCACGGCCGACGCCGCGCAGGGCGCGCTTCCCAACGTGCCGCGGCCCAATCTCGTGAGCCGTCTGAAGCGCGTGATGTACGCGTTCGGCCTTTACCCGACGCAAGATCTCGAAGCGTGGGAACCCGATCTGCCCGCGCAGCTTCAGCACACGGCTTCGTTGACGGAAAGCGCCACGACGCGCCGGTAATCGCGCCACCGCCGCCGGCGCCCGTCAGCGCCGGTGTGCGCCGGTTTGCGCGGACTTTGCCTCGAATTGGAACAGTGCCTTAGGCTTCCAGGGGTTAACCCTCGGAGATCATGAGCATACGATGCGTACATCGGTCGCATGCACATACCGTCGCACGCCGGCCGCCTGATCCAACCGGAGGTCGTTTCCATGAAGTCCCTGATTCAAGCCGTTGCCGTCGCCGCCGCTCTCGCCGCTGCTGCCGTTCCTGCCGCATCGTTCGCGCAGGCGCACTCGACCATCACTCGCGCCCAGGTGCGCGCCGAACTCGTGCAGCTTCAGCAGGCGGGCTACCGCGTAGGCGATGGCGACAACGCCCACTATCCCGAAGCGATCCAGGCCGCTCAGGCAAAGGTCGCCGCGTCGAATGGCGCGAACAGCAGCTACGGCGGCGTGGCGAACGCGTCGCAATCGGGCGGCCGCGCCACGGTTTCGCCTGAAGACTGGAACGCGATGTACTCGCGCTAAGCCAGCGCGGCGTACTGCGTTTCCTCTAGCTGCGCGAGCAGCGCGCGGGCTTGCGCGAGCGTATCGCCCTTCATCGGCTGGAACGCGAAGTGCAGCGACTTTTCGAGCTTCGCGAAGTTGCGCCGCGTGCTGCGCGTGTAGGCGGGGTCGTAGTGCTCGGCGACCAGCGTCTCATAGAGCTGCGCGCGGCGATCCTCGTCGAGCAGCTTGCACCACGATTCGATGCGCTCGCGCCCGTGCAGCGGCGTGAGCTTGGTCAGTTGATCGCGGAAATACCCGCGCTCGTCGAACAGGTGGCCGTATTCCTCAAGCAGCAAATCGATCCTTTCCTCGCGCGCCACGTCGAGCACGACGCAAGGTGCGGCGTGCAGACGCTCGACGAGCGCGAGCGGCAGCGTGATGACGCCGATGCGCCGGCTCTCGGCCTCGACGAACACGGGGCGCGCGGCGTCGAAGGCGCGCAGCGTTTGCACGAGCGCCGTATCGAACGCCTTCTGCGACGGCTGCGCTCGCGCAGGCAGCGCGCCCAGCAGCGAACCGCGATGCGCGGCGAGCCCTTCGAGATCGAGCACCTGCGCGCCGGCGTGACCGAGCGCCTTCAGAAGGCGCGTCTTGCCGCTGCCGGTCGGCCCGGCCACCACGAGATAGCGGAACGCCGCCGGCAGCGTGCCGAGCGCTTCCACGACCGTATGCCGGTACGACTTGTAGCCGCCGTCTAGCTGGCGCGCGCGCCAGCCGATCATGTTGAACCACGCAGTCATCGAGCCGGAGCGCTTGCCGCCGCGCCAGCAGTAGATGAGCGGGCGCCAGTTGCGCGGACGGTCGGCGAACAGCGTATCGAGATGCATGGCGATGTTGCGCGCCACCATCGCCGCGCCCACGCGCGTGGCCTCGAAGGGTGAGTCCTTGTACATCGTCCCGACGATCACACGTTCTTCATTGCTGAGCACGGGCGCGTTGATCGCGCCGGGAACGTGGTCCTCGGCAAATTCGAGCGGCGTGCGCACGTCGACGATTTCGTCGAATTCGCCGATCTGTTCAATGGTGACGCGCTGGTGATTCAACTGCGATGCTCCGGTGATGCCTGCGACGGCGCCGCGCTACATGAGCACGATGTCGTATTGTTCCTGACTCAAATTCGATTCCACCTGCAACGAAACCGGCTTGCCGATGAAGTCGATCAACATCGCGAGATGCTGCGACTCTTCCTCGAGAAAGAGGTCGATGACCTGCTGCGAAGCGACCACGCGGAATTCGCGCGGATTGAACTGCCGCGACTCGCGCAGAATCTCGCGCAGCACGTCATAGCACACGGTGCGCGCGGTCTTCACCTGCCCCTTGCCGAGACAGGTCGGGCACGGCTCGCACAGCACGTGCGCGAGCGATTCGCGCGTGCGCTTGCGCGTCATTTCCACGAGTCCTAGCTGCGAGAAGCCGTTCACGGTCACGCGCGTACGGTCGCGCGAGAGCGCCTTCTTCAGTTCGCCGAGCACCTGGTCGCGATGCTCGACGTTCTCCATATCGATGAAGTCGATGATGATCACGCCGCCCAGGTTGCGCAGACGCAACTGCCGCGCGATCGTATGCGCTGCTTCGAGATTCGTCTTGAAGATCGTGTCGTCGAAGTTTCGCGCGCCCACGTAACCGCCCGTGTTCACGTCGATGGTCGTCATCGCCTCGGTCTGGTCGATCACTAGATAGCCGCCCGACTTGAGGTCCACGCGGCGCGAGAGCGCGCGCTGGATTTCGGCCTCGATGTTGTAGAGGTCGAAGAGGGGCCGCTCGCCCGAGTAGTGGTGCAGTTTCGGCAGCACGGCGGGCGTGAATTCGGTGGCGAACTCGGTGAGCTTCTGGAACGTCTCGCGCGAATCGACCTGAATGCGCGACGTTTCGTCGTTCACGAAGTCGCGCAACACGCGCTGGCTCAGGTTCAGGTCCTGATAGAGCAGGCTGGTCGCGGGCAGGCGCTGCGCCTGCGTGAGAATCGTCGCCCACGTCTTGCGCAGATACGCCACGTCCGCGGCGAGTTCTTCGCTCGTCGCGTCCTCGGCGATCGTGCGTACGATGTAGCCGCCTTTTTCGTCGGCGGGCAGCACGGCCGTGAGGCGCGCGCGCACCGCCTCGCGCTCGGCCTCGCTCTCGATCTTCTGCGAGATGCCGATGTGCGGCTCCTGCGGCAGATAGACCAGCGTGCGCCCCGCGATGCTCACCTGCGTGGAAAGCCGCGCGCCCTTCGTGCCGATCGGGTCCTTCACGACCTGCACCATGAGCGTTTGCCCTTCGAACACGGTCTTTTCGATAGGCTGATGATGCACGCTCGCATGCGTTTCGCCGGCAATGCGCGGGTGCCAGATATCGGCCACGTGAAGGAACGCGGCGCGTTCCAGGCCGATGTCGATGAACGCCGACTGCATGCCCGGCAGCACGCGCACGACCTTGCCGAGATAGACGTTGCCGACGCGCCCGCGCGACAGCGTGCGCTCGACGTGAAGCTCCTGTACTGCGCCTTGCTGGACCAATGCGACGCGCGTCTCCTGGGGCGTGACGTTGATCAGGATTTCTTCGTTCATGATTTGTTCTAGAAGTCGATGCCCGCGGCGCGCAGGAGGGCGGCCGTTTCGAATAATGGCAAACCCATGATACCCGAATAGGACCCGTCGATTCGCTCGACGAATTCCGCCGCGCGGCCCTGTATGCCGTATGCGCCGGCCTTGCCGAACGGCTCGCCGCTCGCCACGTAACGCGCGATCGCGGCGGGCAGCGCAGGCGCGAAACGCACGTGCGAGCGCGAGACGGCGACGGGCAGGCACACGCCCTCGGCGTTCACCACGGCTACCGCCGTGAGCACTTCGTGCTCGCGGCCCGCGAGGCGTTCGAGCATCGCGTAGGCATCGGCGGCGTCGTGCGGTTTGCCGAGAATATGGCCGTCGATGGAGACGGTGGTGTCGGCGGTGAGAATCGGCGCATGCTCATGCGCGCCCGCGACGAGGCGCGCGCGGGCAGCGTCGGCCTTCGCGGCGCACACGCGCTCGACATAGACGGCGGCTTGCTCGCCGGGCAGCACGGTTTCGAGCGCTTCGGCGTCTTCGTCGGGACGCGGCAGCAGCAACTCGAAGCGCACGCCGAGCTGTTGCAGCAGCTCCTGGCGGCGCGGGCTTTGCGAGGCGAGATAGACGAACGGATAGGGCGCGTTGGTGGGCATCGGAGCGTCTTTATCGTTACGGACTTCGGGTTGACGCGCGCGCTTGCCGGCAAAGCGCAGGCGCACGGCGAAAAGCGGCTCAGGCGCGCTTCAGACCTGCATCACACGCGATGATAGGGGTGATTCTGCGTGATGGTCCACGCGCGGTAAAGCTGCTCGGCGAGCAGCACGCGCACCATCGCATGCGGCAGCGTGAGGGACGAAAGGCGCAGGAGCGTGTCGGCGCGCGACTTGAGTTCGGGGTCGAGGCCGTCCGCGCCGCCGATCAGGAACGCCACGTCGCGGCCATCCTGCTGCCAGAGCGGCAGTGCCTTGGCGAGCTGCATCGTGGTCCAGTCCTTGCCGCGTTCGTCGAGCGCGACGATGCGAGCGTTTTTCGGCAGCGCGGCTTCGATTCGCGCGCGCTCGGCCGCCATGACGCTTTCCGCGGAACGGCCCGACGAGCGCTGCTCGGGCTTCACCTCGCGCAACTCGATGCGCAGCTCCGGCGGCATGCGCTTCGTATATTCCTCGAAGCCCTCGGCGATCCAGTCCGGCATCTTGTGGCCGACGGCGACGATATGCAGTTTCATCGTTCGCGAACGCTGCGCCTACTTGGCGGTTTTACGCGCTGCGGTCTTGCGCGCGGGCTTCTTCACGGCCGGCGCGGCTTCCTCGTCTTCGTCCTCGTCGTCCATCGGCTCGCTCGGGCGCGCGCCCACGAACCCCGTGCTGGCCGCGAGCTTCACGCGCACCGGCTTGTCGCCCCAGATTTCCTCGAGGTTGTAGTACTGGCGCAGCGCGGGCTGGAGGATGTGGACGACCGCGTCGCCGCAATCCACGAGCACCCATTCGCCGATGTCCTCGCCTTCCGTGCTCACGATGTCGCCGCCGGCTTCCTTGACCTTCTCGCGCACGCTGTTGGCGAGCGCTTTGGTCTGGCGGTTCGAGGTGCCGCTCGCGACGACCACGCGGTCGAACAGCTCGGTCAGATGGCTCGTGTTGAAGACGCGAATGTCTTGTGCCTTGACGTCTTCGAGACCGTCGACGATAGCGCGTTGAAGTTTGCGGATGTCCATAGTTACCCGTGATGCAGATAGAGATGATGTTGAAGGATATAGTCCCACACGGCTGCGGGAAGCTTGTCGGCGGCTGTGCCGCGACGTTGCCCGCTCGCCACGCAGGCAGGCAGATCGCGCCGTATTTCGGTCGCCGAAACGTCGAGCGCGAGCGTGTCGTCGACCAGCAAATGGCCGTGCGGCGTTCTCGCAAGCGTGGCCGCGCTCGCGCGGCGCGCGGCGGCTTCGCGCGCGACTTCGGGCGGCAGCGCCGTGAAGTCGTCGTCGAAGCCGAAGCCCGGCCGGCTCGCCACGCCCAGATGCGCGAGCGCGAACAGCTCGCGCCATTCGTGCCACGAATCGAGGTGCAGCAGTTGATCGGCGCCCATTAGCAGCGTGAGCGCGGCGTTTGCGTTGCTCGCGCTTTTGGCGCGCCATCGGCGCAGCGTTTCGACCGTGTAGGTCGGGCCGTCGTGCCCGATTTCGTCGGCATCGACCGTCACCGTCACGCCCGGTAGCGCGAGCGAGCCGGCCGCCGCGCGCGTCATGGCAAGCCGGTGCTGCGCCTCGGTGACGCCGGGCTTTTGCCACGGTTGGCCGGCGGGCAGCAGGATCAGCTCGTTCAGGCCGAGCACGCGCGCAAAATGGCGCGCGAGCGCGAGATGGCCCTCGTGGATCGGATCGAACGTGCCGCCGAGCAGCCCGACGCGCCTCTCGAGCGCATTGGGTGGGACGGTGAAAGTTGGCTTCACGGCGTCAGATCCAGTCGCGCACGGGCAGGAAATCGCTGTACAGCCGCGCTTCCGGCGTGCCCGGCTGGGGCTGCCAGTCGTAGCGCCAGGCGGCGCCCGGCGGCATCGACATGAGGATCGATTCCGTGCGGCCGCCGCTTTGCAGGCCGAAGTGCGTGCCGCGGTCCCAGACCAGGTTGAATTCGACGTAGCGCCCGCGCCGGTAAGCCTGGAACTCGCGTTCGGCTTCGCCGTAGGGCGTGGCGCGGCGCTTTTCGACGATCGGCAGATACGCCTTCAGGAAGCCGTCGCCCACGCTGCGCAGCATGGCGAACGCCTCGTCGAAGCCGCCCGCGGCGTAGTCGTCGAAGAAAATGCCGCCCACGCCGCGCGCCTCGTTGCGGTGCTTGAGGAAAAAGTAGTCGTCGCACCAGCGCTTGAAGCGCGGGTAGAGGTCCGTGCCATAGGGCGCGAGCGCGTCGCGGCACACGCGGTGAAAGTGCTGCGCGTCTTCCTCGAAGCCGTAGTAGGGCGTAAGGTCCATGCCGCCGCCAAACCAGAACACGGGCGCCTCGCCCGCCTTGGTCGCGAGCAGCATGCGCACGTTCATGTGCACGGTCGGGCAATACGGGTTGCGCGGATGCAGCACGAGCGAAACGCCCATCGCCTCGAAGCCGCGGCCGTTGAGTTCGGGGCGCGCGGCCGTCGCCGAGGGCGGCAGGGCGTCGCCGGAAACGTCGGAAAAGCCGATACCCCCGCGCTCGAAGAACTGCCCGCCTTCGATGATGCGCGTGCAACCGCCGCCGCGCAGCTTCTCGCCAGGCCCGCGCTGCCAGTTGTCCGTCGCGAACGGCGTGCCGTCGAAGGCGCCCAGCGTGTCGGCGATCTGCGTCTGCAGGCCGGCGAGCCAGGTGCGGACGGCGGCGCTGTCGGGTGAGGCGCGGTTAGGGGTGTCGGTCATCGATGAAATAGGGACGGCAGCGCGCCGGCGCTGGAATCGGGTTGTTCGTCGGGTTATTCGGACAGACCGCCCGGGGCGGTCTGACAGCGGCAGTGTAGCGCCGATTGAAGCGGCGCCCGGCGCCAATGGCGGCCGCCCGGACTGCTGCGCGGCCCACGCGACGCCCGCGTACGCGGTCAGATGAAAACGCCTTGAATTTGCACCGTTGCGCGGCGGCCACGACGCGCCGGCTGGCGGCTTTCCGTGGCTGTTCGCTTCCTTTTCAGGGCCGCGCGCAAAGGCGGCCCCCGGAAAGCGCCGCGCTTACTGCTTGCGCCCAGCGGCGCGATAGCCGATGTCGTTGCGATACTGCATGCCGTCGAACGAGATGCGGTTCACGGTTTCGTACGCCACTTTCTGCGCGCTGCGCACCGAATCGGCCAGACCCACCACGCACAGCACGCGGCCGCCCGAGGTCACGAGCTTGCCGTCCACGACCTGCGTGCCCGCGTGGAACGTGACCGAGTCGGCCGTTTCGGCGGGAATGTCGCTGATGCGGTCGCCCTTGCGCGGGGTGTCCGGATAGTTGTGCGCGGCGAGCACGACGCCGAGCGCCGTGCGGCGATCCCATTCCAGCTCGATCTGGTTCAGCGTGCCGGCAATGGCGTGCTCCACGACCTTCGAGAAGTCGCCCTTCAGGCGCGCCATGATCGGCTGCGTTTCCGGGTCGCCCATGCGGCAGTTGAATTCGAGCGTCTTCGGGTTGCCTTGCGCGTCGATCATCAGACCGGCGTACAGGAAGCCCGTATAGCGGATGCCTTCCTTCTCCATGCCCGCCACGGTCGGCAGGATGATTTCGCGCATCACGCGCGCGTGCAGTTGCGGCGTGACGATGGGCGCGGGCGAGTAGGCGCCCATGCCGCCCGTATTCGGGCCCTGATCGCCGTCCTGCAGGCGCTTGTGGTCCTGGCTCGACGCGAGAGCGAGCACATGCTTGCCGTCCACCATGACGATGAAGCTCGCTTCCTCGCCCGCGAGGAATTCCTCGATCACCACGCGCGCGCCGGCGTCGCCGAGCTTGTTGTCGGCGAGCATCATGTCGATGGCCTGATGCGCTTCTTCCAGCGACATCGCCACGACCACGCCCTTGCCGGCCGCGAGGCCGTCGGCCTTGATGACGATGGGCGCGCCGTTTTTGTCGACGTAGGCGTGTGCGGCCGCGGCGTCCGAGAACGTCTCGTACGCGGCGGTCGGGATGTTGTGGCGCTTCATGAACGCCTTGGCGAAGTCCTTCGAGCTTTCGAGCTGCGCGGCTTCCTTCGACGGACCGAATACCTTCAGGCCGCGCTGGCGGAACACGTTGACGATGCCGGCCGCGAGCGGCGCTTCCGGGCCGACCACGGTGAACGCGACGGCTTCGCGCTCGGCGAAATCGGCAAGCTCGTGGACGTCCGTGATGTCGATGTTGGCGAGCCGATCGTCCTGCGCGGTGCCGCCGTTACCGGGTGCGACGTAGACGAGCTGCACGCGCGGCGCCTGCGCGAGCTTCCACGCCAGCGCATGTTCGCGGCCGCCAGAACCGACGACGAGTAACTTCATGAGAATCCCCGAAAGACCAAGACCAGAAACAGTTGCGGCCGGCGCACAGTGCGCCGGCCGTGAAAATCGCATGCGGGAGGCGGGCCGAAGCAGAACCCCGGCGCGGCCTCCCGGGGCCGACGCCTTATTCCCCGGCGATCGACGCGTTGGTGTACACGTCCTGGACGTCGTCCAGGTTTTCGAGGGCGTCGAGCAGCTTTTGCATCTTCACGGCATCGTCGCCCGTGAATTCGACCTCGTTCTGCGGCTTCATGGTGACTTCGGCCATTTCCGCCTTGAAGCCCGCGGCTTCGAGCGCGGTCTTCACCTTCGTGAAGTCGAACGGCGGGCAGACCACTTCGATCGAGCCGTCTTCGTTCGTCACGACGTCGTCGGCGCCCGCTTCGAGCGCGGCGTTCATGAGGTCGTCTTCGGGCGTGCCCGGCGCGAACACGAACTGGCCGACGTGATCGAACATGAACGCGACCGAGCCGTCCGTGCCCATGTTGCCGCCGAACTTCGAGAACGCGTGACGCACTTCCGCGACCGTGCGGGTGCGGTTGTCGGTCATCGTGTCGACGATGACGGCCGCGCCGCCGATGCCGTAGCCTTCGTAGCGGATTTCCTCGTAGTTCGCGCCGTCGACGCCGCCCACGCCGCGCTGGATGGCGCGGTTGATGTTGTCCTTGGGCATGTTGGCGTCGTACGCCTTGTCAACAGCCAGACGCAGGCGCGGGTTCGTATCGGCGTCGCCCCCGCCCATGCGCGCCGCGACCTGGATTTCCTTGATGAGCCGCGTCCAGACCTTGCCGCGCTTCGCGTCGGCAGCAGCCTTCTTGTGCTTGATGTTGGCCCATTTCGAATGACCCGCCATACCTTTCTCCGTCTCACGCGCCATGCGCGTGCAGTGTGCAATGTGCTGCTGTCGTTGCGATGTTCCCGGGCGCGGTCTTCGTGCGTCGTTCGCGCGGCAGCATGTGCCGGGAGGACGGGACGCAGCGCCCGTTCAGGTGGATCTGAATTTTATCACGCCGGGACCGACCGGCTTCGCCCGCATCCTTGACGAAACCGCATGCGCAACGACAGGCGGGCGCCGGCGGCATCGGCGGGGACGGGGCGTATAGGGGTGGGATCGGTTGTGCCCGGCCGCCCCTGCGCAACGACGGTGCAGGGTTAGTTCTTCGTGCCGAAGAGCCGGTCGCCGGCGTCGCCCAGGCCCGGGATGATGTAGGCGTGCCCGTCGAGGTGTGAATCGAGCGAAGCCACGTAGAGCTTGACGTCCGGGTGCGCCTTCTGGAACACGTCCACGCCTTCGGGCGCGGCTACCAGCGCGAGGAACAGGATGCGCTCGCCGGGCACGCCGCGGCGCTTGAGCACGTCGATGGCATGCGCGGCCGAGTAGCCCGTCGCCACCATCGGGTCGCACAGGATGAAGGTGCGGTCTTCGAGATCGGGCAGGCGCACGAGATATTCGACCGGGCGATGGTCGTCGGCGCGGTACACGCCGATATGCCCCACGCGCGCCGAAGGCACCAGTTCGAGCAGGCCGTCGGACATGCCCACGCCCGCGCGCAGCACGGGCACGATGGCGAGCTTCTTGCCCGCGATCACGGGCGCGTCGACTTCGACGAGCGGCGTCTGCACGCGGCGCGACGCCACCGGCAGGTCGCGCGTGATTTCATAGCCCATCAGCAGCGTGATCTCGCGCAGCAGCTCGCGGAACGTGCGCGTGGACGTGTCCTTGTCGCGCATGTGCGTGAGCTTGTGCTGGATCAGCGGGTGATCGAGGATGAAGAGATTCGGGAAACGGCTGTCCTGTTTCATGGCGGGGCGCACGAGGCTGCAAGGGAATCGGGGAATCGGTCGTGCCGCTGCCGCGCGAGTCCGAAGCGGCGTGCCTGGGCTGCGCGGTGGCGGCGAGCACGGGCCGCCGCGCGCGGCAAGCGCTCACGGCTTGCGAGGGCGCCCGGCCGCGCTACAGGCGCAAGTATACGGTAAGCACGCGCGCACCGGCGCGCGCGGATGCGTGCTGGTGGGTGCTAGTGCGCGCTGGTGCGCCTCGGTGCGCCTCGGTGCGCGGGCAGCCCGTTTTGCCCGTGGAGGCCCGGCCTCGCCTCCAGCGGTCTTCCACGCGCAGCGGCCGATTCTTCTAGAATCCCAAAAAGGTCGCAGGGCGGCGCCGTATCCGCACTGTCACAGTCAGGTCATCCACGCAAAAGGACACGAATACGATGGACATGGGCATCGCAGGACGCACCGCGCTGGTATGCGCGGCCAGCAAGGGGCTCGGGCGCGGCTGCGCCGAGGCGCTCGCCGCCGAAGGCGTCAACGTGACGATCGCCGCGCGCACCGCGCAGACGCTCGAGGAAACCGCCGCGCATATCCGCAAGAGCACGGGCGTGGACGTCAAGGCGGTGGCCTGCGACATCACGACCGAAGCGGGCCGCGCCGCCGCGCTCGCGGCGTGTCCGTCGCCGGACATCCTCGTGAACAATGCGGGCGGACCGCCCCCGGGCGACTTCCGCACGTACACGCATGAGGCGTGGATCGCGGCGCTCGAGGCGAACATGCTCACGCCCATCGCGCTGATCCAGTCCACCATCGACGCCATGATCGCGCGCGGGTTCGGGCGCATCGTCAACATCACGAGTTCCTCGGTGAAGGCGCCGATCGACGTGCTCGGCCTCTCGAACGGCGCGCGCTCGGGGCTCACGGGCTTCGTCGCGGGCGTGGCGCGCCAGGTGGCGAACACGGGCGTCACGATCAACAACCTGCTGCCGGGCGCGTTCGACACCGACCGCATCCAGGCCACGATCGTCGCGCAGGCCAGGGCGAGCCAGATTCCGGAAGAAGAAGCGCGTGCGCGCCGCATGAAGGCGATTCCCGCCGGGCGGTTCGGCACGCCCGACGAATTCGGCCGCGCCTGCGCGTTCCTGTGCAGCGTGCACGCGGGCTATATCACCGGGCAGAACTGGCTGATCGACGGCGGGGCTTATCCGGGCACTTACTGAACAAACGGCGCGGCGCGCCTCGCGCCGCATCGCGACCATCGCACACGCAACTCTCACAACAAGGAGCTTCACGCCATGCCAACCCGCGTCGCACTGATCGCGCACGACCACAAGAAGGACGACATCGTCAAGCTGGCGAGCGAGTACGTCGAGACGCTGCGCCATTGCGAAATCATCGCGACCGGCACGACCGGCTCGCGCATCGAGGCCGCAACGGGCCTGAACGTGGAGCGCATGCTTTCGGGCCCGCACGGCGGCGACCTGCAGATCGGCGCGCGGCTCGCCGAGGGCAACGTCGACATCGTGATCTTCCTGCGCGACCCGATGACCCCGCAGCCGCACGAACCGGACATCAACGCGCTCGTGCGCGCATGCGACGTGCACGACGTGCCGTGCGCCACGAACATTTCGACGGCGCGCATGATCCTCGACGCGCTCACGCTGCGCCAGAAAAACGCGGTCTGAAGCGCGCGGGCGGTGCGCGCCGTGCAGTCCGCATTCAGGACAACACCAAGGAGACGTGATGACCAAGGCAATCCGATACGACAAGACCGGCGGCCCCGAAGTGATGAAGTGGGTGGACGTCGATGTGGGCGAGCCGGGCGAGGGCGAGGTGCGTGTGCGCCAGCGCGCTTGCGGCCTCAATTACATCGATGTGTATTTCCGCACCGGGCTGTATCCGCAGCCGCTGCCCGCCGGGCTCGGCATGGAGGCGGCTGGCGAGGTGACGGCGGTGGGAAAAGGCGTGAGCGCGCTGAAGGTGGGCGAGCGCGTGGCGTATGTCGGGCGGCCGCCCGGCGCTTACGCGCAGGAGCGCGTGCTGCGCGCCGACCAGGTGATCAAGCTGCCCGACGCGATCAGCGACGAAGCGGCGGCTTCGATCATGCTCCAGGGCCTCACGGCGCAATACCTGCTGCGCCGCACGTATCGCGTGAAGGCCGGCGACACCATCCTCATTCAGGCGGCGGCGGGCGGCGTTGGGCTGCTCGTGTGCCAGTGGGCGAAGGCGCTGGGCGCGACCGTGATCGGCACCGTGGGCTCGGACGAAAAAGCCGCGATCGCAAAGGCGCACGGCTGCGACCATCCGATCGTCTACACGCGCGAAGACTTCACGGCGCGCGTGCGCGAGATCACGAACGGCGCGGGCGTGCCCGTGGTGTACGACTCGATCGGCAAGGACACCTACACGAAATCGCTCGACTGTCTCGCGCCGCTCGGCATGTTCGTGAGCTTCGGCAATGCTTCGGGGCCGCTGCCGCCGATCGACTCGTCGGAGTTCGCGGGGCGCGGCTCGCTCTTCTTCACGCGCCCGACGCTCTTCACCTATATCGCGAAGCGCGCCGACTACGAGGCGATGGCCGCCGAACTGTTCGACGTCGTCGCCTCGGGCAAGGTCAAGACGTCGATCAACCAGCGCTATGCGCTCAAGGACGTCGGGCAGGCGCATGCCGATCTCGAAGCGCGCAAGACCACGGGCTCGACCGTGCTGATTCCGTGACGTCAATACCGATGCACCGTCGCGCCGCATGGGGCATGCCATCGGCGCCGGCGCATTGATTCGGGCTTTACGTTCCTTTACTCCGTTCTGGAGACGCAGAGGGACGCCGGAGGCGCGCAACGCCAACGTTGCGCGCCTTTTTTCTTTCCGTTCCCGTCCCCGCGTTTACACGTTTTTTATACGGGCGCCAAAACCTTTGATCCGGATTTAATGCATTAGCGCGTAACTTTCAGCCATCCGTCATCCGCGAATGGAGAACACGACAATGGATGTGCTGTATATCGGGGGGCTCGCGGTATTCGCCGCGCTCACGTACGCGTTGATCGCGGGCTGCGAGAAGTTGATGCAGTTCCGCCGCGATCAAGGTGCGAAGGGGGTGCGCCCATGACCTGGATCTTCTGGCTATCGGGCGCGGCAACGCTGTTGCTGTTCGTTTATCTCGTCCATGCGTTGCTGCGCGCGGAGGATATCGAATGAACGCCAACAATCTGCTCCAGGCGGGGATTTTCCTCGTCATCCTGCTCGCGCTCGCGGTGCCTGTCTCGGGCTATATCACGCGCGTGCTCGACGGGCGCTCGCGCGTCGTGCGCCTGTTCGCGCCGCTCGAAAACCTGCTCTATCGCGTCGCCGGCGTCGACCCGCAGGCCGAGATGAACTGGAAGCGTTATGCGTTCGCCACCATCTCGTTCAACGTGCTCGGAGTGGGCTTTCTTTATGTGCTGCTGCGCATCCAGGGCTGGCTGCCTGGCAATCCTCAGCAATTCGGCCCGATGACGGCGGACGGCGCGCTCAACACGGCCGTGAGCTTCGTCACCAACACCAACTGGCAGGACTACACGCCCGAGCAAACGGTGAGCTATCTCACGCAGATGCTCGGCCTCACGGTGCAGAACTTCCTTTCGGCGGCGACGGGCATCGTGGTCGTGATCGCGCTGATACGCGGCTTTGCGCGCCACTCGGTGCAAACCATCGGCAACTTCTGGGTGGATCTCACGCGCACGACGCTTTACGTCCTCGTGCCGATGGCGGCCATCATCGCCGCGCTCCTCATGAGCCAGGGCATGATCCAGAACTTCAAGGCGTATCAGGACGTGCCGGTGCTGCAAACCACGACCTACGCCGCGCCGAAGCTCGACGCCCAGGGCAATCCGGTGAAGGACGCGAAGGGCAATCCCGAAACGGTCGATACGAAGGTCACGTCGCAAACGCTTGCCATGGGCCCGGTCGCCTCGCAGGTGGCGATCAAGATGCTCGGCACCAACGGCGGCGGCTTTTTCAACGCCAACTCGGCGCATCCGTACGAGAACCCCACGCCGGTTTCGAACGTCATCGAAATGTTGGCGATCCTGATCATTCCGGCGGCGCTGTGTCTTGTGTTCGGCAACATGGTGGGCGACCGCCGGCAGGGCGTGGTCGTGCTCGCGGTGATGACGGTTGCGTTCGTCGTGGCCGTGGGTTGCGTGTTCTGCGCCGAGCAAGCGGGCAATCCGATGTTCACGGCGCTCAACGTCGACCAGCACGCAAGCGCGCTGCAGGCCGGCGGCAACATGGAAGGCAAGGAAACGCGCTTCGGCATCGCGCAAACGGGCATTTTCGTCGTCGCCACCACGGCGGCTTCGTGCGGCGCGGTGAACGCCGCGCACGACTCGCTCACGCCGCTCGGCGGCCTTGTTCCGATGCTCTTCATCCAGCTCGGCGAGGTGATTTTCGGCGGCGTCGGTTCGGGCCTTTACGGCATGCTCGTGTTCGCGCTGCTCGCCGTGTTCGTGGCGGGGCTCATGATCGGCCGCACGCCCGAATACGTCGGCAAGAAGATCGAGTCGTTCGAGATGAAGATGGTGTCGATCGTCGTGCTGCTCACGCCGCTGCTCGTGCTGCTCGGCACCTCGATCGCCGTGCTCTCCAGCGCGGGCAAGGCCGGCATTTCCAATCCTGGCGCGCACGGCTTCTCGGAGATCCTCTATGCGTTCAGCTCGGCGGCCAACAACAACGGCAGCGCGTTCGCGGGTCTTTCCGTGAACACGCCGTTCTATAACTGGCTGCTCGCCATTGCGATGTGGTTCGGCCGCTTCGGCACGATCATCCCGGTGCTGGCCATCGCGGGGTCGCTTGCGAGCAAGAAGCGCATTGCGGTGACGGGCGGCACGCTGCCCACGCATGGCCCGCTCTTCGTCGTGCTGCTGCTCGGCACGGTGCTGCTGGTTGGCGCGCTCACGTATGTGCCCGCGCTCGCGCTCGGTCCCGGCGTCGAGCATCTGATCATGATGGGCGTGCATTGAACGGGGATCTTCGCAACATGAGCGAAACGAAAATGAATCAGCATAGTGCAACCCGGTCCATGTTCGATCCGGCGCTCGTGCGCCCGGCTATCGTGGACTCGTTCCGAAAACTCAAGCCGCGCACGCAGTTGCGCAACCCGGTGATGTTCTGCGTGTACGTGGGCAGCGTGCTCACGACGATCCTCTGGATCGCGGCGCTCGTGGGCCAGGCCGAAGCGCCCGCGGGGTTCATCCTCGCGGTCGCGCTCTGGCTGTGGTTCACGGTGCTGTTCGCGAACTTCGCGGAAGCGCTCGCCGAAGGGCGCTCGAAGGCGCAGGCGGCGTCGCTTCGCCAGGCCAAGAAAGACGTCATGGCCAAGAAGCTCAACGAGCCGCATCCGAAGGCGCCGATCCGCATCATGACGGCTTCGGACCTGCGCCGCGGCGATGTCGTGCTCGTCGAAACCGGCGACACGATTCCGGCGGACGGCGAAGTGATCGAAGGCGTGGCCTCGGTGGACGAATCGGCCATTACGGGCGAATCGGCGCCGGTGATCCGCGAATCGGGCGGCGACTTTTCTTCGGTGACGGGCGGCACGCGCGTGCTCTCGGACTGGATCGTCGTGCGCGTCACGGCGAATCCGGGCGAAGCGTTCCTCGACCGCATGATCGCGATGGTCGAAGGCGCGAAGCGCCAGAAGACGCCGAACGAAATCGCGCTCACGATCCTGCTCGTCGCGCTGAGCATCGTGCTGTTGCTCGCCACCGCCACGCTGCTGCCGTTCTCGATGTTCTCGGTCGAAGCCGCGAAGATGGGTCACGTGGTCACGATCACGGCCCTCGTGGCGCTGCTCGTGTGCCTGATTCCGACCACCATCGGCGGTCTGCTTTCGGCCATCGGCGTGGCCGGCATGAGCCGCATGATGCAGGCCAACGTGATCGCGACTTCGGGCCGCGCCGTGGAAGCCGCCGGCGACGTGGATGTGCTGCTGCTCGACAAGACCGGCACGATCACACTGGGCAACCGTCAGGCGTCCATGTTCGTGCCCGCGCCCGGCGTGAGCGAGGAAGCGCTCGCGGACGCCGCGCAACTCTCGTCGCTCGCCGACGAAACGCCGGAAGGCCGCAGCATCGTCGTGCTCGCGAAGCAGCGCTTCAACATTCGCCAACGCGACATGAACGCGCTGCACGCCGTATTCCTCGCCTTTAGCGCGCAAACGCGCATGAGCGGCGTGGATATGCCGGGCCGCGAGATCCGCAAGGGCGCCGCCGACGCCGTGAAGCATTACGTCGAAGCCCACGGCGGCCGCTTCCCCGGCGAAGTCGATCATGCCGTGGACGACGTGGCCCGCCGCGGCAGCACGCCGCTCGTGGTGGCCGAAATGCACGATGGCGCGGCGCGCGTGCTCGGTGTGATCGAGTTGAAGGACGTGGTGAAGGGCGGCATCAAGGAGCGTTTCGCCGAACTGCGCAAGATGGGCATCAAGACCGTGATGGTGACGGGCGACAATCGCCTGACCGCCGCCGCTATCGCTGCGGAAGCCGGCGTCGACGACTTCCTCGCGCAAGCCACGCCCGAAACCAAGCTCGCGACGATCCGCGAACACCAGGCGCAAGGCAAGCTCGTGGCGATGACGGGCGACGGCACCAACGACGCGCCCGCGCTCGCGCAAGCCGACGTGGCCGTCGCGATGAACACGGGCACCCAGGCCGCGAAAGAAGCGGGCAACATGGTCGACCTCGACTCGAACCCGACCAAGCTCATCGAGATCGTCGAGATCGGCAAGCAGATGCTCATGACGCGCGGCTCGCTCACGACGTTCTCGATCGCCAACGACGTCGCGAAGTACTTCGCGATCATCCCGGCGGCGTTCGCTTCGACGTATCCGCAACTGCGCGTGCTCGACGTCATGCACCTGACGTCGCCGTCTTCGGCGATTCTCTCGGCGGTGATCTTCAACGCGCTCATCATCGTGATGCTGATTCCGCTTGCGCTCAAGGGCGTGAAGTACCGGCCGCTCGGCGCGGCGACGCTGCTGCGCCGCAATCTGCTGGTCTACGGACTCGGCGGCATCCTCCTGCCGTTCCCGTGCATCAAGCTGATCGACATGGTGCTCGCCGCGTTCGGCTGGGTCTGAGCCGCGCGCAGAGACGCTGAGAAGCCGATAGATACATAGGAAACCAAAATGAAATCGCAGTTTCGTCCTTTGATCGTGATCTTCGCCGTGCTGACGGTCGTCACCGGCCTCGTGTATCCGGCCGTGATGACCGCGTTCGGCCAGGCCGCGTTCCATCGCCAGGCTAACGGCAGTCTTGTGGAAGCCGACGGCAAGGTGGTGGGCAGCGCGCTCATCGGCCAGCAGTTCGACGCGCCCCAGTACTTCTGGGGGCGGCTCTCGGCCACTTCGCCGATGCCGTACAACGCGACGGGTTCCGGCGCATCGAACCTCGGGCCGACCAACCCGGCGCTCGCCGACGAAATCAAAGGCCGCATCGCGGCGCTCAAGGCCGCGGGCACCGATGTTTCGCAACCCGTTCCCGCCGATCTCGTGACGTCCTCGGGCAGCGGCCTCGATCCGGAAATCTCGCCGGCCGCGGCTGCGTACCAGGTGGCGCGCGTGGCGCAAGCGCGCCACATGAACGCGAACGACGTACAGGCGCTCGTGGACCGCTGCACGAAGGGCCGTCAGTTCGGTCTCTTCGGCGAGCCGCGCGTGAACGTGCTCGAACTGAACCTCGCGCTCGACGGCAAAGCGGTTAGCTGAGCGGGAACGCCAGTCCGCACCGCACGCTCGACGCCTCGCGCGCCGGGCGTGCGGTGTGGCCGTTGATTGCTCGCGGGATGCCCGCGGTTTGCCCGCGTTTGCCCGCGTTTGCCATTTCCGCGCCACGGTGAGACGATCTTTGGTGCCACCCGTGCCCATCCACACGACATCCCAACCGATTTCCGCATGAACCGCCCCGATCCCGACGAACTGCTCGACCGGCTGCAGCGCGACGAAGAAAAACGCCGCCGCGGCAAGCTGAAGATTTTCTTCGGCGCATCGGCGGGCGTCGGCAAGACTTATGCAATGCTGCAGGCCGCGCGCCGCCGCGCCGAGGAGGGAGCGGACGTGGTGGTCGGCATCGTCGAAACGCATGGGCGCAGCGAGACCGCCGCGCTCACCGCCGGGCTCGACGTCATGCCGCGCCAGCGCATTGCCTACCGCGGGCGGCTGCTCGAAGAGTTCGACCTCGACGCCGCGCTCGAACGCAAGCCGCAACTCGTGCTCGTCGACGAACTCGCGCATTCGAACGTGGCCGGCGCGCGTCACATGAAGCGCTGGCAGGACGTGTACGAACTGCTCGACGCAGGCATCGACGTCTACACGACCGTCAATGTGCAGCACCTCGAAAGCCTCAACGACGTGGTGGGGCAGATCACGGGAATTCGCGTCTGGGAGACGGTGCCCGACCGCGTGTTCGATCGCGCCGACGAAGTCACGCTCGTCGACTTGCCCGCCGAAGAACTGCTCGACCGCATGCGCGACGGCAAGGTCTACATGCCCGCGCAGGCCGAGCGCGCGGTGCGCAACTTCTTTCGCAAGGGCAACCTGATCGCGCTGCGCGAACTGGCGCTGCGCCGCACGGCCGACCGCGTGGACGCGCAGATGCGCGAGTACCGCGCCGACCGTTCGATCCAGCATGTGTGGCAGGCGCGCGAGCGTCTGCTCGTCTGCGTGGGGCCGGGGCCCGAGGCGAGCGCGCTGGTGCGCGCCGCCGCGCGCCTCGCCGCGAGCCTGAAGGCCGACTGGATCGCCGTGTATGTGGAGACGCCAAAGCTCCAGAGCCTGCCCGATGCGACGCGCGAGCGCACGCTCGGCGCGCTCAAGCTCGCCTCCGAACTGGGCGCGGAAACGGCGACGCTCGCGGGCGAGGACGCCGCGACCACGCTGGTCGGCTACGCGCGGCTGCGCAATGTGTCGAAGCTCGTGGCGGGCGGCTCGTTGCGCACGGGCTTTTCGCGCTGGGTGAAACGTCCGTTCGGCGAGCGTCTGGCCGAAAAAGCCGGCGACGTCGATCTCACGCTCGTGCGCGCGAGTGCGGGCGACGCGCTGCGCCCCGGCAGCGAGCCGGGCGCGGTCGGTGCCGCCACGCGCGCCGCGAACGCGTGGCGCGAGGCGCTCGCGGCAGGGGGCGCCGGGCGCTCGCCGCCGCGCGCCTACGCGGCCGCGCTCGTGATCTGCGCATGCGTGACGCTGATCGCGAGCCAGTTGATCGACCGCATCGACCTCGCGAACCTCGTGATGCTGTATCTGCTCGGCGTGATCTTCGCGGCGACCAGGCTCGGTCGCGGGCCGGGCGTGATGCTCTCGTTCGCGAGCGTCGCGGCGTACGACTTTTTCTTCGTGCCGCCGCGCATGTCGTTTTCGGTCACGGACACGCAATATCTGCTGACCTTCGTCGGCATGCTGCTCACCTCGCTTGTCATCAGCCATCTCACGTCGAGCCTGCGCCGCGAGGCGAGCGTCGCGCAGCGGCGCGAACAGCGCACGGGCGCCATGTACGCGATGGCGCGAGAACTGGCCGCGGCGCTCACCACGGAGCAGATCGTCGCGATCGGCAGCCGTCACGTGAGCGAGGTGTTCGGCGCGCGCGTGGCGCTGCTGCTGCCCGACAGCGCCGACAAGGTGCAGCAGAAGATCGAGGAACCCGATCCGAAGATCATGCTCGACGCCGAAACCCTCGACATCGACGTGGGTCAATGGGTCTACGATCAGCAGAAGCCCGCGGGCAACGGCACCGATACGCTACCGGCCGCCGTTGCGCGCTACCTGCCGCTCAAGGCGCCGATGCGCACGCGCGGCGTGCTCGCCGTCGTGACGCGCGACGCGCGCGAGCTGCACGTGCCCGAGCAACAGCGCATGCTCGATGCGTTCGCCGCGCAAATCGCGCTCGCGCTCGAACGCGTGCACTACGTGGACATCGCGCGCGACGCGCTCGTCAACATGGAGTCGGAGCGGCTGCGCAATTCGCTGCTCTCGGCCATCTCGCACGATCTGCGCACGCCGCTCACGGCGATCGTCGGCTTTTCGTCGATGCTCGCGCAAACGCACGAGCCCGAGGAAGCGCGGGATGCGCGCTCGGGCGAGCTGATCGAGGCGATTCACGACGAGGCGCTGCGCATGACCGGCATCGTCACGAATCTGCTCGACATGGCGCGGCTGCAGGCGGGCAGCCTCAAGCTCAACCGGCAGTGGACGCTGCTGGAGGAAACGGTCGGCGCCGCGCTTGCTGCCTGCCGCCGCGTGCTCGCGCGGCATCCCGTGCGGGTGGTGCTGGAGGAGGGCTTGCCGCTGCTCCAGCTCGACGCCGTGCTGATGGAGCGGCTCTTTTCGAACCTGCTGGAGAACGCGGCCAAGTACACGAGCGCCGACACGCCGCTCATCATCGCCGCGCGCCGCGTGGAGGAGGGCGGACAGCCGTTCGTGCGCGTTTCGGTCGAGGACAGCGGACCGGGCCTGCCGCCCGGCATGGGCGAGCGCGTATTCGAGAAGTTCACGCGGGGCGAGAAGGAGTCGGCCAAGCCTGGCATCGGACTGGGGCTGGCCATCTGCCGGGCGATCGTCGAGGCGCACGGGGGTACAATCGGCGCGGCCAATCGCGTGGCCGCGGACGGCCATGTGGAAGGCGCGACGTTCTGGTTCGCGCTACCCGTGGAGTCGCCGCCGCCGCTGCCCGCCGATGTGACCGATGCGCAGGAAGCACAGGAAGCGCAGGAAGCGCTTGAAATGCCCGCCACCGCCCAGAAAACCGCCGATCCCAAACCCGCCAATGAGTGACCCGAGCATCGCCGTCGTCCTGATCGAAGACGAAAAGCAGATTCGCCGGTTCGTGCGCGCCACGCTGGAAGGCGAGGGCATCGTCGTGCACGACGCCGAAACCGGCAAGCAAGGCCTCGTCGAAGCGGCCACGCGCAAGCCCGACCTCGTGATCGTCGATCTGGGCCTGCCCGATACCGACGGCCTCGACGTGATCCGCGAACTGCGCGGCTGGAGCGAACTGCCCGTGATCGTACTGTCGGCGCGCACCCAGGAAAGCGAGAAGGTGGCCGCGCTCGACGCCGGCGCCGACGACTACCTCACGAAGCCTTTTGGCGTGTCCGAACTGCTCGCGCGCATCCGCGCGCAGCTACGCAGACGCAACCGGGGCGGCGCGAACGAGGCGCCGCAAGTGAGCTTCGGCGCCGTGAACGTCGATCTCGGGCTACGGCAGGTCACGCGCGACGGCGCGCCCGTGCATCTCACGCCTATCGAATACCGTCTGCTCGCCACGCTTGTGCGCGACGCCGGGCGCGTGCTCACGCACAGGCAACTGCTGCGCGAGGTCTGGGGACCGTCGCATGTGGAGAGCAGCCATTACCTGCGCATCTACATGGCGCATTTGCGGCAAAAGCTGGAGCGCGACCCCGCGCAGCCCGAGCACATCGTCACGGAGACGGGCGTGGGGTATCGGCTGGTCGGGGTGCAGTAGGCGCGAGCGTCGCCGCTGCTATAATTACGGTTCTGTAAGGACGGCCTTACGGATTCGCATGTCATCGGGGACGGCCCCATTTTTCGAATGGAGCGTTCCTCATGTCCTGGTTTCTTCTTTTCGTCGCGGGCCTGCTCGAAGTGGCGTGGGCCGCCGGTCTCAAATCTTCCGAAGGATTCACGCGGCTCTGGCCCTCGGTGTTCACCGTGGTGACGGCGCTCGGCAGCTTTGTGCTGCTCGCCATGGCCATGCGCCAACTCCCGCTCGGCACCGCCTACGCGGTGTGGACGGGCATCGGCGCGGTCGGCGCGTTCGTGTTCGGCATCGTCATGATGGGCGAAGCCGTGAGCGCGGCGCGTGTGGCGAGCGCCGCGCTGATCGTGCTCGGCCTCATCGGCCTGAAGCTTTCTTCGTCCGCCTGACTAAATCCGCGGCGCATAGGCCGGCCCGAACGTGTGCCGCGGCCGCGCAACACCGCTGCGGCGCCGCAGCGAGCGTGGCTATAATGGAACGGTCATAACCCGATAACACTCCGCGCCGCATGAGCGGCGAGCGTGTGCGCCCAGCGCCTGCTCTCCCGTTGCGCTCGTGGAGCGCCGGCGCGCCGGCCGCGCCGCGCGAGGAGGCAGCCATGCTGGAACCACTTTCGCTCGCCGCGGGCCTGTCCTGGGGCAGCGGCCTGCGCCTCTATCTCACGGTGCTGATGGCCGGCGTCCTGCAACGTCTCGGCCTGATTCATCTTCCCGACACGCTTGCCGTGCTCGCTTCGCCGTGGGTGATTGGCATTGCCGGCGCGCTCACCGTGCTCGAATTCCTCGCTGACAAGATCCCCGCGTTCGATTCACTCTGGGACGCGCTGCATACCTTCATCCGCATTCCGGCCGGGGCCGTACTGGCCGCCGGGGCGCTAGGGCATGCCGATCCGGCGCTGCTGACCGTCGCCGCGCTGGCGGGCGGCACGCTCGCGGGCACGGCGCATCTCGCCAAGGCGGGCACGCGCGCGCTCATCAATCTTTCGCCCGAACCGGTGTCGAACGTCGTCACGTCGAGCGCCGAGGACGGCATGACCTTCGTGGGCGTGCTGCTCGCGTTCTTCGTGCCGCTGCTCTTCCTCGTCATGCTCGTGGCGTTCCTCATGCTCGCGGCCTGGGCGCTCCCGCGCTTGTGGCGCGGCGTGCAGGGCGGTTTTCGCGGCATGGCGACGCACATGGTCTCGCGTCTCTCGTTGCGCGGTCGTCACGATTGAGCGGCGGCGCGGCTTCTTCTTCCAACGCAAAGCCTCCGCGCAGCGAAGGCGGTCCGGGCTTCGTGCAGGCTGAGCCGCCGGGTGCGGGCGGCGGTCAGGGTGGTCAGGGCGCCCCGCGTGGGCCCGTGGCCGTGCGTACCACGCCAGGCTGGTCCGATCTGGTGCATCTTGCCGCGCGCATGACGGCGCGCGACTGGCGCGCGGGCGAACTCACCATGCTGCTGTTCGCGCTCGTGCTCGCCGTGGCGGCGCTCGCCAGCGTGGGCTTTCTCGCGGACCGCCTGCAGCGCGGCCTCGAACGCGACGCCCGGCGCATGATCGCCGCCGATTTCATCGTGCGCGCCGATCATCCCGTCGATCCCATGTTCGCGCGCGAGGCGCAATCGCTCTCGCTGCGCACGGCGACTACCGCGATCTTCCCGAGCATGGTGAGTTCCGGTGCGCCGCAAACGGAGCCTGCCGCTTCCGGCGCGCCGGGCGCGACGGCCACGCGCCTTGCCGCCGTGAAGGCGGTTTCGGCGGATTACCCGTTGCGCGGCGCGTTGCGCATCGCCGCGGCGCCCGGCGCGCCCGATCACGCGGCGCAGGGCATTCCGCCGCCCGGTACCGTCTGGGTGGACGACGAACTGCTCGACGCGCTCAAACTGCACGTTGGCGATACGGTGAAGGTCGGCACGCGCACCTTCACCGTCAACGCGCTCATCACGAAAGAACTCGACCGCGGCTTTTCGTTCGTGAACTTCTCGCCGCGCCTCATGATGCGCGCCGACGAAGTCGCCTCGACCGGTCTGCTCGGCTACGGCAGCCGCGTGACTTATCGTCTGCTCGTGGCGGGCGCCGATCCGGCGGTCGCGCAGTTCGCCGCCTGGTCGCGTGCGCGCGTGGATGGCGGCAAGATGCGCGGCGTCGCGCTCGAATCGCTCCAGGACGGCCAGCCGCAGGTGCGCCAGACGCTCGATCGCGCGCGCCACTTCCTCACGCTCGTTTCGCTCCTCACGGCGCTGCTCGCGGCGGTGGCGATCGCGATGGCCGCGCATCGCTACACGCGCCGCCATCTCGACGCCTGCGCCGCGATGCGCTGCCTCGGCGCGAGCCAACGCACGCTGCGCACGCTGTTCGTGCTGGAGTTCGCCGGGCTCGGGCTAGTGGGCGGCGCGGTGGGCGTCGCGCTCGGCTATGCGGGGCATCTCGCGCTGCTGGCGTGGCTCGGCAATCTTATCGACGTCGTTCTTCCGCAGCCTGGACCGTTGCCCTTGCTCGAAGGCATCGCCGCGGGCCTCGTGCTGCTGCTGGGCTTCGCGCTGCCGCCGCTGTTGCCGCTCACGCGCGTGCCGCCGGTGCGCGTGCTGCGCCGCGAGTGGGGCGACGAAGGACGCGCCGCGTGGGCGGCGTACGGTGTCGGCATTGCGCTGTTCGCGGGGCTGCTCGTGATCGCGGCGGGGGAGTTGAAGCTGGGCGGCATCGTCGCTGGCGGTTTCGCGATCGGGCTGCTCGTGTTCGCCGGCGTGGCGCGCGCGGCGCTCTGGTGCGCGGCGCGCGTGGCGCGCAGCGGGCGGCTCTCGGGCCAGGCGCGCGCGGGCGTGGGCTGGCGCTATGCGCTGGCGTCGCTCGAACGGCGGCCGGGCGCGAGCGCGCTGCAGATCACGGCGCTCGCCATCGGCCTCATGTGCCTCCTGCTGATCGCGATGACGCGCAACGACCTCGTCGAAGGCTGGCGCAAGTCCACGCCGCCGGATGCGCCCAACGAGTTTCTCATCGACATCCAGCCCGACCAGCGCGACGCCGTGGCGGCGTGGCTGCGCACGCATGGCATTGCCGGGGCCAACGATAGCGATCTCCAGCCGATGGTGCGCGGACGCCTCATCTCGATCAACGGCAAGCCCGTGAATCCCGACTCGTACAAGAGCGAGGACGCGCGCCGGCTCGTGGATCGCGAGTTCAATCTCTCGTACACGACGAAGCTGCCCGAGGACAATCGCATCGAGGCGGGCACGTGGTATGGCGATTCGGGCGCGCCGCAGCTTTCGATCGAGCAGGGGCTGGCGAAGCTCATCAACGTGAAACCCGGCGACGTGCTCAAGTTCGACGTCACGGGCCTCGAAGTCACGGCGCCCGTTACCAGCGTGCGCAAGCTGGACTGGGGCTCGTTCAAGGTCAACTTCTTCGTGCTGATGCCGCCCGGGTTGCTGCGCGATTTTCCGGCGACCTACATCACGAGTTTTCACCTGCCGCCCGGGCAGCGCGAAGTCGTGGACGGTCTCGTGGCGCGTTATCCCAACGTCACCGCGATCGACATCGCGCCGATTCTCGCGCAGATCGAACGCGTGCTGGAGCAGGTGATCGGCGCGGTGCAGTTCCTCTTTCTCTTCACGCTCGCAGCGGGCGTGCTGGTGCTCTACGCGGCGCTCGCGGGCACGCGCGACGAGCGCATGCGCGAGTCGGCGCTGCTGCGCGCGCTCGGCGCTTCGCACCGGCAGGTGCGCGCGGTGCAGGTGGCCGAATTCATCTCCGTGGGCGCGCTCGCGGGGCTCATGGCGGCGATCGGCGCGCAGGCGGTGGGCTCGGTGCTCGCCACGCACGTGTTTCTGTTCTATCTCCCGTTCGACCCGTGGCTGCTGCCGGCCGGCATTGCCGCCGGCGTGGTGTGCGCGGGCGTGGGCGGATGGATCAGTTTGCGGCACGTGCTCGCGCGTCCGGCGCTGCAGTCGCTTCGCGACGCGTAGTGCAGCAACGCGCGGCAACCCGCCACGCGCCGCTATGCGAAAATCGCTGGTTTGCGGCGGCGCAATTTGACGCGTTGCCGTCCCTCTTTTTTCCCTTGATTCAACCGTATGACCGATCCAGCCGACGAAGCGCCGCAGCAACCCACGGCCTTCGAACTCGTCGGCGGCGAGGCGCGCGTGCGCGAACTCGTCGACCGCTTCTATGACCTGATGGACCTCGAGGCCGACTTCGCGGGCATTCGCGCGATGCATCCGCAAACGCTCGACGGCTCGCGCGACAAGCTGTTCTGGTTCCTCTGCGGCTGGCTCGGCGGCCCGGACCACTATATCGAACGCTTCGGTCATCCGCGCCTGCGCGCGCGCCATCTGCCGTTCGCGATCGCCTCGTCCGAGCGCGACCAATGGCTGCGCTGCATGGCCTGGGCGATGGAAGACGTCGGCCTGTCCGAGCCGCTGCGCGAGCGCCTGCTGCACTCGTTTTTCGATACCGCCGACTGGATGCGCAATCATCCGGGCTGATGGCGGGCGCGGCCGCGCCCGATTGTGCCGGTCCGCGGGCCGGTACAGTCAGGCGCTGACGCACGAGGTCCGTCCAGCGGGGCGTTTCACGACGCGGCCATAATGCCTCTTTGACCGATGGCTGTGTACGGCAGCCAGCACCAGGCGGCCAGCCCCGAGCACAACAAGGAGACACCACCATGACGACCACCCGCGCGCTCTTTCGCGAAGACGCCTATCTCACGCAGTGCGAAGCGACCGTGCTCGCCGTTGGCGAGGACGGCGTGCGCCTCGACCAGACCGTGTTCTATCCGCTAGGCGGCGGGCAGGCCGGCGATGCCGGCGCACTGTTGCTCGCCGACGGCACGCGCATCGAGATTGCCGACACACGCAAGGCGAAATTCGAAGGCGCGACGCCCGACGACGCGCTGCACGTTCCCGCGCCCGGCCAGGAGGCGCTGCTCGCGCGTCTCGCCGCGGGCGAGCGCGTGCGCGCCGAGATCGACTGGGCGCGCCGCCACCGGCACATGCGCCTGCATACGGCGAGCCACCTGATGTGCGCGGTGCTGCCGTACCCCGTGGACGGCTGCAGCATCACGACCGACTATGCGCGGCTCGACTTCGCGACCGTCGAGCCGATCGAGCGCGACATGGTGGAGGCGCGCCTGGCCGAACTCGTTTCGGGCGCGCATGCGGTGGCGACCGAATGGATCACCGACGAAGAGATGGCGCAACGCCCCGAACTCGTACGCACGATGAGCGTGAAGCCGCCGATGGGCCTCGGCCGCGTGCGTCTCTTGCGTATCGATAACGTCGATCTGCAGCCTTGCGGCGGCACGCACGTGCGCAACACGCAGGAGATCGGCGCGCTGCGCGTGGCTAAGCTCGAAAAGAAGAGCGCGCGCACGCGGCGTCTCGTGCTGGAACTGGCGTAATGAATCTCGACGCGCGTGCGCGCGACGTGCTCGACTTCTGGTTCGGCGCGCCGGGATCGGAGGAGTTCGGCAGCGAGCGCAAGATGTGGTTCCGCAAGAACGCGGCGTTCGACGCCACGCTGCGCGAACGCTTCGGCGCGCTGCTCGACGCCGCCTGCGCGGGCGAACTCGACGCATGGTGCGAAACGCCCGAAGGCGCGCTCGCGCTCGTGATCGTGCTCGACCAGTTCTCGCGCAACTGCCATCGCGGCACGCCGCGCGCGTTCTGCGCGGACGACAAGGCGCTTCGCATCGCGCGCGCGATGGTGGCGAGCGGCGCGGATCGGCGTTTGCCTACGCTGCAGCACCGCTCATTTGCGTATCTGCCGTTCGAGCATGCCGAAGACGCCGAAGCGCAGCGCGAATCGCTGCGGCTCTTCGGCGAACTGGCGCAGGATCCTGAAGCAAAGGACTACTACGATTACGCGGTGCGCCACGCGAATATCATCGAGCGCTTCGGGCGCTTTCCGCATCGCAATGGGCAACTCGGGCGCGTATCCACCGACGAAGAAACCGCGTTCCTGCGCGAGCGCGGCTCGTCGTTCTAGCTGAAACCGGCGAGCGTTCCCTAACGCCCGCCGCTCACATCGAGCAGGGCGCCCGTGACATACGACGCCGCGTCGCTCAGCAACCACTGAATCGTTTGCGCGACTTCGTCGGCGCTGCCGGGCCGGCCGAGCGGCGTTTGCGCGCCGAGCACGGCGGCGCGATCGGGGCGGCCGCCGCTCGCGTGGATTTCGGTGTCGATGAGGCCCGGGCGCACGGCGTTCACGCGCACGCCCTGCGGGCCGAGTTCCTTCGCGAGGCCGATCGTCATCGTATCGACGGCGCCTTTCGACGACGCATAGTCGACATATTCGTTGGGCGAGCCCAACCGCGCGGCCGCCGAAGAGACATTCACGATCGAGCCGCCGTCGCCGCCGCGATCCTTGGACATGCGCCGCGCCGCTTCGCGCGCGCACAGAAACGCGCCGTACACGTTCACGTCGAACATGCGTTTCAGACGCTCGGCGCTCATGTCGGCGACCTGGCTGCCGGGCGCGACGATGCCCGCGTTGTTCACGAGCGCATCGATGCGGCCGTAGGCCGATTCGAGCGCGTCGAACATCGCGATCACGTCCGTCTCGCTCGCCACGTCGCCGCGCAGCACGCGCGCGTGGCCGCCGGCGCGGCCCACTTCGGCGGCGGTTTCGTCGGCGGCCGGTTCGTTATGCAGATAGTTGACGCCCACGGTCCAGCCTTGTGCGCCAAGCAGGCGCGCCGTCGCGCGGCCGATGCCGCGGCTCGCGCCGGTGATCAGGACAACCTTGCTCATCGCGACGTACTCATGTTCGTGATTACGGTTTGCCGAGGGAGCCGCGCCACGCGGCTGGATCAAACGTTCTCGCGCAAGTCCGCCCACTTGTCCTTCGCGGGCGCGTGATAGCGCTTGAGTTTGGCGATCAGCGCGACGGGGTCGCTGTCGGTTTGCAGCATGTCGAGGTAGGCCTCGCGCATGAAGCCTTCGCGCACCGTGTGATCGAGCAACGCCATCAGCGGATCGTAAAAGCCGCTGATGTTCAGCACGCCCACGGGTTTGCGGTGATAGCCGAGCTGCGCCCAGGTATAGACCTCGAACAGCTCTTCGAGCGTGCCCGCGCCGCCCGGCATCGCGACGAAGGCGTCGGAGAGATCGGCCATCATTTTCTTGCGGTGGTGCATGTCGGGCACGACGTGCAGCTCGGTGAGGCCCGCATGGCCCACTTCCTTGTCCACGAGCAGCTCGGGGATCACGCCGATGGCGCGCCCGCCGCCCGCCATCACGGTGTCGGCGATCACGCCCATCAGGCCCACCTTGCCGCCGCCGTAGACGAGCGCGAGGTTCGCGTCGAGGAGCGCGCGGCCAAAGGCCTGTGCGGCTTCGGTATAAACCGGATTGGCTCCAAACGAGGAGCCGCAATAGACGCAGACTGCTTTCATTCGGCTTTGGCCTTTATTCCCGGTTGTCTTTCGCGGCGCCCGCGCCTTCGCGCGGCGGCAGGTAGTCGTAGAACTCGCGCTTGGGCAGCTTGCCCGAGACGAGGTCGTCGAACAGCTCGCGCGCGCGGCCGCGCAGATACGGCGCCATCAGCGAGACGATCTGCACGCTCACCTGGTGCAGCTCGTCGCGAATCGCTTCCTGGTCGTTGTACTTGCGCGGGTTCATCACGAACTGGTACGAAAGCCAGTACGTGGCGATCACGCCGATATTGGTCGAGATCACGTCGATCTCGGCGGGCGTGGCGACCATGTCGCCGTCTTCCATGAGCTGCTCGCAGAACTGCTTCGCGAAGTGCACCTTGTGGCTGATGATCTGCTTGAAGTGCATCTCCAGCGTGCGGTTGCGCGCGAGCAGGTCGTTCAGGTCGCGATAGAGAAAGCGGTAGCGCCACGTGAAATCGACCATGTACTGCAGGTACGCCCACATCTCGTCGATGGTGGCGCGATGGTCTTCGGGAAAACGCAGACGCTTTTCGATCTCCTGCTCGAACTGGCTGAAGATGCTGTTGATGATGTCGTCTTTGTTGCGGAAGTGGTAGTACAGGTTGCCTGGACTGATCTCCATTTCCTCGGCGATGGTCGTCGTGGTGACGTTCGGCTCGCCGATCTCGTTGAACAGTTTCAGCGACAGCTCGAGAATCCGTTCGCGTGTACGGCGGGGAGGTTTGGCATCCATGTCGTCCGGCCTTGAAAATGCTGTGCCGGGCCCGGGCGCCCGCTCGTATGTTGCGGTGCGCGCGGCCCGGCCGCGGTTGGTCGTTATAAGACTGTCGTTCGATTATAAACCGATGGCCCGCGCGCACCGACAGCTTGCGTCTGTCAGGCGCGTGGGGAAGAGGCGGGACCCGCGCGGGACGGAAGGCGTCGGACGCTAGAGTATGCCGATTCCGTGCAGCAGGAGCGGCCCGAAACGGGGCACGAGAATCAGCCCCCAGGTCATCACGCACAGCAGCAACGCGAGCGTGACCGCCGCGCTGCCGAGGTCCTTGGCGCGGCCCGAAAGCTCGTTGCGCTCGAGGCCGATGCGGTCCACCGCGTTTTCGATGCTCGAATTGAGCAACTCGACGATCAGCACGAGGATGATCGAGCCGAGCAGCAGCACGCGCTCGACGGGCTCGACCGGAATGAACACGCCGATGGGCACGAGGATGGCCGCGAGCGTCAGTTCCTGGCGAAACGCGCTTTCCTCGCGGATGGCCGCGCGAAAGCCCTTGATCGAGTACGTGAGTGCCTTCCATGCGCGGGTGACGCCGCGGTTGCCCTTGTACGGGTTCAAGGGCAGCGGAGCGAGGGGATCGTCGGGGCCGAGCGGTTCGTGCAGATGGGCGGGTTCGGGCGGCTCTTGCGCCGCGGCGCGCGCCGCGACGGGAGAAACCGCGGACGAAGCCGCCGGCGATGCAACGGGCGCAGCGGGATCGGCGTGCTCGCTCAGACGCGCGTCGGCGCGCGGGTCGAGCGCTTCGGCTGCGCGCGCGGCACGCGTCGATCCGCCGGCATTCTGGCGCACTGGCGGATTGGGACTGCGTGCGCTCTGGGCGCTATGCGGCGGTGACGGAGGACGTGGCGTCATGGCGGTGCGAGTAAGCGTCTCAGTATCGCACGCGCGGGAGGCGGGTGCGCCGGGGCCGTCCGTTTCCCCGGCGCACTGGCTGTCGATCGTGGCGCGGACCATCGCCGGCCCGGGGCTCAGGCGGCGGCGCTGGAGGGCTCCATCGTGGCGCGCGAGCGCGGCTTGAGATGCGCCGCGAATTGCTCGGAGGCCGCGCGCCACGAGAAGCGCTCGGCCCAGGCGCGCGCCTGCGCGCGATCGATCTTGAGCGCTTCGAGGCACGCGTCGCGCAGTTCTTCGTTCATCGCGCCAGCGCCGCCCGCGCCGAGCACGTCGATGGGGCCCGTCACCGGGTAGGCGGCCACCGGCGTGCCGCATGCGAGCGCTTCGAGCAGTACGAGGCCGAAGGTGTCGGTGCGGCTCGGGAACACGAAGACATCGGCGGCGGCGTAGACCTTCGCGAGTTCGGGCTGACTCAGGACACCCAGGTAATTCGCCTGGGGATAGCGCGACTTCAGTTCGGCCAGCGCCGGGCCTTCGCCGCACACCCATTTCGAACCGGGCAGATCGAGCTTCAGAAACGCCTCGACGTTCTTCTCCACCGCCACGCGGCCCACGTAGAGAAAGATGGGGCGCGCCGTGTTGAGCACCTTCGACTCCATCGGCCGGAAGATGTCGAGGTCCACGCCGCGCGTCCACAGCACGACGTTCGTGAAGCCGAACTTCTCGAGATCGGCCTTGACGACGGGCGTGGGCGCCATCACCGCAAGCGACGGCTTGTGGAACCAGCGCAGGAAACGGTACGTCGCCGCGAGCGGTACGCCGAAGCGCGCCTGCACGTACTCGGGAAAGCGCGTGTGATACGCGGTCGTGAATGGCAGGTCGTGGTCGATCGCGTAGCGGCGCGCGGCGAGGCCGAGCGGACCTTCGGTCGCGACGTGGATCGCGTCGGGCCCGAACGCGTTGATGCGCTCCCGCAGATGCCGCTTCGCAAACAGCGAGAGCCTGATTTCCGGGTACGTGGGGCACGGTATCGTGCGGAATTCCAGCGGCGTGAGCAGTTCGACCTGATGCCCGAGCGCGATGAGTTCGCGCGTCGTGTTCTTCAGGGTTCGAACCACGCCGTTCACCTGCGGCTCCCATGCATCGGTCACGATCATGACTTTCATCGGTCGTCGGCCCTCTCGTCGTTTTGACATGCTGTTGTCGCTGCGGAAACCGGCGCTCAAGCGGCGCTCACGCGCGCCTTGCGCGTGGCGGCCTGCGCTTGCGGCGCTTGCATCACGGTCCAGTAGACGATGCGCAACTCGCCCTCGAACGTCTCGACGAGCGCGGAAAGGCTCTCGACCCAGTCGCCGTCGTTGCAGTACAGGATGCCGTCGATGTCGCGGATCTCGGCCTTGTGGATGTGACCGCAGACCACGCCGTCGCAGCCGCGCCGGCGCGCTTCGTCGGTCATCACGCGCTCGAACGACGAGATGAAGTTCACCGCGTTCTTCACCTGGTGCTTGAGGTACTGCGAGAGCGACCAGTACTGGAAACCCAGCTTCGCGCGCACGCGGTTGAACCAGCGGTTGAGCAGAAGGATCACCGTGTACGCCGAGTCGCCGAGATAGGCGAGCCATTTCGCGTGCTGGATCACGCCGTCGAAGAGGTCCCCGTGCACGACCCACAGGCGCTTGCCGGTGAGCGTCGTGTGAAAGGCTTCCTCGCGCACGTGGATGTCGCCGAACGCGAGATTGCAGAACTGGCGCGCGCTCTCGTCGTGGTTGCCGGGAATGTAGATGACCTGGGTGCCCTTGCGCGCCTTGCGCAGCACCTTCTGCACGACGTCGTTGTGCGCCTGCGGCCAGTACCAGCCCTTCTTCAACTGCCATCCGTCGATGATGTCGCCGACGAGGTACAGATACTCCGACTCGTTATGGCGCAGAAAATCGAGCAGATACGGCGCCTGGCAGCCGCCCGTGCCGAGATGGATATCGGAGATCCAGATCGTGCGGTAGCGGGTGGGATCGGGATGATCGTCGTCGTGGGAGCCGGAGGCGGGGGTGTCGTCGATCGACGAGGGCGGCAGGGGCGTGGCGGGAAAGGAGGCTGCGCCGGGGGACGGGTGGAACGTGGCGGAGTCGGTGCCTCGTTCGGTGGTCTGCCGGAACAGGGTGGTCGCTGACGTCTTTTGGGCCATGGCGCGCGCGGCAGGTTGTAATACGCGCATTGCGCCATGCCGCCGTGACGGCAACATGACAGTCACGAGAAGCTCTCGTTACGGCCGCCCGGTCCCGTGAAGTTTTTTGCTGGCGCGCGTTACGCCTTCGCGCCCTGGCGCGCGATGGCGAGAATGCGAGTGCCCGCAATGCGGTCGTGAAGGAACTGGCGGTCGTGGGAGAAGCGCGCGCTGGCGGCCCAGATGACGAACCAGAAGGCTTCGAGCGCAAGCGTGTGCGGAATCGAAAGACCGAGCAGGGGATGCATCACGAGCGGCGGCAGAAACCAGAGCCACGCGGCGAGGTAGCGCAGCGTCGCGCGAGCGAGCGTGGGCGGCTTGCCGTCCGGGCCGACCACGCGCAGCCGCCAGGTCTTCATCGGCAACGTCTGGCCGCCCTTGTGCCAGAAGCCGACGAAATACACACCGGCCACGAAGACGATCCAGGCGCCCATTGCGTCGTGATGCGTGTAGCCGTTGCGCTGCTGCATGACGAGGCTGAACGCGAGCCCCGCGGCGAAGACGACGCCGAAAAGCAGCACGCCCTCGTAGACGAACGCGGCGAGGCGGCGACGAATGGAAACGGGCGCAGGTTCGACGGGTAGGACGACGGAGGACGGCAGGGCGGCGGCTTGGGCGCTTTCGGACACGATGGCGTCGGTTCGGGGACGGGACGCCCAAGCATAACCCCTCGCGCGGCGAAATGGCCGCAACGCCGCGGCGGGGTTAACGAGGGTTGGTATGGCCGAATCGGGAGCGCCAGGCGGACGCTTCAGGAGCCCTTGAATGCCGCGGGCGCTTCGGCGGGCGAAACGGGGATCGGCGTGGCCGGCACGAAGCTGCCGGCGGCGGGAATGCCCGACGCGAACGACGAAGCCACGGCCGGCTCGTTCGGCGCGCCAGGCGCCGAGGGTGCGAGGCCCGAGCCCGTGCTGCTGGCGCCAGCCGTGCCCGACGCCCCGGTGACGCCTGCGGGCGCATGCGGCAGACCGCGACGATCGCGCTCGTTGACGAGGCGCTCGATATCGCGAATTTCGCTCTTGTTGCCGCTGGGCGGTGCGCTCACGACGGTGGGCCGGCGCTTGTGCTCGCTCGCGGCAAGGCGCTCTTTCTGTTCCTCGGGGAGTTGCTGATAGGCCTTCCAGGCGCGCTGGCGCGCCTGCGCGGGCAATTCCTTGGAAACCTGATAGTTTTCCCGTGCAACGCGCCGTTGCTCCGGCGTCATGCGTACCCATTCGGCCATGCGTTCATGCAGGCGCTTTTGCGCTTCCGGCGACATCTTCGGGTAACGCGCGGCGATTTTCAGCCATTTGCGCTTGCGCTCGTCGCTGAAGCGGTCCCATTCAAGCGCGAACGGCGCGAGCGCCGCGTGCTGCGCCTCGCTCAGATGCCCCCACGCGAGCGGATCGGCCTGGCCGGCCAGCGGCGCGAATGCCGTCGTGATCGAGGTGTCGGCGGCGGGCGCCTTCACGGGCGCCGCCGCGCCAGCGGTGGTTTCGCTGACGGGCTCAGGGTGAAAGCGCGGGTAGGTCGCCACATACGACACGACTGCCGCGACCACACATCCAATGACAACGGCCAGGCCGCGCTTGTAACTCACCCCGTCGGTCTCCTGCTCAGATTTTCCTTAGTGCGCGCGCGTCAGATACGCGTTGAACCCGTGATCGAGGTAGGCCGTGAGCGGCAGATCGTCGCTCAGCATGGCCGCGTCGATATCGGCGAGTTCAGCGGTGCGTTGCTGATCTTCGAAATACGCAATGGCGAAGAGGCCCGCCACGAGCGCCGCGAGCGGCCAGGCGAGCGCGAAGCGCGCGAGCGCCGAACGGCGCCGCGCGGGCAGTTGCGCAGGCGCGCCGGACAGGCTGCCCACGCCGGCCGCGGCGAGCGCCGGTGCGCGCACGAACACGACCTCGGCCTTTTTGTGGGCGAGGGCGGTCTTGCGTGCGGCGGCGAGTCGGGCGGTGGTGGCGGCGGGCAGGTTGGCGGCGCTCTCGTCGAGCGCACGACGCATTTCCCGCACGAACGCCAGTTCTTTATTTTCGAGGGCGGAGCTCATAGCGTGATTCCTTTGGCCTTGAGCGCTTGCGCCAGCGTGTGGGTGGCCCGGGAGCAGTGCGTTTTCACGCTGCCTTCGGAGCAGCCCATTGCGGCGGCAGTCTCGGCGACATCCATATCCTCCCAGTAACGCATCAGAAACGCCTCCCGTTGACGTGCCGGTAATTTCTGGATTTCGTCGTCGATCATCTGGAGCACCTGGGCGCGCTCGATCTGCTGCTCGCTGCTCTCGGCGCCGGCCGTGCCCTGCTGGGCCTCGAACGTCTCGAGCGGATCGAACTCCTCGTCGTCGGCGTTGCCGAGCGACGAAAACAGGCTCACCCACGTATTGCGTACTTTCTGCCGACGAAAATAGTCGTGCATCGTATTTTGCAAAATACGCTGAAAGAGCAGGGGGAGTTCTGCGGCCGGGCGGTCTCCGTATTTTTCCGCGAGCTTGATCATCGCGTCCTGCACGATGTCGAGCGAGGCGTCGTCGTCCCTTACGGCGTAGACCGTCTGCTTGAACGCGCGTCTTTCGACGCCCGCCAGAAAGTCGGCGAGTTCCTTGTCTGATGCCATCCGTTGCAGGGCGCCGCTGCCAGCGTACGCGTAATCGTTCGAAAAATGTCGTAAAACTCGCGGATGCTAGCAAATTTTCGCGCCGGCAGGGGAGCGGGAAGGCCGCAAGACTGCTTCGCATCATGGATGCGCGCGCCGCGGCGGCTTTCCTGCTGGCCCCTCGCGGGCGCCGCGAGGTGTGCGCGCTATCGCAACGCCCGTACCCGCTTCCTTAATAATTGCTTGACCGGAAGACGTCGAGCCGCTATCTTCGACGGTTCGCAACATAAGTGACTTGTCTCAATTCGGATGTGGCCCAAGAAGCTCATCTGTCAACTGGACGCGCCGCTTGAACCCGAGCCACAAGCCCGGCAGAGAGCACCCGATCAAATTTTTGCCGAAATTTCGAAAGGTCAATGATGAACATGCCCAGCGCGGAATTCTCCACGTCGGTCCCCCCCTCGCAAGAATCTGACCCTCAAGCTCAAACTTCCATCGGCGGAACCGTGCTGATGAAGGCGCTCGCCGACGAGCAGGTCGAATTCATCTGGGGCTATCCCGGCGGCTCGGTGCTTTACATTTACGACGAGCTGTACAAGCAGGACAAAATCCAGCACGTTCTCGTGCGCCACGAGCAGGCTGCCGTGCACGCGGCGGACGCCTACGCGCGTTCGACCGGCAACGTCGGCGTGTGTCTCGTGACCTCGGGACCTGGCGTCACCAATGCGGTGACGGGCATCGCGACGGCCTATATGGACTCGATCCCGATGGTGATCATCAGCGGCCAGGTGCCTACCGCCGCGATTGGTCAGGACGCCTTCCAGGAGTGCGATACGGTCGGCATCACGCGTCCCTGCGTGAAGCACAACTTCCTCGTGAAGGACGTGCGCGACCTCGCCGCCACCGTCAAGAAAGCTTTTTACATTGCGCGCACCGGCCGTCCCGGCCCCGTGCTGATCGACATTCCGAAGGACGTGTCGAAGACGCCGTGCGCGTATGAACCGGTCAAAAACGTCGCGCTGCGCTCGTACAACCCGGTCACGAAGGGCCACTCGGGGCAGATCCGCAAGGCGGTGTCGCTGCTCCTCTCGGCCAAACGTCCGTACATCTACACCGGCGGCGGCATCATCCTCGCGGATGCGTCGCGCGAACTGAACCAGTTCGCCGACCTGCTCGGCTATCCGGTCACGAACACGCTGATGGGGCTGGGCGGCTACCGCGCGAGCGATCGCAAGTTCCTCGGCATGCTCGGCATGCACGGCACCTACGAAGCCAACATGGCCATGCAGCACTGCGACGTGCTGATCGCCATCGGCGCGCGTTTCGACGACCGCGTGATCGGCGACCCGGCGCACTTCGCTTCGCGTCCGCGCAAGATCATCCACATCGACATCGACCCTTCGTCGATCAGCAAGCGCGTGAAGGTCGATATCCCCATCGTCGGCGACGTGAAGGAAGTGCTCAAGGAACTCATCGAGCAGCTTCAGCATGCCGACCATGGTCCGGACACGGCCGCGCTCGCCGACTGGTGGAAGGACATCGAAGGCTGGCGCGAGAAGAACTGCCTGAAGTTCGACCGTTCGAGCGACATCATCAAGCCGCAGTACGTGGTGGAAAAAGCGTGGGAACTCACGGGCGGCAACGCCTTCGTGTGTTCGGACGTCGGCCAGCACCAGATGTGGGCCGCGCAGTTCTATCGCTTCAATCAGCCGCGCCGCTGGATCAATTCGGGCGGCCTCGGCACGATGGGCTTCGGCCTGCCGGCGGCGATGGGCGTGAAGATGGCGCACCCCGACGACGACGTGCTGTGCATCACGGGCGAAGGCTCGATCCAGATGTGCATTCAGGAGCTGTCGACCTGCAAGCAGTACGACACGCCCGTGAAGATCATCTCGCTGAACAACCGCTACCTCGGCATGGTCCGCCAGTGGCAGCAGATCGAATACAGCAAGCGCTATTCGCATTCGTACATGGATGCGCTGCCCGACTTCGTGAAGCTTGCCGAAGCGTACGGCCACGTCGGCATGCGGATCGAAAAGACGGCTGATGTGGAGCCGGCGCTCAAGGAAGCGCTGCGCCTGAAGGACCGCACGGTGTTCCTCGATTTCCAGACCGACCCTTCCGAGAATGTCTGGCCGATGGTACAGGCCGGCAAGGGCATCACCGAGATGCTGCTCGGCTCGGAAGACCTGTAACGGTATTTGCACGGCGCCGTTGCAATCCCGCGCGGCGCGCGCTCGCACAAAGGGCGCGCGGGTTCGCGGGAACGCAACGGCGACACGCTCAACTGGATAAATCGCGGATCACATCATGAGACACATCATTTCCGTTCTGCTGGAAAACGAGCCGGGCGCGCTTTCGCGCGTGGTCGGCCTCTTCTCCGCACGCGGCTACAACATTGAAACCTTGACGGTGGCGCCGACCGAAGACCGTTCGCTGTCGCGCATGACCATCGTTTCCATTGGCTCGGACGACGTGATCGAACAGATCACGAAGCATCTGAACCGCCTGATCGAGGTGGTGAAAGTGGTCGACCTTACCGAGGGCGCCCACATCGAGCGCGAGCTGATGCTGATCAAGGTAAGGGCGGTCGGCAAGGAACGTGAGGAGATGAAGCGGATGGCGGATATTTTCCGCGGCCGCATCATCGACGTCACCGAAAAGACCTACACGATCGAACTGACGGGCGCGAGCGACAAGCTCGACGCGTTCATCGAAGCGATCGATGCGACCGCGATTCTCGAAACCGTCCGTACGGGCGGCTCGGGCATCGGGCGCGGAGAGCGCATTCTGAAGGTGTGACCCGACCACAGTCGATCTTGCACCGGAACTTGACCGGATGCGTTTTTTCAACCGCATCCGGTGCAGCACAAGCTAATAGCAGTACCGAAATTCACCAGACTCTCGCCAAGGAACCAACATGAAAGTTTTCTACGACAAGGACGCCGATCTCTCCCTCATCAAGGGCAAGCAGGTCACGATCATCGGTTACGGCTCGCAAGGCCACGCACACGCGCTGAACCTGAAGGACAGCGGCGTGAACGTCACGGTCGGTCTGCGCAAGAACGGCGCATCGTGGAGCAAGGCTGAGAACGCCGGCCTGCAGGTCAAGGAAGTGGCCGAAGCAGTGAAGAACGCCGACGTCGTCATGATGCTGCTGCCCGACGAGCAGATCGCCGATGTCTACGCGAAGGAAGTCCACGCGAACATCAAGAACGGCGCAGCGCTCGCATTCGCGCACGGCTTCAACGTGCACTACGGCCAGGTGATCCCGCGCGCGGATCTGGACGTCATCATGATCGCCCCGAAGGCGCCGGGCCACACGGTTCGCGGCACGTACTCGCAAGGCGGCGGCGTGCCCCACCTGATCGCTGTGCACCAGGACAAGTCGGGTTCGGCGCGTGACATCGCCCTGTCGTACGCAGCGGCGAACGGCGGCGGCCGTGCCGGCATCATCGAAACGAACTTCCGCGAAGAAACCGAAACCGACCTGTTCGGCGAGCAAGCCGTGCTGTGCGGCGGTACGGTCGACCTGATCAAGGCTGGCTTCGAAACGCTGGTCGAAGCGGGCTACGCGCCGGAAATGGCGTACTTCGAGTGCCTGCACGAACTGAAGCTGATCGTCGACCTGATCTACGAAGGCGGCATCGCCAACATGAACTACTCGATCTCGAACAACGCCGAGTACGGCGAGTACGTGACGGGTCCGCGCGTCATCACGGCCGAAACGAAGAAGGTCATGAAGGAAGTCCTGAAGGACATCCAGACCGGCGAATACGCGAAGAGCTTCATCCTGGAAAACAAGGCCGGCGCACCGACGCTGCAATCGCGCCGCCGCCTCGGTTCCGAGCACCAGATCGAAGTGGTCGGTGCGAAGCTGCGCGCGATGATGCCGTGGATCGCCGCGAACAAGCTCGTCGACCAGTCGAAGAACTAATCTGACGGTGTAAGGCTGACTGCGCGTGCGGTTTTGTGCGGGCGCATATCAGTTTGATCTGAGTCAGACCCGAAAAAGCCGCCCAGGTGGGATGAACCCTGGGCGGCTTTTGCTATCCTACGGTTTTTAAAATAACAGCGAAGCCACCATGAATTACCCTCATCCGATCATCGCGCGCGAAGGCTGGCCGTTCATCGCCATTGCGGCCGTCGTGGCGCTCTTGATCCATGCGGTCGCAGGCTTCGGACTCGCATGGCCCTTCTGGCTGATCCTGATCTTCGTCGTTCAGTTCTTCCGCGATCCGCCGCGCCCGATCCCGAGCCAGGCCAACGCGGTGCTGTGCCCGGCGGACGGCCGCATTGTCGCCGTGGAAACGGCGCACGATCCGTATGCAAACCGTGAAGCGCTCAAGATCAGCGTGTTCATGAACGTGTTCAACGTGCACTCGCAGCGCTCGCCCGTGGATGGCGCCGTCGCCAAGGTCGAGTATTTCCCGGGCGCGTACCTGAACGCCGCCATCGACAAGGCTTCCACCGAGAACGAGCGCAACGCCGTGGTCCTGACGATGGCCGACGGCACGACCGTGACTTCGGTGCAGATCGCGGGCCTCATCGCGCGCCGCATTCTTTGCTACGTGCGCGCCGGCGAGCCGCTTTCGCGCGGCCAGCGGTATGGTTTCATCCGCTTCGGCTCGCGCGTCGATGTCTACCTGCCCGTGGGCAGCCGCCCGCGCGTGTCGATTGGCGAGAAGGTGTCCGCCTCGTCGACGATCCTTGCCGAACTGCCGACCCAATCGGCATAAAGGAGGGCCGCGATGGCCGGATTCAAACAGCGTCGACCCCGTAACCCCGCTGGCGCGCCGCTGCCGCGGCCGTTCCGGCGCAACAAGGCCGTGCAGGAACCCATGGGCGTCGCCGCGAACCGGCGCGCGGCGCGCCAGGAATTCCTGAAGAAACGAGGCATTTACCTGCTGCCCAACGCGTTCACCACGGCGGCGCTCTTCTGCGGCTTCTTCGCGGTCGTGCAGGCCATGAACGTGCGCTTCGAGGTGGCGGCCATCGCCATTTTCGTGGCGATGGTGCTCGACGGCATGGACGGGCGCGTCGCGCGCATGACGCACTCCCAGAGCGCGTTCGGCGAGCAGTTCGACAGCCTCTCGGACATGGTGTCGTTCGGCGTCGCGCCCGCGCTCGTGATGTACGAGTGGGTGCTCAAGGATCTCGGGCGCTGGGGCTGGCTCGCGGCTTTCGTCTACTGTTCGGGCGCGGCGCTGCGGCTTGCGCGCTTCAATACGAACATCGGCGTGGTGGACAAGCGCTTCTTCCAGGGCCTGCCGAGTCCGGCCGCCGCCGCGCTCATCGCAGGCTTCGTCTGGCTCGCCACCGACAACCGCGTGCCCGTGAAACTCGCGTGGCTGCCTTGGGTGGCCTTCGTGCTGACGATCTACGCGGGCGTGACGATGGTGTCCAACGCGCCGTTCTATAGCGGCAAGGCGCTGGACGTGCGCCATCGCGTGCCGTTCGCGGCCACGCTGCTCGTGGTGGTGGCGTTCGTGCTGGTGTCGTCCGACCCGCCGTTGATGCTGTTCGGCCTGTTCGTGCTGTATGGCCTCTCGGGCTATGTTTTCTGGGCCTACCAGGGGCTGCGCGGGCGCTCGAACCCGGCGCGTTCGTCGCCGCGCGAGCGGTAGGGCGCGGATGCGGGAGTGACCGAAGGAGGGCTGTGCGTGAGCACGGCCCTTTTTCTTTTTGCGGACGCCGGCGCTGCTCGCTTCCCATTGCGCTATCGGCGGATTCCGTCTATAGTCGGCGGGATGGACACCATCCAGTTCCCCTTCTTCTCCCTTCAAGCCGGCGCGCCCCTACGCACGCTAGCGCTAGCGCGCCTGCCACGCTGATCTCGCTCGCCCTCCGTAAGCCTCGTTCATTGTCAGCGTCGCCATCGGTGGCGCGAACACCCGAAATCCGTTTTAGACACTGAACAAGTCCCCCTGGAGACCCGAAATGGCAGCAGAAAAACTCATCATCTTCGATACGACGTTGCGTGACGGCGAACAATCGCCCGGTGCGTCGATGACGAAGGAAGAGAAAATCCGCATCGCGAAGCAACTTGAACGCATGAAGGTCGACGTGATCGAAGCGGGCTTCGCGGCCAGCTCGAACGGCGATTTCGACGCGATCCACACGATCGCCGGCATGATCAAGGACAGCACGATCTGCTCGCTCGCCCGCGCGAACGACAAGGACATCCAGCGCGCCGCCGACGCACTCAAGCCCGCCGACCACTTCCGCATCCACACGTTCATCGCCACCTCGGCGCTGCACATGGAGAAGAAGCTGCGCATGTCGCCCGAGCAGGTGCTCGAGCAGGCAAAGCTCGCGGTGCGTTTCGCGCGCAAGTTCACGAACGACGTGGAGTTTTCGCCCGAAGACGGCAGCCGCTCGGACATGGACTTCCTGTGCCGCGTGCTCGAAGCCGTGATCAACGAAGGCGCGACCACCATCAACATCGCCGATACGGTCGGCTACGGCGTTCCCGAGCTGTACGGCAACCTCGTGAAGACGCTGCGCGAGCGCATTCCGAACTCGGACAAGGCCGTGTTCTCGGTGCACTGCCACAACGACCTCGGCATGGCCGTGGCGAATTCGCTGGCCGGTGTGCAGATCGGCGGCGCGCGCCAGGTGGAGTGCACGATCAACGGTCTCGGCGAGCGCGCGGGCAACACGTCGCTCGAAGAAATCGTGATGGCCGTGAAGACGCGCAAGGACTACTTCGGCCTCGATCTCGGCATCGACACCACGCAGATCGTGCCGGCGTCGAAGCTCGTTTCGCAGATCACCGGTTTCGTCGTGCAGCCGAACAAGGCCGTGGTGGGCGCGAACGCGTTTGCGCACGCCTCGGGCATCCACCAGGACGGCGTGCTCAAGGCGCGCGACACCTACGAAATCATGCGCGCGGAAGACGTGGGCTGGAGCGCGAACAAGATCGTGCTCGGCAAGCTCTCGGGCCGCAACGCGTTCAAGCAGCGCTTGCAGGAACTGGGCATCACGCTCGACAGCGAAGGCGAAATCAACAACGCGTTCGCGCGCTTCAAGGAACTGGCCGACCGCAAGGCCGAAATCTTCGACGAAGACATCATCGCGATCGTCACGGAAGAGTCGGCGCAGGCGCAGGATCAGGAGCACTTCAAGTTCGTCTCGCTTGCGCAGCACTCGGAAACGGGTGAGCGTCCGCACGCACGTGTGGTGTTCTCGGCAGACGGGAAGGAAGTGACGGGCGAAGCCGCGGGCAACGGCCCGGTGGACGCCACCCTCAATGCCATCGAAACCGAAGTGGGCAGCGGCTCGGAATTGCTGCTGTACTCGGTGAACGCGATCACGACGGGCACGCAGGCGCAGGGCGAAGTGACGGTGCGCCTTTCGAAGGCCGGCCGCATCGTCAATGGCGTGGGCACCGATCCGGATATCGTCGCGGCTTCGGCGAAGGCGTATATCTCGGCGCTCAACAAGCTCTACTCGGGCGACAAGGTGAATCCGCAGCGCTCTGAAGCGATGTAATTCGAGGCGAGGCGACTCGCGTCGCATCACGTCGTTACGCCGACGACGCAATGAAAAACCCCCGGGCTCGCAAGAGCGCGGGGGTTTGTTTTTCTGCGGCGCGGTTAGAACAGGCTGCGCCGATCCGGATCGTGCAGCGGATCGGGCGTCTTCTGCGTGAGCCGCAGAATGCCCTGGTCGTCGAAGTAGAAGCTGTAGAGCATGTACCAGACGTTGTCTTCGAGGTAACGGTAGGTCCACGCTTCCTTCCTCATCAGCGGGAAGTAGGCGGTTTCGACCGGGCGGCCGAAGTTCACGAGCACGTCGCTGCGCGTCCATTTGCCTATTTCCGCGCGGTAGAACTCGTTGGGCTGCAGCACCTGGCGCACGTTCACGACCCGGCCGCTGGCGTCGATGTCGGCGGCCGTGGTGGTTTCGCCCATCGGCTGGGTGGGCCACATCAGTCGCTTGCCGCCGTCGGGCAGATCGTAGGTTTCGGCCGGCGGCCCGAAGCGGGCAACGACCGATTGCGCGTCGTCGCCTGCGTGGAATTGCTGCCACGGCTGCGCGCAGCCGGCGAGCGCGAGGGCGCCCACGCCCGCGAGGAGGCCGAGGCGCAAGCGGCGCGAGGCGAGGCGCACGGGCGTTGCGAGGGAGGTGGATAGACGCGTGAGCATGATGATGTCCCCCGATGGCAAGGTTCCAATGACCGCCGTGAATGTGGAACCCTTATTTTGACACGGCGCGCCGCGCTCGCGGGCCGGGCCTGCCCGGTCCCGCGGTCGATCGCGGCCTTGCCGTCGCACCGTCTCGCGGCCTATGATCCGCGCTTCGAATGAATATCCTGCTGGCATCGACAATGAGAGAGAAGCGCATAACGGCACGCGTGACGCGCGTGGCAGCGGCCATGTTCGCCCTGGCGGCCATGGCGGCGGGGCTCGCGGCAGCAACCGGGGCCCATGCGGACGAGACGGTCACCGGCAAGCCGATCCAGCTCGCGCTCATCGAAGGCATGTCCGGTCCGTTCGCGGACGCGGGCGCCGCCGTCGAGCGCAATCTGCGCTTCGGCGTGGAGCGGGTCAACGCGAGCGGCGGCGTCGTGCTGCGTGACGGACGGCATCCGCTTGAACTGGTCACGCTCGACAGCAAGGGCAGCCCCGAGGCGGCGCTCGTGCAGTTGCGCATGGCGCAGGACCGCCGCATCGGCTTTGTCATGCAGGGCAATAGCTCGGCGGTGGCGGCGGCGCTCGTGACGGCGATCGTTCGCCAGAACGAGCGGGACCCGGAGAACCGCCAGATCTTCCTCAACTATTCCGCCGACGATCCCGCGCTCACGAACGCGAACTGCAGCTTCTGGCACTTCCGCTTCGACGCGCACGCGGGCATGCGCATGGACGCGCTCGCGGACGTGATCGCCGCGGACAAGTCGGTGAAGAAGGTGTATCTGCTCAACCAGGACTACAGCTTCGGCCACGATGTGAGCACGCTCGCGCGCGCGGCGCTCGCGAAGGACCGCCCCGACATCGCCATCGTCGGCGACGAATTCCACCCCATCGGCCGCGTGAAGGACTTCGCGCCGTACATCGCCAAGATTCGCGCCGCTGGCGCGGACGCCGTCATCACCGGAAACTGGGGCAACGACCTCACGCTGCTTGTGAAGGCTGCGCGAGAGCAGGGGCTCGACGCGAAGTTCTACACGTTCTACGGCAACAGCCTGGGCGCGCCGGCGGCGCTGGGCGACGCGGGCGTGAAGCGCGTGATCGCCGTGGCCGACTGGCATCCGAACGTGGGCGGCGCGGCCTCGGACGCGTGGTACCAGGCGTTTCGCGCGCGTTACCCGGCGGCCAGGGATGACTACCCGGTGCTGCGCATGTCGATGATGGTGGAGATGCTCGCGCAGGCCATGACGAAGGCCGGCACGGCCGACCCCGAGGCGGTCGCGAAGGCGCTGGAGGGCATGCACTTCAAAGGCGGCGAAGCGGGTTTCCACCCCATGGGGATGCGCGCCGACGACCATCAGGTGATCCAGCCCCTTTACGTCATGGAGATGGACAAGCAGGGGACGCCCGGCGTGCGCTACGACAACGAGGGTTCGGGCTACGGCTTTCGCACCGTGCTGACGCTGCCCGCGGAGCGCACCGCGCCTGTGACCGTCTGTCAGATGAAACGGCCTTGACGGTGTTCCTTTCAGGCGGGTTCGCGGCAAATCGGGGCTGTGCTACAATACGCGCCTTGTCGCGAACCTGCGGCAAGACACTCATGTAGTGAGAACCAAGCCACGGCACGGCCTTTCTTCCGTGACCGCTCGTTTGTTTTAAAGGAAAAGCAAAATGTCCGTAGCAGATATCAAGAAGTCCGACGTCGTCGCGCAATTCGCGCGCGGCACCAACGACACGGGTTCGCCCGAAGTTCAGGTTGCACTCCTGACGTCGCGTATCAACGAACTGACCTCGCACTTCAAGTCGCACGCGAAGGATCACCACAGCCGCCGCGGTCTGCTGCGCATGGTGAGCCGCCGCCGCAAGCTGCTCGACTACCTGAAGGGCAAGGACGCCGACCGTTACCGCGCGCTGATCGAAAAGCTGGGTCTGCGTAAGTAATCGGAAGGTCTTCCGCAAAGATGCCTGTGTCAGTTCCGCTGATGCAGGCATTTTGTTTTTGAACGGCGCGCTTCATTCCGTTTTTACGGGCCAAAAGTCGTTCAAAACAAAGGCATCACCATGTAGCACCAGCAGTGCAAGCAGCAGGGCCGGGCCGTGGGGCAGAGCTTTGTGTCATTCCAGCAGATCGTGCGCCGCTGTGTCGCAACGTCGCGATCCGCTGGAATGGCATAACACTCCTCTTCCTGCGCGGTGCCGGAGCCTGTCTTGCCGCGTCGTCCGCGTGTGCGGGCGGCGATAACAAATGAGTAAGGAGTGAGTGACCATGACCATGTTCAATAAAGTCGTGAAAGAATTCAAATGGGGCCAGCATAACGTTCGCCTCGAAACGGGCGAAATCGCTCGTCAGGCAAGCGGCGCCGTCATTGTCGACGTCGAAGATACCGTCGTGCTCGCGACCGTCGTCGGCGCAAAGACCGCCAAGCCGGGTCAGGACTTCTTCCCGCTCACCGTCGACTACATCGAAAAGACCTATTCGGCCGGCAAGATCCCAGGCGGCTTCTTCCGCCGCGAAGGCCGTCCGTCGGAAGGCGAAACGCTGATCTCGCGCCTGATCGACCGTCCGCTGCGCCCGCTCTTCCCGGAAGGCTATTACAACGAAGTCCAGGTCGTGATCCACGTCCTGTCGATCAACCCGGAAGTGCCGGCTGACATTCCCGCGCTGATCGGCGCGTCGGCTGCGCTGGCGATCTCGGGTCTGCCGTTCAACGGTCCGGTGGGCGCCGCACGCGTGGCCTACATCAATAACGAGTACGTGCTGAACCCGACGCGCGCGCAGATCAAGGAATCGCGCCTCGACCTCGTCGTGGCCGGTACCGAGCGCGCCGTGCTGATGGTGGAATCGGAAGCCGACCAGTTGCCGGAAGACGTGATGCTCGGCGCGGTCGTGTTCGGCCACGAGCAAATGCAAACGGCTATCGACGCGATCCACGAACTCGTGCGCGACGGCGGCAAGCCCGAGTGGGACTGGACGCCGGCGCCGAAGGACGAAGCGCTCATCGCGCGCGTCACGGCCATCGCCAACGAGAACCTGCTCGCCGCGTACCAGTTGCGCGACAAGCAACAGCGTTCGGCCAAGCTGAAGGAAGTCTACGCAGCGACGTCGGCGAAGCTCGAAGAAGAAGCGGCTGCGGCCGGCACGACGGCGGCCGACAAGGCCACGGTCGGCAACATCGTGTTCGACCTCGAAGCGAAGATCGTCCGCTCGCAGATCCTGAACGGCGAGCCGCGTATCGACGGTCGCGACACGCGTACGGTTCGTCCGATCGAAATCCGCACGGGCGTCCTGCCGCGCACCCACGGTTCGGCGCTCTTCACGCGCGGCGAAACGCAGGCGCTGGTGGTGGCCACGCTCGGCACGAAGGGCGATGAGCAGATCATCGACGCGCTCGAAGGCGAGTACCGCGACCGCTTCATGCTCCACTACAACATGCCTCCGTTCGCGACCGGCGAAACGGGTCGCGTGGGCTCGCCCAAGCGTCGCGAAATCGGCCACGGCCGTCTCGCCAAGCGCGCGCTCGTCGCGTGTCTGCCGAGCGCCGAAGAGTTCGGCTACTCGATCCGCGTGGTTTCGGAAATCACCGAATCGAACGGTTCGTCGTCGATGGCTTCGGTGTGCGGCGGCTGCCTCGCGCTGATGGACGCCGGCGTGCCGATGAAGGCGCACGTCGCGGGCATCGCGATGGGCCTGATCCTCGAAGGCAACAAGTTCGCCGTGCTGACCGACATCCTCGGCGACGAAGATCACCTCGGCGACATGGACTTCAAGGTCGCGGGTACGGAAGCTGGCGTGACCGCGCTGCAGATGGACATCAAGATCCAGGGCATCACCAAGGAAATCATGCAGGTCGCGCTCGCGCAAGCGAAGGAAGGCCGTATGCACATCCTCGGCAAGATGACCTCGGCGGTTGCGGGCGTGAACACGGAACTGTCGGCGTACGCGCCGCGCATGATCACCATCAAGATCAACCCGGAAAAGATCCGCGACGTGATCGGCAAGGGCGGTTCGGTGATCCGCGCGCTGACGGAAGAAACCGGCACGACCATCGACATTTCGGACGACGGCGTCGTGACCATCGCTTCGACGTCGAGCGAAGGCATGGCCGAAGCGAAGAAGCGCATCGAGAACATCACGGCCGAAATCGAAGTCGGTCAGGTGTACGAAGGCGCGGTCCTCAAGCTGCTGGACTTCGGCGCGATCGTGAACCTGCTGCCGGGCAAGGATGGTCTGCTGCACATCTCCGAAATCGCCAACGAGCGTATCAAGGACATCAACGACTATCTGAAGGAAGGCCAGATCGTGAAGGTCAAGGTCATCCAGACGGACGAGAAGGGTCGCGTGCGCCTGTCGGCCAAGGCGCTGCTCAACGAGCAGACCGGCGGCGCACCGCAAGGCGAACCGCAGCAGTAAAGCGGTAAGCTCGAACGGCCGGCAGCGTGTCACGCGCGCCGGCCGTTTTTTTATCAGAATGTGAGGCAGGGAAGGCATTGCGCCTGCGCGGCGGACGCAATGCCATCCAGACCAGCGCTTGAAGCTTCAGGGAGATGCAAGATGAAGGCAGTCGAGATTACGGAATTCGGTGCGCCGGACGTGCTCAAGCTGGCCGAACGGCCAACCCCCGAGCCGAAGGCCGGCGAAGTGCTGATCAAGGTCAGCGCCTCGGGTGTGAATCGTCCCGACGTGTTCCAGCGCAAGGGCTCGTATGCGCCCCCGCCGGGCATTTCCGATCTGCCGGGTCTGGAGGTGGCAGGCGAGATCGTCGGCGGCGCGATCGACGAGAAGAACAATCCGTTCGGCCTGAAGATTGGCGACCGGGTGTGCGCGCTGATCGCGGGCGGCGGGTACGCCGAATATGCGGTCGCGCCGCTCGGCCAATGCCTGCCGGTGCCGAAGGGCCTCACGGATATCGAGGCCGCCTCGCTGCCCGAAACGTTCTTCACTGTCTGGAGCAACGTGTTTCAGCGCGCGTACCTCGGCCAGGGCGAAGGCGGCGAAAACGAGACGCTGCTCGTGCAGGGCGGTTCGAGCGGTATTGGCGTGACGGCGATCCAGATCGCGCATGCGCTTGGTTTTCGCGTGTTCGCGACCGCGGGCTCCGACGACAAGTGCCGCGCCTGCGAGGCCTTGGGTGCTGACCGCGCCATCAACTACCGCACCAGCGACTTCGTGGAGGTCGTGAAGGCGCTCACGAACGATCGCGGCGTGGACGTGATTCTCGACATGGTGGCCGGCGGCTATGTGGCGCGCGAGCTTTCGGCGCTCGCAACGGGCGGCCGCATCGTGATCATCGCGACGCTCGGCGGCTCGAAAGCCGAACTCAACATGGGCGAGATCCTGCGCCGCCGCCTCACGGTGACCGGCTCAACGCTGCGCGCCCGCTCGGTCGAGTTCAAGGCGCGGATCGCGCAGGAACTTAAGGATAAGGTCTGGCCCCTGATCGAAGAGGGCCGCATCAAACCCGTTGTGTTCCGCGTATTTCCCGCTGCGCAGGCCGCTGAGGCTCACGCGCTGATGGAAAGCAGCGAGCATGTCGGCAAGATCGTGCTCGACTGGAATAGCGCGGCCTGACGCCATATCGGCGCGGGCCACCGGCTCGCGCTTGATTTTTCTGGATTTTTTCGCGTGTTTTGGCGCATCGCGAACGGGTTGGTTTGACCCACCTGGATTTCACGCAGTAAAATTATGTGTTTTGCGTCCGCTTTTAACAGCAACCGGAACAATGACGAAACAACGATCGAAGCTCGTAGTCGGTAACTGGAAGATGCATGGCCGCCTCGCGACCAATGCGGCACTGCTGGAAGGCATGGCGCGCGGCGCGCAGGCCCTCTCCCCGGACGTGCGTGTTGGTGTGTGCGTGCCGTTCCCGTATCTCGCGCAGGCGCAGGCGCTGCTCGGCGGCAGCCGGGTTCAGTGGGGCGCGCAGGACGTCTCGGCGCACGATCAGGGCGCCTATACGGGCGAAGTCGCGGCCGGCATGATCGCCGACTTCGAATCCGTTTTTGCGATCGTTGGTCACTCGGAGCGTCGCGCTTACCATGGCGAAAGCTCCGAACTCGTCGCCGTGAAGGCGCAGCGCGCGCTGGCGGCGGGCCTCACGCCCATCGTCTGCGTGGGCGAAACGCTCGAAGAACGCGAATCGGGCGCGACCGAGCGCGTGGTCGGCGCACAGCTCGACGCCGTGCTGGCCGCGCTGCCGGTTGAAGAGGCGGCGCGTATTGTCGTTGCTTACGAGCCGGTCTGGGCGATCGGCACGGGCAAGAGCGCGACCTCGGAGCAGGCGCAGCAGGTTCACGCGTTCCTGCGCTCACGCCTTGCCGCCAAGGGCGCGCAGGTGGCGGACGTGCCGCTGCTCTATGGCGGCAGCGTGAAGCCGGAAAATGCGGCGGAACTGTTCCGTCAGGCCGACATCGATGGCGGTCTGATCGGCGGTGCGGCGCTGAAAGAGGGTGATTTCCTTGCGATCTGCGCGGCCGCCACGGCGGGCGCCAGTGTCGCGAGCTAAAGGCTTGCGCACGAGGCGTTCGAAATAAAGCGCGTCGTGCGGGCTGCTTATGCGTTTGCTCCGGGAGGGGCGGGCGTTCAACCAGGACTCAGGTGAGTGTGATGCTGTATTTGAAAACGTTGATTATCGTCGTTCAGCTTCTGTCGGCGCTCGGGGTGATTGGCCTCGTTCTGCTGCAGCACGGCAAAGGCGCGGACATGGGCGCCGCATTCGGCAGCGGCGCGTCGGGCAGTCTGTTCGGCGCGAGCGGCTCCGCGAACTTTCTTTCGCGCACTACCGCAGTTCTCGCAACGGTGTTTTTCGTATCGACCCTTGCGTTAACTTACCTGGGGTCGTATCATGCGAAGCCTTCGGCGGGCGTGCTTGGCGCTTCGGTTCCAGCCCCGGCGCAGGTGAATCCGGCCTCGGCGCCGGGTGCTTCGGCACCGGTTGCAGCGGCTCCTGGCGCGGTTGCTCCGGCGGCGGCTTCGCCGGCTGCAGCAGCCTCGCAACCGGGCAACGACGTGCCGAAATAAATTTGAAAAACTTGTTTTGTGCGTTGAACAAAGAACGGAAACAAGTTAGAATTTAAGTCTTGAAGCGATTCGCGGGTTGCAAGATTTTGTTGTCCCGGATTGCATGTAGTGCCGACGTGGTGAAATTGGTAGACACGCTATCTTGAGGGGGTAGTGGCGAAAGCTGTGCGAGTTCGAGTCTCGCCGTCGGCACCAATGTTATCTAAAAAATGCCAGCCGCTTGCTTCAGCTTCGGCTGGCATTTTTGCTTCTTACGTCGTGTTCGTCTTCTGTTCGCAGCGCGAAGTACGTGAAGTGATTCCCGCGGAGCGATGCAAGTTCCAGCGGAGCCTCAGAACCAACCGATATAGAGGATAGCCTTGAACCTCGCTGCCTATTTCCCCGTCCTTCTGTTTCTCCTCGTGGGTGTTGGTCTGGGCATAGCGCTAGTGACAATCGGCAAGGTCCTCGGTCCCAACCGGCCGGACAGCGAAAAAAATTCGCCGTACGAGTGTGGCTTCGAAGCGTTCGAAGACGCGCGCATGAAGTTCGACGTACGCTACTACCTGGTCGCCATCCTTTTCATCATCTTCGACCTCGAAACGGCGTTCCTGTTTCCGTGGGGCGTGGCCCTGCGCGACATCGGCTGGCCCGGCTTCCTGTCGATGATGCTGTTTCTGCTCGAATTCCTGCTGGGCTTTGCCTACATCTGGAAGAAGGGTGGTCTCGACTGGGAATAATGGGTTAATCGCCGGATAGCATGGGCGGCACTGCGGGGAAACTGTGGGCTGTCCGTCTGGAGTGGAAAGCACATGAGTATCGAAGGGGTCTTGAAGGAAGGGTTTGTCACCACCACGGCTGACAAGCTGATCAACTGGACGCGCACCGGCTCGCTGTGGCCGATGACGTTCGGTCTGGCGTGTTGCGCGGTCGAGATGATGCACGCGGGCGCGGCCCGTTATGACCTCGACCGTTTCGGCGTGGTGTTCCGTCCGAGCCCGCGTCAGTCGGACGTCATGATCGTCGCCGGCACGCTCTGCAACAAGATGGCGCCTGCGCTGCGCAAGGTCTACGACCAGATGGCCGAGCCGCGCTGGGTCATTTCGATGGGGTCGTGCGCCAACGGCGGCGGCTACTACCACTATTCGTATTCGGTCGTGCGCGGGTGCGATCGCATCGTGCCGGTCGACGTCTATGTGCCGGGATGCCCGCCGACAGCGGAAGCCCTGGTCTACGGGGTGATCCAGTTGCAGGCGAAGATTCGCCGCACCAGCACCATCGCCCGTCAATAAAGGCCGAGTGCCTCCCCACAATATGGCAAGCAAACTCGAGACCCTGAAAGCGAACCTCGAAACGGCCCTCGGCGCGCGCATCGTCAGCCTCACCGAGGCCCTCGGCGAGCTGACGCTGGTCGTCAAGGCGGGCGAGTCCCTCGCGGTGGCCAGGGAGCTGCGCGACAATCCCTCGCTGCGCTTCGAACAACTGATCGACCTGTGCGGCGTCGACTATCAGACCTTCGGTGACGGCGCGTGGGAAGGCCCGCGCTTCGCCGCCGTGTCGCATCTGCTCTCGCTCGCGAACAACTGGCGCGTGCGTTTGCGCGTGTTCGCGCCGGACGACGAAGTGCCGATCGTGCCGTCGCTCGTCGAGATCTGGAATTCGGCCAACTGGTACGAGCGCGAGGCGTTCGACCTGTTCGGCATCGTCTTCGAAGGCCACCCCGACCTGCGCCGCATCCTGACCGACTACGGTTTCATCGGGCACCCGTTCCGCAAGGACTTCCCGGTTTCGGGCTATGTCGAAATGCGTTACGACCCGGAGCAGAAGCGCGTGGTCTATCAGCCCGTCACGATCGAGCCGCGCGAGATCACGCCGCGTGTGATCCGCGAAGATCGCTACGGCGGTCTGAAGAAACACTAAGAGGGTCGCATGTCAGAGATCAAGAACTACACGCTCAACTTCGGCCCGCAGCACCCGGCAGCGCACGGTGTGCTGCGCCTCGTGCTCGAACTCGACGGCGAAGTGATCCAGCGCGCCGATCCGCATATCGGCCTGCTGCATCGCGCGACCGAGAAGCTCGCCGAAAGCAAGACGTTCATCCAGTCGGTGCCGTACATGGACCGTCTCGACTACGTGTCGATGATGGTCAACGAGCATGGCTATGTGATGGCCATCGAAAAGCTGCTCGGCATCGATGTGCCGATCCGCGCGAAGTACATCCGCGTGCTGTTCGACGAAGTTACGCGCGTGCTGAACCATCTCATGTGGATCGGCTCGCACGCGCTCGACGTCGGCGCGATGGCGGTGTTCCTCTACGCGTTCCGCGAGCGCGAAGACCTGATGGACGTCTACGAGGCGGTGTCGGGCGCGCGCATGCACGCGGCTTACTATCGTCCGGGCGGCGTGTACCGCGATCTGCCCGACGCGATGCCGCAATACAAGGCGTCGAAGATCCACAACGAGAAGGCGCTCGCCCGCATGAACGAGGCGCGCCAGGGTTCGGTGCTGGACTTCATCGACGACTTCTTCACGCGCTTCCCGGGTTGTGTCGACGAGTACGAAACGCTCCTCACCGACAACCGCATCTGGAAGCAGCGTCTCGTCGGCATCGGCGTGGTGAGCCCCGAGCGCGCCATGCAGCTCGGTCTCACGGGCGCGATGCTGCGCGGTTCGGGCATCGAATGGGATCTGCGCAAGAAGCAGCCGTACGAAGTCTACGACCAGATGGACTTCGACATTCCGGTGGGCGTGAACGGCGACTGCTACGACCGCTATCTCGTGCGTGTCGAAGAAATGCGTCAATCCACCCGCATCGCGAAACAGTGCATTGAGTGGCTGCGCAAGAATCCGGGTCCTGTGATGATCGACAATCACAAGGTTGCGCCGCCCTCGCGTGTGAACATGAAGTCGAACATGGAAGAGCTGATTCACCACTTCAAGCTCTTCACGGAAGGCTTCCATGTGCCCGAAGGCGAGGCATACGCTGCCGTCGAACATCCGAAGGGTGAATTCGGCATCTACCTGGTGTCAGATGGCGCGAACAAGCCTTATCGTCTGAAGATCCGTGCGCCGGGTTATGCCCACTTGTCCGCGCTCGATGAAATGGCGCGCGGCCACATGATTGCCGACGCGGTCACGATCATCGGCACGCAGGACATCGTGTTCGGTGAGATTGACCGTTGAAGCGCGACCGCCAGGGCGGTGCGCAGTAAGGTGCGTCCGGTCCCGGGCGCGCGCAGCATGGAACGCCACGTCTGTCGCAGCGAGTGTATGAAACGCGCGGCAGGTTTTCGTTCGGTAGGAATTGAAAGAGTCGTGTCTGAAAATGATCTCAGCTGAAGGCCTGAAAGAAATCGATCGCGCGTTGACGAAGTACCCCGCCGATCAGCGACAGTCCGCCGTGATGGCGGCTTTGGCCGTGGCTCAAGAAGAGCACGGCTGGCTGTCTCCCGAAATCATGCAGTTCGTGGCCGAGTACATTGGCATGCCGCCTGTCGCGGTGCAGGAAGTCGCCACGTTCTACACGATGTTCGAGACGAAGCCGGTCGGCAAGCACAAGATCACGCTCTGCACGAATCTGCCCTGCCAGCTCGGACCCGAAGGCGGCTCGGAAAGCGCCGCCGAATACCTGAGGCAGAAGCTCGGTATCGACTTCGGCGAAACCACGCCCGACGGCAAGTTCACCTTGAAAGAAGGTGAGTGCATGGGCGCGTGCGGCGATGCGCCGGTGATGCTCGTGAACAATCACCGCATGTGCAGCTTCATGAGCCGCGAGAAGATCGACCAGCTGCTCGAGGAGCTTTCGAAATGACTTCGTTGCACGACCGTCACATCAAACCGCTGATTCTCGCGGGCCTCAATGGCGAGAACTGGCATCTCGAAGACTACGTCGCGCGCGGCGGCTACAAGCAGTTGCGCCGTATTCTCGAAGAAAAGATTCCGCCCGAGCAGGTGATCGCCGACGTGAAGGCGAGCGGTCTGCGCGGCCGCGGCGGCGCGGGCTTTCCGACGGGCCTGAAGTGGAGCTTCATGCCGCGTCAGTTCCCGGGGCAGAAGTATCTCGTCTGCAACTCGGACGAAGGCGAGCCGGGTACGTTCAAGGACCGCGACATCCTGCGCTGGAATCCGCATAGCGTGATCGAAGGCATGGCCATCGGCGCGTACGCGATGGGCATCACCGTGGGCTACAACTACATCCACGGCGAAATCTTCGAGGTGTATCGCCGCTTCGAGGCTGCGCTGGAAGAAGCGCGCCAGGCGGGCTATCTCGGCGACAACATTCTCGGTTCGGAGTTCTCGTTCCAGTTGCACGCGCACCATGGCTATGGCGCGTACATCTGCGGCGAAGAAACCGCGCTGCTGGAGTCGCTCGAAGGCAAGAAGGGCCAGCCGCGCTTCAAGCCGCCTTTCCCGGCGAGCTTCGGCGTGTACGGCAAGCCCACGACGATCAACAACACCGAGACTTTCGCCGCGGTGCCGTTCCTGCTGACCGTGGGTCCGCAGACTTACATGGAACTCGGCAAGCCGAACAACGGCGGCACGAAGATCTTCTCGATCTCGGGCGACGTGGAGCGTCCGGGCAACTATGAGATTCCGCTCGGCACGCCGTTCGCGACGCTCATGGAACTGGCCGGCGGCATGCGCGGCGGCAGGAAACTGAAGGCCGTGATTCCGGGCGGCTCGTCGGCGCCGGTCATTCCTGGCGACCTGATGATGCAGACGGACATGGACTATGACTCCATCGCCAAGCAGGGCTCGATGCTCGGCTCGGGCGCGGTCATCGTCATGGACGAAACGCGCTGCATGGTGCGCTCGCTGCTGCGTCTTTCGTACTTCTATTACGAAGAGTCGTGCGGCCAGTGCACGCCGTGCCGCGAAGGCACGGGCTGGCTGTACCGCGTGGTGAACCGCATCGAGCACGGCGAGGGCCGCCAGGAAGACCTGGACCTCTTGAACTCGGTGGCGGGCAACATCATGGGCCGTACGATCTGCGCGCTCGGCGACGCGGCGGCCATGCCGGTGCGCGGCATGCTGAAGCATTACTGGGACGAATTCGAATATCACGTGCACAACAAGCGTTGTCTCGTCGGCGGTCATGCCGGCTCGCACGCGGCACCGGAAACGGTGGCCGCCTGAAGGGCGAAGGACAGCGCGTTGTGCCGGGTTGCGCACAATGCCACGTAGCACGACGCAACGGGGAATGCCGCTGTGAAATTGAGCGGTAACAGGTTAGGGACGATTAACCATCATGGTTGAACTTGAAATAGACGGCAAGCAGGTGCAGGTGCCCGAGGGCAGCATGGTGATCCAGGCTGCTCAGCGCGTGGACACGTACATCCCGCACTTCTGCTATCACAAGAAGCTCTCCATCGCGGCCAACTGCCGGATGTGCCTCGTCGATGTCGAGAAGATGCCGAAGGCCGTGCCCGCGTGCGCGACGCCGGTGTCGCAAGGCATGGTCGTGCGCACCATGTCGGACAAGGCCGTGCAGGGTCAGCAAGCCGTGATGGAATTCCTGCTGATCAACCACCCGCTCGACTGCCCGATCTGCGACCAGGGCGGCGAATGCCAGCTCCAGGATCTGGCCGTGGGTTACGGCAAGTCCGCGTCGCGCTACAGCGAAGAAAAGCGCGTGGTGTTCCACAAGAACGTCGGCCCGCTCATCTCGATGGAAGAGATGTCGCGCTGCATCCACTGCACGCGCTGCGTGCGCTTCGGCGACGAAATCGCCGGCGTGATGGAACTGGGCATGCTCGGCCGCGGCGAGCACTCGGAAATCACTTCGTTCGTCGGCAAGACGGTCGACTCGGAACTCTCGGGCAACATGATCGACCTGTGCCCGGTCGGCGCGCTCACGAGCAAGCCGTTCCGCTTCTCGGCGCGTACGTGGGAACTCTCGCGCCGCAAGTCGGTGAGCCCGCACGACGCGACGGGTGCGAACCTCGTCGTGCAGGTGAAAAACAACCGCGTGATGCGCGTGCTGCCGTTCGAGAACGAATCCATCAACGAATGCTGGATCTCGGACAAGGACCGTTTCTCGTACGAAGGCCTGAACAGCGAAGACCGTCTCACGCGCCCGATGATCAAGCAGGGCGGCGAGTGGATCGAGACCGACTGGCAGACCGCGCTCGACTACGTCGTGAAGGGCATCAAGGGCATTGCCGACGAACACGGCGAGAACCAGCTCGCGCTGCTCGCGAGTCCGCACAGCACGCTCGAAGAACTCTATCTCGCGAAGCAGTTCGCGGACGCCATCGGCACGCCGAACGTCGACTTCCGCCTGCGCCAGAGCGACTTCTCGGCGCCGCTCGAAGGCGCGCCGTGGCTCGGCACGAAGATCGCCGAACTCTCGTACGCCGATTCGGCGTTCGTGATCGGCTCGTTCCTGCGCCGCGACCATGCGCTGTTCGCCGCGCGTCTGCGCCAGGCCGCGAAGGGCGGCGCACAGGTGTCGTTCCTCAATGCCACGGCCGACGGCTCGCTGATCCCGAACGCACAGCGCATCGTCGCCGCGCCTTCGGCATGGCTCGACGAACTCGCCTCGATCGCAGCGGCGGTTGCCGACGCGAAGGGCGTTGCGTTGCCGGAAGGCTTCGCAGGCGCGCAGGCTAGCGATGCCGCGAAGCAGGTCGCCGCATCGCTTGTGAGCGGCGAGCGCCGCTACGTGCTGCTTGGCAACGCCGCGGTCCAGCATCCGGAATTCTCGCGCCTGCACGCCGCCGCGCAGTTCATCGCCGAAACGACGGGCGCGACGCTCGGCTTCCTCACTGAAGCGGCCAACACGGTCGGCGCGCATATCGCCGGCGCACTGCCGGGCCGCGACGGCCTGAACGCACGCGAAGCGTTCGAGCAGCCGCGCAAGGGCTATCTGCTCTTCAACGTCGAGCCGGAATTCGATACGGCAAACCCGGCCGCCGCGCGCGCCGCGCTTGCGCAGGCCGAAATGGTCGCCGTGTTCTCGCCGTACAAGACGGGCCTCGACTACGCGGACGTGCTGCTGCCCATCGCGCCGTACACGGAAACGTCGGGCACGTTCATCAACGCCGAAGGGACGGCGCAGACGTTCAACGGCGTCGTGCGTCCGCTCGGCGACACGCGTCCGGCATGGAAGGTTCTGCGCGTGCTCGGCACGCTGCTGGGCGCCAGGGGCTTCGAATACGACACGGCGGAAGAAGTGCGCCGCAAGGCGCTCGGCGACGGCAGCTTCGAAGGCCGTCTGTCGAACAAGGCCGGCGCCGCGATTGCGCGCGGCAGCCTCGCGAAAGCCGCGCAAGGCCGCCTCGAACGCATCGCCGACGTGCCGATTTACCACGCCGATCAAATCGTGCGCCGCGGCGAAGCGCTGCAGCTCACGATGGCTGCCCGCGTCGCGAACGCAATCGGTCTGCCGGCCGCATACTTCGACCAGCTCGGCCTGAAGGAAGGCGACGCCGTGCGCGTGCGCCAGGGCGACCTGTCGGTAACGGCGCCCGCAACGCGCGATGCGAATCTTGCGCCGACGGTGGTGCGCGTGTCGGCGGCGACGCCGGCCGGGGCGCAACTCGGCAGCCTGTTCGGTGAACTGCTGGTGGAGAAGGCGTAAATGAGCTTGTTCGATACGATCAATGCAGGCGGCAGCCAGTTGCTCGGCGTGGCATGGCCCACCGTCTGGGCGCTGGTGCGCATTCTCGTCGTCGCGGTGGTGATCCTGCTGTGCGTCGCGTACCTGATCCTCTGGGAGCGCAAGCTGATCGGCTGGATGCACGTGCGTCTCGGTCCGAACCGCGTGGGCCCCGCCGGTCTGTTGCAGCCGATCGCCGACGTGCTGAAGCTGCTCCTCAAGGAAGTGATTCAGCCCGCGCAGGCAAGCCGCTGGATCTACATGGTCGCGCCGATCATGGTGGTGGTGCCGGCCTTCGCGGTCTGGGCGGTGATTCCGTTCCAGGCGGGCGCGGTGCTCGGCGACATCAACGCGGGTCTGCTCTACGCGATGGCGATCTCGTCGATCGGCGTCTACGGTGTGATTCTGGCGGGCTGGGCTTCGAACTCGAAGTACGCGTTCCTCGGCGCCATGCGCGCGGCGGCGCAAATGGTGTCGTACGAAATTTCGATGGGCTTCGCACTCGTCGTCGTGCTGATGGTGTCGGGTAGCCTGAACCTTTCGGTGATCGTCGAAGGCCAGATGCGCGGCATGTTCGCCAACTGGGGCATCACGTTCCTCTCGTGGAACTGGCTGCCGCTCCTGCCGATGTTCGTCGTCTACTTCATCTCGGGCATTGCCGAAACGAACCGCCATCCGTTCGACGTGGTGGAAGGGGAGTCGGAAATCGTTGCGGGTCACATGATCGATTACTCGGGGATGGCGTTCGCGCTGTTCTTCCTCGCCGAGTACATCAACATGATCGTGATCTCGGCGCTCGCCTCGGTGCTGTTCCTCGGCGGCTGGAGCGCCCCGTTCGGGTTCCTCGACTTCATCCCGGGCGTGTTCTGGTTGGTGCTGAAGGTCTTCTGCCTGCTGTCGGTGTTCATCTGGGCCCGCGCGACGTTCCCGCGCTATCGCTATGACCAGATCATGCGTCTCGGCTGGAAGGTGTTCATTCCGGTGTGCATCGTGTGGCTGATCGTGGTCGGCTTCTGGTACATGTCGCCGTTGAGCATCTGGAAATAAGGGGCGAACACAACCATGAACGCTATCCAAAACTTCTTCAAGACGTTTTTCCTGACCGAGCTGCTCAAGGGCCTCGCGCTGACGGGTCGTTACACCTTCAAGCGCAAGTTCACGGTGCAGTTCCCGGAAGAAAAGACGCCCATTTCCCCGCGTTTTCGCGGTCTGCATGCGCTGCGCCGCTATGAAAATGGCGAAGAGCGCTGCATCGCGTGCAAGCTGTGCGAGGCCGTGTGCCCCGCGCTCGCGATCACGATCGAATCGGAAGTGCGCGAGGACAACACGCGCCGCACGACGCGTTACGACATCGACCTGACCAAGTGCATCTTCTGCGGTTTCTGCGAAGAAAGCTGCCCGGTCGACTCGATCGTCGAAACGCACATTCTCGAGTATCACGGCGAGAAGCGCGGCGATCTGTATTTCACGAAGGATATGCTGCTGGCCGTCGGCGATCGCTATGAAGCGCAGATCGCGGCGAACAAGGCAGCGGATGCACCGTACCGTTGATCTTTCAGTTTGACGCTGCATCGGCCCGCGGTCCGGGCCGGCTGTGGGGAACGCGTGTGCCGAACGCCCGCGCTTTACCGCAGCCTGACCGCCGCGGCGCGACGCTCCCTGGTCTGGCCGCCAGTTTGCGCCGCGCAATCCGCTTCACGAAGGCCTCAACGATGAACCAGTAATCATGGAATTCACGACCGTCCTGTTCTACATCTTCGCGCTGCTGCTCACGCTGTCAGGGCTGAAGGTGATCACTTCGCGCAATCCTGTCGCGTCTGCGCTCTTCCTCGTGCTCGCGTTTTTCAACGCGGCCGCGATCTGGATGCTGCTCGAGGCCGAATTCCTCGCGATCCTGCTGGTGCTCGTCTACGTGGGCGCGGTGATGGTGCTGTTCCTGTTCGTGGTGATGATGCTGGACATCAACATCGACGTGCTGAGCCGCGACTTCAAGCGCTTCATCCCCGTGGCGACCATCGTGGGCGCGATCATCGTGGTCGAAACCGCGCTGATCCTGTGGCACGGCTACGGCGCGACGAGCACGCCGGTGCCCGACACCACGCCGGCCGCCGCCGCCGCGATCTCGAACGCGCACCTGATCGGCAAGATCATCTACACCGACTACATCTTCGCGTTCGAAGTGGCCGGCCTCGTGCTGCTGGTGGCGATCGTCGCGGCCATCGCGCTGACCGTGCGCGAGCCGAAAGACTCGAAGCGCCAGAACGTGTCGAAGCAGGTGAGCGTGCGCCGCCAGGACCGCGTGCGCCTCGTGAAGATGGCCGCCGTCGTGGAAGTGCCGGAGCCGGCGGAACCGGCGCAGGCCGAAGCCGCACCGGCTGCCGGCGCTGCCCCGGCCGCACCGGCAACGAAGAGCTAAGCGCGAAGGAGCGAACCATGCTGACACTGGCCCATTACCTCGTCCTCGGCGCGATCCTTTTTGCGATCTCGATCGTTGGCATTTTTCTCAATCGGCGCAACGTCATCATCATCCTGATGGCGATTGAGCTGATGCTGTTAGCGGTGAACACGAACTTCGTCGCGTTCTCGCATTACCTCGGTGACGTTCACGGACAGATTTTCGTGTTCTTCGTGCTAACTGTTGCGGCAGCGGAAGCCGCGATTGGTCTGGCTATTCTTGTGACTCTGTTCCGCAGCCTCGACACGATCAACGTCGAGGACCTCGATCAGCTCAAAGGCTAAGGCAGGCTGCTATGGCAACAACACTCAACGAAACCTTATTGCTGGCGATCCCGCTGGCGCCTCTCGCCGGTTCTCTCATTGCCGGTTTGTTCGGCAAAACGGTCGGGCGCGCGGGCGCGCATACGGTGACCATTCTTGGCGTCGCGATTGCGTTCGTGCTGTCGTGCATCACGTTGTTCGACGTGATGGGCGGTGCGAGCTTCAACGCGACCGTCTACGAATGGATGTCGGTCGGCGGCCTGAAGTTCGAAGTCGGCTTCCTCATCGACTCGTTGACGGCGCTCATGATGGTCGTCGTGACCTTCGTGTCGCTGATGGTGCATATCTACACGATCGGCTACATGGCGGAAGAGGAGGGCTACCAGCGCTTCTTCTCGTACATCGCGCTCTTCACGTTCTCGATGCTGATGCTCGTGATGAGCAACAACTTCCTGCAACTGTTCTTCGGCTGGGAAGCGGTGGGTCTCGTCTCGTACCTGCTGATCGGCTTCTACTTCAAGCGTGAAAGCGCCATCTACGCGAACATGAAGGCGTTCCTCGTGAACCGCGTGGGCGACTTCGGCTTCCTGCTCGGCATTGGCCTCTTGCTCGCATACGGCGGCTCGCTGAACTACAACGACATCTTCGCGAAGGGTCATGAAATCGCCGCGCTGACGTTCCCGGGTACCTCGTGGAACCTGCTCACCGTTGCGTGTATCTGCCTCTTCATCGGCGCGATGGGTAAGTCGGCGCAGTTCCCGCTGCACGTCTGGCTCCCGGACTCGATGGAAGGCCCGACGCCGATCTCGGCGCTGATTCACGCGGCAACCATGGTGACGGCCGGTATCTTCATGGTCGCGCGCATGTCGCCGCTGTTCGAGCTTTCGGAAGCCGCGTTGTCGTTCATCGTCGTGATCGGCGCCATTACCGCGCTTTTCATGGGTTTCCTTGGCATCGTGCAGAACGACATCAAGCGTGTGGTGGCTTACTCCACGCTTTCGCAGCTCGGCTACATGACGGTGGCGCTCGGCGTCTCGGCTTACCCGGTCGCGATCTTCCACCTGATGACGCACGCGTTCTTCAAGGCGCTGCTGTTCCTCGGCGCGGGTTCGGTCATCATCGGCATGCACCACGATCAGGACATGCGCAATATGGGCGGCCTGCGCAAGTACATGCCCATCACGTGGATCACCTCGCTCATCGGCTCGCTCGCGCTGATCGGCACGCCGTTCTTTTCGGGCTTCTACTCGAAGGACTCGATCATCGACGCCGTGAAGCTCTCGCACCTGCCGGGCTCGGGCTTCGCGTACTTCGCGGTGGTGGCGAGCGTGTTCGTCACGGCGCTGTACTCGTTCCGCATGTACTTCCTCGTGTTCCACGGTGAAGAGCGCTTCCGCGGTCCGAAGCACCCGGAATCGCCGATGGCGATCGAAGCCGCGCACGGCCATGGGGATCACGGCCATGGCCACGACGATCATCACGTGCACGTGCCGCACGAGTCGCCGTGGGTGATCTGGGTGCCGCTCGTTCTGCTCGCGATCCCCTCGGTGATCGCCGGTGCAATCGCGATCCAGCCGCTGCTCTTCGGTGACTTCTTCTCGCATGGCGTGGCGTTCCAGAACGTCATCTTCGTTGGCGAGAACCACGAAGCGCTCGTGGAAATGGGCAAGGAATTCCAGGGCTGGGCCGCGATGGGCGCGCATGCGTTCTCGGGTCTGCCGGTGTGGCTCGCGCTCGCGGGTGTGGTGGTGGCGTGGTTCTTCTACATGAAGCGCCCGGAGCTGCCGGCCGTCGTGTCGCGCACTTTCTCGCCGGTCTACAAGCTGCTGGCAAACGCGTATTACCTCGACAAGATCAACGAAATCGTCTTCGCACGCGGAGCAGTCGCTATCGGTCGCGGTCTGTGGAAGGAGGGCGATGTCGTCGTGATCGACGGCGTCGTGAACGGGAGCGCCAAGTTTATCGGCTGGTTTGCAACTGTCATTCGTTTCCTGCAATCCGGCTATATCTACCACTACGCATTCGCCATGATCATTGGCATGCTTGGCCTCCTTACCCTTTTTGTAACGCTCGGCGGCAAATAAGGCAAAATAAGGCGAGGAAACGCATGCACGCAACTCCGGTTCTCAGTATTGCGATCTGGATGCCGATCGTATTCGGCATCATCGTTCTTGTAGTGGGTTCCCGTCGGAACCCGAGTGCGGACCGCTGGCTCGCACTCATCGGTTCGGTGCTTAGTTTCCTCGTCACCCTTCCGCTCGTTACGGGCTTTGATACGACCACGGCTTCGCTGCAGTTCGAGGAGAAGTCGGTCTGGATCGAGCGGTTCAATATTTCGTATCACCTGGGCGTCGACGGCATCGCGATGTGGTTCGTCGTGCTGACGGCGCTCATCACCGTGATCGTCGTGATCGCGGGCTGGCAGGTCATCACGAAGAACGTCGCGCAGTACTACGCCTCGTTCCTCATCCTGTCGGGCATCATGATCGGCGTTTTCTGCGCCGCCGACGGCCTGTTGTTCTACGTGTTCTTCGAAGCCACGCTCATTCCGATGTACATCATCATCGGCGTGTGGGGCGGACCGAACCGCGTGTACGCGGCGTTCAAATTCTTTCTCTACACGCTGGCCGGCTCGTTGCTCATGCTGGTCGCGTTGCTGTACCTGTACCGCATTACCGGGACCTTCGACCTCGCCTCGTGGCAGGCCGCGAAGATCGCCATGACGCCGCAAATCCTGCTGTTCATCGCGTTCTTCTTCGCGTTCGCCGTCAAGGTGCCGATGTGGCCGGTCCACACGTGGTTGCCGGATGCGCACGTCGAAGCGCCCACGGGCGGCTCCGTCGTGCTGGCCGCGATCATGCTCAAGCTCGGCGCATACGGTTTCCTGCGTTTCTCGCTGCCGGTCACGCCGGACGCGAGCCATTACCTGGCGCCCGTCATCATTACGCTGTCCCTGATCGCGGTGATCTACATCGGCCTTGTGGCGATGGTGCAGGCGGACATGAAGAAGCTGGTCGCGTACTCGTCGATTGCCCACATGGGCTTCGTCACGCTCGGCTTCTTTATGTTCGGCCCGTCGAGCCAGCTCGCGATGGAAGGCGGGATCATCCAGATGATCTCGCACGGTTTTGTCTCGGGCGCCATGTTCCTGTGCATCGGCGTGCTGTACGACCGTATGCACACACGCGATATCGCGGACTACGGCGGTGTGGTCAACACCATGCCGAAGTTCGCGGCGCTGGTCATGCTGTTCGCCATGGCCAACTGCGGTCTGCCGGGCACCTCTGGATTCGTCGGCGAATTCATGGTGATTCTGGCCGCCGTGAAGTACAACTTCTGGATCGCCTTCGGGGCGGCGTTCACGCTGATCCTGGGCGCGGCCTATACGTTGTGGATGTACAAGCGGGTGTACTTCGGCGCCATCGCGAACGATCACGTTCGCGAGCTGAAGGACATCAACAGTCGCGAATACTTCATGCTTGCGGTGCTCGCGCTGTTTACGCTTTTCATGGGCATCTACCCGAAGCCCTTTACCGATGTGATGCACGTTTCCGTGGAAAACCTCCTCTCCCACGTCGCAGTGTCGAAACTGCCGCTGTCACAGTAATACCGAGCGGAGGAACAAAAGATCATGCCAAACGCCCCTTTGAACGCTCTGCTACCCGACGCGCTGGTGATGACCGGCCTCGTCGTCGCGTGGCTCAACGACACGTTCACCGGCCCTTCGGGCCGTCGCACAACCTATTTCATCACGCTGCTGACCACGGTCATAGCCGGTATCTGGTTCGCGGTGAACGCGTTCGATCCGCACGTGTACTACTACTTCACGCGCATGTTCGTGGTCGATCCGTTCGCGAGCGCGATGAAGTCGGTGGTCACGCTCGGCTTCGCCGTGTCGATCGTGTACTCGCGCAAGTACCTCGAAGACCGCGACATGTTCCGGGGCGAGTTCTTCCTGCTGGGCATGTTCTCGCTGCTCGGCCAGATCACGATGATCTCGGGCAACAACTTCCTCACGCTGTACCTCGGCCTCGAGCTGATGTCGCTCTCGCTCTACGCGGTCATCGCACTGCGTCGTAACGCGGCGCAGTCGAACGAAGCGGCCATGAAGTACTACGTGCTGGGCGCGCTCGCTTCGGGCTTCCTGCTCTATGGCATCTCGATGCTGTACGGCGCGACCGGCTCGCTCGAGCTGAACGAAGTGTTCAAGGCCGTGGCTTCGGGCCACATCAACGACATCGTCCTGCTGTTCGGCGTGGTGTTCATCGTCGCCGGCGTGGCCTTCAAGATGGGCGCGGTGCCGTTCCACATGTGGGTGCCCGACGTCTATCAGGGCGCGCCTACGGCCATGACGCTGCTCACCGGCGGCGGCCCGAAGGTCGCGGCATTCGCGTGGGCGGTGCGCTTCCTCGTGATGGGCCTGCTGCCGCTGGCGGTGGACTGGCAGGAGATGCTGATCATCCTCGCGGCGCTTTCGATGATCGTCGGCAACATCACGGGTATCGTGCAGCGCAACGTCAAGCGCATGCTCGCGTACTCGGCCATTTCGAACATGGGCTTCGTGCTGCTGGGCCTGCTCGCCGGCATCGTGGACAACAAGGCGACGGGCGCGGCCAGCGCATACAGCTCGGCCATGTTCTACAGCATCGTCTATCTGATCACGACGCTCGGCGCGTTCGGCATCGTCATGCTGCTCTCCCGCCGCGATTTCGAGGCGGAAACGATCGACGACTTCAAGGGCCTCAACCAGCGCAACCCCGTGTTCGCGTTCGTCATGATGCTCATGATGTTCTCGCTCGCGGGCATTCCGCCGACGGTCGGCTTCTACGCGAAGCTCGCCGTGCTCGAAGCGACCATGAACGCTGGCCTGACGTGGCTTGCCGTGCTCGCCGTGATCACGTCGCTGTTCGGCGCGTTCTACTACCTGCGCATCGTCAAGCTGATGTACTTCGACGCCCCGCAGGACGAAGCACCGATCGAAAGCCATGCATGCAACCGCGCGCTGCTCACGCTCAACGGCGTGGCGGTGCTGGTGCTGGGCATCATCCCGGGTCCGCTGATGTCGATCTGCCTGCAGGCCGTTACGCATACGCTGCCGCTCTAATGTCGGCAGCGGGCTGGTTCATTGTGCTGTTGGCGCTCGCGGGCGCCAACCTGCCGTTCTTCAACCAGCGATTGTTCGGCGTCGTGCCGCTTCGCGCGCCGAAGAAGAGTGCGTGGATTCGCATCGCTGAAATGATCGTGCTGTATTTTGTGGTCGGTGCGTTCGGCTTCCTGCTGGAGGCGCGCGCCGGCAACCGCTTCGACCAGGGCTGGCAGTTCTACGCGATCACCTTCAGTCTTTTTGTCGTGTTCGCGTTTCCCGGCTTCACCTGGCAATATCTCGTCAAACGCCGCCCGGCGTAATGCGCGCGTAGTCCTGTACTGGGCCCTGCGGTCGGCACGCGCCGTGCGGGCCGCTTTTGGGCCGGTTCACTTCTTGCGGCGCGCCCGCGGCTTCCCGTTTATTTTGAGCACCCACGAGGCTGACTATGGCTGAACATCATCAACACGATCCGGCGCTCGCCGAGACGTGCGTGGAAAGCACGACGCTCTACGCGGGCAATTTCCTGACTCTCAAGCGCGACACGGTTGCGTTGCCGGACGGCAAGCACGCCACGCGCGAGTTCGTTCAGCATCCTGGTGCGGTGATGGTGATTCCGCTGTTCGACGACGGCCGCGTGCTCATGGAGCGCCAGTACCGCTATCCGCTCTCGCGTGTGATGACGGAATTCCCGGCCGGCAAGCTCGATCCGCAGGAGGGCGCGCTCTCCTGCGCGATCCGCGAACTCAAGGAAGAAACGGGCTATACGGCGCGCGAGTACGTTTATCTCGCGCAGATCCATCCCGTGATTTCGTACTCGACCGAGTTCATCGACATTTATCTCGCGCGCGGGCTGACCGCGGGCGCGGCGCAACTCGACGACGGCGAGTTTCTCGAAACCTTCACCGCGACAGTTCCCGAACTGCTCGAATGGGTCCGCACGGGCAAGATCACCGACGTAAAGACGATCATCGGGACTTTCTGGCTCGAAAAAGCGCTGTCGGGTGCGTGGCCCCTCGCGCAGCCGGAGCAGGGCTGACAAGGACACAACGCGCCGGCTGGCGCAGTGAACTCGCGATCGACGGCGGCCCTCGGGCCGCCGTTGTCGCTTCTACGCGTCGAAGTACCTGCAGCGTGCCCTAACAAGCGGCGCTACAATCGAACCCCCGGGAAAATCCCGGTGGCTGGCCGCGGGAATTTTTCCGAACGGTCGTTCACAAATTTACGATTTGCGCTAAACTCATCGCAAGCCTCGATTCCCCATGAAGGTCCTCGATTTACAGTGTCCAGACGGCCATCGGTTTGAAGGCTGGTTCGCATCGGTTGACGATTTCGAATCGCAACTGTCCCGCAAGCTGGTCGAATGTCCGATGTGCGGCGCCACCCACGTGAGCCGCTTGCCGTCCGCGCCCCGGTTGAACCTGTCCGGCGCGAGCGAAACGCCGAAAGCGTTCTCGCACGAGCAGGCGGCGAAATGGCAGGCGCATGCGATGCGTGTAATCCGCGAGGTCCTCGACAAGACGGAGAACGTAGGCGACCGTTTCGCCGAGGAGGCGCGGCGCATTCACTATAACGAAGCGCCGTCGCGCAACATCCGTGGAGTGGCCTCCGCGGAAGATGCGCAAGCTCTCGTCGAAGAAGGCATCGATGTGATGCCGCTGCCGGTTCCGGCCGCGCTGAAGGGTCCGCTGCAATAACGCCATGCGGGTCTTCGCTGCGGCGCGGGGTTCACTCCGCACCGGCCGCGGCCAGGAGACTTAGCGCATGGATCTGGACTACACCCCCGCCGACGACGCATTTCGCGCCGAAATCCGCGCCTGGCTCGAGGCCAATCTGCCTCAAGCGATGCGCGACAAGGTTCTCAACCACAAACGCCTCTCGCGCGACGACATCGCCGCCTGGCACAAGCTGCTAGGGAAGAAGGGCTGGTCCGCGCCGGCGTGGCCCGCGCAATGGGGCGGCCCCGGCTGGACCGAAGCGCAACGCCATATCTGGGACGCCGAGTGCGGCCGCATCGGCGCGCCGCCGGTATTGCCGTTCGGCGTGTCGATGGTCGCGCCCGTGCTGATGAAGTACGGCAACGAGGCGCAAAAGCGCCGCTATCTCCCGCGTATTCTTTCCGGTGAGGACTGGTGGTGTCAGGGCTATTCCGAGCCGGGCTCGGGTTCCGACCTTGCTTCGTTGCGCACGCGCGCCGTTCTTGTCAAAAGCGGCGAAGGCGATCACTACGTCGTGAACGGCCAGAAGACGTGGACCACCCTCGGCCAGCACGCCGACATGATGTTCTGCCTCGTGCGCACCGATCCCGCCGCCAAGAAGCAGGAAGGCATCTCGTTCCTCCTCATCGACATGAAAACGCCCGGAATCACGGTGCGTCCGATCATCACGCTCGACGAAGATCATGAGGTTAACGAAGTATTTTTCGAAGACGTGAAGGTGCCGGTCGAGAATCTCGTGGGCGAGGAAAATCGCGGCTGGACTTACGCGAAGTATCTGCTGGGTCACGAGCGCACGGGCATTGCGCGCGTGGGCGCGTCGAATCGCGAACTCGCGTTCCTCAAGGGCGTCGCGCTCAAGCAGAAGAAGCACGGCAAGCCGCTGCTAGAAGATCCCGTATTCGCGGCGCGTGTGGCGGCCGTCGAAATCGAGCTGATGGCGCTCGAAGTCACCGCCGAGCGCGTGATCGCGAGCGCGTCCAACGGACGCGGCCCTGGTCCCGAAGCGTCGATGCTCAAGATCAAGGGCACGGAAATCCAGCAGGCGCTGACCGAACTGATGGTCGATGCGATCGGCCCGCTTGCGGCGCCGTTCGATCCGGCCTTCCTCGAAGGCGAGCACGAACACGCGGCAGGCGGCGACGACGATGCGGCGCCGCTCGCGGCTTACTACTTCAACTATCGCAAGACGTCGATTTACGGCGGATCGAACGAAATTCAGAAGAACATCATCTCGCAGATGATTCTGGGGATTTGAGGAGCGGCGTCATGAACTTCAATTTCACCGAAGAACAACAGCAACTTGCCGACGCTCTGCGTCGCTATCTCGACAAGAACTACGGCTTCGAAGCGCGCCAGGCGATCGTGAAGACGCCTGCGGGCGTATCGGACCAGCACTGGAATGCGTTCGTCGAACTTGGCCTGACCGCGCTGCCGGTGCCGGCGGAACAGGGCGGCTTCGACGGCGCGCCGTTCGACATGCTCGTCGTCATGCAGGAGCTGGGCCGCTCGCTCGTGGTCGAGCCGTACTGGGCGAGCGCGGTGGGCGTCGAGGCGCTCAAGCTCGCGGGCGGCGCGGCCAATGCCGAAAACGCGGCCCTGCTCGAACGCGTGGCCGCGGGCGAGATCAAGCTCGCCGCCGCTTTCCATGAACCGCAGTCGCGCTACGACCTGTTCTCGCTCGAAACGCAGGCGAAGGAAACCGGCGACGGCTTTGCGCTCACCGGTACGAAATCGGTCGTGCAGCACGGCGCCCAGGCCGACTACTGGATCGTGCCGGCGCGTACCGCGGGCGAGGTGGCGCTCTTCGTCGTCGCGCGCGATGCGAATGGCGTCGAGGTGAGCGACTACCGCACGATCGACGGACACCGCGCCGCGACGCTGACATTCAAGGACGCCCACGCGCGCCGTCTCGGCGAGGCACACACCGGCGCGGCGACGTGGGAAAAGATCGCCGACTACGCCACGTTCCTGCTATGCGCGGAAGCGGTGGGCGCGATGGACGCGCTCAACCACGCGAGCGTCGAATACACGAAAACCCGTCAGCAGTTTGGCGTGCCGATCGCGCGCTTCCAGGCGTTGCAGCACCGCATGGCGGAGATGCTGATCCACGCGGAGCAGGCCCGCTCGCTGACTTACCTCGCTGCCGCGCGTTACAGTAGTGAATCGGCCGATGAACGGCGCCGCGCGATCTCGGCGGCGAAAGTGCGGGTCGGCCAGGCGGCGCGTTTCATTGGCCAGCAGGCCGTGCAACTGCACGGCGGCATGGGCGTCACCAACGAAGTGGCGGCTGCGCATCTGTTCAAGCGTCTTGCGATCATCGAAACGACGCTCGGCGATGTCGATCATCATCTCGAACGCTTCGCCTCGCTGCCCGGTTTCGCGCAGGCAGCGTGACTCGGGGCGCAGGCGAACGACAACAGGCCAACATCGGCGGAGAGTACGGATGGGCGTGAGTTACGAAGATCTCGAAGTGGGCAGGCGCTATACGATCGGTTCCCACACGTTCGGGCGCGACGAGGTGGTGCATTTCGCGGAGCAGTTCGATCCGCAGCCGTTTCACATGAGCGAGGCCGCCGGCGAGGCGTCGATGTTCGGCGGGCTTGTCGCGAGCGGCTGGCATACGTGCTCGGTCATGATGGGCATGCTCGTGCGCAACTTCCTGAAGGACTCGACCTCGATGGGCTCGCCCGGCGTCGACGAGATTCGCTGGTTCAAGCCCACGCGCGTGGGCGATTCGCTCACGATGACGAACACGATCGTGAGCAAGCGCGTTTCGGCGAGCAAGCCCGATCGCGGCATCGTCGAAACGCGGTGGGAAGGCCATGACCAGCACGGCGAACTGCTCGTAATCGTGCGTTCGAAGGCGCTCTTCGGCCTTCGCCATCCAGGGAGCGCATCGTGAGCGAGAGCGACATCACGCAGATTGCAGACGCCGCGGCGTTGCGCGCGCTGATCGGCGCCGGGCCGCTCGTGAGCGGCTGGCGCGAAGTGAGCGAAGCGGATGTGCACGGTTTCGCTGATGCCACGGGCGATCACCAGTGGATTCACCTCGACGCCGAACGTGCGCGCCGCGAGTCGCCGTTCGGCGGCCCGATCGCGCACGGCTTTCTCACGCTGTCGCTCATTCCTGTGCTGCTTGGGGCAACGCTGCAGATGCGCCAGCGCATGGGCGTGAACTATGGGCTCAACCGTGTGCGCTTCACGCAACCGGTGCCCGTGGGCGCGAAGGTGCGTGCGCGCATCGCGGTGAAAGATGTGAGCGACCTGGAGGGCGGCGGCGTGCAGGTCGTGTGGGACGTGACCATCGAGCGCGAGGGCACGGGTGAGGCCAACGCGCGGCCCGCTTGCGTGGCCGAGTTCATCACGCGGCACTATTTCTGAGGTCGTTGCGTGCTCAACGAAAAGGGGCGCTCCGCTGCAAGGCGGGCGCCCCTGTGGTTTGGCGAGGGAATCAGCAGTCGGCGCAATCAGCGCCGGGCGTATTGTGTCGCGCCGAACAGCATTTCCTTCGCCTTTTCGTCCATCAGCGGCTTGCGCGCATTCGCCAGCACTTCGACGCCGCGCTTGACCGCCGGCCGCGCGGCGATGTTTTCGTGCCAGCGCTTGACGTTGGGCAGCGAATCGAGATCGATACCCTGGTTCTGCCAGGAGCGCGTCCACGGGAAAGCGGCGATATCCGCGATGGTGTACTCGTCGCCGGCCAGGTATTCGGTTTTTTCCAGTTGCGTTTCCATCACGTTGTAGAGACGCTTCGCTTCGTTCGTGTAGCGATTGACCGCGTAGTCGATTTTCTCGGGTGCATAGATGCGGAAGTGGTGCGCCTGGCCGAGCATGGGGCCAAGGCCGCCCATCTGGAACATCACCCATTGCAGCACGTCGTAGCGCGCGGCGAGGTCTTCGGGCATGAAGCGGCCGGTTTTCGCGGCGAGATAAATCAGGATCGCGCCCGATTCGAAGAGCGAAAACGGCTGGCCGTCGGCGCGGCGCGGGCCTTCGGAGTCGGTAATGGCGGGAATCTTGTTGTTCGGGCTGATGGCGAGGAAGTCGGCCTTGAACTGGTCGCCCGCACCGATATCGACCGGATGCACCCGGTATTCGAGGCCGGTTTCCTCGAGCATAATATGGACTTTGTGACCGTTCGGCGTGGCCCAGCTATAGACGTCGATCATCGTGGCTCCTTGGCACCGTGGAAGAGGGCGCGTTGTGTGGCCGCGCCGGATCTGGCGCAAGGTAGCATAGTTCGTTGCGCGCTGCTGACGCTGGTCGAGTGACCTCAATTGCGGTATGGGATCACCGGCCCGGCGGCTGGCATCATGGTGCGCATTGAACAACGAAGCGATTCGCACGGGATGAACGATGGCCGGCAAAACCTCACCTTCCACACGTTTTCTGCCCGGCTATACATTTTACGAGCGGCATGAAGGGCCGGTCTTGCGAGCTTCGCCGGAACGTATTATCGACGCGGTCGCGAGTCTGGACATGCGCGCCGATCCCGTCATCGACAGACTTCTGCGTGTGCGCGAGTGGCCGCGTCGCCTGGCAACGCGAATGCGCGGAACGACGCACGATTCCTTCGGTTTCGGGACGTTCACGTTGCTTCATCGGGACGAATGTGAACTGTCGCTGGGCCTCCTGGGCCGCTTTTGGCGCCCTGATCTCGGCCTGTTGGCCGTCGCTGACGTCGAGGAATTTTTGACGTCCGGCCCCTCTGATGCTGCCAGGCTGGTTTTGCGATTTCGCGTCGAGGTGCCGGCAAAGGGCGACGCGCGTCTGGTCACCGAAACGTTCGTGCATTGCCCGTCGTGGAGCGTGAAAGCGATGATGACGCCCTACTGGTTCGCGATTCGCGCATCGAGCGGCTGGATCAGGCGCCGCACGCTCGCGATGATTGCGAAAGCGCTCGCCGCGCAGCAATGACCAGCGGCATCGGGCGAGGCGAATGCCGCCCGATGCACAGGCTGGCCTGCACGCACTTACGACCGCGTAACTGGCATTTCCACGCGCGAAGCCGCACCCGCGTCCATATAGCGCGAGAGTTCGAGCTTGGCGATGGCGTTGCGGTGCACTTCGTCGGGGCCGTCCGCGAAGCGCAGCGTGCGCGCCGAGGCGTACGAATACGCCAGCGGAAAGTCGCCGCTCACGCCCGCCGCGCCGTGCACCTGCATCGCCCAGTCGATCACCTGGCAAGCCATGTTCGGCGCCACCACCTTGATCATGGCGATCTCGCCGCGCGCGCCCTTGTTGCCGACGGTGTCCATCATGTACGCGGTCTTGAGCGTGAGCAGGCGCGCCTGTTCGATCATGCAGCGTGCTTCGGCGATGCGCTCCTGCGTGACGGTCTGCTGGGCGACAGGTTTGCCGAACGCCACGCGCGAGAGGGCGCGCTTCGCCATGAACTCCAGCGCGCGCTCTGCGAGGCCGATCAGGCGCATGCAGTGATGGATGCGGCCCGGCCCGAGGCGTCCTTGCGCAATCTCAAAGCCGCGGCCTTCGCCGAGCAGGATGTTCGAGGCGGGCACGCGCACGTTATCGAGCGTGATTTCCATGTGACCGTGCGGCGCGTCGTCGTAGCCGAACACCGTGAGCGGGCGGCGCACGGTGATGCCGGCCGCATCCGAGGGTACGAGGATCATCGACTGCTGCGCATGGCGGGGCGCATCGGGATCGGTCTTGCCCATCAGGATGTAGATCGCGCAGCGCGGGTCGCCCGCGCCCGACGACCACCATTTCGTGCCGTTGATCACGTAGTCGTCGCCGTCGCGCTCGATGCGCGTCTGGATGTTCGTCGCGTCCGACGAGGCCACGTCGGGCTCGGTCATCAGGAACGCCGAACGGATCTGGCCTGCCAGCAGAGGCGCGAGCCATTGCTGCTTGTGCGATTCGCTGCCGTAGCGCTCGATCGTCTCCATGTTGCCGGTGTCGGGCGCGCTGCAGTTGAACACTTCGGGCGCCCAATGCACGCGGCCCATGATTTCGCACAGCGGCGCGTATTCGAGGTTCGTGAGGCCCGCGCCGCGTTCCGACGCGGGCAGGAACAGGTTCCATAGTCCCGCCTCGCGCGCCTTTTCCTTCAACTGTTCGACGATTTGCGTGGGCACCCACGGATTGCCGTTCGCACGATTGCGCTCGACTTCCTCGTGAAAGATCGCCTCGTTCGGGTAAATGTGTTCGTCGAAAAACGCGAGCAGCTTCTCGCGCAGCGCCTGCACTTTCGGGGAGTAATCGAAATTCATCGGTAACCTCGCAATGCGATGCAGTGACAATGACAATGGAAAATAAGTCGTTTGGCGAACGCGCTCTCGCGGACCTTCAGCGCACTTTCTGCGCGTAGCGCCAGGCGAGTTCGGCCATCGGCTTCGCGCGGCGGCCCGCGTCGATTGCCTGCGCGCTCGCGGCCGTGCCGTCCACCACGCGTTTCATGATGCCTTGCAGGATCGCCGCGATCCGGAACATGTTGTACGCAAGATAGAAGTTCCAGTCGCCGCGAATTTCGAGGCCGGTGCGCTCGCAGTAGCGCGCGACGTACTGGGCTTCGTCGGGAATGCCGAGCGCCTCCCAGTCGAGCCCGGCAATGCCGCGGAACTGCGCGGGATCGACGTGCCAGGCCATGCAGTGATACGAGAAGTCGGCGAGCGGGTCGCCTAGTGTGGAGAGTTCCCAGTCGAGCACGGCCAGCACGCGCGGCTCGCTCGGGTGAAAGATCAGGTTGTCGAGGCGGTAGTCGCCATGCACGACCGATACGCGCGAACCCGCATCGTCCGGCGTGTGCTTCGGCAGCCATTCGATGAGCTGATGCATCGCCTCGATGCGCTCTGTTTCCGATGCCTGATACTGGCGGCTCCAGCGATCGATCTGGCGTGCGAAATAATTGCCGGGCTTGCCGTAATCGGCGAGGCCCACGGCGTCGGGCTTCACGTTGTGGAGCGCCGCAATCACGCGGTTCATTTCGTCGTATATCGCGCCGCGTTCCTCGCGCGTCATGCCGGGCAGCGACTGGTCCCAGAGCACGCGGCCCTCGACGAACGCCATCACGTAGAACGCGCGGCCGATCACCGCTTCGTCGTCGCAGAGCGCGAGCATCTTCGCGACTGGAACGGCGGTTCTCGCGAGCGCATCCATCACGCGGTATTCGCGTTCGATCGCATGCGCCGAGGGCAGCAGCTTCGCCTTCGGTCCCGGCTTCGCGCGCATGACGTAAGTGCGGCTCGGCGTGACGAGCTTGAACGTCGGATTCGATTGGCCGCCGGCGAACTGCTCGATCGTGAGCGGTCCTTTGAAGCCCTCTACGTGCGAGGTCAGCCAGGCGGTCAGCGCGTCGGTGTCGAAGCGCTGGCGCTCGGCAACCGGGCGCGTGCCTTCGAACGCCGAGTAGTCGGTGCGCGCTTGCGCGTGATCTTGCGCGTTTTTTTGCGTGTCTCCATCGGGGGTGGCTTGCGCCATCGCTGTCTCCCTGCTGATGCTCCTGTGGGTCGCCGCGCGTCAGCCGTGCGGTCTGTAGCGCAGATATTGCGCGTAAAGCATTTCCATCGTCGTGTTGCGTGTGTCTCGGTGAAGCGGCGAGGGCGGCGCGTAGTTGAGCATGCGCACGACCCAGTCGCGCGGCGCGGCGCCGACATCTAGCGCGTTGATGCAGCCCGTTGCCTGCGCGAGGTGGCCGAAGAATGCACGGCCGCCCGCCGTGATCGCGTGCGAGAGAATCGCGCGGTTCACGCCGCCGTGCAGCACGAGGAGCGCCGTGTCCCACGAGGGATCGGCGCGCAGTGCATCCAGCGGCGGCAGCACGCGGTCGAGCAATTCGCCGATGGTCTCTCCGCCGAGAAAGCGCGTGTCTTCCGGCACGATGCCGTCGAACACGCGCAGGAAGGCGTCTTCGACTTCGGCGGGCGGAATCGCGGCAAGCCTGCCGCCGCGAATCTCTTCCCACGCGGGCTGCACTTCGAGTTCGATTTCCTGCCCGGTTGCCGCAAGAACGCGCTGGGCGGTTTCGATCGTGCGGCGCAGCCCGCTCACGATCACGCGATCGAAACGCACATCCTGCAAGGCGAACGCTTCGCCCGCGGCGGTTGCCTGGGCGCAGCCGTTCTCGTTGAGCGGCACGGTGTCCGGGTCGATCGCGCGGCCCGTGCCGTCGAAGTAGGTGACGTCGCCGTGCCGCATCACGTAGAGGCGGCGGCGCGCGGGCAGTGGGTATTCGCTCATGGGCATGGCGCTCGGTGGAGTTACTTGTAGACGGGAGCGCGTTTTTCGAGGAACGCGGTGATGCCTTCGAGCCCGTCGCCGTGATGAAGCGATGCGACGAAACTGTCGCGCTCCGCGGCGAGTTGCGCTTCGAGCGGCTGGGTGTCGGCGACGTTCGTCAGCCCCTTGATGCGTGCCACCGAATTCGGCGAGATTTTCGCGAGTTCGTCGGCCCAGGCGAGCGCCGTGTCGAGCGCAGATTGCGGCTTCGCGAGGCGGTTCACGACGCCCAGTTCCGCGAGACGCGCCGCGCCGACCGGCTTGCCTTCCACCATCAGTTCGAACGCGAGCGAGCGCGGCAGCGAGCGCGCGAGGAACCACGAGCCGCCGCCGTCGGGCGTCAGGCCCACGCGCGAATAGGCCATGACGAACTTCGCATCGTCGGCGGCGACGAGCAGGTCGGCCGCGAGCGCGAGCGAGAAGCCCGCGCCTGCCGCGGCGCCTTCCACGGCCGCGATGATCGGCTTGCTCGACTGGCGCATCGCCGTGACCCACGCGGCGAGCATGTCGATGCTGGCGGCCTGCACCGACGGGTCCTTCGCGCGGTTTTCGAGCAGCCGGTTCAGGTTGCCGCCCGCGCAGAAAAAGTTGTCCGCGCCCGTGAGGACGATCGCGCGCAGCGACGGGTCGCGCTCGGCGGCGTCGAAGGCTTCGATGGCTGCGGCGTACATGTCGGGATGCAATGCGTTGCGTGCGCCGGGGTTCGACAGCGTGAGAACGAGTGTCGATTCGTGTCCGTGGGGGCGGGTGCTGCGGAGTTCGGCGCTCATTGCGATGCCTCGTTCGATGCGTTGATGTCTGCTGCGTGAGCGCAGGGCTCGTCGAGCTTGCCTTTTGCCGCGAGTTTCGCGAAGGTGTCGGCTACGCCGATTGTCTCAATGTTGAAATGATGTGAAGTCATTGGAAGCCTGGCTCCATGATTGGCCTAGAATAGCACGGTCGTACAATTTTCTGAAAACGGTTCGGCGGTTTCGCTAACGGAACTGCCCCTCACAAGGAGGCAATGAGGATGATCAAGCTGCACGGTTTCGCGCTTTCGAACTACTACAACAAGGTCAAGCTTCTGCTGCTCGAACACGGTATCGAGTTCGAGGAGGTGGCGAACAAACTGCCGCTCGACGAGGCGCTGCTCGCTCAGTCGCCGGGCGGCAAGGTGCCCTTTATCGAAACGGAACAGGGATTTTTGTGCGAGTCGGAAGTGATCGCCGAGTATCTGGCGGCGCGCTTTCCCGAAAAGCCCATTTTCGCGGCGGATCCGTGGCAGGCGGCGAAGGAGCGCGAACTCATCGTCTTCATCGAAACGCATCTGGAGTTGAACGCGCGCGAGCTTTACGGCGAAGCGTTCTTCGGCGGCAAGGCGACCGAAGAGGTCAAGGCGACCATGGAGAAGCGGTTGCGCCGCTATGTGGCGGCCTTCGCGCGGATCGCGAAATTCGCGCCGTACGTGGCGGGCGATCGATTCGGCGTGGCCGACGCGGCGGCGTTCGTGAGTCTGCCGCTCGTGGGCCGCGCGACGCAGGCCGTCTACGGCAGCGATTTTCTCGCCGACGTGGGCATCGACTGGAAGTCGTATCTCAAGCTGATCGGCGAGCGGCCCGCGGCGCAGCGCGTCAACGCCGACCGCAAGGCGTATATCGAGGCGAACTCGTAAGCGTCGCGCCGCTGCGCGAGTTGTTGCGCGCGATGATCGGGAACGCACTGCCGTTCGCGGATTCATCGCGCGCGAAGCCCATCAGAGCCGCGCGAGCCGTTCGAGCGCGCTCGCGAGCGTGCTTTCCTGCTTGGCGAAGCAAAAGCGCACGACGCCCGATTCGTGCGCTTCGTGATAGAACGCCGACACCGGAATGGCCGCCACGCCGATCTCGCTCGTGAGCCACTTCGAGAATTCGGCCTCGGGTAGATCGCTGATCGCCGAGTAGTCCACGCACTGGAAGTAGGTGCCTTCGCACGGCAGCAGCTTGAAGCGCGTGTTGGCTAGGCCGGCGCGGAAGAAGTCGCGCTTCTTCTGATAAAACGCGGGCAATTCCAGATACGGCTTCGGATCGCGCAGGTATTGCGCGAGGCCGAACTGCATCGGCGTATTCACGGTGAACACATTGAACTGATGCACCTTGCGGAACTCGGCCGTGAGCGGCGCTGGCGCGGCCACATAGCCCACTTTCCAGCCCGTCACGTGATAGGTCTTGCCGAAGCTCGACACGATGAAGCTGCGCGCGGCCAGTTCCGGATAGCGCGCGACGCTCTCGTGCGGCTGGCCGTCGTAGACCATGTGCTCGTACACCTCGTCGGAGAGGATCATCACGTTGGTGCCGCGCACGATTTCCTCGAGCTTTTGCATGTCCTCGGCGCGCCACACCGTGCCTGTGGGGTTGTGCGGCGTATTGATGAGGATAAGGCGCGTTTTCGGCGTGATCGCCGCGGCGAGGCGGTCGAACGGAATGGCGTAGTCGGGCGCTTCGAGCGTCACGAACACGGGCTTGCCGCCCGCCAGTTCGATCGACGGCAGATAGCTGTCGTAGGTCGGCTCGACCACGATTACTTCGTCGCCCGCATGCACGGTCGCGAGAATCGCCGTAAGCAGCGCCTGCGTGGCGCCCGCCGTCACCGTGATCTCGCTGGCGGCGTCGTAGCGGCGGCCATATACGTGCTCGATCTTGTCCGCGATCGCTTCGCGCAGCGCGGCGACGCCGGCCATCGGCGGGTACTGGTTGTGGCCCTCGCGCATGGCTTGCGCGACGGCGTCGACAATGCGTGCGTCGCAGTCGAAGTCGGGAAAGCCCTGGCCCAGATTGACCGCGCCCTTTTCGGCGGCGAGCGCGCTCATCACGGTGAAGATCGTCGTGCCCACATTCGGCAGGCGCGACGGAAAAGAGGGCGTGAGCAGGGAGTCCTGCGAATTCTGCGTGAGATGCGGTGCGTTCATGTCGCGGGCGGAAGTCAGACGTTGGGACAGGAAAGGTTGATTGTAGGCAAATCGGCGCGGATGCGGTGGCCCGGCCTGGCGAGAGCGCCGCGATGCCCGCGTATCAGGCCCGCGCCGCCTGAGCCGCGTTTTGCGCGCATTCGGCGACGAACGCGTCGGGCGTCGCGATGCGAAAGCCGAAGTCGCGCGCCACGCGCCTCGCGAGCTTGAGCACGGCGCGGTCTTTCGAGACGAGCCACTGCGCGCCGCTTGCGCGCGCGAGTTCCAGAAACTTCTGGTCGTCGCGGTCGCGGCATTGGGGCAGCGGGCGCGCGTCGGCGGGAAGCTCCGGCAATTCGAGCAGAGCAACGAGCCCTGACAGCGTGGCGAGTGCGTCTGCTTTCTCGACGCCCCGGCCGGCGAACTGCGGATAGTCGAGCACGTAAGCCAGTTCGGCCCGGCAGCGTTCGTCGATCAGCGCCCGGATCGCGCCGCGCTCGAGCGCCTCGCGAATGGGGCGTGTGTGCGGGTCGTCGAACACGAGAATATCGAGCCAGACGTTCGAGTCGAGAACCACGGGGAGCGCCGCAGCAGCGGCAGGCGAGAGGGGCGTTGCGGGGGGGAGCGTGAGGCCGGTCATTCGTGAATTCGCTACAATCGGGCTTTCGCCTTTGAACATCGGCACATCGTGCCTGCAAGCCTCTATGATAATCGTTCTGTCGCCGGCCAAATCGCTCGACTATGACACGCCGGCGCACATCGAAACCCACACCATCCCCGATTTCGTCGACGACGCAGCCGAGCTGATCGCGGGCCTGCGCCGCCTTTCGCCGCAACAGATCGGCTCGCTCATGAGCATTTCCGATCCGCTCGCGCGCCTGAATTTCCAGCGCTACGCCGACTGGTCGAAGCAGTTCAGCCAGGCCAACGCGAAGCAGGCCGTGCTCGCGTTCAACGGCGACGTGTACGAAGGCTTCGACGCGAAGTCGCTTTCGTCGGCGGATCTCGACTACGCGCAGCAGCACGTGCGTGTGCTCTCGGGGCTCTATGGCGTGCTGCGTCCGCTCGACCTGCTGCAGCCTTATCGCCTCGAAATGGGCACGCGCTTCGAAAACGCGCGCGGCAAGGATCTCTACGCATTCTGGGGCGAGCGCATCACGCACGCGATCAATGCGCAGATCGAACACAACCACGCGAAAGCGGCGAAGGGCGCGCGCGTGCTGGTGAACTGCGCGTCGAACGAGTACTTCAAGGCCGTGAAGCCGAAGAAGCTCGCCGCGCCTGTCATCACGCCCGTCTTCGAAGACTGGAAGGGCGGCCGCTACAAGATCATCAGCTTTCATGCGAAGCGCGCGCGCGGGTTGATGGCGCGTTACGCCGTCGAGAATCGCGTGGCCGAGCCCGAAGCGCTCAAGGCGTTCGACGTGGAAGGCTACGCGTTCGATGCGGACGCATCGAACGACTCGACCTACGTATTTCGCCGGCGCATCGCCGAGTAAGTGAACAAACAAGCAGGAAGGAAAAGACTATGACGATTGCCATCTCCAGCCAGTTCGATGCGGGCGCGATCGAGGTTCTGTCGAGCGAGCGCGCCGACGATATCCGTCTGCGCGTGCGCGCGGACAACCAGTCAGAGTTCGCGCAATGGTTCTACTTCCGCGTGTCCGGCGTGCGCGGCGAGCGTTGCGTGATGACGTTCGAAAATGCGTCGGCCTGCGCGTTTCCCGAGGGCTGGCGCGACTATCAGGCCGCCGCGAGCTATGACCGCGTGAACTGGTTCCGCGTGCCGACTTCCTATGACGGCAAGCAACTCGTCATCGACCACACGCCCGACTTCGACAGCATTTACTACGCGTACTTCGAGCCGTATAGCGAAGAGCGTCACTCGGAGTTCCTCGGCGCGCTTCAGCAACTGCCGCATGCCGCGCTCACGGAACTCGGCCAGAGCGTGGAAGGCCGGCCCATGTCGCTGCTCTCGCTCGGCATGCCGGGCGATACCGGGCCCGACGGCAAGCCCAAAAAGACCGTGTGGATCATCGCGCGCCAGCATCCGGGCGAGAGCATGGCCGAGTGGTTCGTGGAAGGTCTGGTCAAGCGGCTCGCGGGCTGGGGCGACTGGGCGGGCGATCCGGTCGCGCGCAAGCTGTACGACCGCGCCGTGTTCCATATCGTGCCGAACATGAATCCGGACGGCAGCGTTCACGGCAATCTGCGCACCAACGCGGCGGGCGCGAACCTGAACCGCGAGTGGATGGAGCCGGACGCGCAGCGCAGTCCCGAAGTGCTCGTCGTGCGCGATGCGATCGAACAGACGGGCGTCGATCTCTTCTTCGACATCCACGGCGACGAAACGCTGCCTTATGTATTCGTGGCGGGTTCGGAAATGCTGCCGGGCTTTACCGATCAGCAACGCACGGAACAGAAGGCGTTCATCGAGGCGTTCAAGGTGGCGAGCCCCGACTTCCAGGATCAGCACGGCTACGAGGCGAGCCGCTACCGCGAAGATGCGCTCAAGCTCGCGTCGAAGTACATCGGTCATCGCCATGGCTGCCTGTCGCTCACGCTCGAAATGCCGTTCAAGGACAACGCCAATCTGCCCGACGAGCGCGTAGGCTGGAACGGCGAGCGTAGCGCCGCGCTCGGTGCCGCGATGCTGCAGGCTATCCTGCATCACGTGGAGACGTTCGCGTAACGCGAGCTAGAATCCCGCGCACATGGAGAAAGGGGGAAGCGGCCAGGCCGCTTCCCCCTTTTTGTATCGGGAACGCCGACGACTTCAGTGAGCCGTCTTCTTCTTTGAAGTCGTTTTCTTTGCCGTGGATTTCGTTGCCGTCGATTTGCTGCTCGACTTCGCGCTGGTCGACTTCGTGCTGCTCGACGACTTGTGGTGCGACTTGCCCGCGGGCGCCTTCTTCGAGCCCTTGCCGGTGGCCTTTCCGGTCGAATGCCTGCTCGTTCCGTGTGCGGCTGCCGGCGACGCTGTGCTGCGCTCGCTACGCGCGCGCGCCGGCGGCAGCGGATCGTTCCAGCTAAACGCGAGCATTTGCTGCGAGACATAGCCGCAGCGAAACTTCAGATCGTAGGGCGCGTTGCCGCTGTCTTTGGGAATGCCGATGCCGTCGACGGTCACGATCGTATCGACCTTCACGCGCTGCTTGCCTTCGTCGAACGAGTCGTTCCACGGCGTGACGCTTGCGTGCGCACTGTCGAACGAACTAGGCGGGAATTCGACATGATCGAGCGCCGTCGATGTGCTGGCCACGAAATCGCCGTGCGCCGCGCAGTCCGCAACGAGCGGGTCGGCGTGCATCTGCGTGACGAACTGATTGACGAGATCGTTGTGTTGATCGAGTTGATCGGCCTGCGCGGTCGGCGCGGCGATGAGCATGAGGCTCGCGGCGCACGCCGCCAGTTGACCGGCTACCAACAACAGCCGGCGGGATGCATGGTTGCAGTCCATCTGCTTGCTTGGGAAGAGGGGTGAGACGTCAGGCACCGTAAGATGCGGCACAGCCGGGTTGAGTTCAATCCGGAAACAATTATTTTCTTATGTCTGAATGGAAGAGGCGGCGCAAGCGCTGTCAGGTATCCGTCGCCGGTCGATCGCGACGTGTTGCCGCGCCCGTTGTTACGTTGCTGGCGAGCGCTCAGGTTCGCGGTCCGCCCAGGCGATAACGGCGCACGTCGTAGGTCGTGACCCATGTTGGCCGGTAGACGGCGATCAATGCGGTTGCCATGCCCGTGAACCAGGCTTCGCCCGAAGCGAGCAGAAATACGCTGAATGCATAGCCTGCGGGCACCGTGATGGCGGAGCCACCGTTGATCGCGACGTGCGTGCCGAGCGCGAGATAGGCCGCCGCAGAAACGGCGATGGCCGGCGAGACGAAACCCTGGCCGACGATGAACATGAAGAGGTTGCGCGGCAGCCATGCCGTACAGGCCCGCTGCAGCAGCGTCGAAACCGCGACAGGGAACGCGCCGAATATCAGGAAGGTGAGGGCGATGCCTTCCCAGGGGGCGTCGAAGACGAGCGCGGCAAGGCCCACGACGACGCCCATCGCGACGAGCGCGAGGCCCCAGTCGAACAGCGTGACGACGAGCGTGGCGCCGAGCAGGTGCAGCACGGTGCCGTCTTCGAGCCATGCGTTGCTCGCCCACAGCACGGAGATCGCGACGACGATCGCGAGCCACACGTGCTGGAGCGTCGCGTCCTGAAGACGCTTGAAGGGGTTCTTCCACAACGCGAGCGCGAGCAGCCCTACGGTGACTACCCAGGCACCGATAGCAACCCAGAGCGGAAGCGGCGTAAATAGGAACCCCATGTGCTTCATATTACTCGTTGGAGGGCAAGACGTGTGCGCGAGCGAGCAGGAGGGCGTCCTCGTCTGCGCTCTCGCTGGTTTCGTCCACCTCGAGGGGGCGCACCTGCTGCGCCGCGGCAGGGTCGCCAAATGGCGTCTGCGGCTCAGCGGCGAGGGGCAGCGGCTGCGCACTGTCGCCTGACAGCAACGGATAGCGGAACGGCAGACTCTCTCGTGCGCGCAATGGCACCGGGCCGTGCTCGCCGTGCTTCGGCCTGGCGGGCCGCTCGTACTGGGCGCGCAGCACCTGCAACTGGTTCGCCAGCAATCCGTTGTAGATCGCGACGGCCGCCGCGCGATTGGGCGCGCCGAGTTGCTGAAAGATGCTTGTCAGATGGACTTTCACCGTGCCCTCGCTGATGCCGAGCGCTCTCGCGATCATCTTGTTCGTGTTGCCCATATGGACGCAGCGCAGAATCTGCTCCTGTCGTGGCGACAGGTGGACCTTCGGACGTACCTTGCGGGCCTGCGCAGCGGCCTTGGCGTTGCGCCGGGGCGGCATGGGCCAGGGCGTGCACGGACCGAGCACGTCGGCAGGCAGGTGATCGCCGCCGAGCATGATGAGTTCCAGAAACTTCACGATCAGGATCGAGTCCGTTGTGCGCCGGATGATGCCGCGGGCGCCTTCGTCGATGAGCGCCCGCACGGTCGCGGGCGTTTCGGCGCTGTCCACCAGGATGGCGACGGGCAAGGTGCGGTGCCTCATGACAAAGTGACGCAGCTCGCCGGCACGAATGCCGTCGTGCCAGTCGATCACGATCAGGTTGGGGGTGAAGCGTTGCATGGCGCGCTCCGCGCTGCGCCAGTCCGGCGCGTCGTTGAAGCGAGCGCGTCGGTCGATTTGTCTTAACAGCGCCTTGAGGCCTTCGCGTCTTTCAGCGTCCGGATTGAGTACAACGAACCGCATGGAATGCCCTCCTCTCAAAATGTTGTGCAATGCGCACCGCTTCTAAGCGGCGGTGAACAACACCATGATGACAAAAAGGTTGGGCGCTGGCGGCCTGTCCAAAAGGCATAAGACATAGGGCAAAAAAAAGTCCCGCACACAGGCGGGACCGGGTAGGAATTCTGGAGTTGTCTTAGTGGAAGTGTGGCTGTACAGGCTCAGCATCTTCCGGCATCTCGGCGTGGACGATCTCGCCGAGTGGGTCCGCATAGAGCGGTACGCCGCAGTCATCGCAATATTCCGGCTCGAAGCGGCCGGCGTGACGACGGATATCGGTGATACCCGATTCCTTCAGCAACGCAACAATCTCTTCGAGCGGACCGCTGCTGACATTTTCTTCGGTCGGTTCCTCGTCGATGTCGGCATCGCCGTTCTCGCGGCCATAGAGCGGCCAGACCACGCCGTACAGCACGTCATTGCTGCCGCGCTTCGTGAAGCCGATGCGGTATTCGTCGATACGGCGCTCGCCGAAGCCCGCGACGACCGCGCGCAAGTCCGGCGCGCCTGCGCCGATCGTGTCGAGCAGATAGCGCACCGCGGTGCGGATCGTGTGCGGGCGCACGCGCTCGTCGGCGTCGCGGCAGGCGGAGTAGTAGGCGTCCGGCAGGAGGCACTCGAATTCGCAGCCCGGCATGACGACGGCAAGATTGGCGCCGCCCTGGGTGGCCCATTGCTCGAGACATTGACCGCGCTCAATGCGCGAGCCGTGCTCCTCTTCCTGCCAGCGGAAGAGCGGGGCGCCGACGGGGGCTGCAACAACGGCAAGCAGGAAACGCGGATCGGCGAGGATCGGCGATGTTTCCGGCAATTCGCCCGAGCTGATCTTCGCCGGAGCGCCGCTCAGCGCGGCTTGCGTCAGTTGTTGCGCGAGGCGCCAGGTTTCGACATGGTGGCGCGGTAACTGGTCGATGCTATAGAGATAGGGGGCCATTGCGACACGCGTGCCATTTGCGAGCACGTGGGCCTGGAGGTGTGTGCGCAGCGCGTCGGCCCCTTCGGCCTTCAGTGGGCCCGAAGGGATGACATAGCGCGTCCAGGCAAGCACTGGCGCGGCGACGAGCAGCGCTTCGTATTGCTCCCCTTCGTGCTCGACGAGGAACGATTCGCTGTGCGTCTCGGCCATGTCGGCGAGCGCGCCGTAGGCGTCCGGGTGATTCTGCTGCAGATGATCGAGCGCGGCGTCGAGCGTAGTCTGATTGCCGTTGCGCACGACCTTCGCTAGCAGCGTGTCGAGCTTGGCCTCCCAGAAGCGGTCTTCGGTGCGGCTGCCCGAAGCGAACAGGGCGAGCGAGAGGCCGACGAGTTTGTCGGCGTCAGGAGGAAGGCGTTTGGCGATTCGCGAGCGCATAAATCTGTGAGTTGGGGTGCAGAGAACCCCATATTCTAGTCGGTTCCGTGCGCGCCATCGGATTGGACAGCACTGGCGCGTTGGATGGGCCGCTGAAGGGGGGCGCGGTTGTCGTTGGCGCGCGGCGGCAAGGCATCGGTCAGAGGCACTATGACAACTGCTATATGGAGCACGGAACCGCGTACAGCCCGGCTTGGCTAGCTTGTCAAAAACCGCTTGCAAGATGCCGGCTGGGTGACTAGAATTCCGGTCTTTCGCGCTTTCGATGAAGGCGCGGGGAGACGGGAAGCT
>NZ_CAJMZJ010000017.1:0-160986 GCF_905220295.1 Paraburkholderia sp. J76
TACCTTGCGCTATCTGGGCTGACGCGCATTTGATGCGGGGTGCATTCGTCGCGCTGCTTTAACGCCATCGACAGCGAGGGCACGCGGTGCGAGGGAGGTGCGATCTACGGTAGCGATAAACGCTAGAATCGCCGCACTCCTACCGCCCCGGGTGGCGCCATGAACCTGCTGAAAAAGCGCATCACCGAGACCGACACGAAGCTCGAGGAGATGAAGGCGGCGCGCAAGGCCGCCCAGAAGGCGAGCCGCCAAGCGCACAAGCAGACGCGCGCCGACCGCGAGCGCAAAGCCGTGCTGGCGGGCGAAGCCATTCTGCGCCGCGTCGAGCGTGGCGAGTTCGACGAAGCCGAGTTCCATTCGATGATGGACGAATATGTGTCGCGGGCCGCCGACCGCGCGCTGTTCGAGCTGGAATGAAGCGCCGAGGAGATTGGAGATGGCAACGCGTCACAATCGCCGCCAGCGCAAGAAACTGCGCTTGGGGGAGTTTCAGGAACTTGGGTTCGCCGTGGCCGCAGCACTTCGCCATGGGCTCGACAGCGCACAGCACGACGCGCTGATGGATGTCTTTCTCACGGAGTGCATCGAGGCGCATGGAATGCTCTTTAGCGGCGGCCTCAACGAGGCGCTGGACGGCTACATCGTCGCGGACGGTGTGCGCACGTCAGCAACAGACGAACAGTGCGAACTCGTGCGTGCGTGGCTTACCAGCCGCTGCGAATTCGGTGGCGTGACCATCGCGCCGCTCTCCGATGCGTGGTATGGGCACGATTGAAACCTGGTTCGTCCGGGCTCAAAAGGCTACGACATGGCAAAACGAGATGAAGCATCTTTCTTTGAACGCCTGATCGCCCCGATGCTCGAGCATCTGCAACGCGTAGCCGGGCTATCGCGTGGCGAACAGTCGGTTGATGACCTGAAAAGCCACGCATGGATCATCGCGGAAGAGATCAAGGCTGAGCGTGGCGTAGAAATCGAGCCTGACGACGGCGAGATCCAGGCGACGATCGTTGGCCGGTTGTACAGGTTGTTCGGGCAATTTGTGAATCGCGCCATGCGCTTCGCGGTCCGGCTCGATCAGGAGGAGCGCGACGCCAACGGCGAATTCAGGGAGAACTCCGTTTCCGCCCGGCTCTCAGGACCGGAAGCCCTCGAGCCAGAAGTCGCATTGCAGTTTGACGAGGAGGCGCGGGAGGCTGCACGGGTAATCCAAGCCCAGTTTTCCGAGGCTGTTGCGTACTACCATGTGTTCGACCAGTTCGATGGTGACAGCAGCGCGATTGCACGGTATTTCGCGATTCAGTCGACCACGCTTGATGCGCGGCTCGCCCGTGCGGAGGCCACTGTGCGTTGCCAGGCATCGGTGTTTGACGGCGTGACAAGCGTCCCCCCGGACTTTCAGCCACGTCCCGGGAAGCGGCTGCGTCGGCGGGCGCCTATTCGCTTTCGGCGGGTGTGCGCGCACATGCGGCCGTCACAGCGACATCTATTCCTGCGATACGGTCGCGTGTTCCGGTAAGGTGCCGCATCGAACCGGCTCGGTAAATTTCACGAATGAAAAATCGTCACATCGAAAGCTTGCGGCGCAAGGCCCGCGAGTATCACCGCCATCATCAATGGCCACTGAAAAACGGCCTGTACGTTCCGCACGCCTATCCCGAGGAAGACAGGGTCCGGCTATCGTGGTGGGATGACGTTGGTTTCATCCTGAATGGCCGTCGCGTGATCGTGAACTGGATGCACCCACGATTCGCCTACAGCAATGCGATAGAAGACGAGGCGCACACGGATATTCCGCCGCCGACTTCGGATAAGTGGCACGAGGAAGGAGAGAAGCAATACCGCAAGCTGGGCCGGTCGCGGAAAAAAGTCATCGCTATTACGTGCGGCCCGACGACGACCCCATGGGCTGAATACTTCGCAGCACTCAGGGCGCGCGAAGATGAGCTGAAGCGCAGCGGCATTGACCTAGAAATTCGGCCATCGATGCGGGTTGTCTGGTACTCGTGGGCGATGGCTGTGGACCTGATCGCTCCCATGGAGGTTCGATCCGGGGATGATGTCGTGGCGCTGGCGGCGATAGCGCGGCGACTCGTGAAGCGGGAAACGACCGTCGCAGATGAATGGCCCGGATACAGCTATGGGCGCGCCGATTGGCTGACCGAGGGCGTAAGCATGGAGCGGACGCTCTAGCAGCCATGGGAACGAAAGCGCCCCTTTGGGCGCTTTTCGTTTGCCGAAAATGTTCAGGTTTGTTCAGGTGTCACCGTGCCGCGTTGAGCTGGATGACTTTGGCCCCTGCTTTGAGCCGGTCGAGATAGTCTGCCCACTTCTGCATCATCGCGCGCCTCTCTTTGATGAACCGCGTGCGGTTGTACGCGCCGCCGCCGAGGTTGTCCGGGACGGCGTGCGCGAGCTGATGCTCAATCACCTCCGGCTTTTGCTCCAGTTCCTCGTGCAGGATCGTGCGCGCCATTGCGCGGAAGGCGTGGCCGGTTATTTCGGTGCGGGTGTCATAGCCGAGCCGACGCAGGGCCGCATTCACCGCGCGCCTTCATCCATGCGAGCGCGACCGCCTCAAACGAATTGGCCGCCGCCAGCCGAGCGGCGCGCTTGTCCGTCTTCTTTGCCTCCCCCGGATCAACGCCGGCCGCTAGTTTGTCGCGCGCCTCGTCGCGCCTCTTGCGCGCCTCCGACAGTGACACTTCCGGGTAAACGCCGAGCGCCAAGCTCTTTTCCTTCCTCGCGAACCGGTATTTGAGAACCCATCGTCTGCTGCCCGATGGCGTCACCAGGGGGAACAGGCCGCCGCCGTCGAAGAGCTTTTGCTGCCTGTCAGTCGGCTTCGCGTTGCGGATCGAGATATCGGTGAGGGCCATAGCTTGCTCCGTTGGCTTTTGTCACGCCGGGGGTTCTTTTTGACTGGCTGGCACATCACGCCGAAGAAACCCCCAATAAAACCCCCAATTGGGGGCTGCTGGCAGTTGAAAAGCTTGGGGAATAGCAACAAAAAACCCCGCGAGAGCTTATCTGGCGGGGTTTTGTTGTGAACCGTTGGGGACGGTTGAAGAGTAGTTGGTGCCTCGGGCCGGAATCGAACCGGCACTCCTTTCGGAACCGGATTTTGAGTCCGGCGCGTCTACCAATTTCACCACCGAGGCTTGTATCTGGGTGCTTCCCGCACCTGAGCGCACAAGTGCAAGCGCTCGAATTAGCCGTAGATTATGACGCAATTCGCGCGCGCCGGCAACCATACGGCGGCGGAAAGCCGTCAAATCGTCCGGGAGAACCGTTCGGGCTGCTGTGCGCCAAGATAGCGGTCAAACACCATCGCGATATTGCGCACCAGCATGCGCCCGGCGGGCAGCACCTCCAGCCGGTGGGCGCGGCGCGCGACGAGCCCGTCGCGCTCGAACTCGCGCAGCCGTTCGAGTTCGGCAGCAAACGCCGCCGGAAAACGCACGCCGTACGCCGCTTCGAACTCGTCGTAGCGTAATTCGAGATTGCACATGAGTTCCGTGATGATGTCGCGGCGCAGGCGGTCGTCGGCGCTGAGGCGCACGCCTTTCGCGGTCGCGAGCCTGCCCGCGTCGATCGCCGCGCCATAGCCGGGCAGGTCCTTCGCATTCTGCGCGTAGACATCGCCGACCTTGCCGATCGCCGAAGCGCCAAAGCCGATCAGGTCGCAGTCGGCGCGCGTGCTATACCCCTGAAAATTGCGATGCAGCGTGCGTTGCGCCTGGGCGCGCGCGAGTTCGTCGGTGGGCAGCGCGAAATGATCCATGCCGATGTACACGTAGCCCGCCTCGGTAAGCTGGTCGATCACGAGCTTGAGCAGCGCCATGCGCTCCGCGGGCGTCGGCAGCGCGGCTTCGTCCATCTGACGCTGCATCTTGAACAGACGCGGCATATGCGCGTAGCCGAATACCGAGATGCGATCAGGCGCGAGCAGCAGCATCGTCTCGAGCGTGCGGCCGAATGTTTTCACGTTCTGGTGCGGCAGGCCGTAGATCAGATCGACGCTGATCGATTCGAAACCGTTCGCCCGCGCGGCGTTCATGACGTCGACGGTCAGTTCGAGCGGCTGGATGCGGTTCACGGCCTTCTGCACGACCGGATCGAAGTCCTGAACGCCCAGGCTCAGCCGGTTGAAGCCGAGCGTGCGCAGATGCGCAATAGTCTGTGCGTCGGCTTCGCGCGGGTCGATCTCGATCGAGTATTCGCCGGTGTCGTCGGGCTGCAGCGCGAAGTGTTCGCGCGTGGTGGCCATGAGTGCGCTCATCTCGTCGAGCGAAAGAAAGGTGGGCGTGCCGCCGCCCCAATGCAGTTGCGAAACGGGGCGCTTCGTATCGAAGAGCGCGGCCTGCAATTCGACTTCGCGGATCATCTGCGCGAGATAGGGTTTCGCGCGGCCGCGGTTCCTCGTGACGACCTTGTTGCAGCCGCAATAGAAGCAGACTGTGTCGCAGAACGGAACGTGGAAGTACAGCGAGAGATCGGTTTCGCTCGCGCCCGGGTCGGCGGCCGCGCGGCGATAGTCGGCGGGATCGAAGTCGTCGCGAAACTGCAGGGCGCTAGGGTAGGACGTGTAGCGGGGGCCGTTGGCGCCGTATTTGGCAAGCAGGTCGGGGCGAAAGAGCAGGTCGGCGTCGCTCATGCAGGGCTCACTGGGAAGGGCGGCGCGCGAGTGGGCAGCGTCCGGCGCCGCGCAACGCTGCAACCAGTTGGCCTGTCCCTTGTCCTACAGCGCCAGATGGACAAAGTGTACGAGCGGGTAGGAGAAAGCGATTGTGTAAAAAGGTCGCAGACAGGGATGGCACAATGCGTCTGGTCCCACCGCCTCACGGACACAATTCTTCAGAGTTTCAGGAAACCGAAGTGAGTACCGTTTTTCCCGCCGATGTCTCCGGGCACGCATGCCGCCCAGGCTGTGGCGCGTGCTGCATCGCGCCGTCCATTACGAGCCCGATTCCTGGCATGCCCGAGGGCAAGCCGGCCGGCGTGCGTTGCGTTCAACTCGGCGCGGATCTGCGCTGCATGATTTTCGGCTCGCCTTTGCGGCCCGCGTGCTGCTCGGGGCTGCAGCCGCAGGCAGAGATGTGCGGGGCGTCGCGCGAAGAGGCCATCGTGTGGCTCACGCATCTCGAGGCGCAAACCCGGCCACAAACCTGGCCGCAATCGCCGACGCCAGCCGCGCGTTGAGCGCGGCGCAACCTGCGCCGGCCCGCTGTTATGCGCCAGAATGACGGCGCATCAAAGTCCGCCAAACAAGGAGATTTCGCATGGCCCACACCGCAACGCGCGTTTCCCGGCGCGCCTTCCTGCTTTCAGCCTGCGCTGCGGCGGGTACGGCGATGTCGCTCGGCGCGTGTGCGACGGGGATTTTCCCGTTCATTCCCGATCACTACACGTTTTCGCAGCAGCAGGTGCAGGACGCGGTGCAGCGCAAGTTTCCTTATCACCGCTCGATGCAGCAGATCTTCGACGTCTCGCTCACGAATCCCGTCGTGACGATGCAGCCCGATCGCAACCGCGTGGCCGTGCGCCTCGATGTGCATCTCGAAAGCCCGCTAATGCAGCAGCCCGTAAGCGGCGCGTTCACGGTATCGAGCGAACTGGCCTACGACAGCGCGGGCCGCGCGGTCGTGCTGCGCTCGCCTTCGGTCGACGGCGTCGACATGGCGGGCAACGCCGCCGCCTACGCGCCGCAGGTGAGCGCGGTCGCCGCGCTCGTCGCCACGCAGTTGCTGGACAACTATCCCGTCTACACCTTCAAGCCCGATCAGCTCCAGTTTGCCGGCGTGAGCTACGAACCCGGTACAATCACCATCCTTACAAACGGCATACGCGTGCAGATCGTCGAGAGGTAGCCGACGAAGCGCGAGCGCACGCGGCCGTCGTCGGTCGCGTGGCGCGGCGTGCGCCGTCCCGACACTCAAGGAAGAGGGATAAAGGGATGGACTGGATGTTGACCTGCAAGGCCTTGATTCTCGGCATCGTCGAGGGGCTGACGGAGTTTCTGCCCGTGTCGAGTACGGGGCATCTGATCGTCGTCGGCAGCTTGCTCAATTTCGATGGCGAGTATGCAAAGACCTTCTTCGTGGTGATCCAGTTTGGCGCGATCCTCGCCGTGTGCTGGGAATTCCGGCGCAAGATCGGCGAGGTCGTCACGGGGCTGCCCTCGCGGCCCAATGCGCGGCGCTTCACGCTCAACGTGATCGTCGCCACCGTTCCGGCCGTCGTGCTCGGGCTGATGTTCGAGAAGGCGATCAAGTCGGTGCTCTTCGCGCCCGTGCCGGTCGCGTTCGCGCTGGTGGGCGGCGGCGTCGTCATTCTGTGGGTCGAAAATCGCCTGCGCGGTCCGAAAGGACTGCCGGTCGCCGCGCAACGCGGCGCGCGCGTGAACTCGATTGACGAGATCACGCCGCTCGACGCGTTCAAGGTAGGTTGCGCGCAGTGCTGCGCGCTGATTCCTGGCATGTCGCGCTCGGGCTCGACCATCATCGGCGCGATGCTGTTCGGCCTCGAGCGGCGCGTCGCGACCGAGTTCTCGTTCTTCCTTGCGATTCCCGTGATTTTCGGCGCGACCGTTTATGAGCTGCACAAGAGCTGGCACGAGCTTTCGGCGGACTGGCTCGGGCTCTTCGGCGTCGGCTTCGTCGCCGCGTTCGTGAGCGCGTTCGCTTGTGTGCGCTGGCTGCTGCGCTTCGTGGCCTCGCACGATTTCACCGCGTTTGCCTGGTACCGGATCGCCTTCGGGCTCGTGATCCTGCTGTTCGGCTACGGCGGCGGGCTAGGCTGGGAGGACTAAAAAAACACAACGGGCGCCGATTCACATCGAGGCGCCCGTTTTTACGCATGGTTCGCGGTTTCAGTCGGCGCGGCGGCGGAACACGAGATCCCACACGCCATGACCGAGCCGCAGACCGCGGCGCTCGAACTTCGTCACCGGGCGATACTCGGGGCGCGGGGCGTAATCGGCTGCGGTGTTTTCCAGCGTGGGCTCCGCGCTGAGCACTTCGAGCATCTGCTCCGCGTAGTTCTGCCAGTCGGTCGCGCAATGCAGGTACGCGCCCGGCTTCATGCGCGAGACCAGATGGGCCACGAACTTCGGCTGAATCAGGCGGCGCTTGTGATGGCGCGCCTTGTGCCACGGATCGGGGAAGAAGATGTGCACGCCGTCGAGGCTCGCGGGCGCGATCATGTGCTCGAGCACTTCCACGGCGTCGTGCTGGATGATGCGGATGTTCTCCAGATTCTGCTCGCCGATCAGCTTGAGCAGCGCGCCAACGCCAGGTTCGTGCACCTCGACGCCGAGGAAGTCGTCCTCGGGGCGCAACGCGGCGATTTCCGCCGTGCTCGCGCCCATCCCGAAACCGATCTCCAGAATGCGCGGCGCATGCCGTTCGAACACGGCGTCCCAGTCGGCGGCTTCTGGCGCGTAGGGCACGACGAAGCGCGGGCCGAGTTCGTCGAGCGCGCGACGCTGGCCAGTCGAGACGCGGCCGGCGCGGGTCACGAAGCTGCGGATACGGCGGTGATGCAGCGCGTCGCCGGCGGGCGCGCCGGATTGCGCGTTCGTGCCGGAGGCGGCGTCTTGTGCGTCTGACGGCGTGCAGTCGGGACGGGCGTCGTCGTTGGGATCGTGATTCATCTTTGCGGGTGATGTGAGAGCGGCCTGCGTTCGCCGGAATCGGTGGCGGCCTTCAGCCCCTTCAACCCGGCAGGACCCGAATCGCGCCAGAGCGCATTGTGCAACGTAGGGGTTCAGGCCGGTCGGGCGGACAGAGCGTCCCGGGAGGGGCGCTGTTCGAAAGTCCAGGCCTCGAAGAGAGGTCGGCAAACCAGCGTGGAGCGGGCGATGGGAATCGAACCCACGTCATCAGCTTGGGAAGCTGAGGTAATGGCCATTATACGACGCCCGCAGAGCGCGCCATTTTACGCGGATTTGGCCCGATCGCGCAATGACGCGGTCAAACGACGCGGCGCGACTGGCGCGCCGCCGGATGCACTAAACCGAATACGGACAGGCGCTCAAATCCCAAACAGCGTGAGCGAAACCGCCGCACGCGTCACGATCATCAGCAGCACCTGCACGATTACGAAGAGCAGAATCGGCGAGAGATCGAGGCCGCCCAGGTTCGGCAGGATGCGGCGCAGCGGGTTGAGAAACGGCGCGGTCAACTGGTAGAGCACGGGCATCGCCGCCGAGCGCGGATTGAGCCACGAGAGCAGCGCCATCAGGATCGTCAGCCAGATCAGCAGGTTGAGCGCCCATTTCACGAGCGTGAGCACGGCTACGATGAGTAGCGTCGGCAAAAGAGCCAGCGGGTCCACGCCCGCAAGCCATACCATCAGCAGCACGTAGACAATGGCCGCGATCAGCGCGCCGACCACGCTCGCCCAGTCGATGCCGCGCACGCCGGGAATCACGTGCCGCAGCGGCAGCACCAGCCAGTTGGTGACCTGCTGGATCGCGTGGGTCACGGGGTTGTACGGCGGCACACGCACGTACTGAAGCCAGGCGCGCAGCAGCAGGGCGGCGCCGAACAGCGTGAAGACCGTATTGAGCAGAAAACGGGCGATATCGCCGAACATCGGTATTGTTTCCTTCTTGTGTTGAGTGGCGGCGCGCCTGGCGTGTGGCGGCCGATGAAAGGTCGTGCCGGTCGTCCGCTCGCCCCGCTTAGCCGAGCGGAACCCGTCAGACAGACACCTTGACCTCGCTGATCAGAATGGTGCCATTTCCGCCGTCGGTGTAGTTGGGAATGTCGTCGAGGAGGGTGTCGGCATGCGGCTGGAACACCGCGTAGAACGCATCCACGGTTTCGAACAGAAAGTGTCCGGCCGCCACGTACGGCGGCGGCGTGCCCGGCGGCCCCGCATTGATGCCGATGTCGACCGACCAGCCTTTGAGCGACTCGCCAAAGAGCCTGGCCGCGAGCGGCATGTGGTGCGTGCAGTAGTACCCGGTGTCGAAACGCCCGTTCTCGCGATACGGATAGAAGATGCTGACCTTGATCATTTTGCGTTCTCGTCGGTGAGTCCGATGGGCGCGCCGGTGCGCGTACTGCAGCCGCTGCGACGCGCGCGCCGTCGCCACATTACCACGGCTTACGCCTCGCCAGTATTCGCGAGCGATGCTCCGGCGCGGGCCCCGCGCGCGGCGGCGGCCGCCGTTTCCGTGGTATGCGCGGCGCGATATGGCTGCACTCGCGGCAGGCTTTTCCCCGAACAGCTACATTGCTTCTGACAGACCGCCTCCGACGGCTGCCTCGCGCCCCGAGTGTTGCGCCGCCGCCGAGCGGCGGGCGAATGTTCGCTTTCGTACCGATGACGCGCTGACGGATCGACTACAAATGAGGTGACGGGCCTGGCGCCGCGCCGATAGCCCGGTGCGGCACGATTTCTGCTGAGGGTTGGAGGGCGCGCGTTTTTGCGCAGCACACGCATCCAAACCCAGCATGGGGAAGCCGCAACGAACAGTGCGCCACGCTTATACGGCGCTCGTGCGGCTATCTCGCAACACTGCAATTTTTGTCGCGGAATCTGAGCACAATACTTTCCATCGTTTCGGTTTCGTTGTTGCAGTCGCGCAATTGGGTTTGTTCCTGTCGGTTGTCCGATTCGGGGGTTCACCATGAGCATCTTCGCTTACCGAAAGCATCTGCGATTTCTCACGCCGTTCCAGCGCCGCCGCTGGTGGGATCAGAAAAAGCGCCTGACGCCGCGCGTTCGCATCAGCGGGGCCTATCTCCCGCCGAACGTCACGCGCGAATTCACCTACGTGAAGGTCGGATAGCGGAGTGTTTGCTCCGGGTGGCCGCAGGTCGCGTGCCGCCGGATTGATGAATGAGATGCCCGGTTCCACGACCGGGCATCGTCGTTTACGGCGTCGCAGCGCGAAGGGCGTTGGTTAGGCCGATTGACCAGGCCGTCAGCCGAGTCAACCAATTTGTAATCAAACATTACCGGTCGAATTGCCTGGTTGCGCGGCCGCCCCGGTAACAATGACAGCGCCCCGGTTTTTGTAACGAATGGCGTCGCGACCGGCCGCGTGTACGCCGGTTTTTCGCCACAGCCACGCCCACGGCGCTTAAGACGCTATTAAGCGCCTGCTAATACGATTGCAATTCGAAACAAATGGCTACCAATGATGGCCGCCGTTTTCGATACATTGGGTGTGTGGGCAGTGCCCGTAATATGCGCGTCGCCGCTGGCGGCCGCCAGGAGAAGAGAAGTGAAAAAGACCGTATCGTTCATCGTTGCCGCCGCGCTGGGTGTGGGGTTCGTCAGCGCGGCCCAGGCGCACGTCTCGGTGGGTATCGGCATTGGCGTGCCGGTGGCACCGGCTTATCCCGTCTACGCGGCGCCGGTCTATGCGCCGCCGCCCCCGCCCGTGGTCTATGCGCCGCCTCCGCCGGTGGTCTACGCGCCGCCGCCCGCCGTGGTCGTGGGCGGCTACTACGGCCATCCGTACTGGCATCACGGCTACTACCGCGGCTATGGGCGCGGTTATTACGGCCACGGCTACTACCGTCGTTAAGCGTGACAGGCGGCGCGTGCCGCCCGTCCGCAGGTTGCTTGAACAGCGCAACGCCGGCTCACGCCGCGTTGCGCTGTTTGTTTTTGGCAGACGCTTTTAGGACGAGTGGGCCTGCAGAATCAGATCGTGATAACCGTGCACGATGACGCTGTAGGAGAAGTAGGCAAACAGCAGCGCCGAAAGCACGTGGCACGCGCGCAGCAGCCCGGTGCCCGCGCGCTTGCGGCCGTGGCTGGCGAGCCCGCAGAGAAATAGCGTCCAGCCGAGGCCGCCTGCAAAAAAGCCCAGCAGAAAGAGCGAGGCCGCGCCGGCGCTCGTCGCGCCCGACTTTGCGATCAGCGCGCCGCCCACAGCCGCAAACCAAAGAATCGCACTCGGCGAGGAGAGCGCGAGCAGCACGCCGCGCCCGAAGCTGCGCCATGGATTGGGCAGCGGCGCGGCGTTGTCGGCTTCGCCTTCAACCGGCGGCGCCGACGCCGGGTTGAGCGCTTCGCGCGCCATCTTCCACGTGAGCATGAGCAGCAGGGCCGAGCCGCCTATCCACACGATCCAGCGCACGGCTGGAAACTGCAGCAGCGCGGCCATGCCCGCGAGCGCGAGCGCGGCGTAGATGAGGTCGCCGAAACACGAGCCCAGCCCGAGCCAGAAGCCCGGGCGGAAGCCATGCGTGAGCGTGAGCGAGATGATGGCGACGTTGACGAGACCGATGTCGAGGCAAAGCGAAAGCGACAGAAAAAAGCCGTCGGAAAGCAGGGAAACGTGAGACATGAAAACGATTTCTTGTTGGTATGGACTGCACGCCGCGCATGCCCGCATGAAGACAGCGGGCATGGCGGTTCAGGCGCGGTTCAAGCGCGGCTCAAAGAGACTTCAAACAGGCTGCAAAAAGCTTCAAACGCCGATGCACAGGTATTTCAGTTCGACATACTCGTCGATGCCGTACTTCGAACCCTCGCGCCCGAGGCCCGACTGCTTCACGCCGCCAAACGGCGCGACCTCGTTCGAAATGAGTCCCGTGTTGACCCCGACCATGCCGTACTCGAGCGCTTCCGCCACGCGCCACACGCGCCCGATGTCGCGGCTGTAGAAGTAGGACGCGAGGCCGAATTCGGTGTCGTTGGCGAGGCCGATGACCTCGGCTTCGTCGCTGAAGCGGAACACGGCCGCGACCGGGCCGAAGGTTTCCTCGCGCGCGATCAGCATGTCGCGCGTGACGTCGGCGAGCACGGTGGGCTCGACATAGCGACCCGAACTGACCTTGCCGCCCGCCACGACCTTCGCGCCCTGGGCGGTCGCATCGCTGATGTGCTGCGCGACTTTGGCGACAGCCGCATCGTCGATGAGCGGCCCCTGGTTCACGCCATCCTCGAAGCCGTTGCCGACCTTGATCTTGCGCGAGGCGGCGGCGAGTTTTTCGACGAAAGCGTCGTACACCTTGTCGTGCACATAGAAGCGGTTCGTGCAGACGCACGTTTGACCCGCGTTGCGATACTTCGAGATCATCGCGCCTTCCACGGCGGCGTCGAGATCGGCGTCGTCGAACACGATGAACGGCGCGTGGCCGCCCAGTTCGAGCGCGATCTTCTTGACCGTCGGCGCGCACTGCTGCATGAGGATGCGGCCCACAGGCGTCGATCCGGTGAACGACAGATGGCGCACGACATCGCTCTCGCACAGCGCTTTGCCGATTTCGATGGAATTCGCGGAGTCGGCCGTGATCACGTTGAACACGCCCTTGGGCACGCCGGCGCGCTGCGCCAGTTCGGCGAGCGCGAGCGCGGAAAGCGGCGTTTGTTCGGCGGGCTTCACGACGATCGTGCAGCCCGCGGCGATGGCCGGCGCGACTTTGCGCGTGATCATCGCGATCGGGAAATTCCACGGGGTGATGGAGGCGCACACGCCGATAGGCTGCTTGAGCACGACGAGCTTGCGGTCGCTGGCGGGGCTCGCGAGCACGTCGCCGTTCACGCGCTTGGCCTCTTCGGCGAACCACTCGAGGAACGACGCGCCGTACAGCACTTCGCCGCGCGCTTCGGCGAGCGGCTTGCCTTGCTCCGCGGTCATGATCGCGGCGAGGTCGTCGGCGTGCTCGATCACGAGGTCGAACCAGCGCCGCAGCACGGCCGCGCGCTCCTTGCCCGTCTTCGCGCGCCACGCGGGGAGCGCGGCGTTCGCGGCGGCGATGGCGCGATGCGCTTCATCGGCGCCGAAGTCGGGCACGCTTGCGATTTCGGCGTTGTCGGCGGGGTCGAGCACGGCGAAAGTGGTTGCACCGCCGCTCCACTCGCCGTCGAGGTACGCGCGGGTTTTGAAGAGGGCGGGATCGTTCAGTTGTGTCAGGCGCTCCGATGCGGGCATCATCCTTGAGTCTCCTCAGGTTCACTGGCGCCGCGGCTCATGCCATGCACGAGGCGGGACGCGGTAAGCGCGGCGTCGCGAAAAGGCGTCGCGTATGAATCGGCCGGCGTGGCGCCCGAGGGCGCTGCGCCGGGTCGCGTGGCGCGCTAGCTGCGGCTAAAGCCCAGTTCGTCGTAAAGACGATCGACGCGCGCTTTTACGTCCGCGTCCATCTCGATTGCGCGGCCCCATTCCCGGTCTGTTTCGCCGGGCCACTTGTTGGTGGCGTCGAGCCCCATCTTCGAGCCGAGGCCCGCCACCGGCGAAGCGAAGTCGAGATAGTCGATCGGCGTATTCTCGACCAGCACCGTGTCGCGCGCCGGGTCGATACGCGTGGTGATCGCCCAGATCACTTCCTTCCAGTCGCGTATATCCACGTCATCGTCGACCACGACGATGAACTTTGTATACATGAACTGGCGCAGAAAGCTCCACACGCCGAACATCACGCGTTTTGCGTGCCCGGGGTAGCTCTTCTTCATCTGCACGATCGCCATGCGATAGCTGCACCCCTCGGGCGGCAGATAGAAGTCGGTGATCTCGGCAAACTGCTTCTGCAGCAGCGGCACGAATACTTCGTTGAGGGCCACGCCGAGCACCGCGGGTTCGTCGGGCGGCTTGCCCGTATACGTCGAATGGTAGATCGCATCGCGGCGCATGGTGATGCGCTCGACCGTGAAAACGGGAAACCACTCCTGTTCGTTGTAGTAGCCCGTGTGGTCACCGTAGGGGCCTTCGAGCGCGTGTTCGTACGCGGCGCTCGCCCCTTTGGCGGGGCGCGGCGGCGCGCCGGCCGGCAACGGGCCCGGCTCGCCCGCCTGCGGGTGGATGAAGCCTTCGAGCACGATCTCGGCGCGCGCGGGCACCTGGAGCGAATCGACGCCCGGCGTCAGGCACTTCGCCAGTTCGGTGCGGGCGCCGCGCAACAGGCCCGCGAACTGGTATTCGGAGAGCGTGTCCGGCACTGGCGTAACGGCGCCGAGGATCGTGGCGGGATCGGCGCCCAGCACGACGGCCACCGGGTAGGGCTTGCCGGGATTGCGCAGCGCGAACTCGCGAAAATCGAGCGCGCCGCCGCGGTGGGCGAGCCAGCGCATGATGAGCTTGTTGCGGCCGATGAGCTGCTGGCGGTAGATGCCGAGATTCTGGCGCGTCTTGTTGGGGCCGCGCGTGACGGTGAGGCCCCAGGTGACGAGCGGGCCGGCGTCGCCGGGCCAGCAGGTCTGGATCGGCAGCTTCGCGAGATCGACGTCGTTGCCTTCCCAGACGATCTCCTGACAGGGCGGCGCGCTCACCGTCTTTGGCGCCATGTCCCAAACGGCCTTGGCCAGCGTAAGGAGCTTGCCCGCGTCCTTCAGGCCGCGCGGCGGCTCGGGCTCCTTGAGCGCCGAGAGCAGGCGCCCCACGTCGCGCAGCGACTCCAGGGCGGCGCCGTCGCCGCCGCTTTCCGGCGCGTCGATGCCCATACCGAGCGCCACGCGCCGGGGCGTGCCGAACAGGTTACCGAGCACGGGGAACGCGTGCGTCGCACGGTTCTCAAAGAGCAAGGCCGGACCGCCGGCGCGCAGGACGCGGTCGCACAGCTCGGTCATTTCCAGCACCGGGGAGACAGCTTGCGGGACGCGGCGCAATTCGCCGAGCGTCTCCAGGCGACCAACGAAGTCGCGCAGGTCTTTATATTTCATTGGGAGCCAGTCTTGGGCAACTCGTGGGCAGCCCGGCAGACCGCTAACACGTCCAGTATGGCGGCGGGTAAGCGGTTGCGGGGCGGCTTCGGGGTCCGCGTCGGCGCTCGAGGCCGGAGGAAACGCGGCGTAACGATTGTCGATTTTACCTGTGTTGGTTGGCGCACGCTGCCAGCCAAACCGCATAACAGGCCCCAGATCCCCTTGCCGCGCGGTTCTCGACCGATTGAACGGTGTTCATCATTACAATTAGTTATAGATTTGACATTCTATAGTATTGACGATCTATAACAGGCTGCTAGAATCCGTCCACACTGGTTGCAGGGTTTGAAATTTTTTACCACCTTCCCGGCCCTTCAGACGCACCGCGTCGCCGTTTTGCCGAACCCCTGCACGGCTTGCATACGGTCTAGATTGGTTGTCCTCGTCAGCGCATCTTCGCGCTGGCTTTTCGCGTGAGAACTCCCGGCGCGTGCACATGACGTGCCTGGTTGCCCAGGAGGAGTTCCACCCACGGCGTACTTGCCGTTTTCCCGACATCGCTGCCGCACCAGCCAGGGCGCGCGATGTCTTGATCCTGCGATTGGCTGTCAGCCTCGTGCCGACTCCTGAGCGGGATCATGCAACATGGGGAGATCTGTAGATGAATACCTGGTTATCGTGGTGGCGCGCCGACGAGCGTGTAGCTCTTGGCCTACGTGCGCTGCTGCGTCGTGGCACGCGTCTTAGCCATCACCTGTTCAGCGTGGTGGGCGGCTGTGCCGTTCTATTCGCGGTTGCCGTGTGGCTCATGCCCACGTTGCGCGGTACGCTTGCCGCGCGCGTGATGCCGTTCGTCTCGGCGGCGGTGCAAGCCGGTCCGGCCCGCCTGCTGCAGGGCAACCCGCTGCCTTCGTTCGCGCCCCCGGGCGTCGCGACCAGCGACGACAACGCCGACAGCGCGATGCTGCCCACGGCGCTCGTGCCCGATGCCGGCGCCACGGGTTCCATGGGTTCGGTCGGCCCTGCCGGCGCCACGGGCGTTTCGCCCGCCGGTTCTGGCGGCACGGTCGCGAGGGTCGCGACCTCGGTATCGAACGGCGGCATCGCCACGCTCGACGCCGTGACGCTCAACGGCCTCGATCCGCGCGCGCTGCCGACGAGCGTCGGTTCGCTGGCGCGCATGATTCCGCCCCAGCGCATCACTCCGGACGCCCGCGATGACCGCGTGCTCGTCTCGGCGCGCGAACAGGCGCTCGTCGCCACCTATCTGGCGCGCCGCTACCGCGTGGCGCAGGAGCCGGTCGGCGAACTCGTGAAGGCGGCCTTCGACACCGGTCGCGAAGTGGGTCTCGATCCGCTGCTGCTGCTGGCGGTGATGGCGATCGAATCGGGCTTCAATCCGTACGCCGAAAGCGGTGTAGGCGCGCAGGGCCTGATGCAGGTCATGTCGAAGGTGCACTCGGACAAGTTCCAGTACTTCGGCGGTCAGAGCGCGGCGCTCGACCCGCTCGCGAACATCAAGGTCGGCGCGCTCGTGCTCAAGGATTGCATTGCGCGCGGCGGTTCGCTGCCGGGCGGCCTGCGCCTCTACGTAGGTTCCAGCACGGCCGACGACGGCGGCTACGGCGCCAAGGTGATGGCCGAGCGCGGCCGTCTGCGCGACGTCGCACGCGGGCGCAACGTGCCGATCAACGCGCCGCAGGCGCCCGTCACCACCACGGCCAGCACGCCTGCGCCGCAGAAGGTGGCGAGCGTCGGCGGCGAGAAGCGCGTTCACGTGACGCTCGATGGCGCCCACGCGCTGGTCGAAAAGACATCGTCGGCGACGAGCGGCTCCGATCAGGACGACGCCAGCACAAGCACGACGGCCCAGAAGCACAGTTCGCCGGAACTGGGCGCTTGAGTCTCTAGCTGTACAGGACGCACGAAGAAAAGGCACCCGCGGGTGCCTTTTTTCATGTCTCCACCAAAGAGGTCAGCGGCCGAAGAACGTATGCAGACGGTCGACCGCTTCTTCCAGTCGCTCGTACGCCGTGGCATACGAGAGCCGCACGTACCGGCGCGGCGCGGCGACGCCGAAGTCCATGCCGGGCACCATCACCGTGCCTGCGTCGTGCAGCATCGCACGGGTGAGCGCGTCGCTGTCGCCTGCGGCGGGGTGCGCGACGTTCGAGCAGTCGGCGTAGACGTAGAACGCGCCGTCGGGCATCACGGGCACCGTGAAGCCGAGCGACTCGAGCGCCGGAGCGATGAAGTCGCGGCGGCGCTTGAATTCGAGCCGGCGCGCTTCGTAGATCCTGAGCGTATCCGGCTCGAAGCACGCGAGCGCCGCGTGTTGCGCGAGCGCCGACGCGCAGATGAACAGGTTCTGCGCGAGTTTTTCGAAGGCCCCGACGAGCGAGGGCGGCACCACGAGCCAGCCCAGGCGCCAGCCGGTCATGTTGAAGTACTTCGAGAAGCTGTTGACGGTCACCACGTCGTCGCCGAACGAAAGCGCGGAGACGGGTGGCGCATCGTACGAAAGCCCCTGATAGATCTCGTCGACGATCGTGAAGCCGCCGCGCGCGCGCACGCTCTGCACGATGCGCTTGAGTTCGTCGGGTTCGATCGAGGTGCCGGTGGGGTTCGACGGCGAGGCGAGCAGCACGCCGCGCGTGCGCGGCGACCACAGGCGCTCCACATCGGCGGCGGTGAGCTGGAAGCGCGCTTCCGGGCCGCCTGGCACGAGCACCGGCTTGCCTTCCGCGGCGGCCACGAAGTGCCGGTTGCACGGGTAGCACGGGTCGGGCATCAGCACTTCGTCGTCGCGGTCGACGAGCGCCGTGCACGCGAGCAGGAGCGCCGCCGAGGCGCCCGCTGTCACGACGATGCGCGCGGGGTCGACCGTGAGGCCGTACGCGTGCAGGTAGTGTCCGGCGATCGCCTCGCGCAGCGCATGGACGCCGAGCGCGCTCGTGTATTGGGTGACGCCGCGGCGCAGCGCGGCGGCCGCGGCCTCGACCACGGGCTCGGGCGCCGTGAAGTCGGGCTCGCCGATACCCATGTGGATGATGTCGCGACCGGCGCGCTCGAGCTTCGCGGCCTCCTTCGCCAGTTCCATGACGTAGAAGGGCTGGATCTCGTCGACGCGCGCGGCTAGCCGCAGCAGCGGTTCGGCAACGGTGTTCATGCAGGTGTTTCCAGTACTGACAGATCACGCGGCGCGGGGCAGGGTGCTTACGTGCACCCGATTGCCCCGGCGGCTCGCGTTCTTACGACTTGCGGGCGTTTTGCGCTTCGGTGGCGCGCAGTTGCGCCGCGAGCTTGTCGAGCACGCCGTTCACGTACTTGTAGCCGTCCGAACCGCCGAAGGTCTTCGTCAGCTCGACCGCTTCGTTGATCACGACGCGGTACGGAATGTCGACGTGATGCTTGAACTCGTAGGTCGCGACGAGCAGCACCGCGCGTTCGACGGGCGAAAGCTGGTCGATCGGACGGTCGAGACACGGCGTGATTGAGGCGGACAGTTCTTCCGACTCGCGGATGACGCCGTGCAGGATCGCGTCGAGATGCTCGTGATCGGCTTTGTCGTAGCCCTGCGAACCGCGCAACTGCGCGTCGATCTCGCCGGCGGGCACACCCGACAGCAGCCACTGATACAACCCCTGCGTGGCCAGTTCGCGGGAGCGGCGGCGCGCGCTCTTCATTGCTGTTCCTCTTCGTCTTCCTCGTCTTCTTCATCGTCGTCGCCGCCGTCGAGCTGCTCCAACGCCACCGTCAGGTTCGCCATTTCCACGGCGACGCGCGCGGCGTCGCGGCCCTTCTCGGTCATGCGGGCCACGGCCTGCTCGTCGTTTTCGGTGGTGAGCACGGCGTTCGCGATCGGCACGTTGAAGTCGAGCGAAACGCGCGAGATGCCCGAGCCGCTTTCGTTCGAGACGAGTTCGAAGTGGTACGTCTCGCCGCGCACGACCGCGCCGAGCGCGATGAGGGCGTCGAACTGGCCGCTTTCGGCGAGCTTTTGCAGCGCGAGCGGAATTTCGAGCGCGCCTGGCACGGTGACGAGCAGCACGTCTTCGCCCGTCACGCCGAGGCGTTCGAGTTCTTCGATGCAGGCGTCGGCGAGGCCGTTGCAGACGGGTTCGTTAAAGCGCGACTGGACGATGCCGATGCGCAGTCCGTCGCCGTCGAGGTTCGGTTGGTATTGTCCGATTTCCATGTGGTGTCCGTAAGTTCGGTTGAGCGTGGTGACGCGTGAAATGAGCGCGATGCGACTTCAGAGGCCCGACGAGGCGGGGTCGGCGGCTTCCGGCGGGCAGGGCGCTTGTGCGTTGCCGCCGGGCATCGGCACGAAGCCGGTGACTTCGAGACCGTAGCCCGACATGCTGCCGAGCCGGCGCGGCTTCGAGAGCACCTGCATGCGGCCCACGCCGAGTTCGCGCAGGATCTGCGCGCCGATGCCGTAGGTCTTGAAGTCCACGGGACGGCGGGCGAGCGCCTCCGCGCGCTCTTTCTGGTCGAATGCCTTGAAGACGTCGATCAGGTGTTCCTTGGGTTCGCCGCAGTTGAGCATGACGATCACGCCCACGTCGCGCGAGGCTATTTCGCGCATGGCGGCGTCGAGCGTCCACGAATGCGTGGACGAGCCCGTTTCGAGCAGGTCCAGCACCGAAAGCGGCTCGTGCACGCGCACGGGCGTATCGACGTCGGGCTTGGGCGTGCCGCGCACGAGTGCGATGTGCGGCGTGCGTGTGGGGTGATCGACGTACATGATCGCGCGGAACGGGCCGTGCGCGGTTTGCATGGTGCGCTCGGCCACGCGCTCGACGATCGATTCGGTGCGGCTGCGATAGTGGATCAGGTCGGCGATGGTGCCGACCTTCAGGCCGTGCTCCTGCGCGAACTCCATGAGGTCGGGCAGGCGCGCCATCGTGCCGTCGTCCTTGATGACCTCGCAGATGACCGACGCAGGCGTGAGGCCCGCGAGCGCCGTGAAGTCGCAGCCCGCTTCGGTGTGGCCCGCGCGCACGAGCACGCCGCCTGGCTGCGCCATGATCGGGAACACGTGGCCGGGTTGCACGATGTGCTCGGCGCGCGCGTCGTGCGCGACTGCCGCGAGGATCGTGCGGGCACGGTCGGCGGCGGAGATGCCGGTCGTCACGCCTTCCGCGGCTTCGATGCTGACCGTGAACGCCGTGCCGTACTGCGTGCCGTTGCGGTAGGTCATGAGCGGCAGGTTGAGCAGCTTGCAGCGCTCCTGGGTGAGCGTGAGGCAGATCAGCCCGCGGCCGTACTTCGCCATGAAGTTGATGGCTTCAGGCGTGACGAACTCCGCAGCGATGACGAGGTCGCCCTCGTTTTCCCGGTCTTCTTCGTCGACGAGGATGACCATCTTGCCGGCTTTGAGTTCGGCGATGATCTCAGGGGTGGAGGCGAGCGTCATGTTGGGATTCTGGCTGCGATTCTGTCTGGAAAGGCCACATTTTACGCCACGCGGGCGGGCGCGTCGCCCAGAACGCGGCGCGGCGCGGCGCCTTTTGCCCCAGTGGTCCCGCGTTCCGGTGCGCCGGGGCGGCGGGTAGCGCGCGCCCACGTTGGCCGAACGGCCGACTGTTGCGCCAACCGCATCTGTTTCACACTAGTAACGTTTGACGTTATTAACGAGGAGCGTTACTATTCATGCCGATTACTTCCTTTGCCTGCCGCGATACCGCGGCGCTTTTTGCCGGGCGACGCGTCGCCCGCCTGGTTGCCATTGAAACGGTCGCCGTGCGCAAGCTTCAGCAGGTCCATGCGGTCGCCACGCTCGCGTTCCTGAGGGCGCCTCCGGGCAACCGGCTGGAGCCTCTTTCCGGCGAACCGGATGGCGGGTACAGCATTCGCATCAACGGGCAGTGGCGAATCTGCTTTCGATTCGCGGACGGCGAGGCATCGGACGTACGCATTCACGACTATCGCTAAGGAGCAAAACCATGGCTCGCGAAGTACCGCTCGCCACACCGGGCGAGATTCTGAACGAAGAGTGGCTCAAGCCCATGGGCATCAGCCAGTACGCGCTCGCCAAGGCGATTGGCGTGCCGCCGCGCCGCATCAACGAGATCGTGCTCGGCAAGCGCGCCATCACGGCCGATACGGCCGTGCGTCTCGCGGTCTATTTCGGCACGGACGCGCGTAGCTGGATGCAGTTGCAGGCTCACTACGACACCGAAATCGCGAGCGAGGCGCTTGCCGAAGTGCTCGCGCGCATCACGCCGCGCGCGCGCGCCGTTGCCGCCTGAGCCTGCATGCGGCGGCGCGCGCCAGGATGCACAAATGTGGCCGAAGGTGCCAGGCGTCAGCGCAGGATCACGTCGTCGGCGAGTCCCTTCGTCAGTTCCAGCGCCTGGCGCTCGAACAGGCGCCGGTACAGGCCGTTTTCGCGGCGCACGAGCGCGTCGTGCGTGCCTTCCTCCGCTACGCGTCCGCGTTCGAGCACCAGCAGCCGGTCGAGCGCGCGCACGGTCGAAAGCCGGTGCGCGACAACGACGGTCGTGCGGCCCTCCATGAGCCGCTCCATCGCTTGCTGGATCAGCACTTCGCTTTCGCTGTCGAGACTCGAGGTCGCTTCGTCGAAGATCAGGATCGGCGCATTCGCGAGGAACGCGCGCGCAATCGCCACACGCTGGCGCTCGCCGCCGGAGAGCTTCACGCCGCGCTCGCCCACGAGCGTGTCGTAGCCGTGCGGGAGCGCCATGATGAATTCGTGGGCGCTCGCCAGCTTCGCCGCGCGCTCGATCTCGGCGTGCGTGGCGCCGGGCCGCGCGTAAGCGATGTTCTCGGCGAGCGAGCGGTGGAACAGCACCGGCTCCTGCTGCACGATGGCGATCTGCGAGCGCAGCGACGCCTGCTGCACGCGCGCAATGTCCTGGCCGTCGATCGTGACGCGCCCGCCGGAAACGTCGTAAAGGCGCTGGATCAGCTTGATCAGCGTGGTCTTGCCGGACCCTGAGTGGCCGACGAGGCCCACGCGCTCGCCCGGCGCGATGCGCAGCGTGAGGTTCTCGTAGAGCGCCCTGTCATTTGCGCCATAGCGGAACGTCATGTTTTCGAAGCGGATGTCACCCTGGTCGATCACGATGGGCGGCGCATCACGCTGATCCTCGATGCCGAGCGGCGCCGCGTCGAGCGCGACAAGCTCCTCCATGTCGTTGACGGAACGCTGCAGGTTGCGCACGTGCATGCCCACGTCGCGCAGATAACCCTTGAGCAGGAAGAACAGCGTGAGCGCGAACGTGATGTCGCCCACGCTTGCCAGACCGCGTGCCCAAAGCAGCAGCGCCGCACCGAGAATGGCCGCCTGCATGCCCACGAGCAGCGCGCCCTGCACGCCGCCGTTGAACGTGCCGCGCTGCCACGTGCGCCGCGTGCGGCTGCTCCACTTCGTGACAACGCGCGCGAGCCGCGCTTCCTCGCGCGTTTCCGCGCCGAAGGCCTTGACGACGGCGTTGCACGAAATGGCGTCGGCGAGCGCGCCGCCCATTTTCGTATCCCACTGGTTCGCGAGCCGGGCCGAGGGCGCGACGTAAAAGAGCGATAGCGAGACCGTAATCGCCAGATACACCGCCGAGCCGAGACCGACCACGAGGCCCATCACGTGCCACTGCACCGCGAGCAGAATGGTCGAGCCGACCAGCATGACAAGCGACGGGAAGAGGGCGACGAGCAGCGTGTCGTTGAGCAGGTCGAGCGCCCACATGCCGCGCGTGACCTTGCGCACCGTGGAGCCCGCGAAGCTGTTCGCGTGCCAGTCCGTCGAGAAGCGCTGCACGCGGTGAAATGCCTGCGTGGCGATCTCGCTCATCATGCGCAGCGTCAGCGTGATGATGTTGCGGTACGCCGCCTGGCGCATGATCGTGCCGGCCAGACCGAGCGCCGTGAGCGCCCAGAACGCGACGACCGCCGCATGCCATGCGGTGGCGCTGCTGGCCGCGCCGTCGTGGGTGAGGGCGTCGACTAGCTGGCCGGCGTAGTGCGGCGTGAGCACGTCCGCGAGCGCGCCGAGGAGCGAGGCGAGCGCCACGGCGCTCACTCGCACGGGCTGGCGAACCCAATGCCGGAAGGTGAAGCCGAGGACCTTGCGGAACGTTTGTCCGCCCGAATCGGGTTTGTTATTTAGGTCTGTCATGGACAGCGTGCTCCGGACACGACGCCCGAAGACTCTCCTGAAGGAAGCGTGACGCGTTAGGACGGAAAACGGGATTCGCACGCCCTGGCATACGTTGCCGGACGGCCTGACCTCGAATTCCTGAAAATACGGCGCGGCGCTCGAAAACATGCCGCGCGGGCAGGCGCTATGGCTGCGCTGAACGCGGGAAGGTTGCGCGCCGGGGCGCAACTGGCAAGATCACCCGGAACATCGGCATGGCGGCGCTCGTTTCAATCGTTGCCAACTGGGCCTCCTTGCTCGATTCGGGTGATGGGAACGCGGCGCGCCGGGCGGCGAGCGCGTAAGGGAAGGCTAGATTCTATCAGCGCCCGCGCGCGCGTGCTTGCGCGCGTGCGGGGCGGCGCCGGAACTTTTAGTCCTGTGCGGGCAAACCGGCTGCCTTATCGGCCGAGAGCATCCGCTCGACATAGCGCGCGATCAGATCGATCTCGAGATTCACCTTCGTGCCTGCCTGAAGATGCTTGAGCGTCGTGACCTCCACCGTGTGGGGAATCAGGTTGATCGAGAATTCGCAGCCGTCCGCGCGATCTTCGACCGAGTTGACCGTGAGGCTCACGCCGTTCACCGTGATCGAACCCTTGTAGGCGAGATAGCGGCCGATGTCCGCCGGCGCGAGAATGCGCAGTTCGTGCGACTCGCCCACGGCCGCGAAGCGCGTGACGGTGCCGAGGCCGTCCACGTGACCCGAGACGATGTGGCCGCCGAGGCGGTCGTTCGCGCGCAGCGCCTTTTCCAGATTCACTTCGCCTGTTGCCGAGAGGCCCACGGTGCGGTTCAGGCTTTCGCGCGAAACATCGACGTCGAACGTCGTTGCCGATTGCTCGATGACGGTCATGCACGCGCCCTGGATCGCGATGCTGTCGCCGAGCTGCACGTCGTCGAGGCCGAGGCTGCCCGCGTTGACGGTCAGGCGCACGCCGGCGTCGGCTGACGCGCCGAGCGGCTTGATCGATTCGATGCGGCCCACTGCCGCGACGATTCCGGTAAACATCGTGCTGTTCCTTGTGTTCAGTGCATCAGTGAGGGTCAGGCGTCTTGCGTCGTGACGACGCGCGCAAGAATGCGCAGGTCGCTGCCGAGGCGATCCACGGAATGAAAGGCGAGCCGCGTGCGCTCGTCGAGCGTCGCGGGCGCGGCGATGTCGATCATGCCGAGCGAGTTGGTGCCGAGCAGCGAAGGCGCCACGTACACGAGCAGTTCGTCCACGCAGCCCTCGCGCAGGAGCGAGCCGTTGAGCTTGTAGCCGGCCTCCACATGCAGTTCGTTCACGCCACGCGCCGCGAGTTCCGCGAGCATGGCCGGCAGATCGACCTTGCCATGGTCGTTGCCGAGCGCGACGATTTCGGCGCCGCGCGCGCGCAGTGCTTCGGCGCGTTCTTCGTTGCTCGCGTCGAGCGCGGCGCAGAACACGAGTGTCGGCGCGCCCACGAAGATCTGCGCGAGCGGCGAGGCGTCGAGCCGGCTGTCGATCAGCACGCGTTTGGGCTGGCGCGGCGTGTCGACGGCGCGCACGGTCATGCGCGGATCGTCTTCCTTCACCGTGCCGATGCCCGTGAGAATGGCCGAGGCGCGCGCGCGCCAGGCGTGGCCGTCAGCGCGCGCGGCTTCGCCAGTGATCCATTGGCTTTCGCCCGAGGGCAGGCCAGTGCGGCCATCGAGCGAGGCCGCCACCTTCATGCGCACCCACGGACGCTTGCGCGTCATGCGCGAAACGAAGCCGATGTTCAGTTCGCGCGCTTCGTTGGCGAGCAACCCGCAGCGCACGTCTATACCGGCGTCGCGCAGGATCGACAGGCCGCGCCCCGAGACGAGCGGGTTCGGGTCTTCCATCGCCGCGATCACGCGCGCGACCTTCGCTTCGATCAGCGCGTTCGCACAGGGCGGCGTGCGGCCAAAGTGGCTGCACGGCTCGAGCGTCACATACGCGGTCGCGCCGCGCAGGTCGTGGCCGCGCGCGCGGGCGTCCTTCATCGCCTGGATTTCGGCATGATCCTGGCCGGCCGGCTGCGTGAAGCCCTCGCCGATCACCACGCCGTCCTTCACCAGCACGCAGCCCACGCGGGGGTTCGGGTCGGTCGTGTACAGGCCGCGCTGCGCGAGCGCGAGCGCGCGCTCCATGTGGACGAAATCGGATTGCGAAAACATCGTGGGGCGTTCTCTCGGGCGGCGGTCAGGTGGGGCGGGCGTGGCGTGCGCCGCGCCGGCTGTCAAGGCATTGAGGCTTTTACTGCGTCACGTTTTCAGCCGCGGCTTGCGCGGCGAACGCGCTGCGTGCCGCGGCGATAGTCTCGTCGAGGATCGCGTCGTCGTGGGCGCTCGATACAAAGCCCGCCTCGTAGGCCGACGGCGCGAAGTAGACGCCTGCGTCCAGCATGCGGTGGAAGAAGCGGTTAAAGCGCGCGATGTCGCTCTTCGTGACTTCGGCGAAGCTGCCCGGCACCTTGTCTGCGAAATAGAGGCCGAACATGCCGCCCACCGAATCCGCGACGAACGGCACGTTCGTTTCGCGCGCAGCGGCCGTTAGTCCCTTCGCGAGCCGTTCGGTCTTCGCGGTGAGCTGCTCGTAGAAGCCGGGCGCCTGGATGAGCTGCAGCGTTTTCAGGCCCGCCGCGACCGCGATCGGGTTGCCCGAGAGCGTGCCCGCCTGGTACACCGTGCCGTTGGGCGCGAGGTGGTCCATGATTTCGCGACGGCCGCCGAACGCCGCCGCGGGCATGCCGCCGCCGATCACCTTGCCGAGGCACACGAGGTCCGCCTCGACGCCGTAGAGCGCCTGGGCGCCGCGCAGGCCGACGCGGAAGCCGCACATCACTTCGTCGAAAATCAGTACGCTGCCGTGCTTTGCCGTAAGGCTGCGCAATGCGCCGATGAATTCGGGCGTGGCTTTCACGAGGTTCATGTTGCCCGCGACCGGTTCGACGATCACGGCGGCGACTTCGTCGCCGAACGCCTTGAACGCTTCTTCGAGCGCCGCGACGTTGTTGTATTCGAGCACCGTGGTGTGCTTCGCGACATCCACGGGCACGCCCGCCGACGTCGGGTTGCCGAACGTGAGCAGACCCGAGCCGGCCTTCACGAGCAGGCTGTCGGCGTGGCCGTGGTAGCAGCCTTCGAACTTCACGATGCGCTCGCGCTTCGTGAAACCGCGCGCGAGACGCAGCGCGCTCATGGTCGCCTCGGTGCCGCTCGACACCATGCGCACCTGTTCCATCGACGGCACGATCTTGCAGATTTCCTCGGCGATCTCGATCTCGGCCTCGGTGGGCGCGCCAAACGAGAAGCCGTTGGCGAGCACGCGCTGCACCGCCTCGAGCACTTCGGGATGCACGTGGCCGACGATCATCGGGCCCCACGAGCCGATGTAGTCGATGTAGCGCTTGCCTTCGGCGTCCCAGAAGTACGGACCCTGCGCGCGCTCGATGAAGCGCGGCGTGCCGCCGACCGAGCGGAACGCGCGCACGGGCGAATTCACACCGCCCGGGATGGTGCGCTGGGCGCGTTCGAACAGGGCTTCGTTGCGGTTCTGCATGCTGGACTGGGTGCTGGACATGAGTGCTGGACCTGCGAAAGTGGTATGGCGCGGCGCTGAAGGACGTGGCCGGCGTACGGACCCGGGCGGCGCCGCAAGGGCGCGGGCGATGGGGCTCATCTCCCGAAATTGTACCGGAGTCGCGCGGATCGGGCCGGCGCCCCGGGTTGGCCCGGGCGTTCGCCGCGCGGCCGGATTCAGCGCGTTTGGTGCCCGAGTCCGCTGCTTAAGTTGACGTCCTGCGTTTGCGCGCCGGCGCGGCGGAGTGCGGCGCCGTGTCGCGCGCATCGTGCAGCGCCTGCATGGCCGCGAGCGCCGCCATGGGCATAGGCCGCCGCCCGGTCAACCCGGCCCAGCGTTTTTCCAGCGCACCTTCGGCAACGGGCTTGATGACGGTGCCCGAACTTTGTGCGTCCCACGTCTGGACCGAAAACGGGTGCGCGCGCAACGCGTCGCGCGCGATGACCACTTCCTCGCTGGCGTCGACGAGCCAGTCGTAGACGAAGTCGATGCACAGCCGGTAGCCGCGCTTGTACGCGCTGTCCGGCACCTCGTAGGGCGCGCGCGTGACGTAGCCGGAGCCGAAGAGCCCGCGCGGCTCGGCGGCGACGCGATGCAGGAACACCCGGTCGCCGGGCAGGATGCCGCGCGCGAAGCCGCAGCCCCAGGCGTCGGTGACGGTTTCCCCGGCGCGCACGCGGCGCGCGAAGTCGGGCAGTTCGGGCCAGGGCCACTTCTTGGGGCTCCAGATGAGCAGAAAGGCAGTCATGTCAGCGACGTGGCAGGTTGGGCGCAAAGCGGGCAGCTTAGCGCAAAGCCGCCGCGGCGCCGCATGTGAAGCGGCGGAGGGCGGCGAAGGTCGAAAAAGGGGCGTCAGGTTACAATCCGGCGGCACCGCGTCGCTGTTCTTGCCGGCTTTTGTCCGCTTTTGTGGCGACGCCTGAATCGGCCCACGACATCGAGACCGCGCGTAACCCGCGCGTTCCGCCGCCAAACACACCATGTCCCATTCCCCGCGCCGCCGGCCCGATGGCCGGCTGATCCTGTTGCTGGGCGCACTTGCCGCCTGTGGCCCGCTCGCCACCGACATGTATCTGCCGAGTCTGCCCGCCATCGCCCAATCGTTCGGCGTGAGCGCCGCCGCCGCGGCCTCGACGCTCACGAGCTTCATGGCCGGATTCTCGATCGGCATGCTGCTCTACGGTCCGGTTTCCGACGCCTATGGCCGCCGCCCCGTGCTGCTCGGCGGCATCGCGCTCTTCACGCTCGCCAGCATTGCGTGCTGGCTCTCGTTCTCGGTGGGCGAACTCGTGATCGTGCGCTTTCTGCAGGCGCTCGGCGCGGGCGCGGCCTCGGTGCTTTCGCGAGCTATCGCGCGCGACGCTCACGAGCCTTCCGACGCCGCCAAGGTCCTCTCGATGGTCGCCATCGTCACGGCGATCGGGCCGCTGCTCGCGCCGCTCATCGGCGGACAGTTGCTGCTGATCGGCGGCTGGCGCGTGGTGTTCGTCGTGCTCACGCTGTTCGGCCTCGCGTGCGCCGTGGCCGCCTACCTGCGCGTGCCCGAAACCTGGCCGCCGGAAAAGCGCGAAAGCGCCGCCGTGCTGCGCTCGTTCGCGGCGTATGGGCGTTTGCTGCGCGATCCGCTCGTGTGGGGGCACATGCTCTGCGGCGGCATGGCGTTCGCCGCGATGTTCACCTATATCTCGGCTACGCCGTTCGTCTATATCGAGTACTTCCATGTTTCGCCGCAGCACTACGGGTTTTTCTTCGGCGCGAACGTGTTCGGCATCATGCTCGGCAACTTTCTCAATACGCGCTTCATCGGGCGGCTCGGCACGCTGCGCATGGTGTCGATCGCCTCGGGCGTGAGCATCGTCGCGTCGCTTTTCGTGGCGCTCATGTGCGTGACGGGCTGGGGCGGACTGTGGTCGATCGTGTTCGGCCTGTTCTTCGTGGTGAGCGTGGTGGGGCTGCTCGGCGCGAACTGCGCGACCGATCTCATGTACCGCTATCCGAAGAACGCGGGCGCGGCGGCGGCCGTATTCGGCGCGACGCAGCTTGGCCTCGGCGCGCTCGCGAGCGCCGTGGTGGGCTGGTTCCCGGGCATCTCGCCGTTCGGCATGGGCGTGACGATCGGCGTGTGCGGCCTGCTGACGTGGGTCGGGCGCGCGCTCGTCGTGAAGTGGCACGGCACGCCGGCGCCCGATGCGGTGCGAACGGCCGCGCTGTGAGCGCGGCGCAGCGCCAGACGAAAATGGGACGCCGAGGCGTCCCATTTTTTTCGTTCGGATGAGCGGACGAACGAGCCTGCCTCACTCGCGCGCCGTAGGCGACGCGCCGTGGCTCAGCCAGTCGAGCACGGCGGATGCGTCGTCGTCGGCATGCTCGCGCGCTTTTTCGACGGCGTTGCCGAGATCCGCATCGGGCGACGCGCGGCGGATCGCGACGCCCACCGCGAGGATGTCGATCATCAGCAGATGCAGGATGCGCGAGATCATCGAAAGCTGCGACTCGCGCATCTCGATGTGATCGGTTTCGAGCGCCACGGTCGCGCGCTTGGCGAGCGGCGTGTTGCTCGACGTGATCGCGATCACCTTCGCGCCCGCCTGCATCGCCACATCGAGCACGCGCAGCAGTTCCGGCGCGCGGCCCGACTTCGAGACGGCCACGATCACGTCGCCCTTGCCGAGCAGCGCGGCGGACGCGGCCTGCATGTACAGGTCGCCATAGGCGATGGTCGGGATGCCGAAGCGGAAGAACTTGTAGTGCGCGTCCTGCGCGACGATGTGCGAGTTGCCGAGGCCATAGAACTCGATGCGGCGCGCGCCGTTGAGCAGCGTGATCGCATTCTCGACCTGCTCGAAGTTCAGATGCTCGCGCAACTGCAGGATGGCCGAAACGGTGTTGTCGAGCACCTTCGCGCCGAAGTCGGTGGCCGTGTCGCCCAGATGCACCTGGCTGTGGCTCACCGGAATCGTGCCCGTCAAGCCCGTGGCGAGCTTGAGCTTGAAGTCCGAGAGACCCTGGCAGCCGAGCGAGCGGCAAAAGCGGATGACCGTGGGCTGGCTAACGTCGGCCTTGCGCGCGATATCCACGATCGGGTCGTTGATGATCGAGCGCGGGTGGTTGAGCGCGAGGTCGGCCACGCGGCGCTCGGCGGGCGTGAGCGCGTCGCGCATCTGGCGGATGCGTTCGAACACGGCCGACGATCCGCCGCCCGCGCGATTCGAAAGCTGTTCCGCGAGAATGGCCGAGACGCCGAGAAACGCCGGATATTCCGCCGTAATCACATAGGTGGGCACGTTCGCGAGATAGGCGTCGAAACGGCCCTTTGCCTCGAAGCGCTGGCGAAACGACGAGCGCGTGAACAGATCGCCCAGACGCGGCACCACGCCGCCGCCGATATAGATGCCGCCGAGCGAACCGAGCGTCATCGCGATGTTGCCCGCGAAGCTGCCGAGAATGCCGCAGAAGCATTCGACGGTTTCGACCGCGAGCGCCTCGCCGTCGTGCGCGCGCTGCACGACTTCGGCCGTGCCGAGATCGGCGGCCAGCTTCTTCTTGTCGCGCGCCGCGAGCGCGCGATAGATGAGTTCGAGGCCCGGCCCCGCGCACACGCGCTCGAACGACACATGCGGCCACTTCTTGCGCGCGAACTGCAGCACGATGTCCTCGCGCTCGTCCTGCGGCGAGAAGCTCGCATGGCCGCCTTCGCTGCCGAGCGCGATCCAGCGGTCGTCGGCGGGAATGAGGCCCGAAACGCCGAGACCGGTGCCCGGCCCGAGCAGGCCGATCACGCTGTTCTGGCGGCGCTGGCCGCCGCCCACCTGCACGCGCTGCGAGTCGGTCAGGCCGGGCAGCGCCATGGCGAGCGCGGTGAAATCGTTGACGACCAGCAGCGTGTCGAAGCCGAGCGCGCGGCGCGTCGCTTCGATCGAGAAGGTCCAGTCGTGATTGGTCATGCGCACCTGGTCGCCGTCGACCGGATTCGCAATGGCGATGGCCGCATGATTCACGCGGCCGATCTTGTTGTCCTTCAGGTATTGCTGAATCACTTCCGCGACGCCCGGATACTGCGCGCATGGATACACGCGCACCTGGCCGATCTCGCCCGGACCCGTTTCCAGCGCGAAGCGCGCGTTGGTTCCGCCGATGTCGGCGAGCAGCCTCGGACCGTCGGCGTGCTGGCCTGCGCCAGGGGCGTTTTTATTAGGCGCACCAGTAGACATCGAGTCTCACTCCCTTGTCGTTCGCCAGCTTCGAGATGGCGTTGTTTTGTTCGGCCGCTGCGGCCTGTTGCAGCACTTCGAGCTTGCGCTGTCCCGCGATCAGCAGGAACAGCCGGTCCACCTGGCGCAGCGCCTGCATCGACCACGAAACGCGCGCGTGGGGCGCCGCCTGCGGGTGCACGGCGACGAACGGGCGCGCCGTGGTGATCGCTTCGCGCCACTCGGGGGCGTCGGCGAAAATCGAGGCCGTGTGGCCGTCTTCGCCCATGCCGAGCACGGCGACGTTCGGCAGCTTGCGGGCCGGGTCGGCGTTGAGCGCGGCGACGTGCGCGTCGAGATCCTGCGTCACGTCGACGAGCGGCAGGAAATGCGCGTGAGCCGCTTCGTGCGTGAGCAGCGTTTCGCGCGCGAGACGCGCGTTGCTCGCGGAATCGGTGTCGGGCACCCAGCGGTCGTCGACGAGCGTGACGTCGATGTGCGCCCAGTCGAAACGATGGGTGGACAAGGCCTCGAGGAATGGGCGCGGACTCGTGCCGCCGGAGACGGCAAGCGTTGCACGGCGCGCGGCAGTACCGGGCGCCGCTTGCTGAGCGGCGAGCGACGCATGTAGCGCGTCGCCCACGGCTCGCGCCAGCGCGTCGGATTGGACACGCGGGTCGTCGAATACGTGAAGCTCGATCACTTCTCCTCCATGCTGCTTTTTTGTAGGTCTACGGGGTCGTTCATCTATCCGGTCCGGCTGCGCGCTCGTGCTGCGCGAAGCCATGCAATGCCATCAGTTTTCTTCTTCGAGCCAGCAGGTGCCGTGCTGCGCGAGCATCGCGCTCGCCGCGGCCGGTCCCCACGTGCCCGCCGCGTACGGCTTCGGCGCGCGCGGCGAAGCCGCCCACTCGTTCAGGATCGGCTCGACCCACGTCCACGCCGCCTCCTGCTCGTCGCGGCGCACGAAGAGCGCGAGACGCCCGTTGATCACGTCGAGCAGCAGGCGCTGGTACGCCTCCATCTGGCCTTCGCGGAAAAACTGGTCGAACGCGAGATCCAGATGCACGCTCGCGAGATTCATGCCTTCGCCGGGCTGCTTCGCGAGGCAGTAGAGGCGGATGTTCTCGTTCGGCTGCAGCCGGATCACGAGCCGGTTCGCGCCCGGGCGCAGCGCCGGCGCGCCGAGCGCCGAATGCGGCACGGGGCGGAAGTTCACGACGATCTCGGCCACGCGGTCGGCAAGGCGCTTGCCGGTGCGCAGGAAGAAGGGCACGCCCGCCCAGCGCCAGTTCTCGATCTCGACCTTCAGCGCGACGAAGGTCTCGGTATGGCTCTCGGGCTTCACGCCATGCTCGGTCGCGTAGCCCGGCACCGCCTGGCCGCGGATCACGCCCGCGTGATACTGGCCGCGCACCGCGACCTTGCTGATGTCGAGCGGATTGACCGGCTTGAGGGCGCGCAGCACGCGAAGCTTTTCGTCGCGCACCGAATCCGAATCCATCGAATGCGGCGGCTCCATGGCGACGATCGAGAGCAACTGCAACAGGTGATTTTGCACCATGTCGCGCAACGCGCCGGTGTTGTCATAAAAGTCGCCGCGCGCTTCCACGCCCAGTTCTTCGGCAATCGTGATCTGGATGCTCTCGACCCATTCGCGGCGCCACAGCGGCTCGAAGAGCGCGTTGCCGAAACGCAGCGCGAGCAGGTTCTGCACCGGCTCCTTGCCGAGGTAGTGGTCGATCCGGTAGATCTGGCCTTCGGCGAAGATCTCGCCCACGGCGTCGTTGATCGCGTTCGACGACTTGAGGTCGTAACCGAGCGGCTTTTCCAGCACGATGCGCGAATTCTCGTTCAGGCCGACGGCGGCGAGCGCGCGGCAGATCGGCACGAAGAGCGACGGGCCCGTGGCCAGATAGAACACGCGAATGCCGGGCAGCGACGCGATGCCGTCGCGCAGGTGCGTGAAGTCTTCGGCGCGCGAGAGGTCGAGCTTCACGTAGACGATGCGCTCCAGAAAGCCGGCCCACGCGTTGTCGTCGAAACCGCCGTTTTTCGTCACATGCGGCTTGACGTGCTCGTCGACCCACTGGATGTACGCGTCGCGATCCTCTTCGTGGCGCGCGACGCCCACGATCTTGCCGGACTCCGCGAGCATGCCCGAACGGTGAGCCTCATACAGGGCCGGGAGAATCTTGCGCATCGACAGGTCGCCGGTGGCGCCGAAGAGCACGAACGTGAAACCTGAATCGATCTGGGTTTGCATGAGTCTCAGTCAGAGTCCTGGAGGCCGCTGCCGGGTACATCGGGCGCCCTTCGATTGTGAGCGCGATGGGGGCGATCGGGCGGCCGTAGTCCGATAAAATTTTTTTTGACACTGAATTGTAGTTTAACTACAATCCAAATCAAGAGGTAACGTTCATTCGATGAAAAAAGCGTGAAACGCAGCCAGCAAGGCGGTTTGCGCGGTTTCGCGAGCGGACGGAATGCCCTTCATGTTAACGGAGAACAACGCGGGACTCAGCCCGGCTTGCCAGTGAGCCGTGCGCCCGGTTCCCCTGCGTGCGAGGGCTTCAAGGCCGCGTTTGACGCAAGCGGCGCCTCGGCCGGCCAGGTGGCCGGTGAAAATCAAAAGAGGAGACAGTCAAGTTGAATTCCGAACCACTCATCTCTTGAGCGTCCTGCGGCCGGTAACCGGCACGCGGCCCGCGCGCATCTAATGAAAAGCACGCGCGCGCGGCACTCCGGCGCCCGTCCGTCCAGTGTTTTGCCTGTTTTGCCTGTTTGACCAACCACCGCACCCTGGCGATCAGGGGCCAATCGTTTTTTGTTCAGGTGTCTGGAGGAGATAAGCAATGAAATTCCGCGCGATCATGGGCGCCCTGTGCGCAGCAGGTCTGTTGGGCGGCGTCGCCACGGCGCAAGCGGCCGAGTCTCTCGAAGTGCTGCACTGGTGGACCTCGGGCGGCGAGTCGAAGGCCGTCGGCGTGCTCAAGGACGACATGACGAAGCAGGGTTATGTGTGGAAGGACTTCGCGGTCGCCGGTGGCGCGGGCGCGGCGGCCATGACCGCACTGAAGACCCAGGTGATCTCGGGTAATGCGCCGTCGGCCGCACAGATCAAGGGTCCGCTGATTCAGGAATGGGCCGAGCAGGGCGTGCTGGTGCCGATCGACTCCGTCGCCGGCGACTGGAAGGCCAACCTCCCGCCGCAAATCGACAAGATCATCCACGCAGACGGTCACTACGTCGCCGCGCCGTTCTCGGTGCACCGCGTGAACTGGGTGTGGATCAACAAGGCAGCGCTCGACAAGGTGGGCGGCAAGGCGCCGACCACGTGGCCGGAATTCTTCGCGCTGGCCGACAAGTTCAAGGCCGCCGGCATCCAGCCGGTCGCAGCCGGCGGTCAGCCGTGGCAAGACCTGACGCTGTGGGAAGACGTGGTCCTCTCGCAGGGCGCGGACTTCTACAAGAAGGCGCTCGTCGACCTCGACCAGAAGACCCTGACGTCGCAGCAGATGGTCGGCGTGTTCGACACGGTCCGCAAGATCGAGTCGTACATGGATAACGGCCGCACGGGCCGCGACTGGAACCTCGCCACGGCCATGGTCATCAACGGCAAGGCCGGCATGCAGTTCATGGGCGACTGGGCGAAGGGCGAGTTCGCGAACGCGAACAAGCAGCCGGGCACGGACTACGTCTGCGCCGCAGTGCCGGGCACCGCGAAGGCCTACACTTTCAACGTCGACTCGTTCGTGTTCTTCCAGCAGAAGGGCCAGAAGGCGGCAACGCCGGGTCAGCTCGCGCTCGCGAAGACGATCATGTCGCCGGCGTTCCAGGAGCAGTTCAGCCTGTACAAGGGCTCGATCCCGGTGCGTCTGGGCGTGGACATGAGCAAGTTCGACGACTGCGCCAAGAAGTCGTACGCGGATGAGCAGACGGCCATCAAGGCCGGCGGCTATGTGCCGTCGCTCGCGCACGGCATGGCTCAGCCGGACGCAGCGGCCGGTGCGATCACCGACGTCGTGACGAAGTTCATGAACTCGAACCAGGATTCGAAGAGCGCGGTGGAAGCGCTCGCGAAGGCTGCGAAGACGAAGTGAGCGAAGGGATCGACGTAAAGTGATCGACGTAAGTTAGTGCTGTAAGACGGGGTGCGCCACACGTGGCGCACCCCGGGCATGACGGTTCACCTTCTGAACCCCATCATCGTGCGAAAGCGGTTTTCGCACCGTACCAGGAGTTGCGCAGTGACTGCTTCTCTTAGCGGCAACGGCAAGGCGGCCACGCCTGCTACCCGCCGCGCGTCGCCCATGGCGGCGCTCGCAGACCGCTGGATCCCGAAGCTGGTGCTTTCGCCCAGCATTCTGATCAGCCTCTTTTTCGTCTACGGCTTCATTCTTGTTACCGGCTATTTGTCGCTGTCGACATCGCGACTGATGCCGCGCTATGAATTCGCGGGTCTCGACCGCTATCGCGAGCTGTTCTCCAACGACGTCTGGTGGACGTCGGCGCAGAACCTCGGCTGGTTCGGCATTCCGTTCATCGCGATTTGCGTGGCGCTCGGGCTGTTTCTCGCGATCCTGCTCGACCAGCAGATTCGTCAGGAAGGCGCGCTGCGCGCGGTGTTCCTCTATCCGATGGCGCTTTCGTACATCGTGACGGGCACGGCGTGGCAGTGGATCTTCAATCCGGATCTCGGCATCCAGCAGGTGATGCACAGCCTCGGCTGGACGAGCTTCCAGCTCGACTGGCTGAACAATCCGGACCGCGCCATCTTCTGTATCGTGGTCGCCGCCGTATGGCAGTCCACGGGCTTTTGCATGGCGCTGTTCCTCGCCGGCCTGCGCGGTGTCGATAGCGAAATCTTCAAGGCGGCACAGGTGGACGGCGCGACGCTGCCCACGATCTATCGCAAGATCGTGATTCCGAGCATGCGTCCCGTGTTTTTCTCCGTGCTGCTGATCCTGTGCCACATCACGATCAAGACGTTCGACCTCGTCGTCGCGCTGACCGCGGGCGGTCCGGGCACGTCGTCGTCGCTGCCGGCCATCTTCATGTACACGTTTTCGTTCAACCGCGGGCAGCTCGGCGTCGGCGCGGCGTCGTCGATGATGATGCTCGCGACGGTGGTGGCCGTACTCGTGCCGCTCATGTATCTGGAATCGAGGAGCACGCGCAATGCAGCCTAAGATGACTGTGAGCCGCGTGGTCGTGTACGCGGCGCTGATCCTGTTCGCGCTGTACTTCCTGTTCCCGCTGTACGTGATGCTGTCGACGTCGTTCAAGTCGCTCGACCAGATTCACACGGGCACCATGCTCTCGCTGCCGACGAGCCCGACCTTCGCGCCGTGGATCAAGGCGTGGAGCGAGGCCTGCACCGGCGTGCGCTGCGACGGCATGCAGCCGTTCTTCATGAACTCCGTGAAGATGGTGATTCCGGCCGTGCTGATCTCGTCGATCATCGGCGCGTTCAACGGCTACGTGCTCACGCACTGGCGTTTTCGCGGCGCGGACGCGCTCTTCACGATGCTGCTGGTGGGCTGCTTCATCCCGTTCCAGGCCATCCTGCTGCCGATGGCGCGTCTCGAAGGCTTCCTCGGCCTGTCGAACACGATTGGCGGTCTGGTGCTCGTGCACGTCGTGTACGGCATCGCGTTCACCACGATGTTCTTCCGCAACTTCTACGTGAGCGTGCCCGCCGAACTCGTGAAGGCCGCGCGCATCGACGGCGCCGGTTTCTTCATGATCTTCACGCGCATCATGATGCCGATCTCGCTGCCCATCTTCATGGTGTGCCTGATCTGGCAATTCACGCAGATCTGGAATGACTTCCTGTTCGGTATCGTGTTCTCGGGCGTCGATTCGATGCCGATCACGGTGGCGCTGAACAATCTCGTGAACACGTCCACGGGCGTGAAGGAATACAACGTCGACATGGCCGGCGCGATCATCGCCGCGCTGCCCACGCTGCTCGTCTACGTCATCGCCGGCCGCTACTTCGTGCGCGGTCTCACGGCGGGCGCGGTGAAGGGCTAAACCCAATTTTTAAGGATTCATGGCATGGCAAGCCTTTCCATTCGCGACGTCTACAAGACCTACCCGAACGGGGTCCCCGTCCTCAAGGGCGTGAACATCGACATCGAAGACGGCCAGTTCCTGATTCTGGTCGGCGGCTCGGGCTGCGGTAAGTCGACGCTGCTCAACATGATCGCGGGTCTCGAAACCGTGACCAAGGGCGAGATCGCCATCGACGGCAAGGTGGTGAACAACCTCTCGCCGAAGGATCGCGATATCGCGATGGTGTTCCAGTCGTACGCGCTTTATCCGTCGATGACGGTGCGCGAGAACATCTCGTTCGGCCTGAACATCCGCAAGGTGCCGAAGAACCAGCAGACGGAAATCGTCGGCCGTGTGTCGAAGCTCCTGCAGATCGAGCATCTGCTCGACCGCAAGCCGGGCCAGCTTTCGGGCGGCCAGCGCCAGCGCGTGGCCATGGGCCGTGCACTCGCGCGCGATCCCGTGATGTTCCTGTTCGACGAGCCGCTTTCGAACCTCGACGCGAAGCTGCGTATCGAAATGCGTTCGGAAATCAAGCTGCTGCATCAGCGCGTGGGCACGACCATCGTGTACGTGACGCACGACCAGATCGAAGCGATGACGCTCGGCGACCGCATCGCGGTCATGAAGGACGGTATCGTGCAGCAATTCGGCGCGCCGCAGGACATTTACGACTCGCCGTCGAACCTCTTCGTGGCGGGCTTCATCGGCGCGCCGCCGATGAACTTCATCGAAGGCAAGCTGGTCGAGCAGGGCTCGGGCGTCGGCATCGAACTCGACACGGGCGTGGCGCGCAACGTGCTCAACCTGCCGTTCGAGGCGAACAAGGTGCGCGGCCATATCGGCCAGCAAGTGGTGCTGGGCCTGCGCCCGGAGCGCATCACCGACGCGCGCAGCTCGCACGACGGCCACGGCCACGAACTGCAGCGTCATTCGGTGAAGGTCGACGTGATCGAGCCGACCGGTCCGGACACGCTCGTGTTCGCGCAGGTCAACGGCAAGCGCATCGTGAGCCGCGTGCACCCGGGCGCGAATCCGCAGCCGCTGAACAACATGGAGCTGCTGTTCGACGTGTCGAAGGCCGTGCTGTTCGACCCGAAGACGGAAGAGCGCGTCGCGTAAGCGTGCCGCGCGTCCGGAGCGATAAAAAACCCCGTTGGCTGCGCGAGCAGCAACGGGGTTTTTTCATATCGGCACGCCGACGACAGGATCGATCAGGGCGCGTGCTGACGATGCTGCCCGTGCCCGACGGGATGCGGCTGCAGCAGGACGAGCACCGCGCCCGCGCCGCCGTCGTGCGGCCGCGCCTGGCAGAACGCGATCACTTCTTCCTTCTGCACGAGCCATGCGCGCACCTTGCCCTTGAGCACCGGCTCCTTGCCGATGGAGCCGAGGCCCTTGCCATGGATCACGCGCACGCACCGCAGCCCGCGCTTGCCGGCTTCGCGCACGAAGTTCTGCAGCGCCTCGCGCGCCTCTTCGCGGCGCATGCCGTGCAGGTCGAGTTGCGCCTGCACGATCCACGTGCCGCGCCGCAGCTTCTTCACCACTTCCTCGCTGATGCCGGGGCGGTGGTAATACAGCGAATCGTCGGTATCGAGTAGCGCTTCCGGGTCGAATTCGTCGGAGATCGCTTCGTGCAGCACCGCCTGTTCGTCGAGCCGGGTTTGCAGCGGCAGCGGCACGGGTGCGGCGCGGCGCGGCTGCGCGCGCGTTGGCTGCTTGAGCGGCGCGACCTGGCCGATCTCGCGGCGAAAGAGGTCGCTGTCGGCGGCGGCCTCGACGCGCGCCGCTTGAGCGGCCACGCGTTCGCGCTCGCGCTGGCGGGTCTGCACCTTGAGCGCGTCGCGCAGGCTGCCGAGACCGGCGAAGCCGGAGGCCGACTTGCCGGGCGCGGCTTCGTCGGCCGCGGGAGCAGGCGCGGCCGCCGGAGCAGGGCGAGCGGAAGCGGGGCGCCTGGGCTCGCCCGGGTGGGGCACGTTCTTGGGCATGGCGAAAGGCGCTTGGTAAATCTACGCTCGCCGGATTTAGCGGTCGGCTTCGGCGCTCATCACGTGCGCCTGGTCCAGCTCGTTGACCGTTTCGAGGTAGCGCTGCGCGTCGAGTGCGGCCATGCAGCCCGTCCCCGCGCTCGTGATCGCCTGGCGGTAGACGTGATCCTGCACGTCGCCGGCCGCGAACACGCCCGGTACGCTCGTGCCGGTGGCGTTGCCGTTCAGGCCGCCGTTCGTGATGATGTAGCCGTTCTTCATCTCGAGCTGGCCTTCGAAAATGTCCGTGTTCGGCTTGTGACCGATCGCCACGAACAGACCCTGCAGATCGAGGTCGGTGCTCTCGCCCGTCTTCACGTTCTTGATGCGCAAGCCGTTCACGCCGCCTTCGTTGCCCTTCACTTCATCGAGCACATGATCCCACTTGATTTCGACCACGCCTTCCCTGGCCTTTTCCAGCAAGCGGTCGATCAGGATCGGCTCGGCGCGGAACTTGTCGCGGCGGTGAATGACCGTGACCTTCTTCGCGATGCCCGAGAGGTACAGCGCCTCTTCAACGGCCGTGTTGCCGCCGCCGATCACGGCGACGTGCTGATTGCGGTAGAAGAAGCCGTCGCAGGTCGCGCATGCCGAGACGCCGCGGCCCATATACAGTTCTTCGCTCGGCAGGCCGAGGTATTGCGCCGACGCGCCGGTCGCGATGATGAGCGAGTCGCACGTGTATTCGCCCGAGTCGCCGATCAGGCGGATGGGCTTTTCGTTCAGTTTGGCCGTATGGATGTGATCGAACACGATTTCCGTGTTGAAGCGCTCGGCGTGTTCGAGAAAACGCTGCATCAGTTCGGGGCCTTGCACGCCGTTCGGGTCTGCGGGCCAGTTTTCGACGTCGGTCGTCGTCATGAGCTGGCCACCTTGCGCGAGGCCCGTAACGAGCAGCGGCGAAAGGTTCGCGCGCGCCGCATAGACGGCGGCCGTGTAGCCGGCGGGGCCGGAACCGAGAATCAGGACTTTGGCGTGTTTGGTTGCAGACATGATCGAATTCCGTAGAAAGGCGCTGCGTGGCGCGAAATCGGCCGCCCGGCATTTCGGCGGGGCTCACGCATGTAGTTGGGCATCAGCCCGCAATTATAAAGGCCGGGGGAAATGGCCGCTCGTCGATGCGGACGGCCCTCACGCCGCCGTCCGCACCGTTGTCAGTTACCGTCATTTACAGCGCGGGGCCGCCGGGGCCGAAACAACGCGTTTACAATAGGCCGGATCGGACGACGGCGGCCGCGCCCGTCTGCCCGGGGTTTTCGGGCATACGAAAGGACTGGCGGACCGCAAACGCATCAAGAATCAGCCCAGGATTCAATGGCCAAAGCTCCTTTTTCCGCGCAGGCGCAGGCATTGCCTCACCGCATGTCGCGCCTTTTTACCGAAATTCGCTGGATCCTGCAGGTCGCGCTCGGCGTCTTCCTGCTGATGGCGCTCATCAGCTACAGCCGCCACGACCCGAGCTGGACGCACGCGGCACAGGTCGACCACATCTCGAACTGGGCGGGGCGCGTGGGCGCGCGCGTGTCGGACATCCTGCTGCTGCTGTTCGGCCTTTCGGCCTACTGGTGGATCGTGCTGCTCGCGCGCCTCATTTCGGCGAACTACCGGCGCATCACGCGCCACGAGGCGATCGCCGACGATGACGACGACAAGCCGCGCGACATTAGCTGGGTCGCCGAAGCCCTGGCGTTCGTCGTGGTCATGCTGTCGAGCTGCGGCATCGAGGCGCTGCGCATGTGGTCGCTCAAGGTGCAATTGCCCCAGACGCCCGGCGGCGTGGTGGGCGGCGCCGTAGCGCGCGGCGTTTCGCACGCGCTCGGTTTCACGGGCGGCACGCTCGCGCTTCTGGTCGCGCTCGCGATCGGTCTTTCGCTCTATTTCCGCTTCTCGTGGCTTTCGGTGGCCGAGAAGGTCGGCGAATACATCATCAATGCGGTGACCATGGCGAGGCTGCGCCGCGAGGCGGGCCGCGACCGTAAACTGGGCGAAGCGGCTGCCGTGAAGCGCGAAGGCAAGGTCGAGCGCGGCCGCGTGAAGATCGAGGAGCACGAACCGGTCACGATCGTGCCGCCGGTGGTCACGCCGCAGCGCTCCGAGCGCGTGGAAAAAGAGCGCCAGGTGCCGCTCTTCAAGGACCTGCCGGGCGATTCCACGTTGCCGGCGATCTCGCTGCTCGACCCGCCTGCGGCCACCCAGGAAACGATTTCCGACGACACGCTCGAATTCACCTCGCGCCTGATCGAGAAGAAGCTCAAGGACTTCGGCGTGGACGTGGCCGTGGTGGCCGCGTATCCGGGACCCGTCGTCACGCGCTACGAAATCGAACCGGCCACGGGCGTGAAGGGCAGCCAGATCGTGAACCTCGCGAAAGACCTGGCGCGTTCGCTCTCGCTCGTCTCGATCCGCGTGGTGGAAACGATTCCGGGCAAGAACTTCATGGCGCTGGAACTGCCGAACCAGCGCCGCCAGACCGTGCGTCTTTCGGAAATCCTCGGCTCGGCCGTTTATGCCGACGCGCCTTCGGCGCTCACCATGGGTCTCGGCAAGGACATCGGCGGCAAGCCGGTTTGCGCCGATCTCGCGAAGATGCCCCACCTGCTCGTGGCCGGCACGACCGGCTCGGGCAAGTCGGTGGGGATCAACGCGATGATCCTCTCGCTGCTGTACAAGGCGAGCGCCGAGCAGGTCCGCATGATCCTCATCGACCCGAAGATGCTCGAAATGAGCGTCTACGAGGGCATTCCGCATCTGCTTTGCCCCGTCGTCACCGACATGCGCCAGGCCGGCAACGCGCTGAACTGGACCGTGGCCGAGATGGAGCGACGCTACAAGCTCATGAGCAAGCTGGGCGTGCGCAATCTCGCGGGCTACAACAACAAGATCGAAGAGGCGAACAAGCGCGAGGAGAAGATCCCGAATCCGTTCAGCCTCACGCCGGACGATCCGGAGCCGTGCCAGAAGCTGCCGCATATCGTGGTCGTGATCGACGAACTCGCCGACCTCATGATGGTGGTCGGCAAGAAGGTCGAAGAACTGATCGCGCGTATCGCGCAGAAGGCGCGCGCGGCCGGCATCCACCTGATTCTCGCCACGCAGCGTCCTTCGGTGGACGTCATCACGGGCCTCATCAAGGCGAACGTGCCCACGCGTATGGCATTCCAGGTGTCCTCGAAGATCGACTCGCGCACGATTCTCGACCAGATGGGCGCGGAGTCGCTGCTCGGCATGGGCGACATGCTCTATTTGCCGCCGGGCACGGGCATGCCCGTGCGCGTGCACGGCGCGTTCGTCGCCGACGACGAGGTGCATCGCGTAGTCGAGAAGCTCAAGGAGCAGGGCGAGCCGAACTATATCGAGGGCATTCTCGAAGGTGGCGTGGGGAGCGAGGGCGACGAGGGCTCGGCCGCGGGAACCAGCGGCACCGGCGACGAGTCCGATCCGCTATACGATCAGGCCGTCGAAGTGGTCATCAAGAATCGCCGCGCGTCGATTTCCCTTGTGCAGCGGCACTTGCGCATCGGCTACAACCGCGCGGCGCGGCTGCTCGAACAGATGGAGCAATCCGGGCTCGTTTCGGCGATGTCGTCGAGCGGCAACCGCGAAATCCTCGTGCCGAGCCGCGGCGACGCCGAATAGGCCGCGCTACGGGCCGCCGCTTGCGATATTCCAGCGGCCAAAGACACACCTCTTGGAGAACGATAGATGCAGTATCCGGCTGGACTTTCGACCCGCTTTGCGCGCACCGCGCGCCGCGCGCTTTTCGCCATGGTTGGCGCATCGGTCCTGATGGCCTCGCAGGCGTTTGCGAGCGGCACCGATCAACTCAAGCAGTTCGTTTCGCAGGTCCATTCCGCGCGCGGCAGCTTCGTGCAGCGCGAACTGAAGGCGCCGTCCGGTGCGAAGAACGCGAGCGACGCCGTCGCCACGGCCACGATGAACGCCAAGACGTCGAGCGGCACGTTCGTGTTCGCGCGGCCCGGCAAGTTCATCTGGTCGTACGAGAAGCCGTATCAGCAACTCCTGCAGTCGGACGGCGACAATCTCTTCGTCTACGACAAGGACCTGAACCAGGTAACGGAGCGCAAGCTTGGCGGCGCGCTCGGCGCGAGCCCGGCGGCGATCCTGTTCGGCAGCAACGATCTCGACAAGAACTTCACGCTCTCCGACGCGGGCGTGAAGAACGGCATCGACTGGCTCGAGCTGATTCCGAAGTCGAAGGACACGCAGTTCAAGAGCGTGGGCATCGGTTTTCGCGACGGCAATCTCGAGGCGATGGAACTGCACGACGTGTTCGGCAACGTGACGCTGCTCACGTTCTCCAACATCGAGAAAAACCCGTCGCTGCCGGCCTCGACTTTCACGTTCGTGCGGCCGAAGGGCGCCGATCTGATCACGGGCGGTTCGAACTAGGGCTGTTCAAGTTGCGCGGCACGTAAAAACGGGCGGTTCCTCGCGGAGCCGCCCGTTTTTTTGCCTATGCGCGGATGCTTGTCAGACCTTGAAGCGGATTACGCCATCCGCGCCGGCCGTTCGCCCGACCTTGCCCGCGAGCCACAACAGATTCAGGTGCGCGAGCGCCTCGCCCATTGCGAAGGTCATCTGGTGAATGTCGAGTTCGCGCTTGAACATCATCGGCACGATGTCGGCGGCGCTTTGCGGCGCGCGCTCGCATGCTTCCATGACTTCGGCCAGGCGCGCGTCGTGGTGCTCGCGCAACTGCGCGATGCGTGTGCGCACGCCGCGAAACGGCTTGCCGTGCGAGGGCAGGACGAGCGTGTTCCCGGGCAGCGTTTCATAGCGTCCGAGCGATTCCAGGTAGAGACCCAGCGGGTTGCCTTCCGGCTCCATGTCGAACACGGAGACGTTGGTCGAAATGCGCGGCAGCACCATGTCGCCGGAGATCAGCACGCCGGTTTCCTCGCAGAACAGCGCGCAATGCTCGGGCGAATGGCCGTAGCCCGTGATGACGCGCCAGTCGCGCCCGCCGATCGCGACCGTATCGGCTTCGCGCAGGCGGCGGTATTGCGTGGGCAGCGCGGGCACGAGGTTGCCGTAATAGCCGCGGCGGTTGCGCAGCTTGTCGAGCGAGGCTTCGTCGGTGAGGCCGTGACGCGCGAAATGGCGCGCGGCGCCTTCGCCGCCCGCGTTCGAGCCGTCGCCGGCCGCCATCACGCGGGCCTGCATGTATTCGCCGAGCGTGGTCCACAGGCGCACGTCCCAGCGCGCCTTGTCGCCGCCCGCGCAGATCCAGTGCGCGAGGCCGATATGGTCGGGGTGGCAGTGCGTGACGAGCACGCGCAGCACCGGCAGCCCTTCGAGCTGGCTATCGAACACCGCTTCCCAGCGAGCCTTGATGGTGTCGTTGGTGATGCCGCAGTCCACCACGGTCCAGCCTTGCTGCCCGTCGATCTCATCGCGCAGCAGCCATAGGTTGATGTGATCGAGCGCGAACGGCAGCGGCATGCGCAGCCATTTCACGCCGGGCGCGACGTCGAAAGCGATGCCGGGCTCCGGCAGGGTGTCGGCGTAGGGATAGTCGAGCTGGTGTTCGAGGGCGTTCATTGGGGGTGTCTTCTCCTGACTCCTGAGTCTCGTGCATTGTCGTCGCCGGTTGCGCAACGGCGTACTTGACGATAACGTAAACGTCGATTCTATCGTTCCTCGCGCTGTCGTGCAGACTACAGCCGGGCCAGCCGCCTTCCGCACATCATGACGACCCAGTACACGATCACCGAACTAGCCCGGGAATTCGACGTAACGCCGCGCGCGATCCGCTTCTACGAGGACCAGGGGCTGCTCGCGCCGAGCCGCGAAGGCGCCGGCGGCCTGAAGCGCGTCTTTTCGGGGCGCGATCGCACGCGGCTGAAGCTCACGCTGCGCGGCAAGCGCCTGGGCTTCACGCTTTCGGAGATCCGCACGCTGCTCGACCTGTACGAGTCGCCCACGGATACGCTCCCGCAACTCCAGGCGTTTCTCGATACGGTGGTGCATCACCGCGAGATACTGGAGCGCCAGCGAGCGGACCTCGACGCAACGCTCGAAGACCTCGCGCAGTACGAGACCCAGGCGCGCGCGCTGCTCGACCGGAATGCGGCGCACGAAAGCGCGGCGCTCGAAAGCGGCGCCCCCGCGAAAACCTGACGTTCGCGCGCGCGAAACGGGCATCGCCGCCATGAAACACTTCCCTAAACTGCTCTCGTCGCAGATCGGCTTCGATGTCGCGCAAACCATGCTCGACGGCTTCGACCGTCACTACCGCAACTTTTGCGATGCGGCGGTGCGGGCGCGGACGTTCTTCGAAGCCGCCGACTGGCACGCGCTGCAACGGCTCGCGCGCGAGCGCATCGCTTTCTATGACGATCGCGTGAAGGAGTGCGTGGTTGCGCTCGAAGACGAATACGGCGCGGAGAGCATCGACGACGAAGTCTGGCAGCAGATCAAGCTGCATTACATCGGACTGCTCACGACGCACCGGCAGCCCGAATGCGCGGAGACGTTCTTCAACTCCGTGTGCTGCAAGATCCTGCACCGCTCGTACTTCAATAACGATTTCATTTTCGTGCGGCCTGCCATCTCGACCGAATACATCGAGAACGACGAACCCGCCGCGAAGCCGACCTATCGTGCGTACTATCCCGGCAAGGACGGCCTCGCGGCCACGCTCGAGCGCATCGTCACGAACTTCCAGCTAGAAACGCCTTTCGACGATCTCGGGCGCGACGTCGATTGCATCATGCAGACGATGCTCGACACGTTCGGCGTGGTCGAACCCAAGCCGAACTTCCAGATTCACGTGCTTTCGTCGCTGTTCTTCCGGCACAAGGGCGCGTATATCGTCGGGCGCATCATCAACGGCGATCTGCTCGCGCCGTTCGTCGTGCCGATTCGTCATGTGGATTGCGGCAAGCTCGCGCTCGATACGGTGCTGCTGCGCACCGAGCAACTGCTCATCCTGTTCAGCTTTTCGCACTCGTATTTTCTGGTGGACATGGGCGTGCCGTCCGCCTGCGTGGAGTTTCTGCGCACCATCATGCCGCGCAAGGCCAAGGGCGAAATCTACACGTCGCTCGGGTTGCAGAAGCAGGGCAAGAACCTGTTCTATCGCGACTTGCTGCATCATCTCTCGCATTCGAGCGACTCGTTCACCGTCGCGCCCGGCATACGCGGCATGGTGATGATCGTGTTCACGCTGCCTTCCTATCCGTACGTGTTCAAGGTCATCAAGGACAGCTTTCCCGCGCCGAAGGAAACCACGCGCGAGCAGGTGGTGCAGAAGTACCAGCTCGTGAAGCGGCACGACCGCCTCGGCCGGCTCGCCGACACGCTCGAATATTCGAGCGTCGCGCTGCCCATCGCGAGGCTCGATGAAGCGCTCCTGCGCGAGCTGGAAACGCTGGCGCCTTCGATGATCGAGTACGAGGGCGACAAGCTCGTGATCCGTCACGTCTACATCGAGCGGCGCATGGTGCCGCTCAACCTGTATCTGCAAAACGGCAGCGACGCGGAAGTCGAGCACGGCATTCGCGAATACGGCAATGCGATCAAGGACCTGTTGCGCGCGAACATCTTTCCGGGCGACATGCTCTACAAGAATTTCGGCGTCACGCGCAACGGGCGCGTGGTGTTCTACGACTACGACGAGATCGAATATCTGACCGATTGCAACGTGCGCGCCGTGCCGCCGCCGCGTAATGAGGAAGACGAACTATCGGGCGAGCCGTGGTACGCGGTCGGCCCGCGCGACATTTTTCCGCAGACGTACGGCGTCTTCCTGCTCGGCGATCCGCGTGTGAAGCGCGCATTTCTCGCGCATCACGCGGACTTCTTCGAGCCCGCGCTCTGGCAGCAGAGCCGCGAAAGGCTCATCGCGGGCGAGGTGCCGGACTGCTTTCCCTACGACGCATCGATACGCTTTAGCGTGCGTTATCCAGAACGTTTCGCGCGTGAAGATGCGCCGGCGGTGCGCGTCGCTTGAGCGCGCGGCAAGCAGGATCAAACGGATTCATCAAGGAGCACAAACATGAGTGAGACGCAAAAGCAGGACGCCATCGTGATCGTTTCGGCGGCGCGCACGCCGATGGCGGGTTTTCAGGGCGATTTCGCGACGCTTACCGCCCCGCAGCTTGGCGCGGCCGCGATCGCGGCGGCCGTCGAGCGCGCGGGGTTGAAGCCCGAACAGATCGACGAGGTCGTGATGGGCTGCGTGCTGCCCGCGGGGCAGGGCCAGGCGCCCGCGCGCCAGGCGGCGCTCGGCGCGGGATTGCCTTTGGCGGCAGGCGCTACGACCGTCAACAAGATGTGCGGCTCGGGCATGCGCGCGGCGATGTTCGCGCATGACATGCTGCTGGCGGGCTCGGCCGACGTGATCGTCGCGGGCGGCATGGAGAGCATGTCGAACGCGCCTTACCTGTTGCCGAAGGCGCGCGCCGGCATGCGCATGGGCCACGGCCAGGTGCTCGATCACATGTTCCTCGACGGCCTCGAAGACGCCTACGACAAGGGCCGCCTGATGGGCACGTTCGCGGAAGAATGCGCGGGCGAGTACGACTTCTCGCGCGAGCGCCAGGACGCGTTCGCGATCGAGTCGCTCAAGCGCGCGAAACGCGCGAACGAGGACGGTTCGTTCGCGTGGGAAATCGCGCCGGTGAAGGTCGCCTCGCGCGCGGGCGAGACGACCATCGAGCGCGACGAGCAGCCGTTCAAGGCCAACCTCGACAAGATTGCGACGCTCAAGCCCGCGTTCAGCAAGACCGGCACGGTGACGGCGGCGAACGCGTCGTCGATTTCGGACGGCGCGGCGGCGCTCGTGATGATGCGCGAATCGACGGCGAAGCAACTCGGCCTCACGCCGCTCGCCCGCGTGACGGGCCATTCCACGTTCGCGCAGCAACCCGCGAAATTCACCACGGCGCCGGTGGGCGCGATCAAGAAGCTGTTCGAGAAGACCGGCTGGAAAGCGAGCGACGTCGATCTCTACGAGATCAACGAGGCCTTCGCCGTGGTCACGATGGCCGCGATGAAGGAGCACGATCTGCCGCACGAGAAGGTCAACGTGAACGGCGGCGCGTGCGCGCTCGGCCACCCCATCGGCGCTTCGGGCGCGCGCATTCTCGTGACGCTGATCGGCGCGTTGCGCGCGCGCGGCGGCAAGCGCGGCGTGGCGACGCTGTGCATCGGCGGCGGGGAAGCCACGGCGATGGGCGTCGAACTGCTGTAGGCTAGCGCCAGAAGACGCGCGCCGCCTTGGGCGATGCAGGCAGGCGGCGCGCCGCAGCGGTTTCCATGCACGCACAGACGAGGGTGACGAGATGAAAACAGCGTTGATCGTGGGCGCGTCGCGGGGCCTGGGTCTCGAGTTCGCCCGGCAGTATGCGAAGGCCGGTTGGCGCGTGCTGGCCACGGCGCGCGGGCCCGAGGCGCTCGAAGCCTTGCGTGGCATCGGCGCGCAGACCTTTCAGCTCGACATCGCGCGGCCCGAGGAGATCGCCGCGCTCGGCGGGAAGCTCGAAGGCGAGCGGCTCGACGTGGCGCTCGTCGTCTCCGGCGTGTATGGCCCGCGCACCGAAGGCGTCGAAACCGTCACGGCCGAAGACTTCGAATACGTGATGAACACCAACGTGCGCGGCCCGATGCAACTGATCCCGATCCTGCTGCCGCTCGTCGACAAAGCCCATGGCGTGCTCGGCGTGCTGTCGAGCCGCATGGGCAGCATTGCCGAGACCACGGGCACGACGGGCTGGCTCTATCGCGCGAGCAAGGCCGCGCTCAACGACGTGCTGAAGATCACGTCGCTGCAAACGCGCCGCGCCACATGCGTCGCGCTGCATCCGGGGTGGGTGCGCACCGACATGGGGGGCGCGCACGCGGCGATCGACCCGGCGGTGAGCGTCGCCGGCATGCGCGAGGTGGTGGCCGAGGCGGCCGCCGCGCGCGACGTCTTCAACGGCCGCTTCTTCCAGTACGACGGCACCGAACTCGACTGGTAACGCGCCGCGCGTCTGCGCTACGCTTGCGGGCTCCCGCAACTCAGGCCCGACCCCATGAACGCTGATACCGCCCGCGCTGCACAGGCCGCCCCCCGGCCTTCTGATTGTCCCTGTGGCGGCGCCGCGCCGAGCCAGAAGCCGGCCGCCCGGCCGCCGCGCTACACGCAATGCTGTGGCCGCTTCATCGACGAAGGTGCCGCGCCCGCCACGGCGCTCGAATTGATGCGCTCCCGGTACACCGCCTACGTGCTGGGCGACGAGGCGTATCTGCGCTCGACATGGGCAAGCGAGACCTGTCCCTCCGATCTCGACGTGAACCCCGCCGCGGAGGGCGCGCCCCGCTGGCTCGGGCTGGCCGTCAAACGCCACGAGCAACGCGACGAGATGCACGCAATCGTCGAATTCGTCGCGCGCTACAAAACGGGCGGCCGCGCGTTCCGGCTGCACGAGACGAGCCGCTTCACGCGGGGCGGCGACGGCCGCTGGCGTTATGTCGACGGCGACGTTTCGCCGTCATGACGCCCGAAATAATGCCTTTGCAAACAAGTGCTTACTGCACAGTCGCGCCGCTGTTGTCCGCGCGCGACGCTCTCCACCCGGACCTTTTTTAAAAATCCGCGCGCTCGCTGCGGACCCGAAACCCGGTGTGCGCCATGCCACGCGGCCCGCGCGCGGTTGGCATGCCTTATGCCGGGTTAGCCCTGAATTGCACAACAAATATTTGTCGTGCGAGTATCTAATCACGGTGCCCGGCACGATACGTAAGTGCATAGTGAAAAACCCTTTTCCTATGCGCATGTATCGACTGCAACGGGTGCTGGCGGCGGGTCTGATCGACGATAGAACTGCGCCGCGCAGGTGTTCCGATCGGTGCAATCCCACGTGACGGGTCACACACGCTCCTGGCTTCGCGGCCAGGCGCAACGGTGTCTCGTTGTGCCCTGAAAGGGCCGAAGCGCGGGCAATGATCGGACGGTTGTCGGAGTCACAGCAGCAGGTCTTTTGCAGGTGGTGTAGCGCATGGCGTTCAGGAAGCTCCTTACCGGATGGATCGTAGCCGGCACCGCGTGCGTGCTTTCGGTTGCTCACGCAGCGTCGCTTTCCGATCCGGCAAGTGCGAGTGCGAACGCGCCGCTCGCCGCCAGCACCTCCGCAACGCATTCCCCTAACGCGTCTGAAGCGAACCTTGCAGGCGGTCCCCTCGGCAGCGCCAACGTGCCTCGCATCGCGCTCGACGACGCCTATCTGCCCGTCGTGCCCTCCAGCATGAACGAGCAGGTGATCCGCGTTCCCGTCGATGCATCGGGCGACGTCACGCTCGAAACCACGATTTACCGTCCGAACGGCGCCGGCCCGTTCCCGATGGTGATCTTCAACCACGGCAAGATTCCGGGCGACCCGCATCTCCAGGCTCGCAGCGATCCGCTTTCGTTCGCGCGCGAATTCGTGCGCCGCGGTTATGTCGTCGTCGCGCCGAACCGCCAGGGCTTCGCGGAGTCGGGCGGCTCGTATCAGCAGGACGGTTGCGACGTCGCGAGCAACGGCCTCGGCCAGGCGGCCGATGTCGCTTCGACCATCGCGTACATGTCGAAGCAACCCTATGTCGACGCCACGCGGATCATCGTCGCGGGCACCTCGCACGGCGGCCTCGCCACCATGGCCTATGGCACCGAGGCGGCGAACGGCGTGCGCGCCCTCATCAACTTCTCGGGCGGCCTGCGCCAGGACGCCTGCACGGGCTGGCAGGGCAACCTGACCCAGGCGTTCGGCGACTACGGCGGCAAGGCCCGCGTGGCCTCGCTCTGGCTCTACGGCGACAACGACTCGGTCTGGTCGCCCGATCTCGTCGCGAAGATGTTCGCGGCCTACCGCGACGCGCAAACGGGTGAGGACCGCCCGGCCGCGACGGCAAAGCTCGTGGATTTCGGCGCGTACAAGAACGACGCGCATCGCCTCGTGGGCGATCGCGACGGCGTGAAGATCTGGTGGCCGACGGTCGAGGCGTTCCTCGCCAACCGCGGCCTGCCGACAGCGGTGCAGTATCGCGTGGCGACGCCGGTCGCGCCCGGCGGTACCGGCTTCGCGCAGATCGATTCGGTGGGCGCCGTGCCGTTCGTCGATCAGGCGGGCCGCGACGGTTATCGAAACTTCCTCAAGCAGTATCCGAGCCGCGCATTCGCGGTGTCCGACTCCGGCGCATGGTCGTGGGCCGAAGGCGGCGACAATCCGATGGCCGTGGCAATCTCGAACTGCGAAAAGCACAGCGCCGATCCCTGCCGCCTCTACGCCGTGAATGACACGGTGGTCTGGAACAACGGCGGCACGCAGACCGCCCGGAACGGCGACGCCGACACGACGCGCGCCACGGCGGACAACGGCAACGCCGACGACAGCGACCACGCGCTGGCGAGCCGGTAATTTTCGGCATCCCGCTGCTCCGGCTGCTGTCCGGCTCACATTCTTCGGCGCTTCAGCATCGCGCGGCCCCTTGAGGGGCCGCTTTGCTTTGCGTCCCCGCATCTGTTCCCACATCCGTTCCCGCCTCTGTTCCCGCCTCTGTTTCCCGCGCCCGCGCGCTTGCCGCGCGTCGCCAAAAATACGCGCTTCGCTATCCCACGTTCTGCAATTTCGCACCGGCCCGCAGATTTTTTTGCATAAGGCGGGTTCACTTTGTCGTCGTCATCTCCTTGCATTTCTGGTCTTTATTTTCGATCGGTTCCGAGCTGCTCCGAACGGCTCGAAACGCCGCGCCGGCGCGCGTTTGAGTGCGATTTTCGGGGTAGTGCATTGCGTCGGCTAACACGTTAATCTCGGTCCCGCTGTCGTATCGGGAGTCGTATTTGAATTCGCTATCTCACTCTTCGAACCTTACCCGCGAAGATCGCCCCGCGACCGACTGGGTCGCTCGCAGCCTGCGCGCCGTGTGGCATCCCTGCACCCAGATGAAACATCACGAGCGCGTGCCGCTCGTGGCCGTCGCGCGCGGCGAGGGCCCGTGGCTTTATGACCGCGAAGGCCGCCGTTATCTGGACGCGATCAGTTCGTGGTGGGTGAACCTCTTCGGCCACGCCAATGCGTCGATCAACGCCGCGCTCAAGGCGCAGCTCGACACGCTCGAACACGTCATGCTCGCGGGCTGCACGCACGAACCCGCCGTGGAGCTTGCCGAGCGTCTTTCGGCGCGCACGGGCGGCGTGCTCGGTCATGCGTTTTTCGCTTCCGATGGCGCGTCGGCCGTCGAAATCGCGCTGAAGATGAGCTTTCATTCGTGGCGCAACCGCGGCGAGAGCGACAAGCGCGAATTCGTCTGCCTTGCCAACAGCTATCACGGCGAAACCATCGGCGCGCTCGGTGTGACCGATGTGAAGCTATTCAGGGATGCTTACGATCCGCTGCTGCATCACGCGCATGTGGTCGCGTCGCCCGATGCGCGCGCGGCGCAACCCGGCGAAACAGCGCTGGACGTCGCGGCGCGCGCGCTCGCCGATGTCGAGCGGCTTTTCGTCGAGCGCGAAGGCCGCATCGCCGCGCTGATTGTCGAGCCGCTCGTGCAGTGCGCGGCCGGCATGGCAATGCACGATCCCGCGTATCTGAAGGGCTTGCGCGCGCTGTGCGACCGCTTCAGCGTGCACCTGATCGCCGACGAAATCGCCGTGGGCTGCGGGCGTACCGGCACGTTCTTCGCGTGCGAGCAGGCCGGCGTATGGCCCGATCTGCTCACGCTTTCGAAGGGCATTAGCGGCGGTTATCTGCCGCTTTCGATCGTGCTTTCGCGCGACGCCATCTACGAGTCGTTCTACGACGACGACACCACGCGCGGTTTCCTCCATTCGCATTCGTACACGGGCAATCCGCTCGCATGCCGCGCGGCGCTCGCCACGCTCGACCTGTTCGAGCGCGATGACGTGCTCGCCGCGAACGCACGCAAATCAGCGCAACTGCGCGAACTGTTCGAGCCGTTCGCCGCGCATCCGCTCGTACGCAACCTGCGCCAGTGCGGCACGATACTCGCGTTCGACGTCGCGCTCGAAGACCCGCAGCGCGCGGCCACGTTCTCGCGACGCTTCTTTGAGAATGCATTGCAGCGCGAACTGCTGCTGCGCCCGATCGGCACGACGGTCTATGTCATGCCGCCATATATTCTGGACAACGAAATGCAGGCGTTCCTCGCCGCACGCACGCGCGAGACTTTCGACGCCACCGTCCTGGAGGACATCTGATATGGCGCATCACAATCTGTTGATCGATACGTTGGACCAAGGCTTGCGCGATATCGACGCGCGCGGCTTGCGCCGCCGCCGCCGCACCGTGGGCACGCCTTGCAGCGCGCATATGCAGGTGGACGGCCGCGCGACCATCGGCTTTGCCAGCAACGACTATCTCGGTCTCGCCGCGCATCCGCAACTGGTCGCCGCCATCGCAGAAGGCGCGCAGCGCTACGGCGCGGGCAGCGGCGGCTCGCATCTGCTGGGCGGCCACTCGCGCGCGCATGCACAACTCGAAGACGATCTCGCGGCATTCGCGGGCACCTTCGTCGATGCGCCGCGCGCGCTGTACTTCAGCACCGGCTACATGGCGAACCTGGCCGTGCTCACGGCGCTCGCGGGCCGCGGCACGACGATCTTCTCCGACGCGCTCAACCACGCCTCGCTAATCGACGGTGCGCGGCTCTCGCGCGCCGACATCGAGATCTATCCGCATGGCGACATGAACGCGCTAGCCGCGATGCTCGAATCGAGCGACGCCGGCGCGAAGTTGATCGTGAGCGACACGGTGTTCAGCATGGACGGCGATGTCGCGCCGCTCGCGCGTCTCGTCGAACTTGCGGAAAAACATGGCGCGTGGCTCGTGGTCGACGACGCGCACGGCTTCGGCGTGCTCGGCCCGCAGGGTCGCGGCGCGCTGGCGCAAGCCGCACTGCGCTCGGACCATCTCGTGATGGTCGGCACCCTCGGCAAGGCCGCGGGCGTGGCGGGCGCGTTCATCTGCGCGCACGGCACCGTGATCGAATGGCTCGTGCAGCGCGCACGTCCGTACATCTTCACGACGGCTTCGTCGCCGGCCGTTGCTCATGCGGTGTCGGCGAGCCTGCGTTTGATCGCGGGTGAAGAGGGCGACGCGCGGCGCGCGCACCTCGGGCATTTGATCGCCCGCACGCGTTCGCTGCTGGTAGAAACGTGCTGGCAGCCCGTCGATTCGCATACCGCCGTGCAGCCGCTCGTCATCGGCGCGAACGAAGCGACGCTCGCGCTGCAGGCCGCGCTCGAACGCGACGGCCTGTGGGTGCCCGCCATCCGGCCGCCGACCGTGCCCGAAGGCACCTCGCGTCTGCGCATTTCGCTTTCCGCTGCGCATTCGGATGCGGACCTCGACCGGCTGAACGCATCGCTGCAACGCGCGAGCCTCGCGACGCGCACCTCCGCACCGGAGTTCGCGCAATGACGGTTTCGCTTTTTGTCACCGGCACCGATACCGAGATCGGCAAGACCTTCGTGAGCGCGGCGCTGCTGCGCGGCTTCACGCATGCGGGGCTGCGTGCCGCGGCGCTCAAGCCCATCGCCGCGGGCGCTTACGAGCGCGACGGCGCCTGGCACAACGAGGACGCCGATCAGCTCGACGCCGCCGCGAGCGTGCTGCTGCCGCCGGAAATTCGCACGCCATTCCTGCTCAAGGAGCCCGCCGCGCCGCACATCGCCGCCGCACTCGAAGGCGTGACGCTCGACATGACGCGCATCGTCGATTGCTACCAGGCGGCCTGCGAGCGCGCAGATGCCGTCGTCGTGGAAGGCGTGGGCGGCTTTCGCGTGCCGCTCACGGCAACCGCGGATACCGCCGACCTCGCCGTCGCGCTTGGTCTGCCCGTGGTGCTCGTGGTGGGCATGCGGCTTGGCTGCATCAGCCACGCATTGCTCACCGCCGAAGCGATTGCCGCGCGCGGATTGAAGCTCGCGGGCTGGGTCGCGAATCGAATCGATCCGGCCATGACCTTCCCCGCAGAAAACATCGACGCGCTGCGCGAGCGGCTGGCCGCTCAGTACGGCGCGCCGCTCGTGGGCGTCGTGCCGCACATGCGCGGCGCGAGCGCCGACGACGCGGCCGAACACCTGAACATCGACGCATTGCTCGCGCGCCTGCGCGCAAACGCCTGAAGCACCGAACGCACAGTCACGTAAAGAAGGACCCGACACCATGACGCAAACCCACATCGACATCACCTCCCTGAAGGCCACCGCGCCCAGCGCCCACGCTGCGGCGGAAGCCGCCGCGCGCTGGAAAGTCGCCGACGTCGCCGCGCTCTACGAGCTGCCGTTCAACGATCTGATGTTCCGTGCGCAGCAAGTGCATCGCGAGCATTTCGACGCGAACGCCGTGCAGCTTTCCACGCTGCTGTCGATCAAGACGGGCGGTTGCGAGGAAGACTGCGCGTACTGCCCGCAATCGGCGCATCACGACACGGAACTCGAAGCGGGCAAGCTGATGGAAGTGGGCGCGGTGCTGGACGCGGCGCGCTCGGCCAAGGCCAACGGCGCGACGCGCTTTTGCATGGGCGCGGCGTGGCGCAATCCGAAGGATCGCCATCTGGAGCCGATCAAGGACATGATTCGCGGCGTGAAGGCGATGGGGCTGGAAACCTGCGTGACGCTCGGCATGCTCGAAGATCACCAGGCGAAGGCGCTCGCCGACGCGGGCCTCGACTACTACAACCACAACCTCGATACGTCGCCGGAGTTCTACGGCAAGATCATCTCGACGCGCACTTACGAGGACCGCCTCGAGACGCTCGAACGTGTGCGCGACGCGGGCATCAACGTGTGCTGCGGCGGCATCGTCGGCATGGGCGAATCGCGCCGCGAGCGCGCGGGCCTGATTGCGCAGCTCGCGAACATGGAGCCGTACCCGGAGTCGGTGCCGATCAACAATCTCGTGCAGGTCACGGGCACGCCGCTCGAAGGCACGGAGCCGATCGACCCGTTCGAGTTCGTGCGCACGATCGCCGTGGCGCGCATCACGATGCCGAAGGCGATGGTGCGCCTGTCGGCGGGCCGCGAGCAGATGGACGACGCGCTCCAGGCGCTGTGCTTCATGGCGGGCGCGAACTCGATTTTCTACGGCGACCAGTTGCTCACCACGAGCAACCCGCAAGCGCAGGCCGACCGCAAGCTGCTGCAGCGTCTGGGCATCAGCGCGCAGGCCGCGCAGCATCTGGGCGCTGAAGATCATTCGCACGGCGGCTGCGGCCATTGCGAGTAACGCCTCGCGCTTTGCCCAAAAAGAAAACGCCAGGCTTCGACGCCTGGCGTTTTTTATCGCGCGATCAAAGCGACGTACGGCGCATCAGGCATAAGCCGCGCGCCGGCGCCCCGCGAGCAGGAGGTAGCACAGCCCTCCGATCACGAGCGACGGCAGCGTCGCGCCGAGGTTCGGCAGCCACTGGTTGAGCGCCTGATACGCGCCGAAACCGACCGCCCACGCGACGAACGCGCTCACGTGCCAGCCCCCCGAATAGCCGTACGCGCCGTTCAGATCGGCGAGCGCCTGCGGGTCGATGCGACGGCGGCGCACGATGAAGTGATCGGCGAGCACCACGCCGAAGAGCGGTGCGAACACCGAGCCGATGAAGAGCAGGAAGTTCTCGTACTTCGCCATCGGCACGACGAGGCCAATCAGCGTGCACAGCGCGCCGAACGCGGCGGAGAGCCAGGGCACGCTGGCGCGCGTCCAGAACGTGCCGGTCGAGACGGCGGCGGAGTGGATGTCGGCGAAGGCGTTGTCGATTTCGTCGATCAGCACGAGCAGCAGCGCGAAGCCGCCGCCGGCCTGGGCGAGCGCCGTGGTGAGGAGCGCGTCGCCGCCGCCTGCGGCCAGGCCGTAGACGGCGCCCAGCGCGTAGAACCACAGGTTCGCGATGCCGTAGCCCAGCAGCGTGCCGCGGAAGGTTTCGCCCGCTTTGCGGCCGAAGCGCGTGTAGTCGGCGATGAGCGGCAGCCACGAGAGCGGCATCGCCACCACGAGGTCGATGGCGCTGCCAAACGGCATCTCGCCCGTGCCCGGGCGGCGCATGAGCGCACCGATGTCCTGCTTCACGAGCAGGCTCCACGTGAGCCAGGCCGCGCCCGCGAGCAGCAGCCAGATGCCCCATGTGCGCAGGAAGCGCCGCACGAACGAGAGCGGGCCGCTCACGGCGAGCAGCGTGGCGAGCACGCCGAAGATCACGGTCCAGACGAGCGGCATCGAAAGGCCGAAGGCCTGTTTGGCGAGCGCATCGGCCGAATCGCGCATCACGATGATCTCGAACGAGCCCCAGCCCACGAGCTGCACCATGTTGATGACAGCCGGCACCGACACGCCGCGAATGCCGAGCGTCGGGCGCAGCGACGACATGGCGGCGAGGCCCGTGTCCGTGCCGATCACGCCCGCGAGCGCGAGCAGCACGACGCCGATCACGCTGCCGATGACGATGGCCACGAGCGCGTGGGGCAGCGAAAGGCCCGGCACGAGCAGCGCGCCCGCCTGCGCGACCAGCAGGCCGATGCCGAGCGAAAACCACAGCGCGAAGGCGTCGCCGGTGCGGAACTGGCGGCGCGCGTCGGGCACAGGCACGTTCGGCGCGTAGGTGGAGCCGGCTTCGCCGGCGTGCGAATCTTGAGTCATGTGGAACGCTTTCCTCTGTATCGTCTGTTTTATCTATGTTGTCCGGCCCAGTCGGCGTAAGCCGCCAGGCCCCGCGCTTCGCGCCGCGTCGCACACTGTCATAATGCACGACTGCATCCGGTGCGGCAGGCCGATTTGCGATGGCGGGCGGTATGTCCCCGAATCCTTCGGCGAATTGGCAACATACGAGCGGCCTGCCGGAAAGCCGTCATTATCGCGAAAACGTCATGTTTGAAGAAACCCGTGCCAACGTCCCCCTCGCCGAGCGACTGCGCCCGCGTTCCGTCGACGAGGTCATCGGCCAGAAGCATCTGCTCGGGCCCAACAAGCCGCTGCGCGTGGCGTTCGAGTCCGGCGAAGCGCATTCGATGATCCTCTGGGGGCCGCCGGGCGTGGGCAAGACCACGCTCGCGCGCCTCATGGCCGATGCCTTCCACGCCGAATTCATCGCGCTCTCGGCGGTGCTCTCGGGCGTGAAGGACATCCGCGAAGCCGTGGAGCAGGCGCAGGTGCATCGCGCGCATGGGCACCAGACGCTCGTGTTCGTCGATGAGGTCCATCGCTTCAACAAGAGCCAGCAGGACGCCTTCCTGCCGCATGTCGAGTCGGGCCTCTTTGTGTTCATCGGCGCGACGACGGAAAACCCGTCGTTCGAGGTGAACAGCGCGCTGCTCTCGCGTGCGGCCGTGTACGTGCTCAAGAGCCTCGACGAGGAAGAGCAGGGCGAACTGCTGGCGCGTGCTTCCGCGGAACTGGGCGGCCTGACGTTCACCGACGAAGCGAAAAAAGCGCTGATCGGTTCTGCGGACGGCGACGGGCGCAAGCTCCTGAACAACCTGGAAATCGTCGCGCGCGCGGCCGCCCAGCAAAAGAAGACGGAGATAGACGGCGAACTGCTCGGCAGCGCGCTTGCCGAGAACCTGCGCCGCTTCGACAAGGGCGGCGATGCGTTCTACGACCAGATCAGCGCGCTGCACAAGTCGGTGCGCGGCAGCAACCCGGACGGCGCGCTCTACTGGTTCTGCCGCATGCTCGACGGCGGCGCGGACCCGCGTTATCTCGCGCGGCGCATCGTGCGCATGGCGTGGGAGGACATCGGTCTCGCCGACCCGCGCGCCGGGCGCATCACGCTCGACGCGGCCGAGACCTACGAGCGCCTTGGCTCGCCCGAAGGCGAACTCGCGCTCGCGCAGGCCGTGATCTATCTGGCCGTCGCGCCGAAGTCGAACGCGGGCTACAACGCCTATAACGAGGCGCGTCGTTTCGTGGGCAAGGACCAGTCGCGCGCGGTGCCCATCCATCTGCGCAACGCGCCCACGAAGCTGATGAAAGAGCTGGGCTACGGCCACGAATACCGCTATGCGCACGACGAGCCCGACGCCTACGCGGCCGGTGAAACCTATTTGCCCGATGGCATGCGCGAGCCGCACTGGTACCAGCCCACGCCGCGCGGCCTCGAAGGCAAGATCGGCGAAAAGCTCGCGCGCCTCGCCGACCTCGACGCGCAATGGCGCGAGGAGCACCGGGACGAAATCCGCGAAAGGAAGCGCAAAGGCTGATGCCGGTCGCGCCGGAGTGCGCCAGACTGCCCCGGCCGGTGCGCTAAAATCGTCCCTTCATACAACGAAACTGCGTCTCACAATCCCATGCTCGACATCCAGATGCTGCGCAAAGACCTCGACGGCGTCGCGAAGCGCCTCGCCGACCGCGGCTACACCCTCGACGTGGCGGCCTTTTCCGCGCTCGAAGCGGAACGCCGCGCCATCCAGACCCGCACCGAAGAACTGCAGGCACGCCGCAACAGTCTGTCGAAGCAGATCGGCGCGATGAAAGGCCGCGGCGAGGACACCTCGGCGGTCATGGCCGAAGTGGGCGGCATCGGCGACGAGATGAAGGCGTCGGCCGCCAAGCTCGACGAGATCCAGTCGAAGCTCTCGGAGCTGTTGCTCGGCGTGCCGAACCTGCCGCACGAAAGCGTGCCGGCGGGCAAGGACGAATCCGACAACGTGGAAGTGCGCCGCTGGGGCACGCCGCGCGCGTTCGACTTCGAGGTTAAGGATCACGTGGACGTGGGCACGCCGCTGGGTCTCGATTTCGAGACGGGCGCGAAGCTCTCGGGCGCGCGCTTCACGATGCTGCGCGGCCAGATCGCGCGCCTGCATCGCGCGCTGGCGCAGTTCATGATCAACACGCACACGCTCGAGCACGGCTACACGGAAACGTACACGCCGTACATCGTCAATCCGGAGATCCTGTACGGCACGGGCCAGCTTCCCAAGTTCGCCGACGACATGTTCCGCGTGGAAAAGGGCGGCGGCGAGAACACGGTCACGCAGTACCTCATTTCGACCTCGGAAATCTCGCTCACGAACACGGTGCGCGAGAGCATCGTGGAAGGCAGCGCGCTGCCCATCAAGCTCACGGCGCATTCGCCGTGCTTCCGCTCGGAAGCGGGTTCCTACGGTCGCGACACGCGCGGCATGATCCGTCAGCACCAGTTCGACAAGGTGGAGATGGTGCAGATCGTTGCGCCCGAAACGTCGTACGACGCGCTCGAGCAGATGGTCGTCCACGCGGAAACCATCTTGCAGAAGCTCGGCCTGCCGTACCGCGTCATCACGCTGTGCACGGGCGACATGGGCTTCTCGGCGACCAAGACCTACGACCTCGAAGTGTGGCTGCCCGCGCAGAACACGTATCGCGAAATTTCGAGCTGCTCGAATACGGAAGCGTTCCAGGCGCGCCGCATGCAGGCGCGCTATCGCAACGCGCAGGGCAAGCCGGAACTCGTGCACACGCTCAATGGCTCGGGCCTCGCCGTGGGCCGCACGCTCGTTGCCGTGCTGGAGAACTATCAGGAAGCGGACGGCTCGGTCACCGTGCCCGAAGTGCTGCGTCCGTACATGGGTGGCGTGGCGCGCCTCGAAGCGAACGCCTGAATCTGCTCGCCCTCGAAACTTTTTTGCAGAGAGGGCTTGCGGAATTCAAAAAACGTTCTATAATCTTCGCTTCTCCGGTCGCCGACCAAGGTCGGAGAAGCAGTAAAAAGGCAGTACACCGGAGAGGTGGCAGAGTGGTCGAATGTACCTGACTCGAAATCAGGCGTACGGTTTCCCCGTACCGTGGGTTCGAATCCCACCCTCTCCGCCAGATTCAGAAAACCCCTGCATGCTTAATCGCTGCAGGGGTTTTTGCTTTTCTGCCTGTGCTCCGGCGTGCGCCGCCGGAGCACAGCTTTACTTTTGCATATGCCCGCGCAGGTTCAGCGCATTGAGGTAAGTGCCCGAAATCGACGATCCGCCGTGGTGCACGATCTTTTCGTCGACGAGCGCCCACACCGACTTGCCCGCCGCGCGCACGCGCCGGCAGAACGACAGGTCTTCCGAGAGATACACGCCTTTCTCGCCAACGGTGTCGAAGAACGCATAGAACTTGCCGTCCGGCAGATAGCCCGCGTACTGCGTGGGCGGGCGGTAAAGCTCCGTATGCGGCACGATTGCCTCCAGCGCCTCGCGCCGCACGAGGAAAATGCCCGTGCCGATATGACTCACCTCGGCCCAGCCGTCGGACACAAAGCTGTTGCCCGCTTCGTCGGCGAGAATCGCCGTGTTGTAGTCCACGGTTTTTTCCTGCCATTCGCGCAGTGTGAGCCCCACGTCGGCGCTCGTAATCACCTTTTCCCGGTCGAAATAGCGATACGGGCAGGCAACGCCGGCCACGGGCTTGTCACCGGCGATCAGGCGCAAGATCGCCTCGCGCGTGAAGTCCATGTCCGTGTCGAGAAAAAGCAGATGCGTGAACTCGGGATGGCTCAGAAAATAATTCGCAAAAAAATTGCGCGCGCGGATGATGTGCGACGAAGCGGTATGAATGTACTCGTAGCGGATGCCGTTTTCCTTGAGCGCTTCCATGAGCCGCGCGAGCGCCATGGCGAAGTCGAAATGCACCGAGTTGTCGTAAGTCGGCAGTGCAATCAGGACGTTGAGCGCCGCGTTTTGAGTGGAAGAGGGGGCGGGATGACTTGAGATCATGATCGGACTGTCTGCTCGCGATGTAAGATATTTCTCATTCTTGACGGTGGCTTGCGCTCGAACAATCGGAGATATCTGAAAATTCGATGCCCGGCGTCAGCGGGATGACGCGGTTTGGGGCGCAAGCGACGTCGCAGCGCCGGTACAATCGCTCCTTTGAATTTGCGGCGAAGCGCATGCGTGCGCCGCCGCGCCCACTTCGGTCCACAGATGCCTATCACCTACAAGTCTGCCGACGATCTCGAGCGCCTGCGCATTTCGGGCCGTCTCGCCGCCGACGTGCTCGCGATGATCGGTGAGCACGTGAAGCCGGGCGTCTCCACCGACGACCTCGACGCGCTCTGCAACGACTACATCGTCAACACGCTCAAGGCCGTGCCGGCCAATGTCGGCTACCTTGGCTTTCCGAAGACGATCTGCACGTCCGTCAATTCCGTGGTCTGCCACGGCATTCCGAATCGCGGCGAGGTGCTCAAGGACGGCGACATCATCAACATCGACGTGGCCGTGATCAAGGACGGCTATTTCGGGGACACGAGCCGCATGTACTGCGTCGGCACGCCGAGCACGGTGGGCCGTCAACTGATCGACACGACCTACGAGGCGATGCTCGCGGGCATCCGCGAGGTGAAGCCGGGGGCGACGCTCGGCGACGTCGGCCACGCCATCCAGAAGCGCGCTCAGGCAGCCGGCTTCTCGATCGTGCGCGAGTATTGCGGCCACGGCATCGGCAAGGTCTATCACGAGGAACCGCAGGTGCTGCACTACGGGCAGCCGGGGCAGGGTGTGCGCCTGAAGCCGGGCATGGTCTTCACGATCGAGCCGATGGTGAACGCGGGCCGCGCGGGCACGACGGTGCAGCGCGACGGCTGGACGGTCGTCACCAAGGACCGCTCGCTCTCGGCGCAGTGGGAGCACATGGTCGCCGTCACGGAAGACGGCTATGAACTCCTCACGCCCTGGCCGGACGGCACTGGCGCCTACGAGGCCCCGTGAGCGCGGCTGTGCGGCCTGGGCGGCCGTCTGTCAAGGCTCGCACGCCGGGCGTGGTCCGCCCGCAATTGTCAAATAAGGATTTGACTCTCAAGCCAGTTCGGTTAAAGCTACGCGTTAGCGCTTTATTGGGGTTTACGACTGCATGAGTCCGTCACTGACCGTTCGCCGTATCGCCGCCGATCAGGGTGCCGTGCTCCGCGAGCTTCGAACAGCTTCGTTGCGCGATGCGCCTTATGCATTCGGCGACACGCTCGAAGACGCGCTATCCGCCGATGCCGCCGTTTTCGACGCTGCGGCGGCCCGGCATGCGGTTTCGCACACGGGCACGTCGTTCATTCTCTATACCGAAGGCCATCCGGCCGGTTTGATCGGCGCGAGCTTCGAAAGCGCGCCCGCGCGCCGCGCGTTCGTCTCGGCGCTGTGGGTCGCGCCTGCGGTGCGTCATCTGAGCGGCGGCGAACTGCTGCTGAACAGCGCCATCGACTGGCTCGTGAGCGAAGGCGCCACGCAGGTCTACGCCTGGGTGACCGACGCGAACACGACGGCCATGCGCTTCTACGAGCGCCTCGGCTTCGTCGCCACCGGCGACCACGCGCGCAGCCAGCAGCAGCCCGAACAATGGGAAACGCTGCTCATGCGCGCGCTGGGCGAGCCCACGGCGTCCGCTTCTTCGGCCGCTCCTTCGCCATAACGCCCGGCATTCGCGCCGCGGCGTCCCTCGCGGCGTCTCTCCTTCGCGCGCTTTTTTTGCGCCAGATTTGTTTGCGCGTATTCAGCAGCGAATTTGGCCGAATACACCATTAAAAATAATGGCCGTGCGCGCCCGCGCCTGTAAAATACGCAAAATTTTTAGCCGAACGCCATGTCGCCCAGGAAATCGCCATATTTTGAACTGAAGAGCGGTTCAGTCGATACGCTTCTGTTCGTGGTCAAGACAACCGAGCTCGATGCCATGCGCGCCGAGCTTACTCGACGCTTCGAGGCGACGCCCGAATTCTTCGCAAACGACACGGTCGCGATCGACGTGCGGCGTCTCGCCGACGGCGAGCAGGTCGCGCTCGGCGATATCGTTCGCTTGCTCCAAAGCGTGCGCATGCGCCCGGTGGGCGTGGTTGCTCAGCCCGAACAACATGGCTGGGCCGCCGAAGCAGGCCTGCCGTTCCTCGAAGCGCGCGACCGCCGCGGCGCGGGCGCGAAGCCGGCCGAAGAAGCCGCAAGCGAAGGCGAGGCATCGAACGCGGCCGCTTCCGTCACCCCTTCGGCCGCTCCGCAATCCGCCGCTGCGCAGCCCGAACTCTTTTCCACCGACACGGGCCCATCCGCCGCCGAAGCGAGCGCGGCAGCCACGGTGAGCGCCGCGGCAATGCTCGACGCGAGCCCGTCCGGCACGCGCACGGAACCCACGCTCGTGGTCGACCGGCCGCTGCGTTCGGGCCAGCGCATCTACGCGAAGGGCGACGTGGTCGTGCTCGGCCTCGTTTCCAACGGCGCGGAAGTGATCGCCGAGGGCAACATCCACATTTACGCGCCGCTGCGCGGCCGTGCGCTCGCGGGCGTGCACGGCAATCACGACGCGCGCATTTTCTGCACGAGCCTCGAGGCGGAACTGATTTCGATTGCGGGTATCTACCGTACCACTGAAGTTCCACTCGCCGACGACGTGCGGGGCAAGCCGGCGCAAATCCGGCTCGAAGAAGAAAAGCTGTTGATCGAACCGTTGAGGCTCACCTGAGTCGCCGCCCGAGCGTTGTGCCCGGGCGAGCAGGGCCATGAGCGGCAGAGGCCAGGACGAGGCCAAATTGGGAAACTGACGAACGCAAGGTAAGGGAATGGCAAAAATCATTGTGGTGACTTCGGGCAAAGGTGGTGTCGGCAAGACGACCACGAGCGCGAGTTTCGCATCGGGCCTCGCGTTGCGCGGCCACAAGACCGCGGTCATCGACTTCGACGTGGGCCTGCGCAATCTCGACCTCATCATGGGTTGCGAGCGCCGCGTCGTGTACGACCTGATCAACGTGATCCAGGGTGAAGCGAACCTCAATCAGGCGCTCATCAAGGACAAGAAGTGCGAGAACCTCTTCATCCTGCCGGCCTCGCAAACGCGCGATAAAGACGCGCTCACGAAGGAAGGCGTGGAAAAGGTGATCGAGGACCTGCGCAAGATGGACTTCGAGTACATCGTGTGCGATTCGCCCGCCGGCATCGAGTCGGGCGCGCTGCTCGCCATGCACTTCGCCGACGAAGCGCTCATCGTGACGAACCCCGAAGTCTCTTCCGTGCGCGACTCGGACCGCATCCTCGGCATGCTGTCGTCGAAGACGAAGCGCGCAATCGAAGGCAAGGACCCGATCAAGGAGCACCTGCTCATCACCCGCTACAACCCCAAGCGCGTGAGCGAAGGCGAGATGCTCTCGCTGTCCGATATCTCGGAAATCCTGCGCATCGAGCTGATCGGCGTGATTCCGGAATCGGAAGCGGTGCTGCACGCATCGAACCAGGGGCTGCCCGCAGTCCATCTCGACGGCACCGATGTCGCCGAGTCGTACAAGGACGTGGTTTCGCGTTTTCTCGGCGAAGACAAGACGCTTCGTTTCACCGATTACCAGAAGCCGGGGCTGCTCCAGCGCCTCTTCGGTAGCAAGTAAGGGAGGCGAACGTCATGTCGTTTCTTTCGTTTTTTCTCGGCGAGAAGAAGAAGTCCGCCTCGGTAGCGAAGGAACGCCTGCAGCTCATCATTGCGCACGAGCGCGCAGGCGGCCATCCGCCCGCCGACTATCTCCCGGCCCTGCAACGCGAGCTGGTCGCGGTGATCTCGAAGTACGTGAAGATCTCCGATGAAGACATTCGCGTGAGCCTCGAACGCCAGGACGATCTCGAAGTGCTCGAGGTCAAGATCGAGATTCCGCAGGCTTGAACCGAAAGCGCGCGCGGCTGCCGTGCTGCGCGCGTTTTTGGCGTGGCCGCCGCCTTACCGAAATATTCAGTTTCACTTCACCCTGCGCCGTTACACCGCCGATGTCAGCGCAACGCCGTGCTCGCGCATTGAACGGATAACGCCAATCAAGGCGTCCAAAAATCAAGGGTGATCAACATGAACAACTCCATTCGCCTCCTCATCGCCAAGGCTGCGATCGTCGCCGCTGGCACCTGCGCTGTCGCGGCTCCCGCATTCGCCGAAATCGTCGTGGTCGAGCCGAGAATGGCGCCGCCCGCGGAGCGCGTGGAAGTCGTGCCGGCGCCGCGTGCGGGCTATGTCTGGGACAAGGGCCACTGGCGCTGGGACCACGGCCAGTACGTGTGGGTGACGGGCCACTGGCAGGCCGAGCGTGTCGGCTATCACTGGGTGCCCGGCCACTGGATCGAGCACGGCCCGAACTGGCATTGGGTCCAAGGCCATTGGGCCGCCTGATCTGGCGCGCGAAGGGAGCCCTCTTATGAGTAAAAAGCTGCTCGCGGCGGCCGTGCTCGCGTTGATGCTGGCGGGCTGCATCGTCGTGCCGGCGCGGCCCATGTACGTGAGAACCGCACCGGTCGTCGTCTACTAGTCGCCGACCGTTCCTCGCGATCCTTCGACGGATCGCGCATACCGGGCTCGACGCGCTGTGGCGTGTCGGGCCCGGCGCATTTTGCGGCGCACGCATGTCGATGCCGCCCCAGAACCTGTAAGAAAGGGACAGATTTCGCGCGTGCCGGATCGCACCGTTCGCAGGCTGGCGCAAGGTTCGTCCGCTAAAATCTCCCGCAATTCCCTGAAGACTGGACTACCGGGCCCTGCGGCCTGCAGCACAATGAAACGAGTTTTGATTGTCAAAGTGACTTCGCTCGGCGACATCGTCGAGGCGCTTCCGGTCGTCGCCGACGTGCAGCACGCCTTTCCGGGCGTGAAGGTCGATTGGGCCGCGGACGAGGCCTTTGCCGATATCGTGCGCTGGAACGCGGGCGTGGACCGTGTGCTTTGCGCGCCGCTGCGCCGCTTCAAGAAGGCGCGCCGCTGGAGCGACTTCAAGGCGATCTGGGCGTCGATTTCGGAGCTGCGTGCTTATCGCTATGACGCCATCATCGATATTCACGGCGTCTACAAGAGCGCGATCATCGCGTTTCTCGCGCGCGGGCGGCGGCGCTTCGGCTATCGCTCCCAGGACCTCGGCGAGCGCGGCGCGGCCTTCGCGTACAACGGCCGCTTCGGGCCGCGTCCGAAGTGCGATGCGTGGCACGGCATGCGCATCAGCGCGGGCGAAGCGCTCGGCTATACCGTCGACACGCCGCCCGAATTCCAGATGCGCATTCCGCGCGACAGCACCGCGCTGCCCGCACCGGAGGCGCCCACCGCGCTGCTCTTTCACGCGACCTCGAAAGACGAGAAGAAGTGGCCGGTCGGCCATTGGGGCGAACTCGGCAAGGCGTTGATTGCGCGCGGCCTGCGCATCGAACTGCCGTGGGGAAGCGAGAGCGAGCACGTCACGGCGCGCGAGATCGCGGCGCTCATTCCGGGCGCGACGGTGCTGCCGCGCCTCACCGTTTTGCAGGTCGCGCAGCGTATCGAAGATTGCGCGCTCGTGGTCGGCACCGACACGGGCTTCGTGCATCTCGCCCACGCGCTCATCAAGCCCACGGTGATGGTCTTCGTGACGACCGACGCCGAGCACAGCGGCGTGCGTGCGTCCAATCGCTCGATCTCGATTGGCGATGGCCGTCACGTGCCGCCGGTGCAGGTCGCGATCGATGCCGTCGATCGCATCTATCCCGCGCGCGAAGGCGGCGCATCGGCACAGGCATCGGACGTTCACGCCGCTTGAGTTTGGCGGGCTGGTCTGCGCTTGCTTCGGCGTTTCCCGAATGTCTTCCCGCGTACTTTCCCATTACGAGCTTGTTAAAAGTGTCGCGCTTGTATTGCAAGGGCGCCTCGCGCCACGTGTGCCAAAGGCTTCGAGCGCTCGCACTGTTACACGAGCCATACCGCTGCTTACAAATTGCAACGCCTCACTTGTTCGCTGTCGTGTTCAATCGTAACCGTCCAGCCCGACATCGCATGGCCGGACACAGACACTGACTTGAAGGGAGAACACTGTGAAACGATTGACGCTTACCCTCATCGCCGGCGCACTGCTCGCGGCTTCGCTGGGCGGCTGCGTCGTGGTGCCGGCCGGCGGCTACTACGGCGGCGGCTACCATCACGGCTATTACTATCGCTGATCGGTGTCGCACAGTGCCGCGCAGGAGGCGGCGCTTACGGCGCGACTGCCTTCAGGCAAGCAGCATTTCGATCGCGACGACCGCGGCGATTGCCGCGGCGTTCGCCGCCAGCGCTTCGAGCAGGACCGCGCGCCAACTCGCGGTGCGCAGGCGAAACGCCAGCAGAAGGGAGATGCCCAGGGCGAGGGCGATGATCAGAACAATGTCAGCGTTGCCCAGATGCAGGTTCATCGTCGGCTCCCCCGGGAGTTCGCTCCCCGCCTGTTGATTCGAGTATAGGCATGCATTGCGCGTGCCCAAAGGCATTAACGCGGGATTAAAGCGGGATCAAAAGCGCGACTGGAATACCCATGAAAAAAGCGGAATCCGCGCCTGCGGATTCCGCTTTTTTTACGTCAATGCGGGCATGCGTTTACGAGAGCGACGTATGACGCGTCTCACGCATGCACAGGACACCGAACAGGCTCACGCAGGCCGCGATCGACACATACGCGCCGACCCACGAGAGCCCGCCGCGCGCGGCCAGCACCTGTGCGATATACGGCGCGACCGAAGCGCCGAGAATACCGCCGAGGTTGTACGCGACGCCCGCGCCCGTATAGCGCACGTTGGTCGGGAACAGCTCGGGCAACAGCGCGCCCATCGGGGCGAACGTGGCGCCCATCAGGAAGAGCTGGATCACGAGGAAGAGCAGCACGAGCGGCGTCGCACCGCTGCCGAGCAGCGGCTCCATGGTGAAGCCCGAGAGAATGGCCAGAATGCAGCCGACGATCAGCACGGGCTTGCGTCCGAAGCGATCGGAAAGCCAGGCCGAGATCGGCGTGGCGATGCCCATGAACACTACGGCGACGCACAGCATGCCGAGGAAGGTCGGACGCGGAATGTGCAGCGCCGTCACGCCGTGCGAGAGCGAGAACACCGTGGCGTTGTAGAAGAGCGTGTAGCAGACGACCATGGCGAGCGCGCCGAGCAGCGTCGGCCACCAGTACTGCGAGAGCAGCGTCGCGACCGGCACCTTTACGCGCTCCTCGCGCTCGACGGCGGCCTTGAAGGCGGGCGTTTCGGCGATCTTCAGGCGCACGTACAGACCGAGCGCGACGAGCACCGCCGAGACGATGAACGGCACGCGCCAGCCCCAGTCGCGAAACTGCTGGTCGGAGAGCGTCGAGGCGAGCCCGAAGAAAAGGCCGTTCGAGGCGAGGAAGCCCACCGACGGCCCGAGCTGCGGGAACATGCCGAACCAGCCGCGCTTGCCTTGCGGCGCGTATTCGGTCGCGAGCAGCGCGGCGCCGCCCCATTCGCCGCCAAGGCCGATGCCCTGGCCGAAGCGCAGGATGCACAGCAGGATAGGCGCGAGGCTGCCAATCGCGTCATAGCCGGGCAGGAAGCCGATCAGCGTGGTGGAGAGGCCCATGACGAGCAGCGACGCGACCAGCGTCGATTTACGGCCGATGCGGTCGCCGAAGTGACCGAAGATGAACGAGCCGATCGGCCGCGCGACGAACGCAATGCCGAAGGTGACGAACGCCGAGAGCGCCTGGGCCGTGGCCGAGCCGTGAGGGAAGAACACGGGGCCGATCACGAGCGCCGCGGCCGTTGCGTACACATAGAAGTCGTAAAACTCGATTGCAGTGCCGATAAAGCTCGCAAAGATCACGCGTGCGGTGCTTTGCTGCTTCGCTGCGTTTGCCTGATCGGCGCGCGCGGGCGAAATGGGTGAGGTTGACATTCAAGGGTCTCCAGTCGTTGTGGCGCGCTTGCGCCAGAGTCTTGCGAGGCTTGCGCGGGCGTCTTGTTCAGGTTCGAAGCGGGGCGGCCGCGTGGCTGGCGTTTAAGGCTCAGGCAGGCTCGGGCGGGCTCCGGCCGCATGCGCCGGGGTGCGGCGCTTCGCCAGTATGCATCGCACCGCGCGGGCTGTGCACGTTGATTCCTGACCGGTCGTGGCGCGCGCCGATAGGCGCGAAGGAGCGGCAGCACGGTCGAAGCCTCACGCGCAGGCGCGGATGGCGCGTGGCGGGAGGCGTGGCCGGCTGGCGCCGGCGGGGGATAGCGAAAAATTATAACGACCGTGCGCACCGTGCAGCAAGGCGGGCGTAAGCAGGTGGCGCAAGCGTTTTATGTCACTGGAAGTTCTGCGCCTGCGGCGTGGCGAGCGTGCGCAACTGGAACTTGCCGTTGTCGTTGAAGAGCCAGTCCTCGAACATCTCTAGCTGGCCTGCCGAATTGAGCAGACGGCCGGGCGGGGGCGGCAGCGGCGCGGCGCGGCGCAGCGTCGCGAGGGCGGTGGCTTCGGCTTCGTCGTCGCCGTTGGTGCGATAGACCGATGACTTCACGATCTGGCCATTGCGATTGACCGTGAAGGACACGACCACGAGCGAGCGCAGCATGGCTTGCGGTGTGCCGTGCAGAACGTAGGATGGGCTGCGCGCGACGATGTGTTTCGCGACCGTGGTGCGGTAGTCGTCGAGCGTGACGCTGTTGATTGCAGCCGGTGGGATGGCGACGAGCGGTTTGGGCGGCGGCGTGATCGTGCACGCGCCAAGGCAACCGAGAATCGCGAACAGCACAGGCAGACCGAGGCGCCGTGCGAGGAAGGCGCGCGTTGCGGACGGACCGCATGACCACTGGACGCAAATGAGCATGTCGAACAAGCTCGGAAGCAGGACTTGAATTCGAGCTTAGACGATACGCGGCGGGAAGCAATCAGCACTGTCCCGCGTAGTTCGCGGGACACGCAGAACGGCGAAGGTGCCTGGGGATGCTTATTCGACCGGGAACTGCGCGCAAGGGTCGGCCGCGGTTGTTGCGCACGCGTACGAGTATTCGCCGCTCTTCAGGAACAGCTCCTTGCCTACCTGGAAGTTGTCGCGCAGGTTGGGCGACGTTTCCCACGCGATGTAGCTGGAGCACATTACGGCGAACAGAACGACAAGTGTAAATGCGAATTTTTCGAGCAGTTGATATTGGTGCGGCATGGTGATCTTCCCATCGATGGGTCGGATTTTACCTCATGATTAGGGTTTTCACCTAGTGTTTTGGGTGTGGTTTGCTGGGTGGATTATTTCTCTCGACCCTTTAATCGACCCTCGATGGCAAGGCACGCCCTCGGGCGGCGGCAGGGATCCGTCCTACGGTGCGCCGCCTGCCATATCAAATATCTCGTAGTCCTGATTATTTTCAACGCGATAATTCGTCACGCGTTTTCGCGTGGCGGAGCAGCATCGAATTGATTAACGGTGTTTCGGCCTGAAGGCCGGCCGCTTTGAGGACACGCTGACGCCGCGAAGCGCCAGGGTTTCATGAATTGGCGGAGGCGGTGAGATTCGAACTCACGGAAGGGTTACCCCTTCGCCGGTTTTCAAGACCGGTGCATTCAACCACTCTGCCACACCTCCGGAGCCGCGCATTGTAACCCGAAACGCAAGCGCGGCGGCACTCGCTCAGTCGATGCAGATCGACCTCAGTGCGGGTCCTTGAGAAAGAGCGCCTGCAAGTCGTTCAGAAAACGCTGTCCCAACTCCGTCGGCGCGATCTTTTCGTAATCGCGCGTGATGAGCCCGCGCCGTTCCGCTTCCTGCAGCGCCGGTTCGATCGTCGTGATCGGCAGACCTGTGCGCTCGATGAAACGGTGCACCGGAAATCCCTCCACGAGTCGCAGCGCGTTCAGCATGAATTCGAACGGCAAATCGCGCGCGCTCACTTCGTGCTCTTCCTGGACCGGCGTGCCGGCGCGTGCCTGCTCGATGAAGGTCGCCGGATGCTTGTAGCGCGCCTGGCGCACGATGCGGTTCGGAAACGAGAGCTTCGTATGCGCGCCTGCGCCGATGCCGAGATAGTCGCCGAAGCGCCAGTAGTTGAGGTTGTGCCTGGACTGGCGACCCGGCTGCGCGTAAGCCGACACCTCATAGCGTCCGTATCCCGCTGCGCTCGTGCGCTCGTGAATCCAGTCCTGCATGTCGGCGGACTGGTCGTCGTCGGGGAGCGGTGGCGGGAACTTCGCGAATAGCGTGTTCGGTTCGAGCGTGAGGTGATACAGCGACAGATGCGGCGGCTTGAACGAGAGCGCGGTCTCGATGTCGGCCTCGCACTCGGCAAGCGTTTGCTGAGGCAGCGCGAACATCAGGTCGAGATTGAAGTTGTCGAAAGTATGCGCCGCGACTTCGACCGCGTGGCGCGCCTGCGCCGCGTCGTGAATGCGGCCCAGCGCCTTCAGGTGTGCTTCGTTGAAGCTCTGGATGCCCACCGAGAGCCGGTTCACGCCGCTCGCGCGAAACTGCGCGAACTTCGCGGCCTCGAACGTGCCGGGGTTCGCTTCGAGTGTGATCTCGGCGTCGGCGTCGAGCGGCAGCAGGGCGCGCACGTCCGAAAGCAGCCGGTCGAGACCCGCCGCGGAAAGCAGGCTGGGCGTGCCCCCGCCGATGAACACCGTATGCACCTGGCGTCCCCATACGAGCGGCAACGCGTGCTCGAGATCGGCGCGCAGCGCGTCGAGATAATCGTTTTCGGGGAAGCGCTCGCCTTTCCATTCATGCGAGTTGAAATCGCAATACGGGCACTTGCGCACGCACCACGGAAAATGCACGTAGAGCGCGAGCGGCGGCAGCGAAGCGAGCCGAATGCTGCCAGGCATCGTGAACGACTTCACGACTTCGATGCCGATTCGATGCTGCTCGCTCACGCGTCCTCCCGAAGTCGCGCGAGCAGTTGGCGCAACGCGATCGCGCGATGGCTCGACGCGTTCTTGAGCGCCGGATCGAGTTCGGCGGCCGTGGCCTCAAGCTCGGGAACGTAGAAGTAAGGGTCGTAGCCGAAGCCGTTGTCGCCGCGCGGCGCGTCGAGCACCACGCCGTGCCAGCGGCCTTCGGCGATCAGCGGCTCGGGGTCGTCCGCATGACGCACGAGTGCTAGCACGCAGTAGTAGTAGCCGCGGCGATCCGCGTGATCTTTCAGGTTCGCGACGAGTAGCGCGTTGTTCGCCGCGTCGCTCTTCTCGCCGCCGGCAAGCTGCGCGTAGCGCGCCGAATACACGCCCGGCGCGCCGCGCAGCGCGCGCACGCACAGGCCTGAGTCGTCGGCGAGTGCGGGCAGGCCCGTGAGCTTCGCCGCGTGCCGCGCCTTGGCAAGCGCGTTCTCCACGAAAGTGGGATGCGGCTCCTCGGCTTCGGGCACGTTGAGCGCGCCTTGCGGCACAAGCTCGATGCCGGCCGCGCCGAAGAGCGCCGCGAACTCGCGCAGCTTGCCCGCGTTGTTCGACGCGAGCACGACGCGCGCGAGCGCGTGAGCCGCGGTGTTAGCCGCTGAATCTGGCTGCTGATCAGCCATGCGAAATCTCCAGCGCGGCCTTTTGCTTCTCGATCAGCGAGCGGATGCCGCTTTGCGCGAGGTCCAGCAGCGCGTTCAGTTCTTCACGCGAGAACGGCGCGCCTTCCGCTGTGCCCTGGACCTCGACCATGCCGCCGGAGCCCGTCATGACGACGTTCATGTCGGTGTCGCATTGCGAGTCTTCGTCGTAGTCGAGGTCGAGCACAGGAACGCCGTCGTACACGCCGACCGAAATCGCGGCCACGTAGTCGCTGATCGGCGAGCGTTCGATACGGCCCGTGGCCAGCAGCTTCGAGACGGCGTCGTGAGCCGCGACGAACGCGCCTGTGATGCTCGCGGTGCGCGTGCCGCCATCGGCTTGCAGCACGTCGCAATCGAGGTTGATGGTGCGCGCGCCGAGCGCTTCGAGGTCGAATACCGCACGCATGGCGCGGCCGATCAGGCGCTGGATTTCCTGCGTGCGGCCCGTTTGCTTGCCGCGCGCGGCTTCGCGGTCGCTGCGCGTGTGCGTCGCGCGCGGCAGCATGCCGTATTCGGCGGTGAGCCAGCCCTGGCCCTTGTCTCGCAGGAACGGCGGCACGCTTTCCGACACGCTGGCGGTGCACAGCACCTTCGTGTCGCCGAACTCGACGAGGACCGATCCTTCGGCGTACTTCGTGTAATTGCGGGTGATGCGGACTTCGCGAAGCTGGTCGGCGGCGCGGCCCGAGGGGCGCTGGTTGGATTGGGTCATCGTGAAGGTGCGCGAGGGCACGAGAGGGAAGGGGAAACCATGATTTTACCGCCTAAGCGCGGCTCGCGATGGGCGCGGCCCGAAGGCGGCGGGAGGATGGCGGGAAGGCAAAAAGGGACACGCTCAGGCCGGCGGCGCCATGGAGCCCGCGCTTGCGAAGGCGCGCCCCCAAAAATGGGATAATACGGTTTCTCCGCCCCGCGCTTTTCGTCCATTCGCGACAACACGCCGGGCGCCTCGATTCCTTCGCCGTGACCCGCGCGCCCTGCGCACGACGCCACGGCTTTCTTCGCGAGACGAACCATGATTTACAGCATGACCGGCTATGCCAGCGCCACGCGCGAGCTGGCTGCGGCTTCGGGCACGGGCGGCGCCAGTGTTTCCGTCGAATTGCGCACGGTGAATTCGCGCTTTCTCGACCTGAATTTCCGCATGCCCGAAGACGTGCGCGTGTGCGAGCCCACGCTGCGCGAAATGCTGATGACGAAGCTCTCGCGCGGCAAGGTCGATATCCGCATCAACATTCAGCGCAGCGAGCAGGGCGCCAACGCGGGCGCGCTCAACCGCGACGCGCTCGATCAACTCGCCGGGCTCGAGCGCGCCGTGCTCGAAGCCTTTCCCGAGTCGGGCCGTCTGCGCACGGGCGAGATCCTGCGCTGGCCCGGCGTGCTCGCGGAAAGCGGCGTGGCGGCCGAAGTGCTGCGCGACGCCGTGCTCGGCTGCGGCAAGCAGGCCATCGCCGATCTGATCGAAGTGCGCGGCCGCGAAGGGGCGCAGCTCGCCAACATGCTGCTCGCGAACGTCACAGAAATGGAGGCGATCGTCGCGCGTATCACGCCGCTCGTGCCGGAGCTGATCGCGAAGCACCAGCAGAAGATCGTCGAGCGTCTGCAGGAAGCGCTCGGCATTGCCGCGCCGGATAGCAACGGCAACGGCGGCAGCATCGGCAATATTTCGCGCGAGGAAATTGCCGAGCGCATTCGCCAGGAAGTGACGATGTACGGCATTCGCATCGACATCGCCGAAGAACTCTCGCGCCTTACCGCGCACCTGAACGAAACGCGTCACGTGATCGAGAAGGGCGGCCGTGTCGGCAAGCGTCTCGACTTCATGATGCAGGAACTCAACCGCGAAGCGAACACGCTTGGCTCGAAGGCGGCCGCGAAGGAACTCGCCGACGCCTCGATGACGCTCAAGCTGCTCATCGAGCAGATGCGCGAGCAGGTTCAGAATCTCGAATGAAGGAAGCAACGAACATGACCGACCACACCAGCGCACCGCATGCGGATGCGAAGCACGACAAGAAGCGCAATCCCTACGCGGGCAACTATCCCGGCAACCTCTTCATGGTGGTGGCGCCTTCGGGTGCGGGCAAGTCCACGCTTGTGAACGCGCTGCTCGCCGAGGACAGCGCGATCCGCCTGTCGGTTTCGTACACGACGCGTGCGCCGCGTTCCAAGGAGCGCGACGGCGAGCACTATCACTTCACGAACGTCGACGACTTCCTCACGCGTCACGCCGCGGGCGAGTTTCTCGAGAGCGCGGAAGTGCATGGCAACTACTACGCCACGTCGCGCGTGTGGATCGAAGACCAGATGAAAATCGGCCATGACGTCCTGCTCGAAATCGACTGGCAAGGCGCGCAGCAGGTGAAGAAGCAGTTCCGCAACGCCGTGGAAATTTTCATCCTGCCGCCCTCGCTCGAAGCGCTCGCCGACCGCCTGAAAAAGCGCGGCGAAGACGAGCCGAACGTCATCACGCGACGCCTGCTCGCAGCGGGCAGCGAGATCGCGCACGCGAGCGAATCGGAGTACGTCGTGATCAACGAGAACTTCGATCGCGCGTTGCAGGAGCTGCGCAATATCGTGAGCGCCACGCGCTTGCGCTTCGCTTCGCAATACGCACGGCATACGGAGCTGTTCGTGCAGCTCGGTATCCATCACCCGCAGCCCGGCGCATCGGGCACATAAGGTAGAATAAGAACCTGCTGAGAATGAGAAGGAACACGACATGGCCCGCATCACCGTCGAAGACTGTCTGAAACAGATTCCGAACCGTTTCGAACTGGCGCTCGCCGCGACGTATCGCGCCCGCCAGCTCGCACAAGGTCACACGCCCAAGATCGAAAGCCGCGACAAGCCAACCGTTGTCGCGCTGCGCGAGATCGCGGCTGGCCAGGTCGGCCTCGAAATGCTGAAGAAGGTGCCCGTCTGAAGTTGTCGGACTAAGGGCGCGTTCGCGCACATTCCCGCGCGTATTCCCGCATTCCGTTAGGCACGTAGTCGTTAGGCACGTAGTTCGTAGCACGCGCAGTTGCAACAACCGGCATCAACCGTCAACGCCAAACCTGATACGGAGGGGAACATGAGCCTTACGCCCTCGCCGGCCACCGAGGTGGACCAGGAAGCCGAGACCGCGAGCCCTGCGCGCAATTACATCGACGCGGTTCTCGAACAGTCGTTTCGCCATCTGTTCGGACCGACCGCGACGCCGGAGCAGCCCCGCAAGCACGGGGTCGTCTCCATCGCCAATCTGACCGCCGCGCTTTCCGGTTACCTCACGCCCGAGGAGATCAAGGAAGTCAAGGCGGCGTTCCACTTCAGCGATGAAGCCCACCTCGGGCAATATCGCCAGAGCGGCGAACCCTATATCACCCATCCCGTCGCCGTCGCCGAAATCTGCGCCGGCTGGAAGCTCGACGCGCAGTCCATCATGGCCGCGCTCCTGCACGACGTGATGGAAGACCAGGGCGTGACCAAGGCGGAACTCGCCGAGCGCTTCGGCGCGAAAGTCGCGGAACTGGTCGACGGCCTGTCGAAACTCGACAAGATGGAGTTTCGCAACCGCGAGGAAGCGCAGGCGGAAAATTTCCGCAAGATGCTCCTCGCGATGGCGCGCGACGTGCGCGTCATTCTCGTGAAGCTCGCCGACCGCCTGCACAACATGCGCACGCTCGGCGCAGTGCCGCCCGAGAAGCGCCGCCGCGTGGCGCGCGAGACCATCGACATCTACGCGCCCATCGCGCACCGTCTGGGCCTGAACAACACCTATCGCGAGCTGCAGGACCTGAGCTTCGCGAACTTCAACCCGAATCGCTACGCCACGCTCGAAAAGGCGGTGAAGGCCGCGCGCGGCAATCGGCGCGAAGTGGTGAGCAAGATTCTCGAAGCGGTGCAGCGCGCCATTGCCGACGCGAAGCTCGACGCCGAAGTCACGGGCCGCGAGAAAACCATCTTCAGCATCTACAAGAAGATGCGCGACAAGCAGTTGTCGTTCTCGCAGGTGCTCGACGTGTACGGTTTTCGCGTCGTGGTCGAGTCGGCGCTCGAGTGCTACACGTGTATCGGCGCGCTCCATGCGCTGTACAAGCCGGTTCCGGGCAAGTTCAAGGACTACATCGCCATTCCCAAGGTGAACGGCTATCAGTCCCTGCATACGACGCTCGTGGGCCCGTTCGGCGCGCCTATCGAGTTCCAGGTGCGTACGCGCAAGATGCACGAAATCGCCGAGGCGGGCGTGGCCGCGCACTGGCTCTACAAGAACGGCGGCGCGGACCTCAACGACGTGCAAAAGCGCGCGCACCAGTGGCTCAAGTCGCTGCTCGACATCCAGAGCGAAGTGGGCGACTCGAGCGAATTCCTCGAACACGTCAAGATCGACCTGTTCCCGGACGCCGTGTATGTGTTCACGCCGAAGTCGAAGATCATGGCGCTGCCGCGCGGCGCCACGGCGCTCGACTTCGCTTATTCGATCCACAGCGACCTGGGCAACCAGTGCGTGGCAGTGAAGATCAATAACGAACTTCTGCCGCTGCGCACCGAACTCAAGAGCGGCGATATCGTCGAGGTGATCACCGCGCCGTACTCCAAGCCGAATCCGGCGTGGCTCGGCTTCGTGCGCACCGGCAAGGCGCGTTCGGCGATCCGGCACTATCTGAAGACGATGCGTCTCACGGAGTCGGTCCAACTGGGCGAACGGCTCGTCGACCAGGCGCTCAAGGGTTACGGCTACCAGCTATCGGAAGTCACGCCGGAAGTGTGGGAAAAGCTGGTCCTGTGGACCGGCAACAAGAACCGCCAGGAAATTTTCGCCGACATCGGTCTTGGCCGGCGCGTGGCGGCGGTCATGGCCAAGCGCATCGAAGTGCTGATGAACGGCCTGGACGCCGACGACGCCGAGCATCATCATCCGCCGCGCGACCCGAACGCGCCGCCGGCGCCGCCTGTGGTCATCACGGGCACCGAGGGAATGTCGGTGCAGCTTTCGGCTTGCTGCCGCCCGATCCCCGGCGACGACATCATGGGCTACATCGGCATCGGTCTCGGTATGGCGATCCATACGACCGACTGCCGCGTCGCGCAGCGTATCCACCGGCGCGACCCGGGCCGCTGGATCGACGTGGCGTGGGCGCCGCAGCCGGGCCGTCTGTTCGACGTCGCCGTGAAGGTGCTCGTGAAAAACACCAAGGGCGTGTTTGCGCGCGTGGCGGCCGACATCACGTCAGCGGACGCCAATATCGTGCACATCGCCATGGACGACGATCTGGCACAAGAATCGAACATGCTGCGCTTCGTGATACAGGTGAGCGACCGCGTGCACCTCGCGAACGTCATGCGCCGCGTGCGCACGAATCCGGACGTGATGCGCATTGCGCGCGAGCGTTCGAGCGACGACGGGCACCATCGCCACGACGGCGGCATGCGAATCGAGCGCGAACGCGCCGATTATTGATTCGATACTTTGCGGTGGCCTGACTGGGCTTGCCGGTCGCGTCGCCATCTTCCTTCGACCTGAAACGAGGGACTCGCAATGAACGTAGCTGAACTCACCGGCCTCGCGCTCGATTACTGGGTGGCGCGCAGTCTGCCGGACTTCGTGCGCGAAATCTATTTCACCGACAGTGGCGAGACAGTCGCCGTGCGTGGCAACGACCGCGGGCGGCCCTGGGATGGCCGCTTCATGCCCAGCGATTCGTGGGAGGCGGCCGGCGTGGTGCTGGAGCGCGCAAAGCGCATCGAGCTGCGCGAAGGCGAGCCGGCCTCCTGCGTGGCCGAGTTCGAGGGTGAGTCGGGCGCGATTCAAGCCTACGGCGAAACGACGCGCGAGGCGTTGCTGCGGGCGTTCGTGACGAGCCGTTTTGGCGAGACGGTAGGGGAGATGGTGCGTCAGCCCCAGGCATTGCTAGGAATGGGCATGGAGCCCGTGGCGGAGCCCAGCGCGATTGGCGACGTTGAGGATCTGCCGCGTCCCGATGCGCAGATCGGCGACATCGGCACGCCGCCGCGCTAATGCGGAAAAGACGCTGAAAAGACAAAGGGCCTTTCCATACGGAAAGGCCCTTCTTCAATGGGTGGCGCGGCTGGCAGGATTCGAACCCACGACCCCTTGGTTCGTAGCCAAGTACTCTATCCAACTGAGCTACAGCCGCACGCTAAAACGATACTACTAATAACACTATACAGCTTGAAACCCTTCCCGGCTCAAACAGACGAGAAACGTTTCGAATAAGTGGCGCGGCTGGCAGGATTCGAACCCACGACCCCTTGGTTCGTAGCCAAGTACTCTATCCAACTGAGCTACAGCCGCACGCAGAAAAGAGATTATAGCAGGGCTTCAAAAAAAGGGAAGGCCCTTGTCGTGATTTGTCTTGCGGCGAGGTTCGTGTACGCTGACAGTAGCGACGCATAGCTGTGACGCACGGCAATGAATCAGTCAGTACACGTACCGCAGTGATCCCATCATGAACAAGGCCTTTGTCAAAGAATCGACCGACAACGACGACGACGATCTCGAAGCCGGTCACTCCGAAATTCCCGCCGGCACGAAGAACTACATGACGCCCGCCGGCTACGAGCGCATGCGCAGCGAATTGCTGCATCTGATAGACGAGGAGCGGCCCGAAGTGGTCAAGCTCGTCTCGTGGGCGGCGTCGAACGGCGACCGCTCCGAAAACGGCGACTACATCTATGGCAAACGCCGTTTGCGCGAAATCGACCGCCGCATCCGCTTTCTCACGAAGCGGCTGGATCTGGCCGAAGTCGTGGACAGCAGCCGGCAGGAGAACGTGGACCAGGTGTTTTTCGGGGCGACCGTCGAGTACGGCACCGAAGACGGCGAGGCGCACACCATCACGATCGTCGGCATCGACGAGGTCGATCTCGACCATGGGCACGTGAGCTGGATTTCGCCGATCGCGCGGGCGCTTCTGAAGGCGAAGATCGGCGATCAGGTCACGTTGCACACGCCCGCGGGGCCGGAGCCGATCGACGTGCTGGACGTGCGCTATCCGCCGCCGCGCGCCTGAATGCATCCGTCGTTCGCCGCGCAATAAAAAAGGCACCCGAAGGTGCCTTTTTAGCTGCAGTGCTGGCCGAAGCGGCCAGCTGCGTGCTGCTTAGAAGCGGTGACGCATACCAACCGTCACAGCGATCTGGTCTTGACGGGTCGAAGCCGAACCGAGACCGTTCAGGTAAGCGCCGATACCGTCCTGGTTCGACGACACGTGCTGCCAGTCGCCTTGCAGGTAGACGTCCGTGCGCTTCGACAGTGCGTAGTCCGACTGCAGAGCGACCGTGTTGTAGTTCGGGTTCACGCCGCCGGCGAAGCTCGCACGGGTGTACGTGTACGCGCCAGCCAGGCTCAGGGCCGGGGTCAGAGCGTAACGGACGTTGCCTTCAAAGTTCTGGAAGCGTGCGCTGCTATCGCCCAGCGAGACGCCATTCGTTCTACCCGACTGCGTGGGCGAAATGCCAACCGCGTTGCCCAGTTGCGTCTGCGTGTAGACGAAGCCAGCCGTTGCCGGGCCGAACGTGTAGTTCACGCCGCCGCCGAACGTGCTTTGACGGCCTGCAGCAAACGTGTATTCACCCGTTTGCGCGCCCGAGTTGGCAACGCCGAGTTGCAGATTGTTGATGTCGCTGTTCGCGTGCAGATAACCGCCCGCAACGTTCAGGCCGCCCCAGTTGTACGATGCGCCGACGCTGTACGCACGGTTGTTCGCGAATTCGCTGCTGTTCGAGAACGAGTACGTGCCGCCGAACTTGAAGCCAGCGTAGTTGACGCTCGAGTACTTGATCGTGTTGTTGAAACGAACCGAATTGTTCAGGTTGTCGTTATCGTACGGGTGAGCGGCGATCGTGCCACCGTATTGCGTGCCGGTATTCGACAGCGGTGCGAGGTAGTCGACCACGGAGTCGTACTGACGACCGAGGGTGACCGCGCCGAACTGGTCGCTTGCCAGACCAACGAATGCTTGACGGCCGAACATGCGGCTCGACTGGCTAGCCGTACCGTTCATGATGTTGAAGCCGTTTTCCAACGTGAAGATGGCCTTCAGACCGCCACCGAGGTCTTCAGCGCCGCGCAGGCCCCAACGGCTGCCGTTGACCGTGCCGCTCGATGCCTTCCACAGGCTGTGGCCACCCGAGTTGTTTGCGTAGGTGATGCCTGCGTCGATCAGGCCGTACAGCGTAACGCTGCTTTGCGCGTGTGCAGCCGTTGCAAAAACGCCCGTCAGGGCGGCGACCATGAGAGTCTTTTTCATCTTTGTAAACTCCGAGAACAGAGGTGGGTTTCGTTGAACCCTGTTTGGGAAACCATCCATGCGAAGCGCAGCGAGAGGCAAAGTTCGCGTGGTGCGGATTAATCCGCCCAAGATGGTTTCCAGACAGGCAGAGTGTAGAGAGGGTGCTCGAAGAGGGGGTATTCCGAAATTCGCAATAAAGTATTGCGATATCGGAAATGATTATCTCGCTCGCCTTAAGCCCTGCTGGTAAAGGCTTTGAGCGGATTTCTCAGGGAGGGGATGAAACTGTCAACCGCGGGAGCGTTGTGCGATCGCTACAACAATCGACTGCGAAAAGCGGTTTAAATCGATGCAAACCGATTATTGCGTCCGACGTAACAGATGATTGTGCGTCGTATACTTAATCGTCAGACCTGTGCCCGGCTATACTTGAATCGCTGCTTTCCGAAGCAGACTTTTTCGTTGACGAAAAAGATCTCCAAACCTTTGTCGGCGCGGCCTTTCAGCCGCGCTTTTTTTTTGCCCGTCTTCAGGCCACACGCCACGCGCACCGCTTAGCGGGTGCCCGAGTGGGGCGGCTCCGGTTGCAGGCTCCAGTCTTCCATTACGTAGTGCCTGGCGTCCATAGGGGAACACAGCAGGTTGTGCCAGTGGTCCCCGTGCCATGCGCCATACATCCCGGCTTCCTCCGCCGTTGGCGTAATGCCGTCCGTTTGTACGAGCCAGTGAATCCATCGCCGAAGAGTTGTCAGCATGATGACCTCCGATGCCGCTAACAATATGGATCATGAATTGAATGTATTACTCGAACAACCGGGAGAAACACTTACGTTTGACACGAATTGTTACACTTCGGGAAAACTTCCCGGTAGAAATGACGTGCGCGAGATAATCGCGTAAAAATGACGCATCTTTATTAGGGTGATTCGAATCGCATACGATTCTGAGCACTTTTTGATGCGTGCCGCTTTTATCGTTGAATCGGGAAAGCTGTTATAAAAAATTCGCTTGACTGGCGATTGACGTTCCCCGTATAACGGCAAAGCTGATTTTCGTTCCGCTGCAATTCCAGACGCGTGGAATTCGTTGAAGCGGAACGGCGGGAATTGGCTGGATACGGCGTGAGGGTTATTACCCGCGCCATTAAAATCTCGAGGGAAACTGAAACATGGAAACCGGTATCGTCAAATGGTTCAACGATGCGAAGGGCTTTGGCTTCATCACGTCTGACGCCGGCGGCGACGATCTGTTCGCACACTTCTCGGAAATCCGCGCCGACGGCTTCAAGTCGTTGAAGGAGAACCAGCGTGTGTCGTTCGACGTCAAGGTCGGCCCGAAGGGCAAGCAGGCAGCGAACATCCAGCCGCTGTAAGTACAGCGTGCGGGCGCTCGCCACGCGAGCGCTCATGCAGGAGCAGGCCCCGGGCTAACCCCGGGGCTTTTTTATTTTTGGCTTATTGATATTCACGCAATATTCGTGGCTACGCTTTTACTCGCGGATTTTAATCGGGAAAACCCTGGGATCTTGGGATTTTTCTCATTCGGGTTTTACGAAAAGCAGAAAGTCCCCGTTACGTTGTCGGAACCGTCGGCGCGTGGCGTCTAAACAGTGCATACTTGGGCCGTTTTCCATTTCCTCTGTCGTTTCACCATGCTTGAATCCTCCTTGAGCGCCGCGCAGCCCGCCGGCGACCTTCCCATCGTCTTCGTAGACCTCGAGACGACCGGCGGTTCAACAGGCGAGCACCGGATTACGGAAGTTGGCGTGGTGGAGGTGGCGCAAGGGCAGGTGAAGCGATGGAGCACGCTCGTCGATCCCGGTCAGCCCATTCCGCCCTTTATCCAGCAGCTCACCGGCATCACGGACCAGATGGTGCGAGGCGCGCCGCGCTTCGCCGACATCGCCGCGGACCTCCATGGGCGACTCGCGGGCAAGCTCTTCGTCGCGCACAACGCGGCCTTCGACCGCGGTTTTCTGCGCGCGGAATTCGAGCGCGCCGGCTATTCCTTCCATCCCGATGTGCTGTGCACGGTGCGGCTGTCGCGGGCGCTTTTCCCGGCTGAAAAACGCCACGGGCTCGATGCGCTGGTCGAGCGCCATGCGCTCGTGCCGTCGGATCGCCACCGCGCGCTCGCCGACGCCGATCTCCTCTGGCAGTTCTGGCAGCGTCTGCCGGCGCTGGTGCCGGGGGAGGCGCTCGCCTCGCAGATCGAGCGCATGACGCGCCGGCACGTACTCGCGGGCGATATCACCGACGAACTCATCGAAACGGCGCCGGCCGGCCACGGCGTATATGCGTTTTACGGCGAGGACGATGCGCCGCTCTACGTGGGGCGCAGCGTGCGGGTGCGCCAGCGCGTGCGGGCGCATCTTTCGGGGGACCGGCGTTCTTCACGCGAGCAGCGGATGGCGCAGCAGGTGCGCCGTGTGGAGTGGCGTGCGACAGGCGGCGAGCTTGGCGCGCTGCTCGTCGAGGCGCAATGGATCGCCGCGCTCAAGCCTTCGTTCAATCGGGTGCCGCGTGTGTCGAAGCGCGATCCCGCCGGTCCCGGGGCGGCGCCGTGGCCGTTCGACGGCGCAGTGGTCGTGCTGGAGCAGGACTCGACGAACGGCGCCGACGTTTATCACCTGATCGATCGCTGGTGCTATATCGGCGCGTTTCCGAACACGGCCGAAGCCGAAGCGTTGGTGGACGGCAACGCCGAGCGCGTATTCGAGCCTTCGACGTGGCGCATTTTGCAGACGCACTTCGAACGCGGACTGCGCGTGCAGGTGCTGCAGCCGGCCGCGGCTGATGGCATCGCTAGCGCGGTCTGGTAGCCAGCCCTCAGGCGACGCCGCCTACGCCGCCCGATTCGCACACATGCTCCAGCGCCTGATTCATTGCATTCGTGCGCGTGGAGTCGTATTGCGTGAGTTCCTTCCAGTTGGCAACGGTTCTTGCGACGCGCGCCGGGCAATCCGGTGTGCCGCGCATTGACTGCACGCGTGCGAGCGCGCCGATCAACTGTCCCGTAAGTTTGTCGAGTTGGGGCCGCGTGGCCGTGGCGAGATCGGGCGCCGGCTCGCTCGGCGGCTGCGAGGCGCGCCAGGTATCGAACAGCGACTTTTGCACCGCCGTGCTGGCGTCGATCTGATCGCGGAAGAACGCACGCGCGAACGCCGGATCGACGCCGGCCGCCGTGGCGCGCTTCTGCACGTCGGCGAGCAGGGCGTCTTCGCGGGGCGTATCGGTGATCGGCTTGTGATGTTGCCATTTCCAGTGCGCGACGCTTTGAGCGAGCGCGAGCCGCTGCGAAACGAGCGCGACGAGATTGGTCAGGGCAGTGTCGTCACCGTCGGCGTGGACGGATGCGATCGGCAGGGCGAAGAGCAGCGCAGCAGCGCAACGCGCGCTTGCGCGGGTCAGCAATGTCATCGAGGAGGGAGAGACGCCGGCAATAAAAACCGAAGCATAGCCGGTTATGGTGTGCTTGCGTTCGATGGCGCGGGTTACGGCGCAAAACCGCTCACGCAGCACGATACGCGCGTCCCCGTACTACGCGATCGTTGTGCACACGTACGTATGCGGCGCGGCGCGCATGATCGTGCCAGCGCAAACGTGTGCGTGTCCCCGTTTACTTTTGTTCGTGTGCCTTGCGTTGCTCGTCAAGAAACGCCCGCACGTGAGCAGGCAGTTCGTCGCCGAGGAACTCAACGGCCACCGGTTCCGGATCCGGGCTGAAGACTTGGTCCGGGGTCGGAATCCTTGGCGGTTTGGCGTCCATGATCTTTCTCCTATGTAAGCCGATTATCCGGCCCGGCACTTCTAATGCGCTAGTCCCGCTTACGGTAACAGTGCTTTTCCCGCACGCGTGTTGCTTTCTTCGCACAGCCCTACAACTGATTAACGGCGCGGGAATATAATTGTTGAGATGTCCTTCGTCCTTGCGCATGCCGCGTGAATCGAATTCGGCTCGTTGATTCTCTCATCTTCGGGCAGCGGCTGCTGCACCCGCACAACGCCTCAATCCCGTCTCCCCGGCTCTCGCACGCGCCTTCCACCGCGGCGTATTGACGCGCTTCCGCTGGCCGCGCCGCAAGCGTGAGGCGTGGCACCGAAGCGAATCGGCACCACCGCCATTTGTGTACAACGGACGATTATGCTTAGCCGTTGACGGCGAAACGTTAATAAGAATTAAAACTATGTAAGAGTCCGTTTCTATCTGATTTCGCGATTAATACGACACGCCGCGTCAATTGACCGCTTTTTAAAGACCGAACGTACGTAAATAGCCGCGCACTCCGGCGCGGCGTGGGGTTGCAGTCCGATGATTCGTTACGTTTATGCCTGCGGCGGCGCCGGAACGCGTTGCACGTGAGCGTGGTTTGCGGGCGTCGCGCGCACGTCCACCTGACCGTGGATGCGTGACTGATGGCCGTCCGCGAACATGTAATACGGGAACGGATGCGCGGGTTCCGAGGCCGCGTTCAGACGCGCGACCAGTTCGGGGGCGAGCGTGAAGTCGAGCGCCCCGAGCGATTCTTCCAGTTGCGTGGCCTTGGTCGCGCCAACGATGATGCTCGCCACGCCGCGCTTTTGATGCAGCCAGTTCAGCGCAACCTGCGCCATGGGCCGGTTCGCTTCGCGCGCGACCTGTTCAAGCTCGGCGACGATCGCGAAGTTGCGCGTCGAGAGCTTGTCGAATCCGGGCGGCGGCTTTGCGCCCACGGTCTGCAGGCGGCCCGCGCCGCTCACCCCATCGCTTGCCTGCGACGGCCGATATTTCCCGGACAGCACGCCCATGCCGAGCGGGCTCCACGGCACGAGCCCCATGCCGAGCTGCGTCGCCAGGTCGGCGAATTCGTGCTCCGCGTTGCGTTCGATCAGCGAGTATTCGAGCTGCATGGCCGCGACCGGCTCGAAACCGCGCCATTCGGCCAGCGTTTGCGCGCGGCCCGCGTACCAGGCGGGCACGTCCGAAAGACCCACATAGCGGATCTTGCCCGCGCGGACGGCGTCGTCCATGGCGCGCATCACTTCGTCGGCGGGCGTCATGCGGTCCCACGTGTGCAGGTAGTACAGATCGATGTAGTCGGTGCCGAGACGCTTGAGCGAGCCGTCGAGCGCACGCAGCAGGTTCTTGCGATGGTTGCCGCCAGCGTTCGGATTGCCCGGTTCCGCGTTGTAGGAATACTTGGTGGCGATGACGAGCCGCTCGCGCAGGCCGCGCGCCGCCGCGAAGCGGCCGACCCAGGTTTCGCTGGTGCCTTCCGTGTAGAGATCGGCGGTGTCGATGAAATTGCCGCCCGCGTCCACATACAGGTCGAAGAGTCGCTGTGCGGTGGTTTCGTCGGCGCCCCAGCCCCATTCGGTGCCGAACGTCATCGTGCCGAGGGCGATGGGGCTGACGCGCAGACCTGAGCGGCCAAGCAGGGTATAGCTGTCGAGTTTCATGACGGGTTTCCTCAAAAGGACGAGCGGTAAACGTGAGTCCATCTTGCGCTTTTCCTTTTTGTGGAAAAATCGGGTTCAACTGAAATTACTGTGAAGCTGTGCTTCACAATGGAGGCAAGCATGAATCCGGTTTCCTCTGCGCAGTCGGCTCAGCCCGCCGCGTCCGGCCTGGCAGGACGCCTGCCCGCTCTGCTTGCCGTAGCTGCCGTCGCGCGGCACGGCAGTTTCACGCGCGCGGCGTCCGCAGTGGGCTTCTCGACTTCGGCGCTCTCGCAGGCAGTGCGTGCGCTCGAAGCGCAACTCGGCGTGCGGCTCTTCAATCGCACGACGCGCCGGGTCGCGCTGACCGAGGCGGGCGCGCAGTTTCTCGCGCGCGTTCAGCCCGCGCTCTCGGAGATCGAGGCGGCGTTCGAAGCGCTCGACGCTACGCGCGACGTCCCGGCCGGTACGCTGCGCATCAACCTGCCGCGCGTGGCGAGCGAGCTGCTCGTCATGCCGCATCTCGCGGAATTCATGACGCGCTATCCGCAGATGAAGCTCGAACTCGCCCTCGACGATGGTTTCGCCGATATGGTGGGCGAGGGCTTCGACGCAGGCATCCGCCTCGGCGAATCGGTGGCGCCTGGCATGGTCGCGGTGCCGATCGGCGGGCCGATTCGCATCGTCGTGGTCGGCTCGCCGGCGTATTTCGAACGGCGCGCGCGGCCCCTCACGCCCGACGATCTCGCCACGCACGATTGCCTGCACTATCGTTTCGCGACGGGCGGCGTCTACCGCTGGGAGTTCGCGCAGCCGGACGATCCCAGGCGCGTATTCGATGTGGTCACCGAGGGCCGCTTCGTCACCAACGATCTGCGCACGATGGTGCGCGCCGCGGAGCAGGGCGTGGGTCTTCTGCACGTGATCGAAGATTACGTGCGGGCGCCGCTGAACGACGGCCGCCTCGTGCCGGTGCTAGAGCCGTGGGGCGCTTCGTTCCCGGGCTTCTATTTGTACACGGCGGGGCGCGCGCAGTTGCCGCCCAAGCTGCGCGCGTTCATCGACTTCCTGCGTGAGAAGCGTGGGGGTGCCTAAATTCAGATAGCCGTTTTCAGATACGTCTGATTCGGCCGCGAGCCAAACTTGCTTATCTTTAAAAGATGCCGACGCAACGCCCGCGCGGCGCCGAGCAGCATGCCCCTTTTCCAGATAGCGACGTAACAAATTCGCGCGCCACCACGCCGGCGCGCTCCCAAGATGAGCGACCATGCCACCACGCCGGCCGAAGCCTCGGCCGAGCAAGCACGCGCCAGTGCGGCGCTTGCGCTAGCAGACCAGCACTTCGAGACGGGCAGAACGCGCGAAGCGTTGCTCGCCTACCAGGAACGGCTCGCGCACGAGCCGGGCAATGCGCACGTGTTGCATCGCCTGGCGCTCTCGTATTTTCGCGACGGACAACGCGATCTCGCGCGCGACTACCTGGAACGCGCAATCGGGGTGGCGCCCGAACGTGCCGAGCTATGGGAGCATCGCGGCTTGCTCGCGGCGATGGCGAACGAGCATGTCGCCGCCGAGGCGTTCTACCATCGTGCCATGGCGTTGGGCGGCGGCACGGCCAGCCTGCACCGCAATCTGGCCGACGTCCTCAAGCTGGCGAAGCGCCGCGCGCAGGCGCGCCTGCACTACGAAAAAGCGCTCGACCACGATCCCGCGCTTCATCACGCCCTGGCGCGCCTGGCGAGGCTGAGTCTCGAAGACGACCAGCCGGAAGCGGCCGCGGCGTATCTGCGTCGCGCGCTGGCGGTCGGGACGGCGCGGCTCGCGGACGGGCTCGAGTTGCTGAAGGTCCTCGCGAAACTCGAACACGCCGCCGAACTGAATGCGCAAATCTCCCGGATGCGAGCGGAGTTCGCGGCAGATGCGGCAGCGCTCGAAAGCCTCGCGTTGCGCCTGAACGAGATCCATCGCTTCGAAGACGCGTATCAGGTCGCGCTGGCAGGCCTCGCCGTCGATGCCACTCGGGGCAAGCTGCATCACAACGCGAGTTACGCGTCGAACATGCTCGGCGAGCACGCGCGCATGCGTCGTCACGCCGATGAGGCCGCGCGCTTGCTGCCCGGCGACGAATATGTGCAATTCAACGCCGCCGTCACGATGCTGCGCGACGGCGACTTCGAGCGAGGCTGGCGGCACTATCACTGGCACGAACGCTTGCCGCAGAACGACACGCTGGTGCGCCCGGCCTTTCCGGAGTGGGCCGGTGAAGCCGTGAACGGGCGGCGGTTTCTGCTGATCGGCGAGCAGGGGTTGGGCGATCAGCTTCAGTCCTTGCGCTACATCGACTGGCTGCAGCGCCAGGGCGCGACGGTCGATGTCTGGGTCGACAAGGCGATTGGCGACGTCGCCGCCTGCGCGCGCGGGGTGAACAAGGCCTGGACGACCTTGCCGCCGGGTCCTTACGACTTCTGGAGCCGCATGTTCCGCTTTCCCGAATCCATGAAGCTGAAGGTGGACATGCTGCCGCTGGCGATGCCGTATCTCGTCGCGCCGACTGAGCGCGTCGATCATTGGCGCGAGCGGATTTCGGGCGCGGCGCATGGCGGCGCGGGCAAACTTCGCGTGGGGCTCGTCTGGGCGGGAAACCCCGAGTACGAACTCGACCGCTACCGCTCGCTTGCGCTGCGCGCGTTGCTGCCTGTGCTCGCCCGGCGCGGCGTGTCGTGGTTTTCGCTGCAGAAGGGCGCTGCGCAAAGCGAGCTTGCGGCGCTGCCTCACGACACCGACGTCGATATCGATATCACGCCGCTCGGGCCGGAAATCGCGAACTTCGGAGACACGCTCGCCATTGTCCAGTCGCTCGATCTCGTGGTGACCGTCGATACTTCCGTCGCGCATCTTGCGGGTGCGGCGGGTGTGCCCGTGTGGATCCTGCTGCCGACCTGCACCGACTGGCGCTGGATGACGCAACGAGCCGACAGCCCGTGGTATCCGTCGGCGCGTCTTTTCAGGCAGCGCGAGCTGGGGCGATGGGATGAGGTGATCGCGGAAGTGGGCGAGGCGCTGGATGTGTTGCGGCCAGGGGAGTAGGGCGCCCGGCGCCGGACCCCATAAACGGCACAAAGCAAAAAGCCCAGTCCGAAGACTGGCTGGCGGACGGCGCAAGCGGGCAAATGGCCTAGGACACTTCGCCTTGCGGTCGCCACCGCCGCAACGAATGGTGTAGAACGTCCAATATTAGCAACGGGAGCGGGCGCGGGCGCGGGCGGCATGGACATCAAGCAAGCGGGGGGAATTGCGTTCAGGCGCATCCGCGACGATACCCTGAGCGGCACCGCGCATTGGGTCGAGCGGGACGACCCACGATGCCCCTTCCGGTGGGAATCGTCCAGACAGCGCGAAAGGGACGACGAAGGCGAGGATTGGGACGAGGCCGACGAGTGGTCCGTCAGCGCGCGGCGTGTCGAAAGTAGAGGCGGATGGTGCGCAACATGACAATCGGGCGCAAGACGGGCGGCAGGAAGGCCGGGACGCCGAACCACCACGGCGGAAATCCGGGCGCTCGCGGGCCAGCACGCCGCTGAAGCGGTCGAACGGTTGGTGGGCCTGATGCGGCACGGCGAGGCCGAGACGACGCGGCTGGTGGCGATCCGCAAACTGCTGGACCGGGGCTTTGGACGGCCCGCGCTTCACGCCGATATCAAAAGCGAAGTGCAGACCACGCCTCGCAGCGTGCGCTCCATGACCGACGAAGAACTCATGGAAATCATCGAGCGCGGAAAGGGCGAACGAGAGAACGGCGAGGTATGAGCCGCGCCGCCAACAGGACGAACCATCCTCCCACACGCCGCACTTGCTCTCCGTCAACAGATGGTGTTTTTCGCAGCCTGACGGCATCGGCACGGGCAATCGCGGCGTTATAAAACCGGTGGGCTGTACAGGGTCCCTATCGCGGTCGCGCCCACGCCTGACGTTGCCACATCCGGGCCGCCGCCCGGTTCGCGCACGCGCGAGCCTGTCCCCCGAACTGACAGAGACAGCGAGATTCATGGCCAATCCCCATCATCCGCATCACCCGGCAGCGCCTGCGACACCCACGCCGACACCCGCGCCGACACCCGCGCCGACACCCGCGCCGCAATGGCAGCCGCTGAACTGGAGTTTTCCGTTCGCCCCCAAGAGCGGCAATTCAGCCGATCCCCAGACCTGGCTCCATGCGCTTGCCGGGGCAGACGGCGGATTCTATCCGCTCGGGTCGAACGGCATGTTTCACGGTGGCATCCACTTCGATGCGGGCACGGGCAGCGACCTTAAACAGGGCGATGGCGTCAAGGTCATTGCCGATGGCGAGGTGGTGGCGTACCGGCTGGATTCGAAGTATCCCGAGCTGAGCTATCCGAGCACGCCGCCCCGCTATGCGCTGTATTCAACCGGTTTCGTGCTGGTGCGTCACAAGCTTGTGCTACCACCCGCGCCGAAGGCCGCCGGTTCCCCGGCTCGCGCGTCGGGGGCATCGACTCCAGCAACGACTCCCGCAGCCGCGAGCGGCGCGCAGGCTCCGCAGACTTACCAGCCGCCCGCCGATGAGGTGCTGGAGTTCTACAGCCTCTACATGCACCAGCTTGACTGGGCGGGCTACCAGGCAGTCGAACAGGCGAGCAGCGGTAGCGCCCAGTCTGCGCCGTCGATTCTCCGTTTGCCCTTCTGGAAGGGCGACAGACATTTTCAAGTAGGCACGAAAGCGAATGATCGCCAGTCGCTCCCTCCACAACTCAATACGCCGCTGGAGTTCGCGCAGCCTCCAGGGGGCCTGGGCGCGTCTCCACTGGGCGACGGCGCGTTGCTCGGCAGTGTCGTGTCAGGTCCGGCACCGGAAAGCGTGAATGCGCTCTCGCAGTATCCCGACCGGGTACGCTACACCGTGCCGCTAGCGAGTCCGGCAGGCACTTCGCAGAATGCCGATACGCCGCAGACCGGTGTTGCTATTCGCGACCTGGCCTTCGGAAAGGTTATTGGGCTGCTGCCGCGCGGCGGCGAACTCAGTATCGTTGGCGATGCCCAAAAAGGCTGGGTACAGATTGCCAGTATCACGAAGGGCACGCCGGTTGCCGCCGTCGCTGGCGGGACGCCTGACTCGAGAGCGGTAACGGGCTGGGTGAATCTGGACGAACTCGACGCGGTAATCGATCCCAAGCCGCTGGATACAGTCGTTGTGCTCGATACGCCGTTCGGGGTCAAAGCAGGCGACGTGGTGGGCTACCTGGGCGAGTACCAGAATTCCACCCATGCGAGCCTGCTGCCGCCCGACCCCCAGCGCGCAATCCTGCACGTCGAGGTTTTTACCGGCACACGTATCAACGATTTCATCACCAAAAGCCGGGAACGCGCGAACAAGCTGGGCGACAAGGTGCCTGGCGGAAAGTCTCTGCTGGTGATCCAGTCTGGCGCAAAATTCGTCCAACCCTCCGATGCGCAAAGCAACACCCAACTGGCCGGCTTGACGCTCGCACCCGCAAAGGGCGATCCGGGTAAGGGACGCTGGGCCAAGGTGCAGCCAACCCGGATTGCGGCACAATCCAGCGCGCATGGTCACGGTCACGCCCACACCCACGCCGCCGCCGGTACGCCCGTGGGTAATCCGCTATGGGTTGAACGCGCGTATGTGGGCAAGGTGGCCGGAGCGACGATCCAGACCTGGACAGATTTCCCGTTGCAGCTTGCCAATGCACAGGGTCCGGCGGTCGGATACCAGCAAGTGCTTTCGCGCGCCCAGCTTGACGAACTTCGCGACAGTTACAAGGCGGCGGAAGAGGATAAGGGCCAAGGTACGCCCACGCAATGGTGGGAGATTGATGCGGGCGGCAGCGACGGCGGGACGATCTCCGGGTGGGTGTGCGAAAAACCCGATACGCAATGGCAAAGCCCGTGGGCGTGGCCGGGGTTCGAGACGGTCGATACCACCAGCATCCCGCTACTCGACATGTGGCGGCGCTGCCTGTTTGAGAAGAAACAGTTGCTTGATGGCGAGGAAACGGAATTCAGCGCCGTTGCCGCAACGGTCAACGCCAGTCCGTTTATCGCGAAGCTGGAGAGGGCAGCCAAGCGCCAGGGCGACGGCAAGGGGAACGTGGTTCCGGCCGACCTGAAGCAGGCGTTGACGGTGCCGTGGCTGGCGGAGGCGATATCCCATCTGATCTTTCGCTACGAAAGTGAATGGGCCGACAATATTGGCAAGTGGGCGAAGTTCCTCCCGTACATGGGCGACGGCAAGCACATCTGGCGGGCCGAAATGGAGCGTATTGAAAAACTGGCATGGTGGGACAAGGTGAGCGCCGTCAAGGGCTTTCCCGCCAGCCCGAACGCCTGGCATATCCACCCAATCGGGTTGGTGGGAAATTTTGCGGGCTGCACTGGCACTATCACTTTAGAAGAAGCCCGCGTTAGAGCCTTTCTCCGGATGATCCGAACTGGAGAAGGCACCCACGGCTTGGACAGTTACGAGCGCTTATTTGGCGGACAATCCTTCATTAAAGATTATGGCCGTGATTTTAGTGACCATCCTCATATTATGGTGACAAGGATGATACACGGAAGATCTGTCACATCATCGGCAGCCGGGGCGTATCAGGTAATGGGATACAATTGGGAAAGTACCGACGGCAAGGTGTACCGGCAAAAGGCTCGTGTCACGGATTTCTCCCCTATTTCCCAAGACAGATACGCTGTTGCATTACTGTCCTTCAAACGGCATGCTCTTGATGCAGTAAAAAGAGGAGATATGGAAAGTGCGGTGTTCGAGCATCACTGTAATTTAGAGTGGGCAAGCCTTCCCGGCAATCAATATGACCAAGGCGGCGTCACAATGCAGTCGGTGAATCAGAATTTTCAAAGATACGTTAAGGAAGAGCTTGCCGGGCAAACGGAACTCGCGGTTCCAATTGGCGGTTTGGACGATTTGATAAAATAATTTTATGAAAATTGTTAAATTTATCACTGCGATTGCATGCCTGTTTTTGATCTCATTTGGCGCGGAATGCAAAGCCGCATCCGATGAATTTTTAAAGTACGGTGTTGATGTTTATAAGGGTGAGTTCAAAATACCAGATTATTATAAAAAAACTGCCGACGGGTGGCGCGATGATGAAGGGAAATTGGTCGATATTCCACATGTCAATTTTTCGGGAAAGTATTTTATTGGTAGGCACAGTTGCGGGACAGAATGCGTCTATTACACGCTCAGTGATCTAACAACCGGAAAGGATTACGACTATTTGAATATGTTTTCCTCTGGGGGCGATACTCCCACACTGACGAGAGATGGTCGCCGCTATTTGACGGAATTACTTAGCAAACCAAATAGCAGATTGCTTATTGCGAGATATCACATTTCAGCATCCACTAATCGTGGTGAGGAGTGTAGGCAAAAGGAATTCTTACTCAAGAGTACGGGAAAAATTTCTCCGCTCTCAACAACTACCACGCAATGCGTAAATTGATTTTTCGCCGTCGTGTGCCGTCGCCGCGGCGCGCCCAAGACCTCTTGGCACGTTTCGTTGATCTTTGATGGACTATTGTCCCGGCATGGTGCAGCCGGGACTGTGAATCAACTGGCCATTTCACCAACATGCGCCGACCAAGCTTCCATCATCAGGATAGCGCTGCTGCACTCCCGATTGCCGCAAGCCACGCGCCGCAGTTACGTTTTACTCTTACGCATTGCTGCAGTGTCGATCCCCACGCGAGGTGGCCCCCATGCCACGCGAAATGCCGGTCGGGTGGACGTACACGATGCAGGCGGTATCGCGGTTCGCGGACCCCTTGGGCGGTGAAGTATGTCGGACCTGCCTTCTCCGGCGATCCGGACGCCGCCTTTCACCTGTTTACGACACTCGGCAACGCGAAGCGCGGCGGGGTGGCCGTGGCGATGTGGGATGCAAAGGTGCCCCGGCCCGCGTTTCGCATGTAATTGGAGAACGCGTGGACCATAACCACGGTTACGTGATTGAAACTGTCCGGACGCGCCGCCGCTTGGTGGCGACATCCCAGTATGCCGTGTTCGTGCTGCCGGATTTCATAGGAGAAATCGTGAGCGTGTGGCGCGGCACCTGTGGCGTGTCGGCGGCGCGGTCGCGGACCGGTTCTAGCTGGACGCTCGACCACGATATGGCCTGCTGGTTCGCCATGCGGCTTGCCAGCCCGGAGCGCGTGCCGCTCGTACTGCGCAGAGATGCCGCATGGGGTCCTTGCGCTGTACACGAAAGCGCGACGAAGCGGAGGCGGCGCTGGTGCGTGCACCCGCCGCCAGCGTGGAGGGGCGGTTGACGAATGGCAACGCCGCTTCGAGGCGGTGGAGGCGGCCCGGCGCGCGAAGGATTCCGCGCCGGTCAACCCATGACGCCAGTCTGGGAGCGGGCTACGTTGACCGAATTTGCCTACATAGAGCCTACATGGCCGCACAAAGCAAAAAGCCCAGTCCGAAGACTGGGCTTTTTGCTTGAATCCTGGTGCCGGAAAGAGGAATCGAACCCCCGACCTTCGCATTACGAATGCGCTGCTCTACCGTCTGAGCTATTCCGGCGTGCATCAGAGAAGAAAGATTATAGGAAGTCGCCGCGAATTATGCAAGCCTATTCCTCATCTTTTTTCATTTTTTCGCTTCGCTCAGTGCTTCGTGATGGTAGCGCGTGACTCGCTCGACCTCGTTCTTCGAGCCGAGGAATACGGCGACGCGCTCATGCAGGCTCTTCGGCTGGATGTCGAGAATGCGCGCTTCGCCGTTGGTCGCCATGCCGCCCGCCTGCTCGACGATGAACGACATCGGGTTCGCTTCGTACATCAGACGCAGCTTGCCGGGCTTCGACGGGTCGCGCTTGTCCGCCGGGTACATGAAGATGCCGCCGCGGTTCAGAATACGGTGCACGTCGGCGACCATCGAGGCAATCCAGCGCATGTTGAAGTTCTCGCCGCGCTCGCCGTCCTTGCCCGCGTTGAGTTCGCCGATGTACTTCTGCACCGGCTCATACCAGTGGCGAGCGTTCGACGCATTGATCGCGTACTCGCGCGTTTCTTCCGGAATGCGCATGTTGCTCTGCGTGAGCACCCACGAGCCCAGTTCGCGGTCGAGCGTGAAGCAGTTCACGCCGTGGCCGGTCGTGAGCACGAACACCGTTTGCGGGCCGTACACGGCATAGCCCGCGGCGACCTGCTTCGTGCCGGGCTGCAGGAACGATTCCTCGGTCGCCTGCTGGCCGTCCGGGCAGCGCAGCACCGAGAAGATCGTGCCGATCGACACATTCACGTCGATGTTCGACGAGCCGTCGAGCGGATCGAACACCAGCAGGTATTCGCCCTTCGGATAGTTGGCCGGGATCGGGAAGAACGTTTCCATTTCCTCCGATGCCATCGCGGCGAGGTTGCCGCCCCATTCGTTGGCGTCGAGCAGAATTTCGTTCGAGAGGATGTCGAGGTTCTTCTGCACTTCGCCCTGGACGTTCTCGCTGCCTGCCGTGCCGAGCGCGTCGCCGAGCGCGCCCTTGCTGACGTTGAAGCTGATCGCCTTGCACGCGCGCGCGACGACTTCGATCAGAAGGCGCAGGTCGGCGGGCAGGTTGCGGTGCTGGCGCTGTTGCTCGATCAGGTACTTGGTGAGGGTGGTGCGACGTTGCAAAGCCATTGCAGTACTCCGGATACGCTTGGGGATGTCGCAATTCTACCCGCTCGACTGTGACCGCCCGCCGCGCAGCCGCGCAAAATAAAGCGCCGGCGCGCAGCCCGGCTACGCGAGGCTAAAAATAATCAGGAAAAAATGCGCAAAAAAACCGGCGCGGCGGCCGGTTCGCGGGTTGGCGCGCGGCGCCGCCCTGGCGCCGCGCGTTCGACGTCATTTCGTCTGATCAAGCCAGCGCTTTTTCGACGATCTCGCGCACGTCGCGCGATTTCGCCTCGGCGGCCACGCGCTCCAGCGCCGCGCGCATGGCGTCGCGCAGCGCGGGCGTGAAGCGGCGCCACAGTTCGAGATTGCGGGCGAGGCGCGCCGCGACCTGCGGATTGAGCGCGTCGAGCGCGATCACCTGGTCGGCCCAGAACGCATAGCCCGAGCCGTCGGCCGCGTGGAACTGCGCGGGGTTCGCGGCGCAGAAGCTGAAGATCAGCGAGCGTGCGCGGTTCGGGTTCTTGATGTTGAACGCCGGATGACCCATGAGCGCGCGCACGGTCCCGATGGTCGGGCGTTGCGCCGTGCCGCGTTGCGTGGCCTGCAGCGCAAACCACTTGTCGATCACGAGGGGTTCCTTCTCGAAGCGCACATAAAAGTCTTCGAGCGCCTTGCGCGCCGGGTCGCCAGCCGCGCCGCCCGCGGCCGCCTGCACGTTCAGCAGCGCGGAAAGCGCCGCCGAGCGATCGGTCATGTTGTTCGCGGCGTCGTATTGCGCCGTCGCGAGCCGCACCGCTTGCGCGGAGTCGTCGAGTTCCGAGAGATACGAGAGCGCGAGGTTCTTCAATCCGCGATGTCCGGCCGCCTCGGGCGTCGGTTCGTATGCGCCCGGCGTGACGTTGCGCTCGTAGGCCGCGAGCCATTCGCTCTTGAGCGCCGTCGCCAGTTGCTTGCGCACGAACTGGCGTGCGGCGTGCACGGCGGCCGGGTCCGATTCGGCCATCTGCTCGGCGAGATACGTTTCGGAAGGCAGCATGAGCGCAAGCTCGCGGAACGACGGCGAGAGCGCTTCATCGGTCAGCACGCGGCGGAACGCATCGACGAGCGCGGGGTTGATTTCGAGCGGCTGGCCCGCCGCGGCGCGGCTCGCGAGCGCAAGCAGTTCGCGCGTGGCGAGGCGCTGGCCCGCTTCCCAGCGGTTGAACGCGTCGCTGTCGTGCGCGAGCAGGAAAGCGAGTTCGTCGTTGCCGTAGTCGTAATCGACGATGACGGGCGCCGAGAAGTTGCGCAGCAGCGACGGCAGTGGCCTCGCCATCACATCGGCGAACGTGAAGGTCTGCTGCGTGTCGGTCAGTTCCAGCACGCGCGTGGTGCCGTGCGCCGCGGTTTCGCCCTCGAGGCGCAGCGGCAGGTCCGCGCCGTCGGGGCCGATCAGTCCGATCGCAAACGGAATGTGCAGCGGGCCCTTTTGCGTTTCGCGCGCGGCGGGCGAGCCGTTGGCGTAACCCTGCGTGAGTGTCACGGCGTAGCAGCGCGTGCCTTCGTCATAGCTCGTCGTCACGGTGACGCGCGGCGTGCCCGCCTGGCTGTACCAGCGCTCGAACTGCGCGAGGTCGCGGCCATTGGCGTCGGCCATGGCGCGGCGGAAGTCGTCGCAGGTCACGGCCTGGCCGTCGTGGCGCTGGAAATACAGGTCCATGCCCTTGCGGAAGCCGTCGCGGCCGAGCAGCGTTTGATACATCCGCACGACTTCCGCGCCTTTTTCGTAGACGGTCATCGTGTAGAAGTTGTTGATCTCGACATAGCTCTCGGGGCGCACCGGATGCGCCATCGGGCCTGCGTCTTCGGCGAACTGCATCTGGCGCAGCACGCGCACGTCCTCGATACGCTTGGTCGCGCGCGCCGCTTCGTTTTCGTCGCCGCCCGACATCGCGGCCGAGAACTCCTGATCGCGGAACACCGTCAAGCCTTCCTTCAGGCTCAACTGGAACCAGTCGCGGCAGGTCACGCGGTTGCCGGTCCAGTTGTGGAAGTACTCGTGGCCGACCACGGCTTCGATGTTGGCGAAGTCGACGTCGGTGGCCGTTTCGGGATTCGCGAGCACGTACTTCGTGTTGAAGATGTTGAGCCCCTTGTTCTCCATCGCGCCCATGTTGAAGTCGCTCACGGCGACGATCATGAAGCGGTCGAGATCGAGTTCGAGGCCAAAGCGCTGCTCGTCCCAGTGGATCGAGTGGATGAGCGAGTCCATCGCGTGGCGCGTCTTGTCGAGATCGTGCGGCTCGACCCACACCTGCAGCAGCTTTTCCTTGCCCGAGCCACTCTGGATGCGCTCTTCCAGCGCCACGAGCTTGCCCGCCACGAGCGCGAACAGATAGCTCGGCTTGCGGAACGGGTCTTCCCATTTCGCATAATGACGGCCGTCGGGCAGATCGCCTTGCGCGATCAGGTTGCCGTTCGACAGCAGCACCGGGTAATCGATCTTGTCGGCGCGCAGCGTGACCGTGTAGGTCGCCATCACGTCGGGGCGGTCGAGGAACCAGGTGATGCGGCGAAAGCCCTCGGCCTCGCACTGTGTGAAGAAGTTGCCGCTCGACACGTACAAGCCCGAAAGCGTGGTGTTGGCCGCGGGATCGCATGCGCCGGTGAGCGTGAGTTCGAAGGCGTCGGGCACGTTCTCGACCGTGAGGCCGTGCTCGTGCGCGCGCACGTTCGCGTACCGCTTACCGTCGATCGCCGCGCCGATGAATTCGAGCTGCTCGCCCATGAGTTCGAGATGCGCGGTGGCCGCGGTGGCTGCGGCGTCGGGATTGCGACGCACGCGCAACGTGCTCTTGACGACCGTGCGTTCCGGCACGAGATCGAATTCGAGGTCGACGGTATCGATCAGAAACGCGGGCGGCGCGTAGTCTTCACGGCGGATCACGGTGGGCGTGGCGGTATCGGACATGGTCTGGATAGGGGCTCGGATCGGTTGGGCCGCGATGTGGATCGCGTTGTGGATCAGGTTGGCCGGGCGCTGCCCGCGTTCGCGCGGGCCCGGCGGTTCGCCCCATTGTACAAAGGCTCGGGCCGCTTTGTCCGCCGGGGCTCGGCCCCCGAACTTTCGCGCCGCGCCGCGAGTCAGTATGATCAGGCCCTGCCGCGCGGCTCGCGCAACGCAAACAAAACACGACCGGCACGGACCGGACACGATGGAATAAGCGCGGCGTAAAGATCGTATCGGAGAGAGCGGCCCCACGACTGCGCTTTTCCAACTGAAGCAATACTGCTACGAGAAGACCATGATGCACGACCGATGGACCCGCCGCGCCCTCCTGATGCTGGCGGCGCTCGCACTCACGCTCTCCGGCTGCACGACTTACGTGACGAGCCAGGTCACGGCGTTTTCCGCGTGGGACGGCGGCAGCGACGCCACGCGCACCTTTGCGTTCGCACGCAGCCCCGAGCAGAGCCAGAGCATCGAGCAAAGCACTTACGAGCAGTTCGTCGCCAACGGGCTCGCGATGCATGCGTTCCGCCTCGTGGCCGAGCCCCAGGCGCGCTATCTCGTGGGCCTCGCGTACGGCAGCCGCACGGACACGGTGACGGTCGCACAGCCCGTGTTCTACAACCCGTGGCCAGGCCCCTACTGGGGACCGTGGAACCCGTGGGGCGCGTGGGGACCGTATCAGCCTGCCTATGTGAACCAGACGTATCCCGTGTATTCGCATGCGCTCGGCATCCGCATCACGGAAAAGGCGAGCGGCAAGGAGGTCTACAACGTGACGGCGCGCACGTCAGGCGACGATCCCTCGCTCGTGCGCGTAATGCCTTTTCTCGTGCAGAGCGCGTTGGGCAATTTCCCGCTGACCAACGGCACGGTCGCGGAGGTCAAGATTCCGGTAGGCAAGAACGGCGGCGCGCCGAACGAGACCGCCGCGGCCCCGGCGAATGCGGGGCCGGGCGCCGCCCCCGCGCCGGCACCTGCGACCGTGAAATAGGCGCGCGTCAGAATCCCACGCCCAGAATCGCGAGCCCCCCGAGCACGACGAACAGCACGGCCGCGATCGCGTGCACGAGCTTTGTCGGCAGCGTGTGGGCGAAGCGGTCGCCGAGCAGGATCGCGGGCACGTTCGCGATCATCATGCCGAGCGTCGTGCCCGCCACCACGCCGAAGAAGTCGTGAAAGCGCGCGGCGAGCGCGACGGTCGCGATCTGCGTCTTGTCGCCCATTTCCGCGAGGAAGAAGGTCACCACCGTTGCGCCGAGCACGCCGAGCTGCGAGCGGTTCACGTTCGCCTCGCCTTCTTCGAGCTTGTCCGGCACGAGAATCCAGAAGCCCATTGCGACGAACGAGGCGGCGAGCGCCCAGCGCATGATGCCCGGCGTGACGAGTGCGCCGAGCCACGTGCCGAGCGCGCCCGCACCCGAGTGGTTGACGAGCGTGGCGACGAGCACGCCCAGAATGATCGGCAGGGGTTTGCGGTAGCGGGCCGCGAGCACGAGCGAGAGCAACTGCGTCTTGTCGCCGATTTCGGCGAGCGCGACCGCTCCGGTTGAAACCAGAAAGGCTTGGTTCACGTTGTGATGGATCCTCGGGCCGTGAAGTGTGCGAGCGACGACCCACGAACCGCCGGGCCCTGTTGCGGCGGTCATGGATCATCGGTCTCGCCAGGCCCGGGATAAAGGCTGCGTTCGCCATGGCCACGGGAGCGATACGGGCCAGGTCTGTTGACGGACGCCCCCGCGAATTCGCGCGGCCGGCCCCCAATCCGAAGACCGGCGCTGCGGCGCGAAAGCGGGGCGGCTACTCCCCAATGAGGCGCGGATTATAGCATGCGGATTTTCCTGTAACCCGCGTGGGGCGGGGCTGTCAGCGCTTCGCGCCGTCGCGGCTGTGCACGCGTTTGCCCGCCGCGTAGGTCTCGAACACGGCGCGGTCGTCGCCGAGCACGGCGAGTGCGAAGAGCAGTTCCTCGAGCGTCTCGGCGCGCGCCGTGCGCCGCGCGAGCAGCGGCGTGGCCTGCGCGTCGAGCACGACGAAGTCCGCCTCGCTGCCGGGCGCGAGCGTGCCGATCTTGTCGGCGAGATCGAGCGCCTGCGCCGCGCCCGCCGTCGCGAGCCAGAACATGCGCGTAGCCGTGAGGTGATGCCCGCCCATGCGCGCGACCTTGTGCGCCTCGTTCATCGTTTGCAGCATCGAGAACGAGGTGCCGCCGCCCACGTCGGTGGCGAGCGCGACGGGCATCGACGATTCGTCTGCCTTGTCGAAATCGAACAGGCCGCTGCCGAGGAACAGGTTCGAGGTGGGGCAGTGCGCCGCGACCGTGCCCGTGTGCGCCATGCGCTGGCGGTCCTCGTCGTCGAGCCAGATGCAGTGGCCGTACACGGCGCGGCGGCGCAGCAGTCCGTAGTGATCGTAGACGTCGAGGTAGCTGCGATGGCCCGGAAACAGTTCCTTGACCCACTTCACCTCGTCGGGATTCTCGGCCACGTGGCTCTGGATGAATACGTCGCCATGCGCCTTCGCGAGCGCGCCGCAGGCTTCGAGCTGCGCCTCGGTCGAAGTGGGCGCGAAGCGCGGCGTGAGCGCGTACATCTGGCGCCCGCGGTTATGCCAGCGCTCGATCAGCTCGGCGCTGTCGTCGTAGGCCGTTTGCGGCGTGTCGCGCAGGAACTCGGGGCAATGGCGGTCCATCAGCACCTTGCCCGCGACCATGCGCAAATTCTTCGCTTCGCTCGCGGTGAAGAGCGCATCGGCGGACTGCTTGTGCACCGTGCAGTACACGAGCGCCGTGGTCGTGCCGCAGGCGAGCAGCTCGTCGACGAAAAAGCGCGCCGTGTCCTGCGCCACGGCTTCGTTTTCGAAGCCGCGCTCGGTCGGGAACGTGTAGGTGTTCAGCCACGGCAGCAGACCCGGCGCGGGCGAAGCGATCATGTCCGTCTGCGGATAGTGGATGTGCGTGTCGATGAAGCCCGGCACGATCAGCTTGTCGCGCATATCGTGAACCGCCGCGCCAACGCTCACGCGCGACTTGAGCGCGGACCACGCGCCCGATGCGAGCACGTGGCCGTTTTCGACGATCACGACGCCGTCTTCGTCAAAGACAGCGGCGTCGGACGATTGCGCGGGGTCGCCGGTGAACGTCAACAGTTTTGCGCGGTAAGCCGATTGAGTCATGGGTACTTCGTCTCCGATAAATTCAGGTATTCGTCCAATGCATGCCCCGCATGACGTGTGCCGCTCCTGAAAACGCAGCACGAGAGGGCCCACGGTCCGGCGCTCGCGCGCTGGACCGGATTCGTGTGACAGCCCGGGCTGGGGCTTGCTGTGCGGACGACTTTCGCGTTCTTTGCCGGCTTTTTAAGCCGTTGCGCGATGCCAGTTCGCGTCGAGCTTCGCGATCAGCGCGGCGCGCTCATCGGGCGTCACGAACGAAGCCTCGAAGCCGTTGCGCAGGATCGTGTACACCTCGTCGTCGTCGAGCTTGAGCGCTTCGATGATGGCGCGGAAGTTCTCGTTGACGTAACCGCCGAAGTAGGCGGGATCGTCGGAATTCACGGTCACGGCGACACCCTTGTCGAGCAGCGCCTTGAGCGTGTGCTGGGTCATGTCGTCAAATACGCACAGCTTGGTGTTCGACAGCGGGCATACGGTCAGGGCCACGCGCGTGTCGGCGAGGCGCGTGACGAGCGCCGCGTCTTCGATGCTGCGCACGCCGTGATCGACGCGATCGACCTTGAGCAGATCGAGCGCTTCGTAGATGTACGAGGGCGGCCCTTCCTCGCCCGCGTGCGCGACGAGCTTCAGCCCCATCGCGCGTGCCTTCTCGAACACGCGCTCGAACTTCGAGGGCGGATGGCCGCGCTCGGACGAGTCGAGGCCCACGCCGATCAGGCGCGCATAGCGCGGGAACAGCGGCCGCGCGGCTTCGAACGTGGCGAGCGCGTCGGCTTCGCTCAGATGGCGCAGGAAGCACAGGATCAGCTTGCTCGTGAGGCCGCGCTTTTCGGCGTCGGCGAGCGCGCGGTCGATGCCTGCGACCACGGTTTCGATCGGCACGCCGCGTTCGGTGTGCGTTTGCGGATCGAAAAATATTTCGGTGTGCACGACATGGTCGGCGAGCGCGCGCTCGCAGTACGCCATCGTCATGTCGTAGAAGTCCTGCTCCGTGAGCAGCACGCTTGCGCCCGCGTAGTAAATGTCGAGGAACGACTGCAGGTCGGTGAACGCGTAGGCGGCGCGCAGCGCGTCGATCGACTCGTACGCGAGCTTCACGTTGTTGCGCTGCGCGAGCGCGAAGATCAGCTCGGGTTCGAGCGAGCCTTCGATATGGATGTGCAACTCGGCCTTCGGCGCGTTCGCGGCCTTTTCGACGAGCGCCTTTGCGCTGGCCGCGGTGTCGGCGGGGGTCGTGATCGTCATGTTCGGTTCTCTTGTGGGTTCTTCAATATTCGACATCACGCGCAATGGGTGGCGGGGGCATGCGCCGCGCTCGCGAGCTTCGCCGCCTCGATGGCCTGCAGCAGTTGCGCGGCGGCCGAAACGGCGATGACTTCCGGCGACTTGTCGACGATACCGTCCACGCCGAGCGGGCAGTTCATGCGCGCGATCTGCATGGGGTCGATGCCGCGCGCGGCGAGCCGGTGCTCGAACTGCGTGCGCTTCGTGTGCGAGCCGATCATGCCGAAGAACACGAAGTCGCCGCGGCGCAGGATGCGCTCGGCGAGATCGAGGTCGCGCGAATGATCGTGCGTCATCACGATGAAGCTCGTGCCGGGCGGCGCGGTGTCGACGGCTTCGTCGGGCGCGTCGTTGGCGTCGATCGCGACGTTGGGCGCGTTCAGCAGCGCGAATGCCTCGGGGGCCGGAAACGCGGCGTCGCGCTCGTCGACCCATAGCACGCGGCAGGGCAGCGTGCCGAGCACGCGCACGAGCGCCGCGCCCACGTGGCCCGCGCCGAACAGCACGACCGGAAAGTCGTTCGGCGCGATGGTTTCGGTGAGGAGCAGCGCGCCGCCCGTTTCCCAAAGCAGGCAGTCGGGCGCTTCCACGCCCGGTTCCGGTTCGGACAGCATGGCCGGATCGGCCGCGGTGCCTTCCCCTTCGGGGCTGCCGTTGCGCGAGGAGCGGAATGATACGCTACGCACGGTCGAAGCGCCTGCCGAAAGGCGGCGCGCGAGCGTGGCGAGCCAGCCGAGGTCGGCCACGTCGAGGCGCTCGAACGCGAGCACCACGGCGCCGCCGCAGCACTGGCCAAGGCTCGGCCCGAGCGCGAGGCGTTCGAGACGCCGCGCGTGCGGCGTACGCATGCCCTCGCGCAGCACCTGGCGCGCGATCTCGATGGCCTTCCATTCGAGGTGGCCGCCGCCAATGGTGTGGCGGGCCGCTTCGCGCGTGACGATCATCTTGGTGCCGGCCTCGCGCGGCGCCGATCCCTCGACGCGCGCAACGGTGACCAGCACGGCGGCGTCGCCGTGCGCGAGCAGTTGCTGCAGATCGGAAAGCCAGGTTTGCATCTGGCGGTTCTCCCTACGGGGCGGCACGGTGTTGCCTGTGCCGCCGGTTAATCTTCGTGGCCTCGCCTGGACCTTCGGCCGTGCATCACGGTTGGAGCGCGCGAAGCGCCGCCGGTTCGCTTTCAGTTTGCGCGACCCGCGCGGCCCGCGCGTTCAGCGCATCGAGCGCGTCGAGAATCGCTTCGGGCGTGGCGGGCGCGCGCAGCGGCGCGGCTTCGCGCGCCTCGGGCACCGCCGCGCCCACGGCGTCGCGAATCGCGAGAAAGACCGAGAACGGCAAAAGCAGCGGCGGTTCGCCCACGGCTTTCGAGCGGAATACGGTCGGCTCCACGTTGTCGTTGCCGCCGCTGCGATAGAGCTTCGCATCGAACGCCTCCGGCGTATCGCTCACCGCCGGAATCTTGTACGTGGACGGCGCGTGCGTCATGAGTTTTCCGTCGCGGTCCCACCACAGCTCTTCGGTCGTGAGCCAGCCCATGCCCTGGATGAAGCCGCCTTCCACCTGGCCGAGATCGATGGCCGGATTGATCGACTGGCCCGCGTCGTGCAGCACGTCCGCGCGCACGAGCTTCCATTCGCCCGTGAGCGTATCGACGACCACTTCCGATACCGCCGCGCCATAGGCGAAGTAGTAGAACGGATGGCCGGTGAGCGTGCGCGCGTCCCAATGCACTTTGGGCGTGGCGTAAAAGCCGTCCGACCACAGCTGCACGCGTTTCATATACGCGAGTTCGACGAGTTCGGCAAAGGGGATCGCCTTGCCGTTCGCTCGCGCATGGCCGTCTTCGAACGCGACGTTTTCGGGCGTGCCGCCGTATTGCGCCGCCGCGAACGCCGCGAGCCGCGCGCGGATCGTGAGCGCGGCGTCCTCGGCAGCCTTGCCGTTGAGGTCGCTGCCGGTGGAGGCCGCCGTGGCCGACGTATTGGCCACTTTCGACGTATCCGCGGCGCTCACGCGCACGCGCGCGAGCGGCAAACCGAGCGTGCCCGCCACGACCTGCGCGACCTTGGTGTTCAGCCCCTGGCCCATCTCCGTGCCGCCGTGGTTCACGAGCACCGAGCCGTCGCGGTACACATGCACGAGCGCGCCCGCCTGGTTCAGATGCGGAACGTTAAACGAGATGCCGAACTTGACCGGCGTGAGCGCCATGCCGCGCTTGAGCACGGGGCTCGATCGGTTATACGCGGCGATGGCGGCGCGCCGTTCGCGATAACGGCTCGACGCGAGCAGTTCGTCGGTGAGCGGGGCGAGCACGTTGTCCTCCACGCGCTGGCCGTACGGCGTGACGTCGCGCTCGCCGACGCCGTAGTAGTTCGCGCGCCGCACGTCGAGCGGATCGCGGCCCAGCGCTTTCGCGATTTCGTCGAGCATCACCTCCATCACGAGCGCGCCCTGCGGGCCGCCGAAACCGCGAAACGCTGTGTTCGACTGCGTGTTCGTCTTGCAGCAGAGCGCGACGATCTCGACGTCCGGAAGATAGTAGGCGTTGTCGAAGTGACACACCGCGCGCGTGGCGACCGCGCCCGACAGATCGGCGGAATAGCCCGCGCGCAGCGCGATCTCCACACGCGCGCCGAGTAGCCGCCCTTCGTCGTCGTAGCCCGCTTCGTACGTGTAGAGCGCATCGTGGCGCTTGCCGGTGATCATGAAGTCGTCGTCGCGGTCCGCGCGCAGTTTCACGGGGCGCCGGAGCTTGTGCGCCGCGAGCGCGGCGACGCACGCGAACAGCGCCGACTGCGATTCCTTGCCGCCGAAACCGCCGCCCATGCGCCGGCATTCGCAGCTCACGCGGTGCGCGGGCCAGCCGAGCAGATGCGCGACGACCTGCTGCATCTCGCTCGGGTGCTGCGTCGAGCTGTAGACCAGCATGCCCGTTTGCTCTTGCGGCAGCGCGTAGGCCACCTGGCCTTCGAGATAGAACTGTTCCTGGCCGCCCACGGCGAATTTGGCCGCGAGGCGATGCGGCGCCGCGGCGAGCGCGGCATCCGGCGCGCCCCGCACGAGACGCAGCGGGGGCAGCACGTAGTGCTGGCGCATGCGTGCGTCTTCGATGCTGAGAACGGGTTCCAGCGGCGCGTAGCGAACGACGTCTTCGCTTGCGGCGAGCGCCGCGGCGCGGCGCGCGAGATCGTAGCTCGTGGCGATCACCGCGAACACGGGTTGCCCGAGGTATTGCACGACGCCGCTCGCGAGCACCGGATCGTCGTGCACGACGGGGCCGCAGTTGTTCTCGCCGGGGATGTCGGCGGCTGTCAGCACTGCAAGCACGCCCGGAGACGAGCGCACGCGTTCCAGATCGAGCGCGACGATGCGGGCGTGCGCATGGCGCGCGAGGCCGAGCGCCGCGTGCACGGTGCCGTGCAATTCGGGAATGTCGTCGGTGTAGCGCGCCTCGCCGCTCACATGGGCATCGGCCGATTCATGCGGCAGCGGCGCGCCGAGCGCGCTTTCGTGCGCGTGCTCCGCGCCCGGTTCCGGGCGCATGACGAGCGGTTCGGCTTGATCGTTCATGGCGTGGCTCCGTCGGCGAAGGCGAACGCGTTGACCTCGCGCAGCGCGAGCGGCGCGTCGTCGCGCGTTTCGAGCCAGCAGCGCCACAGCAGGTTGCGCGCGACCTTCAACCGATACGCGCCGCTCGCGCGCATGTCCGTAAGCGGCTGATAGTCGGCGGCGAGCGCATCCATCGCGCGTTGCGCGCTCGCTTCGTCCCAGCGTGCGCCTTTGAGGGCGGCCTCGGCGAGCGCCGCACGCTGCGGGGTCGCGGCCATGCCGCCGTAGGCAATGCGCGCGCTCGCGAGCGTGCCGTCCTCGCGCACGTCGAGGGCAAACGCGCCGCACACGGCCGAAATATCCTGGTCGTAGCGCTTCGAGACCTTGTAGGTGCGAAAGCGCAGCGTCGGCGCGGGGCGCGGCACGCGGATCGCCTCGACGAATTCGCCCGCTTCGAGCGCGTTCTTCTGATAGCCCGTGTAGAACGCCGCGAGCGGCAGCGTTCGCACGCGCGCCGCGCGGCGCAGCACGAGCGTGGCGTCGAGCGCGAGCAACGCGGGCATCGAGTCGCCGATCGGCGAGCCGTTGGCAACGTTGCCGCCGAGCGTCCCCGCGTTGCGAATGGGCAGCGATGCAAAACGCGCCCACAGTTCCGCGAGTTCGGGGTAGTCGATGGCGAGCGCCGCGTACGCTTGTTCCAGCGTGACGGCCGCGCCGATCGTGAGCGTCTGGGCGTCGCGCGAAACGGTCGTCAACTGCGCGACGTTGCCCGTGTAGATGAGGTCGCCCAGGTCGCGGAACTGCTTCGTGACCCACAGGCCGATATCGGTGCTGCCCGCGAGCACGCGCGCGTCGGGATGCGCGGCCCGCAGCGCCGCGAAAGCTTCGAGCGTGCGCGGCCCGTAGAACGTGCTTTCGCCGTGCTCGGCGCCTCGTACATCGGGGCCGCGATACTCGAACGTGCCGGCGCGCTGCAGCGCGCGCAACTGCGCTTCGACGCGTGCGCGATCGAGCGCCACGCGCGGGTGGCAGGTTTCGTCGAACATGCGCAGCGCCGCTTCGATGATCGGCCGGTAGCCGGTGCAGCGGCACAGGTTGCCCGATAGCGCTTCGTTGATCTCCTCGCGGCTCGGCAGGCCCGCGCCGGCGGGCTGGTTCTCGTAGAGCGCCCACAAGGACATGACGAAGCCCGGCGTGCAGAAGCCGCACTGCGAGCCGTGGCAATCGACCATTGCCTGCTGGACGGGGTGCAGAGCGCCGCCGGGCTGGCGCAAGTCTTCGACGGTGTAGAGCGCGCGGCCGTCGAGGGTAGGGAGGAACTGGATGCAGGCGTTGACGGCCTTGAGCGCGAGACGGCCTTCGTCATCGAGTTCGCCCACGACGACGGTGCACGCGCCGCAGTCGCCTTCCGCGCAGCCTTCCTTGGTGCCGCAGGCGCGCAGATCCTCGCGCAGGTGCTGAAGCACCGTGCGCGTGGGAGGCAGGCCGCGCACTTCGTGCACGGCGCCTCGATGAAGGAAGCGGATGGTTTGCGTTGTCATGGTGAACCCGGGGACATTGCGGATCGGGCGCGCGTTACGGGAGGGGGCGCCGAAGCCGGCCTCGCGCACGTGGATCGCCATCCAGTTCCGAAGATAGCACCGCTCGCCGCAGGAAGTATTTCCCCCGCAAGATGGGGGTTATGTGATTTGGGTCATGACATGCCGACCCGCGGAGGGAGGCTGATTGGCGGTGTATGCGGAAAACGCGCCGGGATGGCGCTGAAGATGCGGGAATCGCGCGCAATCCGGTGCTGCCGTGCAAGGCAAACGCTCGACTCGCGCTGGCGGGATGCGCCGCCGAAGATCGGGCGGCGGACGATGTGCTGGCGCGGCGCGTGCGCGCCGTGCCCGTTAGCCGTTCAGCGGCGGATGCCGGGCCACGACACCTGGCGGTGCCGGTTGCGCCACAGGCTCAGGGTGACCGCCAGAAACGCGATGATGAACGCGAGCAGCGACCACATCGGCATGGTCAGGCCGAGCGTGGCCGGATAGGTGGTTTCGCAAAGGCCCTGCACCTTGAACACGCCCGGCAGCCAGTGCGCGAAAGGCAGGCCGTCGACAACGGGCTGCAGCGTATCGAAGCCGCAGCTATAGCTCGGGAATGCCTGCACCCAGACGAGTTTCGCGGCCGCGACCGCTCCGCCGACCGCCGACAGCACCACGAGCGCCTCGAGCACGCGCACGCCGCGCCAGCTCGTCATGCGCGCGCCGAGGAAGGCGAACACCGCGATCAGGATCAGGAAGTAGCGCCCGAGAATACATAGCGGGCAGGGCTCCTGATGCTCGACATATTGAAAGTACAGGGCGCCACCGAGGAGCGCGAGGCAGATCAGTCCAAGGAGGACCAGCAGGCCGCGCTCGCGGCGCAACAGCGCGTTATCGTCGTTCATGAGGCTCGTTTATGGGCTCGTTCGTTCGGGTTGTCAGTCGCAGCGCGAAGGCAACTGCGGCGACGTGACGGGATTCTAGCGCGAAGGTTGCGCGCGGCGCGGACGGCTCCTTGCTCGCGCGCACGGGTTGACGCCGCGATGGCCGCCCAGGTCAGCGCAGCGGTGCGAGCACCGCCTCGACGCCGCGCCCGATGGCGAGCAGCGCGTCGTCGTTGCCGGGCGCGGCGGCGAGCATCAGCCCGACCGGCGCCGCGCCGTAGTGATGGCACGGCAGCGAGAGCGCGCAGGCATCGAGGAAGTTGAACGCGCTCGGGTTGCGCAGCACGAGCGCGTTGGTGCGTGCGAAGACATCGTCGTCGGCGGCGAGCGGGGCGACGGGCGGCGGCGCGATCGGCACCGTCGGCGCGACCACGACGTCAAAACGCGACCAGAGCGAGGCCTCGGCCTCCGCCAGCACGGCGGCGCGCGCGGCGATGAGGTCCAGATAGTCGGCGGCCGTGGCGCTTTCGCCCTTGAGTATGCGCGCGAGCACGCGCGGATCGTACTGGTCGCGATGCTTCGCAATCAGCTCGCGATGCCACGCGTACGCCTCCATCGACGAGAAGCCGATGCGGTTGATGTCGGCGAAACGCTCGAAGGCGGCAAAGCGCACCTCGCTTACGATCGCCCCGGCCGCATCCAGATGCTTGAGCGCCGTATCGATCGTTTCCGCGACTTCGGGGTCCACGCCGTCGGTCACGTAGTGGGTGAGCACGCCGAGGCGCACGCCTTCGAGGTGGCGCGCGGCCGGCACGCGCGGCGCGAGCCCGGCGAGCACGCGGTCCACGAGCGCGCAACATGCCACCGTGTTGCCGATCGGGCCAAACGAGTCGAGCGTGGGGGAGAGCGGCACGCCGCCCGTTTTGGGCACGCGCGCGGCGGTGGGCTTGAAGCCGGTGAGGCCGCAGAACGCGGCCGGAATGCGGATGGAGCCGCCCGTGTCGGTGCCGAGGGCGACGGCGGCCATGCCGTCCGCGACCGAGGCCGCCGCGCCTGACGACGAGCCGCCCGCCACGCGCTCGTCGCCCGCCACGCCGCGCCGCCAGGGCGAGAGCGGCGTGCCGTAGTGCGGATTCAGCCCGAGGCCCGAGAACGCGAATTCGCTCATATTGGTGCGCCCGACCAGCACCGCGCCCGCGTGCCGCAGCCGCGCGACGGCGGCGGCGTCTTCTCTCGCGGGCGCTGCATTGGCGAGCGCCGTGGAACCCGCGCGCGTGACCTCGCCGGCCACGTCGAAGAGATCCTTCACCGAAACGGGAATGCCCGCGAGCGGCGAAAGCACGGTGCCGGCCGCGCGCAGGCGGTCGTGCGCGTCGGCGGCGGCGCGTACGCGCCCGGCGTCGACGTGTGTGAAAACGGTTGCGCCCTGGCCGGCCGGGTCGGCGATGCGTTCGAGCGCGGCTTCGGCGAGCGCGCGGCTCGTCGTGCGGCCCGCGGCGAGATCGGCGCCGAGCTGGGCGAGGGGCGGGAACGGCGTAAAGGCGGTGGATGTGGATGTCATGGCGGCGAAAGATTCGGTCGATGCGCTGCGGCGCGGGCGGCCACGGCCCGCGAGGGACGCATCATTGTAGGTCGGCTTTTTTCCTTGCGGGCGATTTGGCTCACGCCGCGCATCGGGTAACATGCACAAATTCGATAGCTATTTGTAAGGAAAGACCTTCATGCATCACGGAATCGGCTTCATTCAGGATCTGGCAGTCGTGATGGCGCTCGCGGGCGTCGTCACCGTGCTGTTTCATCGCCTGAAGCAGCCGGTCGTGCTCGGCTATATTGCGGCGGGCGTGATCATCGGGCCGTACACGCCGCCGTTCCAGCTCATCCACGACGAGCAGACCATCCAGACGCTGGGCGAACTCGGCGTCGTGTTCCTGATGTTCTCGCTCGGCCTCGAGTTCAGCCTGCGCAAGCTTTTCCAGGTGGGCGCGACCGCCATCGTCGCGGCGCTCTCGGAAATCGTGCTGATGCTGTGGATCGGCTACGAGATCGGCCGCGCGTTCGGCTGGGCCACGATGGATTCTCTGTTCCTCGGCGCGATTCTCGCCATTTCCTCGACGACCATCATCGTCAAGGCGCTCTCCGACCTCGGCGTGAAGCGCGAGCCGTTCGCGCAGCTCGTATTCGGCATTCTGATCGTCGAGGACATTCTCGGCATTGCGATGCTCGTGCTGCTGGGCGGCATTGCGCAGACGGGCGAACTGTCGCCGGGCATCGCGCTCATCACGCTCGGCAAGCTGCTGCTTTTCATGCTGGTTTCGCTGCTCGCGGGCATTCTGATCGTGCCGCGCGTGCTCGGCTACATCGCGCGCGTGGGCAACGACGAGATGCTGCTCGTCTCGGTGCTGGGCTTTTGCTTCGGCTTCTGCCTGCTCGTGGTGAAGCTCGATTACTCGATCGCGCTCGGCGCGTTCCTGATGGGCGCGGTCATGGCCGAGTCGCGCCATCTGCATCGCATCGAGCATCTCGTCGCGCCGCTGCGCGACGCGTTCTCCGCCATTTTCTTCGTGACGATCGGACTCATGCTCAACCCGCTCGTGCTGGTGGACTACGCGTGGCCGATCGCCGTGATCTCGATTGCCGTGGTGCTCGGCAAGCTCGTGTCGTGCGGCCTCGGCACCTTCCTCGCGGGCCGCGACGGACGCACCGCGATGCGCGTGGGCATGACCGTCTCGCAGATCGGCGAGTTCTCGTTCATCATCGCCTCGCTCGGTCTTACGCTTAAGGTGACGAGCGGGTTTCTCTACCCGATCGCCGTGACGGTCTCGGCGATCACGACGCTCACCACGCCTTACCTGATCCGCATTGCCGATCCGCTTTCGCAGCGCCTCGCGCGCGCCATGCCGCCCGCGGTTTCGAACGTGTTCGGCATGTATGGCCAGTGGCTGCGCTGCCTCGTGCCGCGCTCTGACGGGCCCACGCTCTTTTCGCTTACGAGGCGCATCGTCGTGCAGATTGCCGTGAACCTTGCGCTCGTCTCGGCGATCTTCATCGGCGTTTCGTATGGCGCGCGCTACGCGGCGCCGTGGCTCGCGCACTGGATCGGCGACGAACGCATTCAGCGCGTCGTGCTCTGGAGCGCCGCGCTCGTGCTCGCGATGCCGTTTCTCGTGGCCGTGTGGCGCAAGACGCAGTCGCTCGCGCTCCTGCTCGCCGAAGTGAGCGTGCAGCCGGAGAAGGCGGGGCGCTTCACGCGCGCCATCCGTCATGTGATCGCGGAACTGGTGCCCGTGGTTTCGATGTTCGGCGTGTTTTTGCTCGTGGCGGCGCTTTCGGGGACGATCCTGCCGCCCACGGGCTTTCTTGTCGGCGTGCTGGTGTGCGCGGCGGCGCTCACCATGCTGCTGTGGCGCTGGTGCGTGAAGATCCACGCGTCGATGCAGATTGCGTTGCGCGAGACCTTCGACGAGCGTCCCGACGCCTGACCCGGCCACGGCCGCGCCAGCAAGCGGCACGCCCCGCACGCCTGTTTGAGCCGCCCATTGTGTGACGGGATGTGAGCAATTGTGTGCGGGGGTGGCGGCGGAGTGCCGCGCGACGGATAATCGAACCTTGTTCATTCGTTCGCGCGCCGCGCGCCTGACCCCACGTCATGAGCGATAACAAATCAGAGCATCCCGCAGACCATCCCGAGGTCCCTGACGGCGCAAGCCGCCCAGCCGATGCCGGGCCTGCCGGCACTCCCTCGTCTTCTCCGTCCGCCGCTTCTGCTGGTCCCGCTGGTTCTTCCTCTGCACCGCCGTCCGCTTTTTCGTCCGCTTCTTCGACCGCTTCTTCGACCGCTTCTCCGTCTGCGTCCACTTCGCCCTCCGGGGAAGCCGCGCAACGGGCTTCGACCGATGCGCCCGAAAGCGCTTCGACTGTCACGCCGGGCATGGGCGCCGGGGCGCCGGCTGGCGCGACCGCGCCGGACGAGTTGCCGAAGCACGCGCCCGTCGGGGGCGCCCCGAATATTCCGATCGGCAAAATGGCCGAGGCCGGCAAGTCCGCGCCCGCTGTCCCTGGCGAACCGGCCAGCGCCAGCGAGGCGGCGGCGTCCGCCGCGCCGCAACGCCCCGGTGCCGCGCCCGCAGGCTTCGGCCAGGCGCCCGACTTCACGGCGCATCATCCGCCGCCGCCCGGCGCCATTCCGCCGGAGCCGCCGCGCTATCTACGCCCGAGCGATTCGGCGTGGGCGGTCTTCGGGCGCATTGTCGCGGCGCGTGCGCGGCAACTGTTCGACCGCGCCGGTCAGCGCATCACGCAGCGCACGTTGCGCATTGGCGTCTCGGCGCGCATTTTCCACCCGGAACCGGGCGGACAAGGGCTGCGCGGCAAGACGCTGCAATACCTGGAGGAGTCGATTGCCCACTGGGTGATGTCGCGCGACGTCATCGTGTTCATGATCCCGACGGTCGGCCACCAGGGCATGCTGCACCCGAGCAATATCCGCCTGCGCGATTACGCGAAGCATCTCGATGGCCTGTTGCTCCAGGGCGGCGCGGACGTCTCGCCGCAAACTTATGCCGAGATTTCGCCGCGCCCCGAATGGCCGGGCGATCGCGTGCGCGACATGTACGAACTCGAACTGCTGCATGAATTCGTCGAATCGGGCAAGCCGGTGCTGGGCGTGTGCCGCGGCTGCCAGCTCATCAACGTGGCATTCGGCGGCACGCTTTATCAGGACATCGCTTCGGACGTGCCGACGGCCGACGTGCACGTGAGCGAGCATTACGACCAGCATCGCCATGCGATCACGTTCCCGGAAGGCTCGACGTTCGCGAGCATGTTTCCCGGGCGGCGCGAGGCGATCGTCAACTCGATTCACCATCAGGCCGTGAGGAACCTTGGGCGCGACCTGACCGTCGAGGCGGTTTCGGCGAGCGACGGGCTCATCGAGGCGGTGCGTTACCGGCGCTCGCCGTTCGTCGTCGGCGTGCAGTGGCACCCCGAGTTCCACCGCGCGGGCGGCCCCGAACTGCTCGATTGCACGCCGCTGCTGGACACCTTCCTGCGATCCGCGCGCGAGACGCGTTTTTGATTGCGGACCACGGGTAAAGCGCAACGCGTCGCAGCGCATTGCAGAAACCCATCCCGGCCGCGCGCAAATCTGCGCGCGGTTTTCGTTTCCGTCTCCTTCCGCAGGGCCTACGTGCCTTGCGTTCTTTCCGTTCTTGATCGGCGTGCTTCCTACGTAAGACTCGTCCTAATCTTTCGAATCCACTGCTTATCCAAATTTAAACGTCGTTTTTGAGATTTCACGGCGGCGATAATGAAGGGTTACTGAGAATCCTGAATGGAATAGGCAGGTATGAAGCACTCAATCACGTTGCGTCGTGCGATGCTCAGCGCCGCGGCACTCATGGTGCTCCAGCAGGGCACGGCGGCATGGGCTGGCATGCCGGCCGCCGCCATGGATGCGGCCGGCATGTCCGGCGCGGCTGGGGAGCGTGTGCCGCTGGCGGGCAGCCGCCCGTCGCTTGACAGCCTGACGCCGCAGCCGGCAGGCGCGTTACCCGCTTCGGGCACCGTGGCCAGCGCGGACGAGCAGGCCAGCGCCGGCGCCGCGCAAGGCGACGTCGCGACGCTCATGCAACTGATTCACGACTCCCAACTCGTCGAACTGCGTACGACCTATAACGCGAGCTATGGCGCGAGTCTTTTTTTCTACCCGCCAGAGATGACGTACTACGTCGTGCTGTTTCAGGACAAGCACTTCTGGCGCGTGATCCGTTCGCAGGACGAAACACGTTCCGAGGCGATCTACGCAGACTTCGCGCGGCAAACGGAGCAGCTTTCGCAAATCGAAATACGCCGTACGGAACTCGAAGCGCAAAAGACGTTCATCGAACGTGTGATTGCGATGTCGGAAGAACGCGCGCGCCGCCTCCAGGCCGACCTTACCATCGCTCGCACGCAGCAGGCGCGAGTCGACGACTATCAGCGTCAGGCGCAGGGCGACGCTGCCGCGCTCAACGCTCAGAAGGCGCAGGCACAGGCGCAACTGCGCGAACTGCAGAGGCAGGTGGACGCGCTGCAGCGTGCGACGGAGGCGGGCCTGCCCGGGGCGGGGCGTTAAGCGTCGCGGGGCGGCTTCTCGCCGCCTGCGCAACGCCCTGCTGCAAATACGCAAGAGCCCGGCAAATGCCGGGCTCTCTTTTATGGTGCGACGGGGGTGGGGCCTGCGCGTTACTTTGCGAATCGGTCCGGCACCTCGGTGATGCGACGTTGCGAAACGTGATTGACCCATTCCGTGCTGTCGGCCGGCATGGCAGGCGAATTCGATGCCCGTGCCGGGGCGTAGGTTTTCGCGTAGGAAAGAATGGACGCGTATTCGTCGGCGGGATTCGCGCCGGTTTGCCGCGGCGAATAGCCTTGCGCTTCCGAGTAGGCGCCCAGCGCGCGATGCGACGTCACCGGACCCGCTTCGCGGTACGGCGCGAATGTGCGGACGTCGCGATGCACAGTCGTGCCGCGATCCGCCACGCGCTGACCGCTACCGCGCTTGGCCGCGCGCTCGCTGCCGTTGCCGTGCGCTTCGCGCTGGACCAGTCTCGCCGCCGACGCAGGCTGTGCGTGTGCACGCGCGCTGAAATCGGGTTTCGCCTGCGCTGATACCACGGCCTGCGACGGCTTGCGGGTATCGACGATGGTCTTTTGCGGTGCTTGAGCGGGTGCTGCCAAAGGCGCTTGCACCGGCTTTGCCACCGTGCGCGACGACACCACGGCAGGCGCGGACGCCGGGGTGCTGAGCCGTGCCGTGGCGCCGGTGGCGACGTTTTCGTGCTGCGCGCGCGCGTTAGCGAGGCGCTGCGAGTTGTCTTGACCCGCGTCTTGACCCGCGTTCGCATTGGGGCGTGAGGGTGCGCTGGCGGCTGCGCCAGGCGTATCGTGCGGCGCGTGACTCGCGAGGATCCATGCGAGCAGCGCGGCGCCGCCAATCGCGACCGCGCCGCCCGTGAGCTTGCGTTGCGCGAATGGCGGGAGTTGCGTTGGCGATGCGTCGGGCGTGTTGCGCGCGTGTGCGGCGCGCCCGGCTGACAGCCTGGCGGCCGATTCCCGCGCAACGGTCTCCATGGAGGCAGCGGGCGCGACAGGCGCGGCAACGGGCCTGGGCGGCTGCGGGGCAGGGAGGTGATCTTTGCCCCAGCCCACTGCCGCGCGAAACGCTTCCGCGCTCAGGCAGACCGTGCGCATGATGGCGGCATAGAGCGCACGCAGTTCGGTGCGCAGGCTGAAATGGGGGGGCGTGAGCGCCCATTCCCGGCCAAACGACGCGGGCAAACGGGCAAGCGGCCGAATGTGGGGCAACGCGAGCGCACCTTCGACCTGAACGAACGGAAATGTTGACATCGATCTCTCGCAACTCCGGCTTGGCGACGGCGCGCCGGGTGGCAATGTCATCGGCGGCGGATGGGTCGCCTGCGGCGCATGTAATTAAAAGGGATGGCAGCGATCATGACCGTCCCCATTTCGCCGTTCTATCAGAAATGTCCGAAAAGCTTGGGCGCTTTGCGCTGCGTCGGGGCGGCCGTCACTCGCCGTCGAGCCGATACACGTAACGCAGCGCGGTGATGTCGATGCCGCCCATGCGGTCGGGCTCCGAGCCCGAATAGGTCCAGCCCTGGCGTTCGTAGAACGCAATCGCGGGCGTGTTGCCGTCGAGCACGTACAGATAAAGCTGTGTCTCTCCCTGCGCGCGCGCCCAGTCCTGCGCCGCACGCATGAGTCGCTTGCCGACGCCAATACCCTGATGCGCCGGCAGCGCATGGAGATTGTCGAGCAGCACGCCCCAAGGGGAGCCCGGCTGGCGCTCGACGCATACGAACCCCACGGCCGCACCCGGCCCAAGCTCCGCGATCAGAACGAGACGCCGTTCGCCGCCCGGGGCCTCCATGCGCGCACGCCAGTAGGCCGAGCGTTCGGCGTCGACTTCGCTATCGAGAAACGCGGCGGGCAGCAGCGCGCGATACGTGGCCTGCCAGCTTGCGGCGTGCATGGCGGCGAGCAAGGGCGCATCGGCGGCGGTGGCCGGGCGCAGCGTGAGAGCGGGAATTTCGGTCATGCGGATGGAGGACGTTTGGGCGTCCCGATCAAGGCGCGCGTCGGGGGCCGCGCGCCGAGCCCTGCTGCGAAGTATTGTGCCCCATTCGAGGTCGCCCGCGGCGGCCGCGCCGAGTGTGAAAGCACGGCGAATTAATAAAGTAATAAATATGAAAGAAACTGCCGATACTGGCGCTTTTTGCTAGCCTCTTTTAAGGAAATGTCCGAATATCTGTCTCCCGGCGCGTACCGCAAAATAAAATGCCCGTGCGTGCGCGTCCGCGCGACCCTCGCTTCACCGCGGGTGATTGTTTTTCACTGTCCCGCGAGCCGAACCGGCTTTCCGGACAGTCTCTTCAAGAGAGTGTCATGTCTACCGCGTCCCACGCATCCCCGAGCGAATCAAAATTCCGGACCGTTTTCCGCGTCGTCAGCGGCAACTTCCTGGAAATGTACGATTTCATGGTCTACGGCTACTACGCTTCGGCGATCGCCCGGACCTACTTCCCGAGTAACAACCCGTTCGCTTCGCTGATGCTCACGCTGTCCGTGTTCGGCGCGGGCTTCCTCATGCGGCCGGTCGGCGCCATCATCCTCGGCGCGTACATCGACCATCACGGCCGCCGCAAGGGCCTCATGCTCACGCTCGGCCTGATGGCGTTCGGCACGCTCGCGGTCGCCGTCGTGCCGGGCTACGCGACCATCGGCATACTCGCGCCGGTGCTCGTGCTGATCGGGCGCCTGCTGCAAGGCTTCTCGGCGGGCGTGGAGCTGGGCGGCGTCTCGGTCTATCTCTCCGAGATCGCGACCAAGGGCAACAAGGGCTTCTACGTTTCGTGGCAGTCGGGCAGCCAGCAGGTCGCCGTGGTGTTCGCCGCGCTGCTGGGCGTGGTGCTGCATCGCCTGCTGCCCGTCGAGCACATGACGAACTGGGGCTGGCGCGTGCCGTTCCTCATCGGCTGCCTGATCGTGCCGTTCCTCTTCATCATTCGCCGCTCGCTCCAGGAAACGGAGGAGTTCGCGAAGAAGAAGCATCGGCCGTCGATGGGCGAAATCATGGCGTCGATGGCGCAGAACTGGGTCATCGTGATCGCCGGTATGGGCATGGTCATCATGACCACCGTGTCGTTCTATCTCATCACCGCGTATACGCCGACCTTCGGCAAGGAAGTGCTCCGGTTGAGCGAACTCGACACGCTGATCGTGACCGTCTGCATCGGCTTGTCGAATCTGTTCTGGCTGCCGGTTTCCGGCGCGGTCTCCGACCGTGTGGGCCGCCGCCCGATGTTGATCACCTTCACCGTGCTCACGATCCTCACCGCGTATCCGACTGTGCAGTGGCTCGTGGCCGAGCCGTCGTTCGGCCGCCTGCTCACGGTCGAACTCTGGCTGTCGTTCCTCTACGCCTGCTACAACGGCGCGATGGTCGTGGCCCTCACCGAAGTCATGCCCGCAGACGTGCGCACCGCCGGTTTCTCGCTCGCCTACAGCCTCGCGACGACGATTGGCGGTTTCACGCCGGCGATCTCGACGTTCCTCATCCACGTGAGCGGCAACAAGGCTGCGCCGGGCGCGTGGATGGGCGTGGCGGGCGTGTGCGGCCTCATCGCGACGCTAGTGCTGTATCGCACGCCGGAAGCGCGTAATCAGTACAAGGCGGCTTGATCGATCGATCCGCTAATCGCTGGCAGAAGGAACGGGGCGCTCAGTTGAACTGGGGCGCCCCGTTTTTTTCTTTGTGCCGCTCACGCGTCGCGCAGTTCGCGCGCGACCGTTTCCACGACTTGCGCCCATGCGTGCGGGCGCGGTTGACGCACGAGCCGCGCGCGCGGATACCAGGGGCTTTCGTCGGTGCCCGCGAACCAGCGCCAGTCCGCGGCGAACGGCAGCATGACCCAGAGCTTCGCGCCAAGCGCGCCCGCGAGGTGGGCGATCGAGGTATCGATCGACACGACGCCATCCAGGCGCTCGATCACGGCTGCGGTATCCGCGAAATCCTGGAGCTTGCCGCCCAGGCGGTGGATCGAGCGCGCGCGCGGATGCGCGTCGAGCGCCGCATGTTCAGCGGCGCTGAGGTCGGGTTGCAGCACGATCCAGTCGATACCGTCGAGCGCGAAGAGCGGTTCGAGCGCGGCCAGCGCAATTGCGCGGTTCTCGTGCTTCTGGATGCGTCCGGACCACGCGAGCCCGATCTTGCGGCGCGCCTGGCCGCCCAGCGAACCGCGCCATTTGCGCCCATAGGCCGCGCTGGCCTGGAGGTAGGGCGTGCGCGCGGGCAGCGTGTCGAAGGTCGTGCCGAGCGCGAGCGGCAGCGAGAGAAGGGGGCAATGCAGGTCGGCGACGGGGCGCGGGGCGCCTTGCTCGACGAGCGTGACGTGCCAGGCTTGCGCCGCAGGCGCTAGGAGCGGCACGAGCGCGCGCTGCACTTCGAGCACGACGCGCGCGTTGCCCGAGTGCGCCGCGGCTGCGGCAACGAGCGGCACGAAGCGCACGAACTGGAGCGTGTCGCCGAAACCCTGCTCGGCTTCGATCAGCAGCGTGCGGCCGTTCAGCGGTTCGCCGTGCCAGCGCGGCAGCGGGCCTTGCGTCGGGTGCGGCGCAACGGCTGCAAGCGGCGCGTAGCCCGCGCCACGCGGCGCGTTGGCGTGGGCTTCGTCGCGCGCAGCCGGATCGAGCCGCCATTCGTACTCGGGCAGTCCGCGCCGGAAGTCGCCGAGCGTGAGCCACGTGAGCGCGCGATTCAGATGCGCGGCGGCCAGATCGGGGCGCACGCGCAGCGCTTCGTCGAAGGCGCGCAGCGCGGCCGCATGCCGTCCGAGCGCGTGATGCGCCGCGCCGAGCGCGAGCCACGCGAGCGCGAACTTCGGATCGAGGCCGATCGCGCGCTCGTAGGGTCCGATCGCTTCGTCGTGACGGCCGAGCGCGGCAAGCGCGTTGCCGAGTCCGAAAAGGGCCGGCGCAAAGTGCGGCTGCAGCGCGAGGGCCGTTTGAAAAGCGGCCACGGCCTCCTGATGATGGCCGGTCGCATCGAGCGTATTCGCGAAGTTGAAATGCGCGGCGACGAAGCGCGGCTGCGCGCGCAGCGCCTTCTGGAAATGCTCGACCGCGCTCGCGCTGTCGCCCAGTGCGTTGAGCGACATGCCGAGGTTGTTGTGCGCGCCCGCGTGGCCCGGGCGGATCCTGAGCGCGCGGCGAAACGAGTCGGCGGCTTCGGCATGGCGGCCGAGCGCGTGCAGCGCGTTGCCGAGATTGTTGTGCGACGAGGCATCGCCGGGCTGCAGGCGCACGGCCTGGCTGAACGCGTACATCGCGTCTTCGTGGCGGCCGATCGCCGCGTAGGCGTTGCCGAGGTTGTAATGCGCGAGCGCAAAGGCGGGCGCGAGCGTGAGCGCGTTGCGAAAGCGCTCGATCGCGCCTTCCAGCTCGCCGAGCGCCTTGAGCGCGTTGCCGAGGTTCAGTTGGAGCGCGGCGTCGTCGGGGCGCAACGCGACCGCGCGGCGCACGAGGTCCGCGGCTTCGGCGTGCTGGCCTCGCTGATGCCGCAGCACGCCGAGCAGATGCAGCGCATCGACGTGCACGGGATCGGCGGCGAGCGTCGCGCGGTAGTCGCGCTCGGCGTCGTCCAGCCGACCGTCGCGATGTGCGGCGTACGCGCGGACAAAAAGCTGTTCCATGACTGAAGAAGCAAAACGATCAAGACACAAAGGCGGCATTTTCCCACACTCGCGGACCCGCTCCCGAGTTGACCTGGAATCCGTTGCTGAACTAACATATGAACATCTATTCATATGTAGCGTATCGATCATGACCCCGGTTTCCGATGACGAGCGTGTCGTACCGCTCGCCGACCTCTTCCGTTTGCTCGGTGACGCGACGCGCCTGCGCATCGTGCTCGCGTGTGTTCAGGACAGAATCGCGGTGGGCGCGATTGCCGACGCGCTCGGTTTGTCGCCTTCGCTCGTGAGCCACCATCTGCGGCTGCTGCGCGCCGCGCGCATCGTGCGCGCCGAGCGCGAGGGCAAGCAGGTGTTCTATGCCGCCGCGGACGCCCATATCAGCGCGATGATCGCCGCCATGCTCGAGCACGTGGCCGAGCCCCCGGCGCAATGGCAGGAGGGGGCATGAGCGGCGCCGATCACCACCACGACCACGCGCACGACCACGCCGACGCCCATGCGTCCCACGGCCACGCGCACGCACACGGCCACCATCACCATCACCATCATCATGCGCCGGCCGCGGGGCATGGCCGTGCGTTCGCGATCGCGGTCGCGCTGAACGTATTCATCGTCGTCGTGCAAACGGTGTACGGCGTGCTCGCCCACTCAACAGCGCTGCTCGCCGACGCCGGCCACAATCTCTCCGACGTGCTCGGTCTGCTGCTCGCCTGGGGCGCCGCATGGCTCGCGACGCGCCGTCCCTCCGCGCGTTTCACGTTCGGATTCGGCAGCTCGTCGATCCTCGCCTCGCTCGCCAACGCGGCGCTTCTCCTGCTCGCGTGCGGCGCGATCCTCGCGCAAGCGCTTGGGCGCCTGTTTCATCCGACGCCGGTCGCGGGCTTCGACGTGTTCGTCGTGGCGACCATCGGCATGGTGGTCAACGGTTTTTCAGCGTGGCTTTTCATGCGCGGGCAAAAGGACGACCTGAACATTCGCGGCGCCTTCCTGCACATGGCCGCCGACGCCGGCGTGTCCGCGGCCGTGGCCGTGAGCGGTCTGCTGATTCTCGCGACCGGCCGGAGCTGGATCGATCCGCTCATGTCCATCGCGGTCGTGCTCGTGATCCTGTACGGCACCTGGGGGCTGTTGCGCGAGTCGGTGCGCCTCGCGCTCGCCGCAGTGCCCGCGAACGTCGACATCGTGCGCGTGCGCAGCTTCCTTTCGCAGCAGGAAGGCGTAGTCGACGTGCATGATCTGCACGTCTGGGCGCTTTCGACCACGGGCTGTGCGCTTAGCGCGCATCTCGTGATGCCGGCGGGGCACCCGGGCGACGCCGCGCTCGATCGTATGGTCGAGTCGCTCGAAGTGCGCTTCGGCATGCGGCACGTCACGCTGCAGGTGGATCTCGGCACGAGCGAGCATCGCTGCGCGCTGGATATGCCGGACGGCGCGCATCGGCACGCACACTGATGCGCGGCAATTTGCGCCGCGACCTGGCGAGCCATTCGCGCGGCTTTTGATGCGCTGCCGCGCGACCGCTTAAAGCGCCAGCGATACACTACGTATCGTGTCGAGCGCATGGAGGTTTTGCATGGCCGTGGCTTCTTCTCTCGCGCCCGTTCTCATCGTGGGCGCGGGACCCACCGGGCTCGCTGCCGCGATGAGTCTTGCGCGCGCGCATATCCCCGTGCGGCTGATCGATCGCGCGCCGCAGCCGGGCCGCCACTCGCGGGCAATCGGCATCCAGGCGCGCACGCTCGAACTGTTCGAGCAGCATCGCATCGTCGAGCCGTTTCTCGAACTCGGCCACCGCGCGCATATCGCGAATCTCTATTCGAACGGCCAGCGTCGCGCGCGGCTCGACTTCGATCCGCTCTTCACGCGTTATCCGTATCTGCTCTTCATCGAACAGACCGTCACCGAGCGCATTCTCACGGCGCATCTCGCAACGCTCGGCGTGGAGATCGAGCGCGGCTGCGAGTTGCTGGAGTACACGCAGGGCTCGGCTGGCGCGAGCGCGGAAGTGCGCCGCCCCGACGGGCGTCTGGAATCGCTGCGCTGCGCTTACGTGATCGCCGCCGACGGCGCGCATAGCACCGTGCGTCATCGCCTCGACATGAAGTTCGACGGCGAGACGATGACGCAATCGTTCCTGCTCGCCGACCTGAGCGCGACCACGCCCTGGCCCGACGACGAGTTTCATATTTTCGCTTCGGGCGATGGCCTCGCCGCGCTCTTTCCGTTCGGCCACGGCCGCTATCGCCTGATCGCCGATCACAAGGCCATGTTGCCCGCCGCACCCGAAGGCACGACTCCCGTGCCGACGCTGGAAGAATGCCGCGACATCGTTCTGCAGCGCATGCATCACCCGGTATCGGTTTCGGACATGAGCTGGGCTTCGTACTTCAGCGTGAACAGCCGCATGGTGCGGCAACTGCGAGTGGAGCGCACGTTCTTTGCCGGCGACGCCGCGCACGTGCACAGCCCAGCAGGCGCGCAGGGCATGAACACGGGCATTCAGGAAGCCTTCAATCTGGGCTGGAAGATCGCGCGCGTGCATGCGCGCGGCGCGCCCGAGCGCCTGCTCGACACCTATCACGCGGAGCGTTATCCGATCGAGCGTCTGGTGCTGCAGCAGACGAGCTTCATGACGCAACTGGTGGAGGCCGATCACGGTCCGCTCAAGCTGCTGCGCGAGCGCGTGATGCCGGCGCTCGTCGCGCTCGGGCCGCTGCGCGATGCGGCGCGCCAGGCGGTGAGCGAGCTGTCGATCCAGTATCGCCGCAGCCCGCTCACGCTCGAACGTGTGCTGGACGGCGGCCCGCGCGCGGGCGAGCGCGCCCCGGACGCATTGGTGCGCGTGGTGGACGGTCCGCTAGGCAAGGCGCCGGGAAAGGGGCGCATTTTCGATCTGCACGATCCGGCGTGTTTTTCGCTGTTTCTGCTGGTGGAAGGCGATACCGATCCCGCTGGCGCCGCTGCAAGGAATCACGCTGAAGTGAGCGCCACGCTCGGGCGATTCGCCGAAGCCGTCGAGCGGCTCTTTCCGCAGGCGCTAAGGGTCTGGTGGATCGCCGATCTCGTCAACGGCGAGACGCCGCTGGCGGGCGAGGGCGCGGCCTCGCTGAGCGAATCGTACGGGCGCACGCGGCCCGGTTTCTATCTGGTGCGGCCCGATGGCTATATCGGCGCGCGGGGTCGTCCCGCATCGGACCTCAATGCGCTGCTGCGCCACTGCGAGACGTGGTACGCGGCAGCGGGATTCGCGCAGGCGCCGCCGGCCTGAGCCGTGCGGCGCCGTGCATTTCGTATGACGGGCCGGCCTGGGGCGCCTCAAGCCGCCGCAGGCAGCAACGTCTCTCGATGCTTCGTGAGCGACGCGAGCACGATCTCCGTGAAGCCCGCCTGCTCGCCTTCGCCATCGAGCGCCGCGAGCAGCGTGCGGCGCATGCGCGGCTCCCAGAACTTGCGGATGTGCTCCGCGATGCCCGTGAGCGCTTCTTCGCGATCGGGTAGCGAGTCGAAGAACATGCCTATCTGGTTCGCCATTTCGATCAAGTGGTCAGCTTTCATCGCCTTATTTCCCAGAGGTTGTAAGCGGTTCGCGCTTGCTCAGCAGTTCGAGCTGGGTCGTGTTGAAGCGCGAATATTCGCGCTGCCACTCCGAAGGCTGCTGCACGTGGCTGACCTGCACGGCCGTCACCTTGTACTCGGGGCAGTTCGTGGCCCAGTCGGACGCGTCCGTGGTGATGACGTTCGCGCCCGATTCGGGGAAGTGGAACGTCGTGTAGACCACGCCCGGCTGCATGCGCGTGCTGACCTTCGCGCGCAGCACCGTGTGCCCCGCGCGCGATTCGATGCCCACCCAGTCGCCGTCGCGAATGCCGCGGTCTTCGGCGTCCACCGGATGAATCTCCAGGCGGTCCTCTTCGTGCCAGCGCGAGTTCTCGGTGCGGCGCGTTTGCGCGCCCACGTTGTACTGCGAGAGGATGCGGCCCGTCGTGAGCAGCAGCGGGAAACGGCGCGTGACCTTTTCCGGCGAGGCGATGAACTTCGTGATCACGAACTTGCCCTTGCCGCGCACGAATTCGTCGATGTGCATGATCGGTGTGCCGTCGGGCGCTTCGTCGTTGCACGGCCACTGGATGCTGCCCATCTCGTCGATCCTCCTGTACGAGACGCCGTGGAACGTGGGCGTGAGGCGCGCGATCTCGTCCATGATCTGCGACGGATGCGTGTAGTCCATCTCGTAGCCGAGCGCGCGAGAAAGCAGGATCGTCACTTCCCAGTCCGAATAGCCGGCGATCGGCGGCATGACCTTGCGCACGCGCGAGATGCGGCGCTCGGCGTTGGTGAACGTGCCGTCCTTTTCGAGGAACGACGAGCCCGGCAGCAGGACGTGCGCATACTTCGCCGTTTCGTTCAGGAAGATGTCCTGCACGACGATGCATTCCATCGACGACAACGCGGCCGCCACGTGCTGCGTGTTCGGGTCGGACTGGACGATGTCCTCGCCCTGGCAGTAGAGGCCCATGAAGGTGCCGTCGAGCGCCGCTTCGAACATGTTGGGAATGCGCAGGCCCGGCTCGCTTTGCAGCGCGACGCTCCAGGCGTCTTCGAAGAGCGCGCGCGTCGTGGCGTCGCCCACGTGGCGGTAGCCCGGCAGTTCGTGCGGGAAGGAGCCCATGTCGCACGAACCCTGCACGTTGTTCTGGCCGCGCAGCGGATTCACGCCCACGCCTTCGCGGCCGATGTTGCCCGTGGCCATCGCGAGATTCGCGATGCCCATCACCATCGTCGAGCCTTGCGCGTGTTCCGTGACGCCGAGACCGTAGTAGATCGCGGAATTGCCCTGGCGCGCGTAGAGACGCGCGGCGGCGCGGACCTGCTCGGGCGGCACGCCGGTCACTTCGGCCATCGCTTCGGGCGAGTTTTCCGGCAGCGAGACGAAATCGCGCCATTGCTCGAAGGCGCGCGTTTCGCAGCGTTCGGCCACGAACGCTTCGCTCACGAGCCCTTCGGTAACGATCACGTGCGCGAGCGAGTTGATCATCGCGACGTTGGTGCCCGGGCGCAGTTGCAGATGATGCTCGGCTTTCACGTGCGCGGTGTCGACGATATCGATGGCGCGCGGATCGACCACGATCAGTTGCGCGCCCTGGCGCACGCGGCGCTTCAGGCGCGAGCCGAACACAGGGTGGCCGTCGGTCGGATTCGCGCCGATCACCATGATGACGTCGGCGTGATCGACGGAAGCGAAGGTTTGCGTGCCCGCCGATTCGCCGAGCGTCGTCTTGAGCCCGTAGCCGGTGGGCGAGTGGCATACGCGTGCGCAGGTGTCGACGTTGTTGTTGCCGAACGCGGCGCGCACGAGCTTCTGCACGAGATACGTTTCTTCGTTCGTGCAGCGCGACGACGTGATGCCGCCAATCGAATCGCGCCCGTGCTTCGCCTGGATGCGGCGGAACTCGCTCGCGGCATAGGCAATCGCTTCTTCCCAGCTCACTTCGCGCCAGGGGTCCGTGATCTTCGCGCGGATCATCGGCTTCTTGATGCGGTCCTTGTGCGTGGCGTAGCCCCACGCGAAGCGGCCCTTCACGCAGGCGTGGCCTTCGTTTGCCTGGCCGTTCTTGTGCGGGACCATGCGCACGACTTCGTTGCCCTTCATCTCGGCCTTGAACGAGCAGCCCACGCCGCAATACGCGCAGGTCGTCACGACCGAGTGCTCGGCCTGGCCCAGCATCACGACAGTCTTTTCCTGCAGCGTCGCGGTCGGGCACGCGGCCACGCAGGCGCCGCACGAGACGCACTCGGAGTCCATGAACGCTTCGCTCGCGCCCGCGGCGACGCGCGATTCGAAACCGCGCCCGGCGATGGTCAGCGCGAACGTGCCTTGCGTCTCTTCACACGCGCGCACACAGCGATTGCAAACGATGCACTTGGAAGGGTCGTAGGTGAAGTACGGATTCGACTCGTCCTTCTTGTCCTTCAGGTGATTTGCGCCGTCAAAGCCGTAGCGCACTTCGCGCAGGCCCGTGACGCCCGCCATGTCCTGCAGTTCGCAGTCGCCGTTGGCGGGGCAGGTGAGGCAGTCGAGCGGGTGATCGGAGATGTACAGCTCCATCACGTTGCGGCGCAGCTTTTGCAACTGATTGCTTTGCGTGCGCACCTTCATGCCCGCTTCGACGGGCGTCGTGCACGAAGCGGGATAGCCGCGGCGGCCTTCGATTTCGACGAGACACAGGCGGCATGAGCCGAACGGTTCGAGCGAATCGGTGGCGCAGAGCTTGGGCACGTTGATGCCGGCCTCGATGGATGCGCGCATCACCGACGTGCCGGCCGGGACCGTGACGGACTGGCCGTCGATTTCGAGTGTGACGTCGATATCGGCGTGGACGAGCGGCGTGCCGTAATCGGTGTCGTCGAGGGGCGAGCGCTGCTTCATCGCAGCGGACTTGCAGGCGCAATTGCCGGAACCGCAACCACCGGCTTGGGACATGAGCGTGTCGGACATGGTGGTTCCTCGTTCAGGCGTTCGCCGCGGGCTGCGCGACAGATTCGAGACCGAAATCTTCAGGGAAATGGTTGAGTGCGGAGATCACAGGGTAGGGCGTCATGCCGCCCATCGCGCAGAGCGAGCCGGACACCATCGTCTCGCACAGGTCGCGCAGCAGCGTGACCTGCTTTTCCGACGTGTCGCCCTTGCGGATCTTCGCGATCACCTCGACGCCGCGCGTCGAGCCGATGCGGCAGGGCGTGCACTTGCCGCACGATTCGAGCGTGCAGAACTCCATGGCGTACTGCGCGAGTTCGGCGAGATTGGACGTGTCGTCGTGCACGACGAGGCCGCCGTGGCCCACGACCGCGCCCACTGCAGCATACGCTTCGTAGTCCATGGGAATGTCCCACTGGCTTTCGGGCAGATAGGTGCCGAGCGGTCCGCCCACCTGCACGGCGCGCGCCGGACGGCCGCTCGCGGTGCCGCCGCCGTAATCGACCATCAGCTCGCGCAGCGTCACGCCGAACGCAAGCTCTACGAGGCCGCCGCGCGCGATGTTGCCCGCGAGCTGGAACGGCAGCGTGCCGCGCGAGCGGCCCATGCCGAAGTCCTTGTAGAACGCCGCGCCCTTCGCGAAGATGATCGGCACCGTGGCGAGCGTGATGACGTTGTTGATGACCGTGGGCTTGCCGTAGAGACCGGAGAGCGCGGGCAGCGGCGGCTTCGCGCGCACGATGCCGCGCTTGCCTTCGAGCGATTCGAGCAGCGCCGTTTCCTCGCCGCACACATAAGCGCCCGCGCCCTTGGCCACGAACAGCTCGAAGCGCTTGCCGCTGCCTAGCACGTCGTCGCCGAGCCAGCCTGCTGCGCGTGCGCGGCGAATGGCTTCTTCGAGCGCTTCGATCGAATGCGGATATTCGCTGCGCACATAAATATGGCCGACGGTGGCGCCCACCGCGATGCCCGCGATCGTCATGCCTTCGATCAGCACGTACGGATCGCTTTCCATGACGAGGCGGTCGGAGAAGGTGCCCGAATCGCCTTCGTCGGCATTGCAGACGATGTACTTCTGGTCGGCTTGCGCATTCGCGACCGTGCGCCACTTGATGCCGGCCGGGAACGCCGCGCCGCCACGGCCGCGCAGGCCCGACTCGACGAGCGCTTCGCAGATCGCGGCGCCGGTCATCGTCAACGCATTGCGCAAACCTTCGAGGCCGCCGTGGGCGACGTAATCGTCGGTCGACAGCGGATCCGTGATGCCGATGCGCGCGAACGTGAGGCGCTGTTGCTTGCGCAGATACGGAATCTGCTCGACGAGCCCGACGCCGCGCGCATGCTGGCCGCCTTGCAGGAAGCCGGCATCGAATAGCGCGCCGACTTCTTCGGCTTCGACGTTCGCATAGCCGACGCGGCCATCGGCCGTTTCGACTTCGACGAGCGGTTCGAGATAGAGCAGGCCGCGCGAGCCGTTGCGCACGAGTTCGATGCTCGCGCCGCGCGCCGCGGCTTCGCGTTCGATGGCTTGGGCGACGGCATCCGCGCCGAGCGCGAGGGCCGAGGAGTCACGGGGAACGTAGACGCGTGTCATGCGGCCTCCTCGGTGCGTACGGTGGCGAGCGCGGCGGCGTAGAGCTTGTCGAACTTTTGCGGGGTCACTTTTGCGTGCAACGTGCCGTTAATCATCATGGCGGGCGAGAGCGCGCATTGGCCAAGGCAATAGACGGACTCCAGCGCGAGCGGACCTTCATGCGTATGCGCGTGTTCGGCGTCGTGGCCGTGCTGACCGAACCGGCAGCCGGTATGCGCCTCGACGTGCTGCGCGAGCGCCTCGCTGCCCATGCTGCGGCACGCCTCGGCGCGGCACAGTTGGACCGTGACCGGCGCGGGCGGCGCGGTGCGGAAGTGATGGTAGTAGGTGATCACGCCGTGGACTTCGGCGCGCGAAAGATTGAGCGCCTTCGAGAGCGGCACGACCGTGGCCGGCGGTACGAAACCGACTTCGTCCTGGATCGCATGCAGGATCGCAAGCAGCGTGCGGCCTGGTTGCGCGTGACGCTGGACGAGGTCGCCCGGCGCGCTAACGGTTGTCTCTTCCATCATGGGGCATCTCCTGGGCATATATGCACTTGTTATTCATAAAGTGTGCATCTATGCTGCGGTTGTCTTGTTGTCTGACCGAACAATAGGCCCATGGAAAGGCGGACGCAATAGGAAGGAAAATTTCATAATGATCAAGGTCGAGTGCCACGCGCAGCTAGTCGTGCGCGACGCGGAAGGCCGCGAGGCAAGCCTGACGGACGTTGTGCCGTTGCTTGCGCTTGTCGCCGAAGAAGGAAGCATTGCGCAGGCTGCGCAGCGTAAGGGTTTGTCCTATCGCCATGCGTGGGGCGTTTTGCGTGAAGTGGAGGAGCGCCTGGGCGGCGCGTTGATCGCGAAGGCACGCGGCCGCGGCTCCGTGCTCTCTGAACTGGGCGAGGCTGTGCTGCGCTCGCAGCGCCTGTGCGGGGAACGGCTGCAGGGCAACCTGGAGGCGCTGGCGAGCGAGCTGGCGAGCGACCTGAACCGCTGGCTCGCGCCCGCCGCCCAGGATTTGCGCATTCATGCTTCGCACGGTTACGCGGTGGCGGCGCTCGTGACGGCGCTCGTCGCCGACCAGGTGCCCGTGGAGATCAAGTACCGCGATAGCGTCGATGCGATTACGGCGCTCGCGCGCGGCGAATGCGATCTCGCGGGCTTTCATTTGCCGCGCGGCGACTTCCGCGCCGCCTGTGCCAACGCTTACCGTAGCTGGCTCGACCCGCAACGGCACGTGCTCATCCATCTCACGCAACGCAAACAGGGGCTCTTCGTCGGGCGCGGCAACCCGAAGCACGTCACGGGCCTCGCCGACCTCGCGCGCGGCGATATCCGCTTTGTGAACCGGCAGCCCGGCTCGGGAACGCGCATGCTGATCGATCTGCTGCTCACGCGCATCGGCGTCGATCCTGAGCGCGTGAACGGCTACGCATCGTCGGAACTTACGCATTCGGCGATCGCGGCATTCGTGGCGAGCGGCATGGCCGACGTGGGGTTCGGCGTCGAACCGGCGGCGCACCATTTCGGGCTCGATTTCATCGAAATCGCGGACGAAGACTACTACTTCGCGTGCGATCGCGGTCATCTCGCGCATGGGCCGCTGGCGACGGTCCTGTCGTTGCTGCGCGGCGCCGGGTTCCGGGCTTCGGTGGCGCAGCTCGAAGGCTACGATCCGGCGGCGTGCGGCGACGTCGTGGAACTGGAGGCAGCGTGGGGCGGACCGCGCGAGGGCGAGCCGTCCGCGTTGTAATAGAAGGCAATGCGTTCGCCGGGCTGCAGCCCCAACTACGCTGCAGACTGACGCGCTTTTTGTGATACTTTCAGTTTCTATTCGCTCTCACGTTTCAGATGCGCGCCCGTCGCGCCGATCGACCATGAAATTTGCCCTCAAAATAGGTGCTGCGGCCGCTACGGCTGCAGTGTTGCTGGCTACGTTCAATCTTGCCTTTGCGCAGAATTCCCCCGGTTTGCCGGGCGGCATCCTCGACGATCAGTTCAAGTTCAACGAACATCCGCAAATGCAGTTCGCCGCTTCGGCGCCGTCAGGCAAGTATCAACATGGCAAGCCGACGGCCGCACGCAAGCGTGGCGATCTGGGCGACCCGAATGGCTGTAACTTGCAGTGTCCGCAGGACAATTGATGAGGTAGGGCGGCGGGATTAGTGGCGCTGCTGCCTGCGGGATAAAAACTCGCGAGAGCCGAACCGGCTGTCGCGAGTTTTTTTGTGTGTGCGTAGGGTGCGGAAAAGCAAAAAGCCCCGACGGCCTTGCGGCGCCGGGGCTTGAGTCCGCTCGTCGTGGACGAGGGAAGATGTCTGGTGGAGCCGGCGGGAATCGAACCCGCGTCCAGAAGCAGTCCATAACCAGTTCTACATGCGTAGTTCTGTCATTTGATTTAACCGGAGCGACGCGGACGAACACGCTGCGCTACGGCGATTCACTAGATTTTCGACCTTGGCGTCGTGACGCCACCAAGGCTTAACTGACGTAAATGACCTCTGGCGGTATTGCTACCGGTCTTGCGACACTAGCCCGTCAGTGAGCCAGGCAGAGGACGGCGGCCCTTAGGCTGCCAGTGCGAACGTTTCGTCGTTTGCAGTTACGTTTTTCCCATTGATTAACGAGGTGACGGGTCCTCGGCATGCCCTGATTACTTCATAACCCCTGTCGAAACCAGGTCGGCCCCAGAGGAAGGAACAATTATCACATAGTTCGCCATATGAGGCGAACCTCGCCCGGTTCAAGGGCGCGCGGCGCCTGCTCGCGGACAAAAGCCGCTTCTGCCTCGCCTCAGACCGGCTTGCCGATATGCCGAAGCAGGGCAAACAGCGCCGCCGTCGTGTCCGCGAGATATTGCGCATTCCACTGCGAAGGCGGCGCGTCGTTGCCGCAGTAGCCGTAGGCGGCGGCGATCGTCGCCATGCCCGCGGCGGCGCCCGCCTGCACGTCCCGCAGATCGTCGCCGACATACACCACGCGTTGCGGCGCCACGCCCAGCGCCTGCGCGGCGTGCAGCAACGGCGCCGGATGCGGCTTGGAATACGGCGTGGTATCGCCGCTCACTACGCAGCTCGCGCGCGTGTCGAGATGCATCAGCTTCACGAGCGGCTCGGTGAGGCGCGCGACCTTGTTCGTCACGATGCCCCAGCGCACGCCGCGCGCGTCGAGGTCGTCGAGCACCGCGTCGATCCCGGCGAAGAGCACCGTTTCCACGCGCAGATTCGCCGCGTAGTTGGCGAGAAACTCCTCGCGCATGGAGGCGAACTCGCGATCGTCGGGGCCAATTCCGAATGCGCCGCCAATCAGGCCGCGCGCGCCTGCCGAAGCGAGCGGGCGCAGCTTCTCCAGCGGCGCGGGCGCGAGGCCGCGCGCGTGGCGCATCTGGTTGACTGCGGCGGCGAGGTCGGGGGCCGTATCGGCGAGCGTTCCGTCGAAGTCGAACAGTACGGCGTCGCAGGCGGCAAGCGCTGCGCCGCTGTCCGCGGTAGAAGGGGCGTTTATCTGTGAATTCATGTCGGGAAACGGTGGCGCGGCGCGCCGTCAGGCAGGAAACAGGCAGGAAATGCCGCCGGAGCAGGGGACCCGGCGGCGACGATCGCGCGAAACGCCGTCAGGCTTCGCGCCGGCAGGCGATCATGTAATTGACGCTGGAATCGTTCGAAAGCGCGAAATGCCGCGTGAGCGGGTTGTACGTAATGCCCTTGATTTCGGCGACGCTCATTCCGGCATCGCGCACGAACGCCGCAAGTTCAGACGGGCGGATGAAGCGCGCGTAGTCGTGCGTGCCCTTGGGCAGCATCTGCGCAATATATTCCGCGCCGATCACGGCGAGAAGATACGACTTCACGTTGCGATTGAGCGTGGAAAAGAACACCCAGCCGCCCGGCTTCACGAGCGTGGCGCAGGCCTTCACGACCTCGGCGGGCTCCGGCACGTGCTCGAGCATTTCCATGCAGGTCACAACGTCGAACGACGCGGGTTCGCGTGCGGCGATCGCTTCGGCGGCGATCAGTTCGTAGTCCACCGTCACGCCGCTCTCCAGGCTGTGCAGATCGGCTACGCCGAGCGCCTCGCGCGAAAGGTCGATGCCCTTCACGTTCGCGCCAAGTCCCGCCATCGATTCCGAGAGGATGCCACCCCCGCAGCCGATGTCGAGCACCCGCCTGGACGACAGATGCGCATGGCTGTCTATCCAGCTCAGGCGAATGGGGTTGAGTTCGTGCAGCGGCTTGAATTCAGCGTTCGGGTCCCACCAGCGATGAGCGAGATCGCTGAATTTCTGCAGCTCGTGGGGATCGGCATTCGTCATGTCGTGGCAGCCTGAAGCGCGGTGCGGGTCGGAAAGAATAAACCCCGAGTATATAGGCGGGTGCACAGGGCGGCAAAATGCCACGCAGCGCCGTCAACCTTTCCGGGACCTTGAAACCGCGCGAAGACAGGCGAAATGAAAGAGGGGAGAAGGATCGTGCGCGGGATAAAAAAAGCCCCGCCGAAGCGGGGCTTTTGAGACTTGCGGTCGAAAGCTCGCGATTACTGCTTTTGCGTGCCGACGACTTCGACTTCCACGCGACGGTCCGGTGCGAGGCAGGCGATGAGAGCCTTGCGGTTCTTCTGGTTGCAGCCCGTCGTAACCGGGTTGCGCTTGCCCTTGCCTTCCGTGTAGATACGCTCTGCCGGAACGCCCTTGCTGACCAGGTACGACTTGACGGCTTGCGCGCGGCGCAGCGACAGACGGTCGTTGTAGGCAACCGAGCCGATACGGTCGGTGTAGCCCGTCGCGACGACGACTTCGAGGTTCAGAGCCTGGATCTTGCTTGCCAGATCGTCCAGCTTTTCCTTGCCAGCCGGCTTCAGGATAGCCTTGTCGAAGTCGAACAGGGCGTCAGCCTGGTACGTGATCTTCTGGCTGGTGATGGCCGGAGCGACCGGAGCGACCGGCGGCGTCGGTGCCTGGGCGACCAGGGCGCCATCGCACTTGGCGTTGGCGGTGGCCGGCGTCCAGAATGCATCGCGCCAGCAAAGCTCGTTCGTGCCGTTCATCCACACGTATTCGCCGGTACCATTCACCCAGTTGTCATTGACGGCTTGTCGCGACGCCGGCACCGATTGTGCCTGAGCGGATGCAGCCACAACTGCGGTAGCTGCAATGAACGCGAGCTTTGAAAGTTTATTCATATTTCTCCTCTCGAAATTGAGATTACCGCAGGTTTACTGCGAGCCATATGACGAAGACAAGTCATACATTGCTCGAAGTATAACATTGGCAAGTTGTGGGGAACGCTTTGCGTTGTGTAGACTTCGAGCAGTGTCTAACTTTGTGCGTTGGCATTTTGCCATATCGTTCCCGTCCTACGATAAAAAAAATCCGCCCCTTTCACTGCGGCTGGCCGAACGTGGTACGCCCGCAACAAAAAAGTTCCCGTTATTTTACCTGGTAGTGCGCCTGGGTAGGCGGTCTGCAACACATTGTCATCCAAATCGTTGGCGATGCATCTAATTCCGGTTCGCACTGCGGCATTTGCGCCACGCTCAAGCGGCTTTTGAGCGCTTCGGCGTCACCCCTCTAATAGGTATACGCAGGCGCCGGGCGAGACTGTCGTGCATGGTAGAATCGCGTGATGCGCTGCGTCCGCGGCGTCCATGCGACAGATGGGCGTTTCACGGTGACACCGGCGACCTCTACCCGCTCCGTTGGGCGAGGCGCTAGCACACCGCGTGCCCAATTAAGACATCGATAATGGATCAATTCGCCAAAGAGACTCTGCCAATCTCCCTCGAGGAGGAAATGCGCCGCTCGTATCTCGATTACGCGATGAGCGTAATCGTCGGGCGAGCACTTCCGGATGTTCGTGACGGCCTCAAGCCTGTCCACCGGCGCGTGCTCTACGCGATGCACGAGCTGAACAACGACTGGAACCGCGCTTACAAGAAGTCGGCGCGTATCGTCGGCGACGTCATCGGTAAGTACCACCCTCACGGCGACACGGCCGTCTACGACACCATCGTGCGGATGGCGCAGAACTTCTCGCTGCGCTACATGCTGGTCGACGGTCAGGGCAACTTCGGCTCCATCGACGGCGACAACGCCGCCGCCATGCGATACACCGAAATCCGCATGGCGAAGATCGGCCACGAACTGCTGGCCGACATCGACAAGGAAACGGTCGACTTCGGGCCGAACTACGACGGCAGCGAAAGCGAGCCGCAAATTCTGCCCGCGCGCATTCCGAACCTGCTGATCAACGGGTCGTCGGGTATCGCGGTCGGCATGGCCACGAACATTCCGCCGCACAATCTCAACGAAGTTGTCGACGCTTGCCAGCACCTTCTGAAGAGCCCCGAAGCAACGATCGACGAGCTGATCGAGATCATCCCCGCGCCCGATTTCCCGACCGCCGGCATTATTTATGGCGTCGCCGGCGTGCGCGACGGCTATCGCACCGGCCGCGGCCGCGTCGTGATGCGCGCGGCCACGCACTTCGAGGAAATCGATCGCGGTCAGCGCATGGCGATCATCGTCGACGAACTGCCGTATCAGGTGAACAAGCGTTCGCTGCTCGAACGTATTGCCGAACTGGTCAACGAGAAGAAGCTCGAAGGCATTTCCGATATTCGCGACGAGTCCGACAAGAGCGGCATGCGTGTCGTGATCGAACTCAAGCGCGGTGAAGTGCCCGAGGTCATCCTCAACAATCTTTACAAGGCGACGCAGCTTCAGGACACCTTCGGCATGAACATGGTCGCGCTGGTGGACAACCAGCCGAAGCTGCTGAACCTGAAGGAAATGCTCGAGCATTTCCTCTCGCATCGCCGCGAAGTGCTCACGCGCCGCACGGTGTACGAACTGCGCAAGGCGCGCGAACGCGGCCACGTGCTCGAAGGTCTCGCCGTTGCGCTCGCGAACATCGACGATTTCATCGAACTCATCAAGGCCGCGCCCACGCCGCCTATCGCGAAGCAGGAGTTGATGAACCGCTCGTGGGATTCGTCGCTCGTGCGCGAGATGCTCACGCGCGCGGAGCAGGACAACGCGGCGGCGGGCGGGCGCGAAGCTTACCGTCCGGAAGGGCTGAACCCGCAATATGGTATGCAGGCCGACGGCCTCTACCGTCTGTCCGACACGCAGGCGCAGGAAATCCTGCAAATGCGCCTCCAGCGCCTGACGGGCCTGGAGCAAGACAAGATCATCGGCGAGTACCGCGAAGTCATGGCGCAGATCGCCGACCTGCTCGACATTCTTGCGCGCCCCGAGCGCGTAACGACCATGATCTCCGACGAACTCACGTCGATCAAGAGCGAATTCGGCGATGCCCGCCGCTCGAAGATCGAAATGAACGCGACGGAGCTGAACACCGAAGATCTGATCACGCCGCAGGACATGGTCGTGACCATGTCGCACGCCGGTTATGTGAAATCGCAGCCGTTGTCGGAATATCGCGCCCAGAAGCGGGGAGGTCGCGGCAAACAGGCGACTTCGATGAAGGACGACGACTGGATCGACACGCTCTTCATCGCCAATACGCACGACCACATCCTGTGCTTCTCGAATCGCGGCCGCGTGTACTGGGTGAAGGTGTATGAAGTGCCGCAGGGCTCGCGCAATTCGCGCGGCCGCCCGATCGTCAATATGTTCCCGCTGCAGGACGGCGAGAAGATCACGGTGGTGCTGCCGGTCAAGGAATTCTCGGCCGACAAGTTCGTTTTCATGGCCACTGCCCTGGGCACGGTCAAGAAGACGCCGCTCGAAGCCTTTAGCCGTCCGCTGCGCAAGGGTATTATTGCGGTCGGCCTCGACGACGGCGACTACCTGATCGGCGCCGCGATCACCGACGGCGAGCACGACGTGATGCTGTTCTCGGACGCCGGCAAGGCCGTGCGCTTCGACGAAAACGACGTTCGCCCGATGGGCCGCGAAGCGCGCGGCGTACGCGGCATGCAGCTCGAGGACAACCAGCAGGTCATCGCGCTCCTCGTGGCGGGCGACGAGCAGCAGTCGGTGCTCACCGCGACCGAGAACGGCTACGGCAAGCGCACGCCTATTACGGAGTACACGCGCCACGGCCGCGGCACGAAGGGCATGATCGCGATCCAGACTTCGGAGCGCAACGGCAAGGTGGTTGCGGCCACACTCGTCGACTCCGAAGCGCAGATCATGCTGATCACCACTACGGGCGTTTTGATTCGCACGCGCGTGTCGGAAATTCGCGAAATGGGCCGTGCAACGCAAGGTGTTACACTCATCAGCCTTGACGAAGGTACGAAGCTCTCCGGGCTGCAGCAGGTTGCCGAAGCGGACGCAGAGGCGGACGCCGAAGGTGAGGGCGAACCGGCCGAAGGCGAAGAGTGAGGCGTCATCCGGGCCCGCAGAAGTGCGTTTAATCAATGCGCTTACGCGGGCTTTAAGGTGGGTTTCAGCGAACCTTGTTAGTGTCAGCTAAATGAATGGTGTGCCGGGCGGACCGGCCGGCGGGCGCATCACGCAATGCAGCGCCCCGCAGTCCGCGCGGCAGCGCAAACCGATTAATTTCTCAAAGGGAGTAATGATGCAAAAACGATTCAAGCAGGTGATGTTGCTGGCCGCTCTCGTGCCGACGTTTGCGATGGCGCAGGCGCTCCAGAACCAGGCGCCCGCCCAGGCACCGGCAGCGGCCGCAGCACCCGTCGATCCGGCCAAGCAAGCCGCGATCAAGGACCTGCTCGACGCGATCGACGCACAGAAGCTCGTCGGCGCAATCGGCAACAGCGCCCAGATGCAAGCCAAGCAGCTCGTCCCGGCAATCCTGTCGGACGCGCTCTCGGAAAACAAGACGATGACGGACAAGCAGAAGCAAGCCGCCGTTCCGTCGCTGCAGAAGAACGCCGTGCCGAAGCTGGTTGACTCGGCGGGTCAGGTCTTCGCGACCGACTCGTTCAAGCAGGACGCCATGCAAGCTCAGTACGACGCCTACGCGAAGTACTACAGCACGCAGGAAATCAAGGACCTGACCACGTTCTACCGCAGCCCGACTGGCCGCAAGTTCATTCAGGTTCAAGACCAGGTTGGCCGCGACGTCGTGAACAGCCTGATGCAGAAGTACATGCCGCAGTCGATCAAGGCAACGCGCGACCAGGCAGACAGGGAAGTCGCTTCGGTGAAGGGCAAGTAAGCGAGTAATGGAGCCCGCGGGCTCGACGTAGCCTCCGGTCCGCAACCATGACTTACCGGTAGCGGGGCCGCATAGGCTGCGTAGGCCGGAAACCCTCCGCCGCGCCGCGCGTGGCGGGTTCCCGGCGACAATGCGATAATGGCCGTTTGCGCGATAAGCGCAAGCGGCCATTTTCTTTTTCTGGCGTGTTTCCGGCGGTTTTTGCCGCTTTTTGCCGCAGCGCCTGCCTCGGGGATCTTTTTACGATGCGCGTCTACAACTTTTCAGCCGGGCCGGCAGCGTTGCCAGAAGAAGTCCTGCGTCAGGCCGCCGACGAAATGCTCGACTGGCACGGCAGCGGCATGGGCGTGATGGAAATGAGCCATCGCGGTCCGGAATTCATGCAGATCCACGCCGAGGCGCTGCTCGATCTGCGCGAGCTGATGCGGGTGCCCGCAAGCCACCAGATCCTGTTCCTGCAGGGCGGCGGCATCGGCGAGAACGCGATCGTGCCGCTCAACCTGTTCGGCTCGAAGCCGCGCGCCGACTTCGTCATTACCGGGTCGTGGTCGCAGAAGTCGCAGAAGGAAGCGCTCAAGTATGGCGAAGCGCATATCGCCGCGACGGGCCACACCGAAGCCGGTTTCACGCATTCGCCGCCCAGGAGCGAATGGAAGCTCTCCGACGATCCCGCCTACGTGCACCTGTGCACGAATGAGACGATCGACGGCGTCGAGACCTTCGAGATCCCCGACCTCGGCGACACTCCGCTCGTGGCCGACGCTTCCTCGCACATCCTGTCGCGCCCGATGGACATCGCCAAGTACGGCGTGCTCTACGGCGGCGCGCAGAAGAACATCGGCATGGCGGGCGTAACCGTCGTGATCGTGCGCGAGGATCTGCTCGACCGCGCGATGCCGGTTTGCCCTTCGGCGTTCGAATGGAAGACCGTGGCCGCGAACAATTCGATGTTCAACACGCCGCCCACTTACGCCATCTACATCGCGGGGCTCGTATTCAAGTGGCTCAAGCGCCAGGGCGGTCTTGAAGTCATCGAGGCGCGCAATGTGGAAAAAGCGAAGCTGCTCTACGACACGATCGATGCGAGCAGCTTCTACAACAACCAGGTCGAGCGCCGCGCGCGCTCGCGGATGAACGTGCCGTTCTTCCTCGCCGACGAAACACGTAACGCGGATTTCCTCGCCGGCGCCAAAGCGCGCGGGCTGTTGCAGCTGAAGGGCCACAAGTCCGTCGGCGGCATGCGGGCATCGATTTACAACGCGGTGCCGCTCGAAGCAGTGAAGGCGCTGGTCGAGTACATGAAGGAATTCGAGGCGAAGCACGCCTGAATCACGCCTGGCGTGCATCCTTTCCAATTGCCGGTTTCACGCATGGACGACGAACTCAACTCCCAACTCAAGCCGCTGCGCGAACGCATCGATGCGATCGACGCGCAACTCATTGCCCTCCTGAACCAGCGCGCGTCAGTCGCGCTCGAAGTAGGCGAGGTCAAGAAGCATTTCAACGCGCCAGTGTTTCGCCCGGAGCGCGAGCTTCAGGTGATCGAACGCCTGCAGAACATGAGCGACGGTCCGCTCGGCAACGATCACATCAGCGCGATCTGGCGCGAGATCATGGCCGCGAGCCGTTCGCTCGAAAAGACGATCTCGGCTGCGTTTCTCGGCCCCGTCGGCACGTATAGCGAACAGGCGATGTACCAGTACTTCGGTCAGTCGATCGAAGGGCTGCCGTGTCCGTCGATCGACGAGGTGTTCCGCGCGGTCGAAGCGGGCGCCGCCGAATTCGGCGTGGTGCCGGTCGAGAACTCGACCGAGGGCGCCGTTTCGCGCACGCTCGACCTGTTCCTCGAAACGCAGCTCGTCATCGGCGGCGAAATCGCGTTGCCGATTCAGCATAACCTGATGACACAAAGCGGCGCCCTGAACGGCGTGACGCGCGTGTGCGCACATCCGCAGGCGCTCGCGCAGTGCCAGCATTGGCTGACCGCGAACGCGCCGCAACTCGAGCGTCAGCCCGTATCGAGCAATGCGGAGGCCGCGCGCCTCGCCGCCGCCGATCCGACGATTGCCGCGATTGCCGGCGATCGCGCCGCCACGCATTACGGTCTTCTGATCGCGAATGCGCTGATTCAGGACGATCCGCACAACCGCACGCGCTTCGTCATGATCGGCAAGCAGCCGGCGGGCGCGACGGGCCGCGACCAGACCTCGATGATCGTATCGGTGAAGAACGAGCCCGGCGCGGTGTACAAGCTGCTCGAACCGCTCGCGCGCCACAGCGTGTCGATGACGCGTTTCGAGTCGCGTCCGGCGCGCCTCGGCAGCACGTGGGAGTACTACTTCTACATCGACTTCGAAGGTCATCGCGACGAACCCGCCGTGGCCGCCGCGCTCGACGAACTCAGCAAGAAGGCCGCGTTTCTGAAGGTCCTCGGCTCGTATCCGCGCGCGCGTTAATGCGCGGAAGGTGCGGGCGGCGCGCCGCTGCCCGGCGCCGGCGGCCGCCCGCCGCACGAGGACGCCGGGCGCGCCTTTCTCCAACGGTGCCCATGAGCGCGCCTCGCGCGCGCAACCTTTACTTTTTTCGGTGACGTCGTGAGTGCGTTTTCGTTTAACAAACTGGTGATTTTCGGCGTGGGTCTGATCGGCGGGTCGCTCGCGCTCGCGTTGCGCGAGCGCGCATCGTCAGAACGCGAAGGCGCGCAGATCATCGGCGTGGGCCGCAGCGCAAAGTCGGTGTCGCGCGCGCTCGAACTCGGCGTGATCGACGCCGCCGCGACGCTCGACGACGAAGCCGCGCTCGCCGCCGCGCTCGATGGCGCCGATATCGTGCTGATCGCGGCGCCCGTCGCGCAAACCCAGGCGCTGCTCGAACGCATCGCGCCGCACCTGGGCCGCGAGACGATCGTCACCGACGCGGGCAGCACCAAGAGCGACGTGATCGCCGCGGCCCGCGCCGCGCTCGGTGCGCGCATCGCCCAGTTCGTGCCGGGGCATCCCATCGCCGGACGCGAGTCGAGCGGCGTCGATGCCGCATTGCCCGATCTGTACGTGGGCCGCAACGTCGTGCTGTGCCCGCTCGACGAAAACGCGCCGGCAGCGGTCGAGCGTATTGCCGCGATGTGGCGCGCCACGGGCGCCGTGATCGGCGAGATGCCGGCCGCACAGCACGATCGCGTGTTCGCCTCGGTGAGTCATCTTCCGCATGTGCTGTCGTTTGCACTCGTCGATCAGATTCTCGCTTCGAGCGACGCCGAACTGAAGTTTTCGTTCGCCGCGGGCGGTTTCCGCGACTTCACGCGCATTGCCGCGTCGAGCCCCGAAATGTGGCGCGACGTGTGCCTCGCGAACCGCGCCGCGCTGCTCGCCGAACTCGACGGCTACACTGAAGTGCTGGCGAAGCTGCGCGCCGCCATCGACGCCGGCGACGGCGCCGCGCTCGAAACCGTGTTCGCGCGTTCGCGCGCGGCGCGCGAGGCGTGGCAGGAGCGTGGCGGCAAGGGTGCGACGGCGGCCATCCAGCCCCCGTCAGGCAAATAAGCAGGCGAACAAGCAAACAAGCAGGCAGGACCCGGCCCGACGGCGCGGGCGCCGCAAAAACAGGCTGCAACCCAAGGCATTCTCAGGACACGCTCATGGAACACCTCGATCTCGGACCGTTCACCCGTGCGTCCGGCACGATCCGTCTGCCCGGCTCGAAGAGCATTTCGAACCGCGTGCTGCTGCTCGCGGCGCTGGCCGAGGGCGAAACGACCATCACGAACCTGCTCGATTCCGACGACACGCGCGTGATGCTCGATGCGCTCGAAAAGCTCGGCGTGAAGCTGAAGCGCGAGGACGACATCTGCGTCGTGCAGGGCACGCGCGGCGCGTTCCAGGCGGTGCGCGCGGATCTCTTTCTCGGCAACGCGGGCACGGCGGTGCGTCCGCTCACGGCCGCGCTCGCGGTGAACGGCGGCGATTACCGCATTCACGGCGTGCCGCGCATGCACGAGCGGCCCATCGGCGACCTCGTGGACGGCCTGCGCCAGATCGGCGCGAAGATCGACTACGAAGAGAATGAGGGCTTTCCGCCGCTGCGCATCCGTCCCGCGCCGATTTCGGTCGAGGCGCCCATCCGCGTGCGCGGCGACGTGTCGAGCCAGTTCCTTACCGCGCTGCTCATGACGCTGCCGCTCGTGCGCGCCAAGGACGGCGTGACGATCGTCGAGGTGGACGGCGAGCTGATCTCGAAGCCCTACATCGAGATCACGATCAAGCTGATGGAGCGCTTCGGCGTAAAGGTCGAGCGCCACGGCTGGCATCGCTTCGAGATTCCCGCGGGCGTGCGCTACCAGTCGCCCGGCAAGATCATGGTGGAGGGCGATGCGTCGTCGGCGTCGTACTTTCTCGCCGCGGGCGCGATCGGCGGCGGCCCGCTGCGCGTGGAAGGCGTGGGGCGCTCCAGCATCCAGGGCGACGTTGCGTTTGCCGCCGCGCTCATGCGCATGGGCGCGAACGTCACGGTCGCCGACGACTGGATCGAGGTGCGCGGCATCGGCAACGACCATGGCAAGCTCGACCCCATCGACATGGACTTCAACCTCATTCCCGACGCGGCCATGACGATCGCAGTGGCCGCGTTGTTCGCCGACGGCGCGACCACGCTGCGCAACATCGCGAGCTGGCGCGTGAAGGAAACCGACCGCATCGCCGCGATGGCCACGGAACTGCGCAAGGTGGGCGCGAACGTCGAGGAGGGCCCCGATTACCTGATCGTGCGGCCACCGGCAAAGCTCACGCCGAACGCAGCCATCGACACCTACGACGACCACCGCATGGCCATGTGCTTCTCGCTCGTGAGCCTCGGCGGCGTGCCGGTGCGCATCAACGACCCGAAGTGCGTCGGCAAGACGTTTCCCGATTATTTCGAGCGCTTCCTGGCGCTCGCGCAACCTTGATTCACACGAAGCCGAGTACCTTTGCCGCATGAAATCGACCCGTCCCTTTTACCCGACGCCCGTCATCACGATCGACGGCCCGACCGCCTCCGGCAAAGGCACGGTGGCTGCCCTCGTCGCCGCGCATCTCGGCTTTCACCTGCTCGACAGCGGCGCGCTCTATCGGCTCGCGGCGCTGGCAAGCGTACGCTACGCCGTTGCCCCCGACGACGCGGAGAACCTTGCGAAGCTGATCGACGATCTCCACATCACGTTCCGCGAGGGGCTTGCGCAACTCGACGGCGTTGACGTTTCGAACGAAATTCGCGCCGAAGAGGTGGGCAACCGCGCCTCGATGATCGCCGCGCATTCGGCCGTGCGTGCGGCGCTCGTGGCGCGTCAGCGGGCGTTTCGCAAGCTTCCCGGGCTCGTCGCGGACGGTCGCGACATGGGCACGATGATCTTCCCGGACGCTGTCCTGAAGGTGTTTTTGACGGCCAGCGCGGAGGCCCGCGCGGCGCGCCGGCATAAGCAATTGATCCAAAAAGGTTTTTCTGCTAATATGGATGACTTGCTTCGGGATTTGCGTGAACGCGACGCGCGCGACAGTAACCGCGCGGCCGCGCCGCTCAAGCCCGCGGCGGATGCGCAGCTTCTCGATACCTCGGCGCTTTCCATCGACCAGGCGGTCGAACAGGTGGTGCAGTGGTACCAGGAGTCGAGCCAACTGCGACCCGTGCGGTAACGTGCGGTAACTTACGCTCGCGGTACTCGAAGAACGCAGTAGTAGCAGTGCCTGTTGGTGCCCTGGCAAGAATCAGGGCGTATGTTAAACCCCTCAACCCCGTGTGGCTTTTGCATCTGTGCCGCGAACGTAAGCGCTCCGGCCTCAACGCCCGACCGGTCAAAACTGGCTGGCGGTGCAGCGAAAACCATGCAAATCCAGATTTTTATGTCCGACCTGCAAACCTCCAACCCGAATACCGAATCTTTTGCGGCTCTGTTCGAAGAGTCGCTGACCAAGCAAGACATGCGCGCCGGCGAAGTGATCTCCGCCGAAGTCGTGCGTGTCGACCACAACTTCGTGGTCGTCAACGCTGGTCTCAAGTCCGAAGCCTACATTCCGCTCGAAGAATTCCTGAACGACGCGGGCGAGGTTGAAGTGCAGGCGGGCGATTTCGTTTCCGTCGCGATCGACGCGCTGGAAAACGGCTACGGCGACACGATCCTGTCGCGCGACAAGGCGAAGCGTCTGGCTTCGTGGCTGTCGCTGGAAAAGGCCCTCGACAACAACGAACTCGTGACCGGCACGATCACGGGCAAGGTCAAGGGCGGCATGACCGTCATGGTCAACGGCATCCGCGCGTTCCTCCCGGGTTCGCTCGTCGACACGCGTCCGGTCAAGGACACGACGCCGTACGAAGGCAAGACCCTCGAATTCCGCGTCATCAAGCTCGACCGCAAGCGTAACAACGTCGTGCTGTCGCGCCGCGCAGTGATCGAAGCCACGCAAGGCGAAGAGCGCGCAAAGCTGCTCGAAACGCTGAAGGAAGGCGCGATCGTCAACGGCGTGGTCAAGAACATCACCGACTACGGCGCGTTCGTGGACCTCGGCGGCATCGACGGCCTGCTGCACATCACCGACATCGCATGGCGTCGCGTGCGTCACCCGTCGGAAGTGCTGTCGGTCGGCCAGGAAGTCACGGCCAAGATCCTCAAGTTCGACCAGGAAAAGAACCGCGTTTCGCTCGGTATCAAGCAACTGGGCGACGATCCTTGGGAAGGCATCTCGCGCCGCTACCCGTCGGGCACGCGCCTGTTCGGCAAGGTCACGAACATCACCGACTACGGCGCGTTCGTCGAAGTCGAGTCGGGTATCGAAGGCCTGGTTCACGTCTCGGAAATGGACTGGACCAACAAGAACGTTGCACCGTCGAAGGTTGTGCAACTGGGCGACGAAGTCGAAGTCATGGTCCTCGAGATCGACGAAGACCGCCGCCGCATCTCGCTCGGCATGAAGCAGTGCAAGCCGAATCCGTGGGATGACTTCAGCCGCAACTTCAAGAAGGGCGACAAGCTCCAGGGCGCGATCAAGTCGATCACCGACTTCGGCGTGTTTATCGGTCTGCCTGGCGGCATCGACGGTCTGGTTCACCTTTCGGACCTGTCGTGGTCGGAAGCTGGCGAAGAAGCCGTTCGCAAGTACAAGAAGGGCGACGAAGTCGAAGCCGTGGTTCTGGGCATCGACGTCGAGAAGGAACGCATCTCGCTCGGCATCAAGCAGCTCGAAGGCGACCCGTTCAGCAACTTCGTTGCTGTCAACGACAAGGGTTCGATCGTCGACGGCGTGGTCAAGTCGGTTGACGCCAAGGGCGCAGTCGTTACGCTGAACGCCGACGTCGAAGGCTACCTGCGTGCTTCGGAAATCGCGCAAGATCGCGTGGAAGACGCTCGCAACGTGCTGAAGGAAGGCGACAAGGTCAACGCGATGATCATCAACATCGATCGCAAGTCGCGTGGCATCAACCTGTCGATCAAGGCCAAGGATTCGGCCGAGACGCAGGAAGCGCTGCGCAGCATGTCGTCGGACTCGGGTCAGGCTGCCACCGGCACGACCAACCTGGGCGCGCTGCTGAAGGCCAAGCTCGACGGCCAGAACCAGTAAAGCCTCAAACGGGGGCAAGCTGAAGTATGACCAAATCTGAATTGGTCGCGCAGCTGGCTACGCGATTTCCGCAACTTGTTCTCAAGGACGCGGATTTCGCGGTCAAAACGATGCTCGATGCGATGTCCGAGGCGCTTGCCAAGGGCCATCGCATCGAAATTCGTGGCTTTGGCAGCTTCGGCCTGAATCGTCGGCCGTCGCGCGTGGGTCGCAATCCCAAGTCGGGTGAAAAGGTGCTGGTGCCGGAGAAGTTCGTGCCGCACTTCAAGCCGGGCAAGGAACTGCGTGAGCGCGTGGACCGCAATTCGGGCGAGCCGCTGAAGGCGGACGAGCCGGACGACGACCTGTAACCGCTGGATCGTTTTTCGATCGGGCGATTGCGGTGGTCGGCGGTCAATGCCAGATGGCCAGAATGCATGGACCGGTAAAGAAGCGCTGGGGTGAACAACCCTGGCGCTTTTTTTTCGTCTGCGCCTTTTCGACGCTGTTTGCGCTGACGCCCCGAGTTGAGCCGGCTCTGCGCTCGCTCGCACGTGCCGGCGCACGAGCCGTTCAATTACAATACGGGACACTTCGCGGGACACTTCGGCGCGGCTTGTGCTGCAACGCAGCATGTCCGCCAGGCCTGCCCCGCATGTGCCGCTGGTGCCCGCTGGTGCCTTTCTCAACTGCCAAGAGAATCCTTCAATGAGATTGATCGCCTGGGTGATCCGTGTGCTGGTGTTCGTGCTGCTGCTCGTACTCGCGCTCGCCAACACGCAAACCGCGACGCTGAACTTTCTGGCCGGATATTCGTGGCAGGCTCCGCTGATCCTGATCGGCCTCGCGTTTTTTGTGGTCGGGCTGCTGGCGGGGCTGCTTTCCGCGCTGCCCGGCGTGTTCCGGCTGCGCATGGAAAACGGGCGCCTCAAACGCGACCTGCGTGTGGCGCGCGAAACGCCCACGCCGATCGTCGAGCCGCCGCTGCCGCCGCTTATCTGATTTGTATTACCGTGCCGCGCGCCTGAATGCGCGCGGCTGATTTTCCGCTCATACCATCGCTCGCATGGATCTCGATTTTTGGTGGCTCCTCGTCATTCCCGTCGCGTTTGCGCTCGGCTGGATGGCGTCGCGCTACGACCTGAAGGCTCTTCTTTCCGAAAGCGCCAATCTGCCGCGTTCGTACTTCCGCGGCCTGAATTTCCTGCTCAACGAGCAGCCCGACAAGGCCATCGACGCGTTTATCGAGGTCGCCAAGCTCGACCCCGAGACCGTCGAACTGCACTTCGCGCTTGGCAATCTGTTTCGCCGCCGCGGCGAGACCGACCGGGCGATCCGCGTGCATCAGAATCTGCTTTCGCGCTCCGATCTGCCCGTGAACGAGCGCGACCACGCGCTTTACGAACTCGGCCAGGATTTCCTGAAGGCCGGCATGCTCGACCGCGCCGAGGAAACCTTCGGCAAGCTTAAGTCGGGCGATTTTGCGCTCGGCGCACAGCGCGCGCTGCTCGCGATTTACGAGATCGAGAAGGACTGGAACCGCTGCATCGACACCGCGCGTCATCTCGAAACGATGGGCGCAGCGTCGCTCGACCTTGAGATCGCGCAGTTCCATTGCGAACTCGCGCAGGAAGCGCTCCAGCAGAAGAAGCCCGAAGAAGCGCGCCGCCAGCTCGCTCTGGCGCTCAAGGCCAACCCGCAGAACGTGCGCGCGACGATCCTCGCGGGCGACGTCGACGCGGCCAGCGGCGATTGCGAGACGGCGCTTGGCCACTGGCGCGAAGTCGAGGCGCAGAATCCCGCTTATCTGCCGCTCGTCGCCGAAAAGGTCATGAAGGCCTACGAGACGCTCGGCCGCGCCGAAGAGGGCGCGCACTTGCTCACGACGTGGGTCGACGCGTATCCGACGAACGATCTGCTCGACGTCGCCTACAAGCACGTCGCCGCGCTGCGCGGCGCCGATGCGGCGCACGCGCTCGCCCGCGCGCAGATGCAGAAGTCGCCGAATCTGGCCGGCATGGCGCGTCTGCTCGAAGCGCAGCAGGCGAGCGCCGAGGAGCCGCGCCGCAGCGAACTCGAACTGATGCGCAAGCTGCTCCAGCAGCGCACCAAGAACCTGCCACGCTATACCTGCCAGAACTGCGGCTTCCGGGCGCGCCTCTTCTACTGGCAGTGTCCGGGCTGCAGCGGCTGGGAAACCTATGCGCCGCGCCGCGTCGAGCCGGTTCCCGCGTCGAGCTGAGCCCGCGGGCACGCCCGCCGCCCGGCTCCGGGGCCGCACCTCACCGGCCGCGAGTCGCCGGCCGCAACCTCGGCGGCCCTGCACCCAGTCACCACATCATCAGCATCTGTCACCGGAGCGCCTATGAAGATCACCATTGTCGGTACCGGCTATGTCGGCCTCGTCACCGGTGCGTGTCTTGCCGAAATCGGCCACGACGTGTTTTGCCTCGATGTCGATCCGCGCAAGATCGATATCCTGAATGGCGGCGGCGTGCCGATTCACGAGCCGGGGCTGCTCGAACTCATCGCGCGTAATCGCGCGGCCGGGCGCATTACCTTTTCCACCGACGTCGCCGCGAGCGTCGAGCACGGCGAGGTCCAGTTCATCGCTGTGGGCACGCCGCCCGACGAGGATGGCTCGGCCGACCTCCAGTACGTGCTCGAGGCGGCGCGCAGCATCGGCCGCCACATGAACGGCTTCAAGGTAGTTGTCGACAAATCGACGGTGCCCGTCGGCACGGCGCAGCGCGTGCACGGCGTGCTGGCCGATGAACTGGCGAAGCGCGGCCTTTCGCAGAGCGACGGCCATCGCTTTTCGGTCGTCTCGAATCCCGAGTTCCTGAAAGAGGGCGCGGCCGTGGACGACTTCATGCGTCCGGACCGCATCATCATCGGTCTGGACGAGGACGAAAACGGCAACGCCGCGCGCGAGAAGATGAAGCGCCTCTACGCGCCGTTCAACCGCAATCACGAACGCACGATCTACATGGACGTGCGCTCCGCGGAATTCACGAAATACGCGGCCAATGCCATGCTCGCCACGCGCATTTCGTTCATGAACGAGATGGCGAATCTCGCCGACCGCGTGGGCGCCGACATCGAATCGGTGCGCCGCGGCATTGGCTCCGATCCGCGTATCGGCTATCACTTCCTGTATGCGGGCTGCGGCTATGGCGGCTCGTGTTTCCCGAAGGACGTACAGGCGCTGATCCGCACGGCCGCGGAATCGGGCCAGAACCTGCGCGTGCTCGAAGCGGTCGAGGCGGTCAATCACGGCCAGAAGGAAGTGCTCGTGAAGAAGATCGTCAGGGCGTGCGGCGAAGACCTCACCGGCAAGCACTTCGCCGTTTGGGGCCTCGCGTTCAAGCCGAACACCGACGACATGCGCGAAGCGCCGAGCCGCCGTCTGATCGCCGACCTGCTGGCGCGCGGCGCGACGGTGGCCGCGTGGGACCCGGTCGCGGCGGAGGAAGCGCGGCGCGTGTTCGCGCTCGATCTCGCGCACGCGCCGCAGCAGCACGCGCGCCTTACGTTCGCGTCGAGCCAGGACGACGCGCTCACGGGTGCGGACGCGCTCGTGATCGTGACCGAATGGACCGCGTTCAAGGCGCCCGATTTCGCGCATCTAAAGAAGGTGCTCAAGGCACCGCGTATCTTCGACGGACGCAACCTCTACGAGCCCGACGCCATGGCGGAGCTGGGCATTGACTATCACTCGATTGGGCGGCCCCATGTCAACCTCGCAAACTCCCCAGCCTGAAGCCACGCCTGGCGCCGCGCTAGCCACGGCTATCGCGCCCGAAGTGCGCGTCGTGCCGCGCGAAAAGCTCGCCACCTCGCGCGTGCTCGTGGTCGGCGACGTCATGCTCGACCGCTACTGGTTCGGCGACGTCAACCGCATCTCGCCGGAAGCGCCGGTGCCGGTCGTGCACGTGCAGCGCAAGGAAGACCGCCTGGGCGGCGCCGCGAACGTCGCGCGCAACGCGGCGGCGCTCGGCGCCCATGCGGGCCTGCTGTGCGTGGTGGGCCACGATGAACCCGGCGAGCGTATCGTCGAGCTGCTCGACGAAAGCAACGTGAACGCGTATCTCGAACGCGATCCCGCATTGCCGACCACCATCAAGCTGCGCGTCCTTTCGCGCCAGCAGCAGCTTCTGCGCGTGGACTTCGAGAACACGCCCGCGCACGAGATCCTGCTCGCGGGCCTCGCGCGTTTCGACGCACTGCTGCCCACGCACGACGTGATTCTGCTCTCCGACTACGCGAAGGGCGGCCTCACGCATGTCACGCAGATGATCGCGAAAGCGCGCGCGGCGGGCAAGGCGGTGCTGGTCGACCCCAAGGGCGACGACTGGGAACGCTATCGCGGCGCGAGCCTCATCACGCCGAACCGCGCGGAGTTGCGCGAAGTGGTGGGCACGTGGAAGTCGGAGGAAGACCTTCACGCACGCGTGACGAAGCTGCGCCGCGAACTGCAGTTCGACGCGCTGCTGCTCACGCGCTCGGAAGAGGGTATGACGCTCTTTTCCGAGGACGGCGCGCTGCACGCGGCGGCCGATGCGCGCGAAGTGTATGATGTGTCGGGCGCCGGCGACACGGTGATCGCGACTGTCGCGGTCATGCTGGGCGCGGGTTTGCCGCTCGTCGAGGGCGTCGCGCTCGCGAACCGCGCGGCCGGCATCGTGGTCGGCAAGCTCGGCACGGCCACCGTCGATTACGACGAACTCTTTCAATAACGTTCCGCACGCGCTCGCGCAGCGCTCGCACCCCCGGCCGGGATTTCCGGAGAGTTTTCCCGGCCAAGGGTCAACCTTGTATCAACCTCGCGTGAACCGCGTCACCGCAGACCTATCATGACCCTCATCGTCACCGGCGCGGCCGGTTTCATCGGCAGCAATATCGTCAAGGCGCTGAACGAACGCGGCGAAGACCGCATCATCGCCGTCGACAATCTCACCCGCGCGGACAAGTTCAGGAATCTCGTCGATTGCGAGATCGACGACTACATCGACAAGACCGAGTTCGTCGAGCGCTTCGCGCGCGGCGATTTCGGCGACGTGCGCGCGGTGTTCCACGAAGGCGCCTGTTCGGACACGATGGAAACCGACGGCCGCTACATGATGGACAACAACTTCCGCTACAGCCGCGCGCTGCTCGACGCGTGCCTCGCGCAGCGCGTGCAGTTTCTGTATGCGTCGTCGGCGGCGATCTATGGCGGCTCGACGCGCTTTGTCGAAGAGCGCGAAGTGGAAGCGCCGCTGAACGTGTACGGCTATTCGAAGTTTCTGTTCGACCAGGTGATCCGCCGCGCGCTGCCCACGGCGCAAAGCCAGATTGCGGGCTTTCGCTATTTCAACGTGTATGGGCCGCGCGAGACGCACAAGGCGCGCATGGCGTCGGTAGCGTTCCACAACTTCAACCAGTTCCGCGCCGAAGGCCGCGTGAAGCTGTTCGGCGAGTACAACGGCTATGCGCCAGGCGAACAGACGCGCGATTTCGTTTCGGTCGAGGACGTGGTGAAGGTCAACCTGTTCTTCTTCGATCATCCGGAGAAGACGGGCATCTTCAATCTGGGCAGCGGCCGCGCGCAGCCGTTCAACGACATCGCCACGACCGTGGTGAACACGATGCGGGCGATGGAAGGCAAGCCTGCCCTCTCGCTCGCGAAGCAGGTCGAGGAAGGGCTGATCGAGTACATTCCGTTTCCCGATGCGCTGCGCGGCAAGTACCAGTGCTTCACGCAGGCGGATCAGTCCAAGCTGCGCGCAGCGGGCTACGACGCGCCGTTCCTGACGGTGCAGGAAGGGGTGGATCGTTACGTACGTTGGCTTTCTGGCCAGGTGTAACGCGAAGCCCTGACTCCCTACACTGGACTCTCCTCGCCGGCGATGGTCGCCGGCGTTTTCAGGGAGATCCAGCATGTTCCGAAAAATCCTTGCGGCGGCCGCGCTTCTGGCCGTATTCAGCCACGCCTTCGCGGCCGTGGACGTCAACACGGCCAACGAAGACGCGCTTCGCGGCATCAAGGGCATTGGGCCCGCGCGCGCCAAGGCCATTCTCGACGAGCGCGGCGCGCACGGCCCGTACAAGGATGCCGCTGACCTCGGCAAGCGCGTGAAGGGCATGGGCGGCCATACCGTCGAACGTTTGCAGGCCGAAGGATTGTCGGTCGGCCCCGCGAATGCCCAGGCTGCGCAGTCGAAGGTTGCACAGGCAACGCCCGCGAAGGCGGGGGCGCCGCAACCGGCCACGGTGGCGGTCAAGAAGTAGGCGCCGTCGTCCGTTTTGCCCCGCGCGTCGTGCATTACGCTCGCGGGGTTGCAGTCTCCTTCAGGTGTCGCTCAGGTGAGGTTGACCCGCGACGTTGACCCGCGGCTCGCGCCGCGGGCTTTTTGCCATGCGTCGAGGTTGGGTGCCAGCCCTGCGTCCCTACGACCGTTATGGGTCAAAGCGGGGTGCCCTGCGGTCGCTGCCCGCGTGGTTTAGAATCGCTGGATCACGTCATCGCGCCTTACTGTCCTCCCCATGCCATACAAGACCATTGAAGACACGATCGGCAATACGCCTCTCGTGCAGCTCGTCCGCCTGCCTGACGACGATATTCGCGCCCGCAATAACGTCGTGCTGGCCAAGCTCGAAGGCAACAACCCGGCCGGTTCGGTGAAGGACCGCCCGGCGCTCTCGATGATCCGCAAAGCCGAAGAGCGCGGCCGCATCAAGCCTGGCGACACGCTCATCGAAGCGACGAGCGGCAATACGGGCATTGCGCTCGCCATGGCGGCGGCGATCCGCGGCTACAAGATGGTGCTCATCATGCCCGAGGACCTTTCGGTCGAGCGCCGCCAGAGCATGGCCGCCTATGGCGCCGAAATCACGCTCACGCCGGTCAAGGGCGGCATGGAGTATGCCCGCGACCTCGCCGAGCAAATGCAGCGCGACGGCAAGGGCATCATCCTCGACCAGTTCGCCAATCCCGACAATCCGCTCGCGCATTACGAGACCACGGGTCCGGAAATCTGGCGCGATACGGAAGGGCGCGTCACGCACTTCGTTTCGTCGATGGGGACGACCGGCACGATCATGGGCACGTCCCAGTTCCTGAAAGAAAAGAATCAGGCCATCGAGATCGTCGGCGCGCAGCCGGAAGAGGGCTCGCGCATTCCGGGCATCCGCAAGTGGCCCGAAGCGTATTTGCCGAAGATTTTCGACCGCAGCCGCGTGGATCGCGTGGAGAACGTCAGCCAGGCCGCCGCCGAAAACATGGCGCGTCGTCTTGCCTCGGTCGAAGGCATTTTTGCGGGCATCTCGTCGGGCGGTGCATGCGAAGTGGCGCTGCGTCTTGCGCGTCAGCTCGAAAACGCGACGATCGTGTTCATCGTCTGCGACCGGGGCGACCGCTATCTTTCCACGGGTGTGTTTCCCGCTTGACCCACCTCATCCCGCTTGATTGACGCGTTGACGCGTCGATGCGAAAACGGCCTTCGGTATGTTCCGAAGGCCGTTTTGTTTGCACCGCCGCGCAATCTAGTCTTGCTGTGCTGGCGGCGTCGTGCCCGTGCCGTTCGGCGCGCCGTTCACGCCGTTGTCATTTCCGTTGCCGCCGCCGTTGCCGTTCTGCGGGCCCACGCCCACGCCCGGTTGCGTGGCCAGCATCCGCGCCTTCACGCGCATGCCGAGTTGATACACCGCGAGCGCGTAGAAGAAGCTGCGGTTATAGCGCGTGAGCACATAGAAGTTCTTGAGCCCGAGCTTGTACTCGGTGCCGCGTCCAGGCGAGGGCAGATCGATCACCGTGACGGGCGTGCCCGCCTCGGCGTCGACGTCCACGTCCGGCTGGTCGAGCACGAGCCCCGAGTGCAGCAACTGGCTGAGCGGCCAGCGCGGTTCCGGCTTGCCGTCCGCGGCGGCCTGCGCGATGCCGAGGCTGCCCGCGTCGGTGGCGATATTCCACACCACGGGCCGGCCCGATTCCCAGCCGTTCTGCCGCAGATAGTTCGCCACGCTACCGATCGCGTCGGCCGTGCTGGCGCGCAGGTCGATGTGATGGTTGCCCTCGTAGTCCACCGCGTACTGCACGATGCTGCTCGGCAGGAACTGCGGAATGCCGATCGCGCCCGTGTACGAGCCGAGCACCGACGACGGATCGATCTGCGCGTCGCGCGTCCACACGAGGTAGTCTTCGAGATTCTTGCGGAACGTTGCCATGCGATCGGCACGGTTTGGCGTGTCCGGATAGTCGAAGGCGAGCGTGGTGAGCGCGTCAAGCACGCGGAAGTTGCCCATGTAGCGGCCGTAGATCGTCTCCACGCCGATAATGCCGACGATCACCTCGGGCGGTACGCCAAACTCCTCCGATGCGCGTTGCAGCGTAGCCTGGTTCGCGCGCCAGAAGCGCACGCCCGCATTGATGCGTACCGGGTCGAGGAAACGCGCTTGATACGCGCGCCAGTTCTTCACGCCGGGAACGGGCGAGGGCGTGACGAGCTTCACGGCCGTGGCCGAATAATTCGCGCTCGCGAAGAGCGCGTGCAGCGCCGCGGGATCGAAGTCGTAACGCGCCACCATGTCGTTGATGAAGCCGTCGACGTCCGGATTATTCGCGTAGCGCTGCGGGACGATTTCCTCTTCGAACGTCTGGCCCTGCGTCGGCGTTTGCGGCTGTGCCTGCGCAAGCTTGAGTGGCGTCTGTCGCGATTTCGGCGCGGCGGTTTGCGCGCGCGCCGCGCCGGTGCACAACGTCGCCGCGACGCAAAGCGCGAGTGCGAGGGTCGTGCGACGTGAGCGGCGCGAGGCGGACAGAGCGGTCTTGAGCGTCATGAGTAAGAGGGGGAGAGCGGTCCAGGAAGATCCCGGGCAGTATAACCGAGCGCCTTATGGGAATTGGGCCGTTGCGCGCCGGCGTGGCGCGTGAGCACCAGGTCGCTGTGGTAACGTTTGTCTGTTCGCGCGCCGGTCGGCGCGCAGCCAGACACAAGACAGAAGGAGACCCGCGGTCGCGCCCCTGAGCGAAGGCCGCGGCCAGTGCGACTCATGACGACCGGTTTCTTCTCTCATCCCGATTTTCTGCTGCACGAAATGGGCGAATGGCATCCTGAATGCCCCGCGCGCCTGCAGGCCATCGAAGACCAACTGATCGCGAGCCGTATCGACGCGCTGATCGAGCGCGACGAATCGGCGCCACTCGCTACCGACGCGGACCTTCTGCGCGTGCATACGCAGGCGCAAATCGACTTCATCCGCAACACGGCGCCCAGGGAAGGCTACGCGAGCATCGACCCCGACACGCTGATGAATCCGCACACGTGGCAGGCGGCCCTGCGCGCGGCGGGCGCGGCGATCGCGGCCACCGACGCCGTGCTCGCAGGGCGCTACGAGAACGCATTCTGCAGCGTGCGCCCGCCTGGCCATCACGCGGAGCCCGCGCGTGCGATGGGCTTTTGCTTCTTCAACAACATCGCGATCGCGGCGCGTCATGCGCTCGAAGTCCACGGCCTCCAACGCGTGGCGATCGTCGATTTCGACGTGCATCACGGCAACGGCACCGAAGCGGCATTCGCGGGCGATTCGCGCGTGCTGATGTGCAGCTTCTTCCAGCATCCGTTCTATCCGTACACGGGCGCGGAAAATCCGGCGCCGAACATGGTCAACCTGCCGATCGCGGCGCGCACGAAAGGCATGGAAGTGCGCGAGGCCATCGACATCATGTGGCTGCCGCGCCTGCACGAATTCAAGCCGGAGATGGTGTTCATCTCGGCGGGCTTCGACGCGCATCGCGAGGACGACCTCGGCAACATGGGGCTCGTCGAGGACGACTTCGCGTGGATCACGGAACAGATTCGCGAGATTGCGGGCCGCTACGCGAAGGGGCGCATCGTGAGCAGCCTGGAAGGCGGCTATAACCTTTCGGCGCTCGGCCGCAGTGTGGTGGCGCATCTGCGCGTGCTCGCGGATATCTAGGCGACCCGCACCGCCCCTATTCGAACGATGGAGACACGCATCATGAGTGCCAATCCCAGCGCTTCGGCATCGCTCGTCGAACTCACGCGCGACGCGTACGGCGTGCCAGGCGTCGTGCGCCTGACGCTCAATCGCCCGGATGCGTTCAACGCGCTTTCCGAAGCGCTCATCGACGCATTGCAAACGGAACTCGCCGCGCTGGCGAAATCCGACGCGCGCGCGATCGTCATCGCCGCCGCGGGGCGTGCGTTCTGCGCGGGCCACGATCTCAGGGAAATGCGCGCGGCGCCCTCGCACGAGTACTACGCGAAACTGTTCGAGCGCTGCTCGAAGATGATGCTCGCCATTCAAAAGATGCCGCAGCCCGTGATCGCGCGCGTGCAGGGCGTGGCGACGGCGGCGGGTTGCCAGCTCGTCGCGATGTGCGATCTGGCCGTGGCGGCGGATACGGCGCGCTTTGCCGTGTCGGGCATCAATCTCGGGCTCTTTTGCTCGACGCCGGCCGTGCCGCTCTCGCGCAACGTTTCGCGCAAGGCGGCCTTCGAGATGCTGATGACGGGCGAATTCATCGACGCGCACAAGGCGCTGCGCGAAGGCCTCGTGAACCGCGTGGTCCCCGCCGACGAACTCGACGCCGCCGTGACGGCGCTCGCCGCGAGCATCTGCGCGAAGCCGCGCGAGGCGGTCGAGGCAGGCAAGGCGCTCTTCTACCGGCAGCTCGAAATGGGCATCGAAGCCGCGTATCAAGTGGCCGGGCAGACCATGGCGTGCAACATGATGACCGACCCCGCGCTCGACGGCGTGCAGGCATTCATCGAGAAACGCGGCGCGAAGTAATGCGCGTGCGCACGTTCAGGAGTGCAGACCGATCCAGTCGAGCAGCGCGCCGATCACGCGTTCGCGATCGAGGTCGTTGAGCGTCTCGTGGTAGCTGCCTTCATACAGCGTGAGCGTGCGGTCGGGCGATCCCACGTTCGCGCCGAACGCGCGGCTGCCTTCGGGCTCGGTGAGCTTGTCCCCGGTGCCATGCCAGATCAGCACGGGTAGCCGGAGTTGCGCGCGGCCCGCTTCGATGCGCTTCATCGCTCCCAGCAATTGCGCCCCCGTGCGCGCGGGAATCGCGCCGTGATGCACGAGCGGATCGGCGCGATTGGCTTCGACCACGGCGTTATCGCGCGCGAGCAGCGCGGCCTCGATCTTCATGGCCGGAAAGGTCGGCCAGATCGCGCTGATCACGCGGCTCGCCGCGATCATCCACGCGGGCACGTCGCGGCCCGGCGCCAGCGCCGCGCTGGAAAGCAGCAGGCCCGCGAGCGGCACGCGCGATTGCGGTAAGCGTTCGACGGCGTAGAGCGCGGCGATCGCGCCGCCCATGCTGTGGCCCATCAGAAAGAGCGGCGTGCCACCTGCGGCGCATTGCGCGCTCGCGTGGGCAATAAGCGCCTCGGCGTCGTCGAGGTATTCGTCGAAGCGCGCGACCCACGTGCGCCGGCCCGGCGCATGCCCGTGACCGCGCAGATCGATTGCGTAGACATCGATGCCCGCCGCGTTCAGGCGCGCGGCGAGCGCCGCATAGCGGCCCGCGTGTTCCGCGAGGCCGTGAACGAGCGCGATGGCCGCGCGCGGCGGCGCGCTCGCGCGCCAGACGTAGAGCGGCAGTTCGACGCCGTCGCGCGTGCGTAGCGTCGAGCGCAGGGCTTCGGTCTCGCCGGTTTTCTGACTGGTCTCCATCTCGCTCCCTGGTTGGGCGGGTCGTTGTCGGTATCTCTGTGTCCGCAGCAGTGTAGCGGCCCGGCGGACCACGGCGCGCCGCCACCGCCCTCTAATGCAATCCCGTTATGAAAGTATCGAAATTGATTATTAAAAGGAATTTGGCGTACCAGGGTAAAATGGCGAGCTAAATCCAGTCCATCAAACGGCGGCTGTCTGCCGGCGCGACGCGTTTTCCGAACTCCGAAAGGTACGGTCAATGCGAGCGGCGCGCGGCACACCCGCCGTTTTGCTTTTCTCCATGATCGAAATTCGAAACGTGTCCCAGCGCTTCGCCGGCCCACAAGGCTGGATCGAGGCGCTGCACAACGTCAATCTGACGATTCCGCCGGGCGAAGTGTTCGGCATCATTGGGCGCAGCGGCGCAGGCAAGAGCACGCTCGTGCGCACCATCAACCTGCTCACGCGGCCCACGGAAGGCGACATCGTCGTGAACGGGCGCACGCTCACGTCGCTCTCGTCCGCCGACTTGCGCGAAGCGCGCCGCGAGATCGGCATGATCTTTCAGCACTTCAATCTGCTCTCGTCGCGCACGGTGTTCGACAACGTCGCGTTGCCGCTTGAACTCGCGGGCGTGAAGCGCGCCGAGATCGAAGCCACGGTGCTGCCGCTGCTCGAACTCGTCGGCCTCACCGCGCAAAAGGATCGCTATCCGTCGCAGATCAGCGGCGGCCAGAAGCAGCGCGTGGGCATTGCGCGCGCGCTCGCGAGCAAGCCGAAGGTGCTGCTCTCGGACGAAGCCACCTCCGCGCTCGACCCTGAAACCACGCGCGCGATTCTCGACCTGCTGCGCAAGATCAATCGCGAGCTGAACCTGACCATCGTGATGATCACGCACCAGATGGAAGTGATCAAACAGGTGTGCGACCGCGTGGCCGTGCTCGACGCGGGTCGCGTAGTGGAAAGCGGGCCCGTGATCGACGTGTTCCTGCAACCGCGCCACGAAGTCACGCGCGCGCTGCTCGGCGACGTGATCGCGCAGGAACTGCCGCCCGCGCTCAAGGCGCGCGTGGCCGAGCGTCTCGCGAAGGGCAGCGGCCATTTGCTGCGCCTTGCGTTCACGGGTACGGGCGTCGACCAGCCGGTGCTCTCGGAAACGATTCGCCGCTTCGAACTCGATTTCAACATCCTGCACGGCCAGATCGACGAGATCCAGGGGCAGGCGTTCGGCTCGCTCGCGGTGCTTGCGGGCGGCGATCCGGTGAAGGTGGCGCAGGCCATGACGTGGCTGCGCGAGCAAGGCGTGGTGGTGGAGGAGCTGTCCCATGTGGAGTGAAATGTTCGACATGTTCGTCCAGTCGTTCTGGGAAACGCTCGTCATGGTGGGCATCTCGGGACTCGTGGGCGCGGCCGTGGGCCTGCCGCTCGGCGTGCTGCTCTATCTCACCGACCGCAACGGCGTGCTGCAAAACGTCGCCGCGAATCGCGTGATGGGCGTGATCGTCAACGCGGTGCGCTCGACGCCGTTCATCATCCTGCTCGTCGCAGTGATTCCGTTCACGCGCCTCGTGGTCGGTTCGTCGATCGGCACGGCCGCGGCCATCGTGCCGCTCACCATTGCCGCGGCGCCGTTCATCGCGCGTCTCGTGGAAACGGCGCTGCGCGAAGTCGATCGCGGCCTGATCGAAGCGGCCCAGGCCATGGGCGCGAGCACGAGCCAGATCGTTTTCAAGGTGCTGCTGCCCGAATCGCTGCCGGGCGTGGTAGCGGGGCTCACCATCACGTTCATCTCGCTCGTCGGCTATTCGGCGATGGCGGGCGCGATCGGCGGCGGAGGTCTTGGCGACCTCGGCATCCGCTACGGTTATCAGCGCTTCGAGCCCGAAGTCATGCTGATCGTCGTCGTGATCCTGATCGTGTTCGTGCAGCTCGTGCAGTCGTTCGGCGACTGGCTCGTGCGGCGTCTCAGCCACAAATGAGCCATAAACAAGCCTGAAACAGGCCGTTTTTCGATCAACACAACTACACAAGACAAAGGTTTGGTATGCAACGTCGTTTCATGATCCGGCTCGCGCTAGCGCTTGGCACGGCTTCGCTGATTGCCCCCTTCGCTGCCCACGCGGACGAAACCATCAAGGTGGGCGTAACGGGCGGCCCGCACGAGCAGGTGATGGAAGTCGTGAAGAGCGTGGCCGCGAAGAACGGCCTGAACATCAAGATCGTCGAGTTCTCCGACTACGTGCAGCCGAATGCGGCGCTCGCGGGCGGCGACCTCGACGCCAACAGCTACCAGCACGGGCCGTATCTCGACGCGCAGGTGAAGGATCGCGGCTACAAGCTCATCAAGATCGCGGACACGGTCACGTTCCCGATGGGCATTTATTCGAAAAAGATCAAGTCGCTCGCCGAACTGAAGCCGGGCGCTCGCATCGCGGTGCCCAACGACCCGACGAATGGCGGCCGCGCGTTGCTGCTGCTTCAAAGCCAGGGCCTCATCAAGTTGCGCGCCGGAGCCGGTTTGAAGGCGACGCCGCTCGATATCGTGGAAAACCCCAGGAAGCTGAAGATCGTCGAACTGGACGCCGCGCAGATTCCGCGCTCGCTCGACGACGTGGACGCCGCCGCGATCAACACGAACTTCGCGATGGAAGCGGGCCTGAAGCCGAAGCAGGATGCGATCGCGATCGAGGACCCGAAGGGGCCTTACGTGAACATCCTCGCGATCCGCGAAGCCGACCGCAACAAGCCCTGGGTCGCGAAACTGGTGGCCGCGTACCACTCGCCGGAAGTGAAGCAGTACATCGACACGAAGTTCGGCGGGGCGGTCATCACGGCGTGGTAAGCCTGCGCGAGGCCGTGAAATTAGAGATATTTTTCGGCGCCCGGGCTTGATGCCCGGGTTTTTTCCACCGTAAAATCGCACGATCGTTCGCTACTGATGGCCGGAGTGAAGCAGGGGGGTGCGGCAGCGGTGGTTCGTGAAAATTGCTGGTGGCAGATCGGCCCGACAGGGCTATCGCTATAATGTCCGCCAGGTTGACGTATTCGTAACTTCGGAGCATGTGAATGAAAGTCCTTGTGCCAGTCAAACGCGTAGTCGATTACAACGTGAAGGTTCGTGTGAAGTCGGACGGCACGGGCGTCGATATCGCGAACGTGAAGATGTCGATGAACCCGTTCGACGAAATCGCCGTGGAAGAAGCGGTGCGCCTGAAGGAAGCCGGCGTGGCGACGGAAGTCATCGCCGTTTCGGCGGGCGTGACGCAA
>NZ_CAJMZJ010000018.1:0-154860 GCF_905220295.1 Paraburkholderia sp. J76
GTGAAAGTAGGTAATCGTCAGGCTCCTCTACAAGCGAGACCCCGGCCCTAAAAAGCCGGGGTTTTTGCTTTTCCGCTCTCCCTATAAGTGAGAGCGTTGTGGGTTCTGCTCCGAACAAAGTGCTTGACACGATTCGGATGTTCCCCCATAATCATCAGTTCTCTGCGGAGGGGTGCCCGAGTGGCTAAAGGGGGCAGACTGTAAATCTGTTGGCTTACGCCTACGTTGGTTCGAATCCAACCTCCTCCACCAGAATTCAGCTGTAGTAAGTGTCGGGCCGGCAGCGGTTGCAACAGCAGCAATAGCCGGCGAACCTCGCGGGTGTAGCTCAATGGTAGAGCAGAAGCCTTCCAAGCTTACGACGAGGGTTCGATTCCCTTCACCCGCTCCAGCGAAGCGATAGCGCGGTTCAGAGCAGTTTTCGCCCATGTGGCTCAGTGGTAGAGCACTCCCTTGGTAAGGGAGAGGTCGGCAGTTCGATCCTGCCCATGGGCACCAGCCGGTATCTAGCGGGCCTCGAAGGCCTCGCATCGAGCAGGCAGCAGCAAGCCAGTGATTGTTTGCGCGCCCCGCGCAACGTACGGAAAAATCCTCTTAGGAGTCGAAAATGGCCAAGGGTAAGTTTGAGCGGACCAAGCCGCACGTGAACGTGGGCACGATCGGTCACGTTGACCACGGCAAGACCACGCTGACGGCAGCGATCACGACGGTTCTGACCGCGAAGTTCGGCGGCGAAGCGAAGGCGTACGACCAGATCGACGCAGCGCCGGAAGAAAAGGCACGTGGTATTACCATCAACACCGCGCACGTCGAGTACGAAACGGCTAACCGCCACTACGCACACGTCGACTGCCCGGGCCACGCTGACTATGTGAAGAACATGATCACGGGCGCCGCGCAGATGGACGGCGCGATCCTGGTGTGCTCGGCCGCTGACGGCCCGATGCCGCAAACGCGTGAGCACATCCTGCTGGCCCGTCAGGTTGGCGTGCCTTACATCATCGTGTTCCTGAACAAGTGCGACATGGTGGACGACGCCGAGCTGCTCGAACTCGTCGAAATGGAAGTGCGCGAACTCCTGTCGAAGTACGACTTCCCGGGCGACGACACGCCGATCATCAAGGGTTCGGCCAAGCTGGCGCTGGAAGGCGACAAGGGCGAGCTGGGCGAAGTGGCGATCATGAACCTGGCCGATGCGCTGGATTCGTACATCCCGACGCCCGAGCGTGCCGTTGACGGCGCGTTCCTGATGCCGGTGGAAGACGTGTTCTCGATCTCGGGTCGCGGCACGGTGGTGACGGGTCGCGTGGAGCGCGGCATCGTCAAGGTCGGCGAGGAAATCGAGATCGTCGGTATCAAGCCGACGGTGAAGACGACCTGCACGGGCGTGGAAATGTTCCGCAAGCTGCTCGACCAGGGTCAGGCAGGCGACAACGTCGGTATCCTGCTGCGCGGCACGAAGCGTGAAGACGTGGAGCGCGGCCAGGTGCTGGCCAAGCCGGGTTCGATCACGCCGCACACGCACTTCACGGCTGAAGTGTACGTGCTGAGCAAGGATGAAGGCGGCCGTCACACGCCGTTCTTCAACAACTACCGTCCGCAGTTCTACTTCCGTACGACGGACGTGACGGGCTCGATCGAGCTGCCGAAGGACAAGGAAATGGTGATGCCGGGCGACAACGTGTCGATCACGGTGAAGCTGATCGCTCCGATCGCCATGGAAGAAGGTCTGCGCTTCGCTATCCGCGAAGGTGGCCGTACCGTCGGCGCCGGCGTCGTTGCGAAGATCATCGAGTAAGTTTTTGCCAGTCTCGTTGATCGACTAAGTGGTTTCGGGGTTGGCGATGCCGCCAACCCCAAAATGGTTTAGGGGTATAGCTCAACTGGCAGAGCGTCGGTCTCCAAAACCGAAGGTTGGGGGTTCGATTCCCTCTGCCCCTGCCAACTTCTCGCGCTCAGGCGCGTTGTTCTTTAAGGTGTTATGGCGAATCCTTCCGTCGAAACTGTTAATACTTCCAGTGACAAGCTAATGCTTGCGGCGGGCGTATTGTTGGTTGTGGCCGGGTTCGTAGGGTTCTACTGGCTCGGTAGCCAGGAGTGGTATGTCCGCGGTGCGGCGCTCGCAGTGGGCGTGATCGCGGGGGTGGTAGTCGGTCTTCTCTCGGCGCCCGGCAAGAGCTTCATCGCGTTTGCCAAAGACTCGTACAAGGAAGTTCGCAAGGTCGTCTGGCCGACTCGTAAAGAGGCCACGCAAACGACGCTGGTGGTCTTCGGTTTTGTGCTGGCAATGGCCATCATTCTGTGGGTTTGCGACAAATCCATCGAGTGGGTGATTTTCTCGGCGATTCTGGGTTGGAAATGATATGAGCGATACACCGGCATCCCCGAGCGGAAAACGTTGGTATGTGGTGCACGCCTACTCCGGCATGGAGAAGAGCGTGCAACGTGCGCTTCAGGAGCGCATCGAACGTGCTGGCATGCAGGACAAATTTGGCCAGATCCTCGTCCCGACAGAAGAAGTGGTCGAGGTTAAGGGCGGTCATAAATCAGTGACCGAACGTCGTTTCTTCCCGGGCTACGTCCTGGTTGAAATGGAAATGACGGACGAAACGTGGCACCTCGTGAAGAACACGGCGAAGGTGACGGGTTTCGTCGGCGGGGCGCGTAATCGCCCGAGCCCGATTTCGCCGCGCGAAGTCGAAAAGATCATGTCGCAGATGCAGGAGGGCGTTGAGAAGCCGCGCCCCAAGACCCTGTTCGAAGTCGGCGAGATGGTCCGCGTGAAGGAAGGTCCGTTCACGGACTTCAACGGCAGCGTCGAAGAAGTCAACTACGAAAAGTCGCGCGTCCGGGTCTCCGTCACCATTTTCGGTCGCGCCACACCGGTCGAACTCGAATTTGGCCAGGTCGAAAAGCTGTAAATCGAATACTACGGATCGTGCCTCTGGTGCGGTCCGTTTTTCCGCGCTTACGGTCCGCGTAATGGCCGTAGAGGAGCGCAAGTAACTGGATCGGCTGTCGGTGCCACCAAAAAGGTTGGCACAGCGAAGATTGAGGCGAAAGCGCGCTACCACTCACCCGAACGCTCACGCGTTCCAAAGAGGTTTTCAACATGGCAAAGAAAATCATCGGCTTTATCAAGCTGCAGATTCCTGCAGGTAAAGCCAATCCGTCGCCGCCGGTCGGTCCGGCACTGGGCCAGCGCGGCCTGAACATCATGGAGTTCTGCAAGGCGTTCAACGCGCAGACTCAAGGCATGGAACCGGGTCTGCCGACGCCGGTCGTGATCACGGCGTTCGCGGACAAGAGCTTCACGTTCATCCTGAAGACGCCGCCGGCCACGATTCTGATCAAGAAGGCAGCGAAGGTCGACAAGGGTTCGGCCAAGCCGCACACCGACAAGGTCGCTACGATCACCCGCGCGCAAGCCGAGGAAATCGCCAAGACCAAGATGCCGGACCTCACGGCAGCCGATATGGACGCAGCGGTCCGCACGATCGCTGGTAGCGCCCGCTCGATGGGCATCATCGTGGAGGGTGTGTAAATGGCTAAGGTTTCGAAGCGTCAAAAGGCACTCGCTGCCAAGATCGACCGCCAGAAGCAGTACCCGATCGGCGACGCGCTGTCGCTCGTGAAGGAATGCGCCACGGCAAAGTTCGACGAGTCGGTCGACGTTGCAGTGCAGCTCGGTATCGATGCGAAGAAGTCGGACCAGGTCGTTCGCGGTTCGGTCGTTCTGCCCGCTGGTACCGGCAAGTCGGTTCGCGTCGCAGTGTTCGCGCAAGGTGAAAAGGCTGAACAAGCCAAGGCAGCAGGCGCTGAGATCGTCGGTATGGAAGACCTCGCCGAGCAGATCAAGGGCGGCAACCTGAACTTCGACATCGTGATCGCTTCGCCGGACACGATGCGCGTTGTCGGTACGCTCGGTCAGATCCTCGGCCCGCGCGGCCTCATGCCGAACCCGAAGGTCGGCACCGTGACGCCGGACGTGGCGACTGCGGTCAAGAACGCGAAGGCTGGTCAGGTGCAATTCCGTGTCGACAAGGCCGGTATCATCCACGCGACCATCGGCCGTGCATCGTTCGAGCCGACCGCGCTGCGCAGCAACCTGGACGCGCTTCTCGATGCGCTGACCAAGGCCAAGCCGGCGACGAGCAAGGGCGTGTACCTGCGCAAGATCGCTGTGTCGAGCACGATGGGCGTTGGCGTTCGCGTCGACCAGTCGTCGCTTGCAGCGTAATAGTTTTGTCGCGTTGAGGTCCGAAGCGCAGTTCGCCCGGATCGCAACGCGAATTTAAAGGGCTTTGGGCGGTTGTGCAGCGGCAGCAAGCGCGGTGCAACCGGTTGTCAAAGACCGTTGGCGGAAGTGCAGCAGTTGGGCGCCTCCTTAATGCAAAGCCAACGCAGATGGCGAACCCGAAAAGGTTTTGAAGTGCTGATGTGAGCGGATGCGGGCGGTAACGCCCGACAATGCAAGCTGATTTACTCCGGACTGGTCGGTCGCCGTTGTTGAACGCGGCACATGTAGCGAAAGCAAAGTGTGTCGAATCTGGAGGTTAACCGTGCCACTGAACAAAGAAGGTAAGCAGGCCGTCGTGGCTGAAGTCTCCGCGCAAGTCGCGAAGGCTCAGACCGTCGTGTTGGCCGAGTATCGTGGAATCGCGGTTGGCGATCTGACCAAGCTGCGCGCGAAAGCGCGTGAGCAGCAGGTGTACCTCCGCGTGTTGAAGAACACGCTGGCGCGTCGCGCCGTCGAAGGTACCCCGTTTGCTCCGCTGGCAGAGCAGATGACTGGCCCCCTGATCTACGGCATCTCGGAAGATGCAATTGCTGCCGCGAAGGTCGTCAATGACTTCGCGAAGGGCAATGACAAGTTGGTCATCAAGGCCGGTTCCTACGAAGGCAAGGTGATGGACAAGGCAGGCGTGCAAGCGCTGGCCAGCATCCCGAGCCGCGAAGAACTGCTCTCGAAGCTGCTGTTCGTTATGCAGGCTCCGGTTTCCGGTATGGCGCGCGCTCTGGCCGCGCTGGCGGAAAAGAAGCAAGCCGAAGCTGCGTAATAACGACTGGCAAGCGAGAAAGATCGCTAGCTGTTTCCGAATTCAAATCTGGAGTAATTTCAAATGGCAATCGCAAAAGAAGACATCCTCGAAGCCGTTGGCTCGATGTCGGTTCTCGAACTGAACGAACTGGTCAAGGCATTCGAAGAGAAGTTTGGCGTGTCGGCAGCTGCTGTGGCAGTCGCTGGCCCGGCAGGCGGCGGCGCTGCTGCTGCTGCTGAAGAGCAAACCGAGTTCACGGTCAACCTGCTCGAAGCAGGCGCGAACAAGGTGTCGGTCATTAAGGCCGTTCGTGAACTGACGGGTCTCGGCCTGAAGGAAGCGAAGGACCTGGTCGACGGCGCACCGAAGCCCGTGAAGGAAGCGGTGCCCAAGGCTGCTGCTGAAGAAGCGAAGAAGAAGCTGGAAGAAGCCGGCGCGAAGGCTGAAATCAAGTAAGTTTCAGCGCGCTGTGCGAAGGCTGGCGGTTTTTACACCGCCGGCCTTTTTGTGCTTTGTGGATTCTGCGTTTTTGTGCTCGATTTTCAGGAGTCGGAAGCAGGGATGTGGAACCCAGATGCCAAAGAAAATCGTCTTTTGCCGCGTGAACTCACCGTGGTGGACGGCGTTTCTCTTTGTCTTCTGAAGCGACTGCAGAAGGCAAGTTTGGTCGGGCAGCGGGCAAGTTATGACAAGCCGAAATCCGTTGCCGTCAGCCAGCGGTTGGTAGAGGCCAACCACCAAGCTTCCAGGGCTCGCGAAGCCATCGGGTCTCAGTCGGTGAACACTCGGGTCGTCCTACCCGCCGTGATTCGGAGATCGTATGCACTATTCCTTCACCGAGAAGAAGCGTATTCGCAAGAGTTTCGCGAAACGCCCCATCGTTCACCAGGTTCCTTTCCTGCTGGCCACCCAGCTTGAATCATTCAGCACTTTCCTGCAAGCAGAAACGGCGACCGCACAACGCAAACCGGAAGGTTTGCAGGCAGCGTTTTCGTCTGTTTTTCCTATTGTTTCCCATAACGGCTTTGCTCGTCTAGAGTTCGTCAGCTACATGCTGTCGTCGCCGGCATTCAACATCAAGGAATGCCAGCAACGCGGTTTGACGTACTGCTCGGCGCTGCGCGCCAAGGTCCGTCTCGTCCTGCTCGACAAGGAATCGCCGAGCAAGCCGGTCGTGAAGGAAGTGAAAGAGCAGGAAGTGTACATGGGCGAAATTCCGCTCATGACGCCGACCGGTTCGTTCGTTATCAACGGCACCGAGCGTGTCATCGTCTCGCAGCTGCATCGCTCGCCTGGCGTGTTCTTCGAACACGACAAGGGCAAGACGCACAGCTCGGGCAAGCTGCTGTTCTCGGCACGTATCATTCCTTACCGCGGTTCGTGGCTCGACTTCGAGTTCGACCCGAAGGACGTGCTGTACTTCCGTGTGGACCGTCGCCGCAAGATGCCGGTCACGATCCTGCTGAAGGCCATCGGCCTCACGCCGGAACAGATCCTCGCGAACTTCTTCGTGTTCGACAACTTCACGCTGATGCCGGAAGGCGCGCAGATGGAGTTCGTGCCGGAGCGTCTGCGTGGTGAAGTCGCGCGCTTCGACATCAGCGATCGCGAAGGCAAGGTCATCGTCCAGAAGGACAAGCGGATCAACGCGAAGCACATTCGCGACCTCGAAACCGCGAAGACGACGTACATTTCCGTCCCCGAAGATTATCTGCTCGGCCGCGTTCTCGCGAAGAACGTCGTCGACGGCGACACGGGCGAAGTGATCGCGAACGCGAACGACGAGATCACGGAAACCGTGCTCGAGAAGCTGCGCGAAGCGAAGATCAAGGACATCCAGACGCTCTACACGAACGATCTGGACCAGGGTCCGTACATCTCGTCGACGCTGCGTATCGACGAGACCGCCGACAAGATGGCCGCGCGCATCGCGATCTACCGCATGATGCGTCCGGGCGAGCCGCCGACCGAAGAAGCGGTCGAGGCGCTGTTCAATCGCCTGTTCTACAGCGAAGAAGCGTACGACCTCTCGAAGGTGGGTCGTATGAAGTTCAACCGCCGCGTGGGCCGTGACGAAATCGTCGGCCCGATGACGCTGCAGGACGACGACATCCTCGCGACCATCAAGATCCTGGTCGAGCTGCGCAACGGCAAGGGCGAAGTGGACGACATCGACCACTTGGGCAATCGTCGCGTGCGCTGCGTGGGCGAACTCGCGGAAAATCAATTCCGCGCCGGTCTCGTTCGCGTCGAACGTGCCGTGAAGGAACGCCTCGGCCAGGCCGAAAGCGAAAACCTGATGCCGCACGACCTGATCAACTCGAAGCCGATTTCGTCGGCGATTCGCGAGTTCTTCGGTTCGTCGCAGTTGTCGCAGTTCATGGACCAGACCAACCCGCTGTCGGAAATCACCCACAAGCGCCGCGTGTCGGCACTTGGCCCGGGCGGTCTGACGCGCGAGCGCGCTGGCTTTGAAGTTCGCGACGTGCACCCGACGCACTATGGCCGCGTGTGCCCGATCGAAACGCCGGAAGGTCCGAACATCGGCCTGATCAACTCGCTCGCGCTGTACGCGCACCTGAACGAATACGGCTTCCTCGAAACGCCGTATCGCAAGGTCGTGGACAGCAAGGTGACCGATCAGATCGATTACCTCTCGGCGATCGAAGAAGGCCGTTACGTGATCGCTCAGGCGAACGCGGCCGTGGCCGAAGACGGCACGCTGACCGACGAACTCGTGTCGTCGCGTGAAGCGGGCGAAACGCTGATGGTCACGCCGGACCGCATCCAGTACATGGACGTGGCGCCGTCGCAGATCGTCTCGGTTGCAGCCTCGCTGATTCCGTTCCTCGAGCACGACGACGCGAACCGCGCGTTGATGGGTTCGAACATGCAGCGTCAGGCCGTGCCTTGCCTGCGTCCGGAAAAGCCGGTCGTCGGTACGGGTATCGAGCGCACGGTTGCGGTCGACTCGGGTACGACGGTTCAGGCGCTGCGCGGCGGCGTGGTCGACTATGTCGACGCGGGCCGTATCGTGATTCGCGTGAACGACGATGAAGCTGTCGCCGGTGAAGTCGGCGTGGACATCTACAACCTCATCAAGTACACGCGTTCGAACCAGAACACGAACATCAACCAGCGTCCGATCGTGAAGATGGGCGACAAGGTTGCGCGCGGCGACGTGCTGGCTGACGGCGCATCGACCGATCTGGGCGAGCTCGCGCTCGGCCAGAACATGCTGATCGCGTTCATGCCGTGGAACGGCTACAACTTCGAAGACTCGATCCTGATCTCGGAGAAGGTGGTTGCCGACGACCGTTACACGTCGATCCACATCGAAGAACTGAATGTCGTTGCACGCGACACGAAGCTCGGACCGGAAGAAATCACGCGCGACATTTCGAACCTCGCGGAAGTGCAGCTTGGCCGTCTCGACGAGTCGGGCATCGTGTACATCGGCGCGGAAGTCGAAGCGGGCGACGTGCTCGTGGGCAAGGTCACGCCGAAGGGCGAAACCCAGCTCACGCCGGAAGAAAAGCTGCTGCGCGCGATCTTCGGCGAGAAGGCTTCGGACGTGAAGGACACGTCGCTGCGCGTGCCCTCGGGCATGAGCGGCACGGTCATCGACGTGCAGGTGTTCACGCGCGAAGGCATCCAGCGCGACAAGCGCGCACAACAGATCATCGACGATGAACTGAAGCGCTATCGCCTCGACCTGAACGACCAGCTTCGTATCGTGGAAGGCGACGCGTTCCAGCGTCTCGCACGCATGCTCGAAGGCAAGGTCGCGAACGGCGGTCCGAAGAAGCTCGCGAAGGGCACGAAGATCGAGCGCGCGTACCTCGAAGATCTGGATCACTACCACTGGTTCGACATCCGCCTCGCGGACGAGGAAGCAGCGGCGCAGCTCGAAGCGATCAAGAACTCGATCGAAGAGAAGCGTCACCAGTTCGATCTGGCCTTCGAAGAAAAGCGCAAGAAGCTCACGCAAGGCGACGAACTGCCGCCGGGCGTCCTGAAGATGGTCAAGGTGTACCTCGCGGTGAAGCGCCGTCTGCAGCCTGGCGACAAGATGGCAGGCCGTCACGGTAACAAGGGTGTGGTGTCGAAGATCGTTCCGATCGAAGACATGCCGTACATGGCCGACGGCCGTCCGGCAGACGTCGTGCTGAACCCGCTCGGCGTGCCGTCACGGATGAACGTGGGTCAGGTTCTCGAAGTGCACCTCGGCTGGGCCGCGAAGGGTCTGGGCTGGCGCATCGGCGAAATGCTGCAGCGTCAGACGAAGGTTGCGGAGATGCGTGAGTTCCTCACGAAGATCTACAACGAATCGGGCCACAAGGAAGACCTCGACAGCTTCAGCGATGACGAGATCCTCGAACTGGCGAAGAACCTGCGCGAAGGCGTGCCGTTCGCAACGCCGGTGTTCGACGGTGCGACCGAAGAGGAAATGTCGAAGATGCTCGACCTGGCGTTCCCGGACGAGATCGCGACGAACCTCGGCATGACGCCGTCGAAGAACCAGGTGCGTCTGTACGACGGCCGCACGGGCGAGATGTTCGAGCGTACGGTCACCGTGGGCTACATGCACTACCTGAAGCTGCACCACCTTGTCGACGACAAGATGCACGCGCGTTCGACGGGTCCGTACTCGCTCGTCACGCAGCAGCCGCTGGGTGGTAAGGCGCAATTCGGTGGTCAGCGCTTCGGTGAAATGGAAGTGTGGGCGCTCGAAGCGTATGGCGCTTCGTATGTGCTGCAGGAAATGTTGACGGTGAAGTCCGATGACGTGACGGGCCGGACGAAGGTGTACGAGAACCTCGTCAAGGGCGACCACGTGATCGACGCGGGCATGCCGGAATCCTTCAATGTGCTGGTGAAGGAAATCCGCTCGCTCGGCATCGACATCGACCTCGACCGCAACTAATCGGACTACGGAGAGAAGGCAATGAAAGCTCTGCTCGATCTATTCAAGCAAGTCCAACAAGAAGAAGTTTTCGACGCGATCAAGATCGGTCTGGCCTCGCCGGACAAGATCCGTTCGTGGTCGTTCGGCGAAGTGAAGAAGCCGGAGACCATCAACTACCGCACGTTCAAGCCGGAGCGGGATGGTCTGTTCTGCGCGAAGATTTTTGGTCCGATCAAGGACTACGAATGCCTTTGCGGCAAGTACAAGCGCCTGAAGCACCGTGGCGTGATCTGCGAGAAGTGCGGCGTGGAAGTCACGCTCGCCAAGGTGCGTCGCGAACGCATGGGCCACATCGAGCTGGCCTCGCCGGTCGCGCACATCTGGTTCCTGAAGTCGCTGCCGTCGCGTCTGGGCATGGTGCTCGACATGACGCTGCGCGACATCGAGCGCGTGCTGTACTTCGAAGCGTACGTGGTGATCGAACCGGGCATGACGCCGCTGAAGGCGCGGCAGATCATGACCGAAGAGGATTACTACAACAAGGTCGAAGAGTACGGTGACGAATTCCGCGCCGAGATGGGCGCGGAAGGCGTGCGCGAGTTGCTGCGTGCGATCAACATCGACGAACAGGTCGAAACGCTGCGCACCGAACTCAAGAACACGGGCTCGGAAGCGAAGATCAAGAAGTACGCGAAGCGCCTGAAGGTGCTCGAGGCCTTCCAGCGTTCGGGCATCAAGCCCGAATGGATGGTGCTCGAAGTGCTGCCGGTGCTGCCGCCGGAACTGCGTCCGCTCGTGCCGCTGGACGGCGGCCGTTTCGCGACTTCGGACCTGAACGACCTGTATCGCCGCGTCATCAACCGTAACAACCGTCTGAAGCGACTGCTCGAGCTGAAGGCGCCGGAGATCATCGTCCGCAACGAAAAGCGGATGCTCCAGGAAGCGGTTGACTCGCTGCTCGACAACGGCCGTCGCGGCAAGGCGATGACGGGCGCGAACAAGCGTCCGCTGAAGTCGCTCGCCGACATGATCAAGGGTAAGGGCGGCCGCTTCCGTCAGAACCTGCTGGGCAAGCGCGTGGACTACTCGGGCCGTTCGGTCATCGTGGTGGGTCCGACGCTCAAGCTGCACCAGTGCGGTCTGCCGAAGCTGATGGCGCTCGAACTCTTCAAGCCGTTCATCTTCAACAAGCTGGAAACGATGGGCGTTGCCACGACCATCAAGGCCGCGAAGAAGGAAGTCGAGAACCAGACGCCGGTGGTGTGGGACATTCTCGAAGAAGTCATTCGCGAACATCCGGTCATGCTGAACCGCGCGCCTACTCTTCACCGCCTCGGCATTCAGGCTTTCGAGCCGGTGCTGATCGAAGGTAAGGCGATCCAGTTGCACCCGCTCGTTTGCGCGGCGTTCAACGCCGACTTCGACGGCGACCAGATGGCCGTTCACGTTCCGCTGTCGCTCGAAGCGCAGATGGAAGCGCGCACGCTCATGCTCGCGTCGAACAACGTCCTGTTCCCGGCCAACGGCGATCCGTCGATCGTGCCGTCGCAGGATATCGTGCTGGGCCTGTACTACGCCACGCGTGAAGCGATCAACGGCAAGGGCGAAGGCATGACGTTCACGGGCGTGTCGGAAGCGATCCGCGCGTACGAGAACAAGGAAGTCGAGCTGGCCTCGCGTGTCAATGTGCGTATTACCGAAATGGTCCATAACGAGGACCAGTCGGAAGGCGCACCGGCATTCGTGCCGAAGGTCTCGCTGTACGCGACCACGGTCGGCCGCGCGATCCTGTCGGAAATTCTGCCGCCGGGTCTGCCGTTCTCGGTGCTGAACAAGCCGCTGAAGAAGAAGGAAATCTCGCGTCTGATCAACACCGCGTTCCGCAAGTGCGGTCTGCGCGAAACGGTGATCTTCGCCGACCAGTTGATGCAGTCGGGCTTCCGCCTCGCCACGCGCGCCGGTATTTCGATCTGCGTGGACGACATGCTCGTGCCGCCGCAGAAGGAAACCATCGTCGGCGACGCCGCGAAGAAGGTGAAGGAGTACGACCGTCAGTACATGTCGGGTCTCGTCACCGCGCAAGAGCGCTACAACAACGTGGTCGACATCTGGTCGGCAACGTCGGAAGCGGTCGGCAAGGCGATGATGGAGCAGCTCGCGACGGAACCGGTCGTCGACCGCGACGGCAAGGAAACGCGTCAGGAATCGTTCAACTCGATCTACATGATGGCCGACTCGGGCGCGCGGGGTTCCGCGGTCCAGATCCGTCAGTTGGCGGGTATGCGCGGCCTGATGGCGAAGCCGGACGGCTCGATTATCGAAACGCCGATTACCGCGAACTTCCGCGAAGGTCTGAACGTGTTGCAGTACTTCATCTCGACCCACGGTGCACGTAAGGGTCTGGCTGATACGGCACTGAAGACCGCGAACTCGGGTTACCTGACGCGTCGTCTCGTCGACGTCACGCAGGATCTCGTGGTCGTCGAGGACGATTGCGGCACGTCGAACGGCGTGGCGATGAAGGCCCTCGTGGAAGGCGGTGAAGTCGTCGAAGCACTGCGCGACCGTATTCTCGGCCGCGTTGCGGTGGCGGACGTCGTCAATCCGGAAACGCAGGAAACGATCTACGCTTCGGGCGACCTGCTCGACGAAGACGCGGTCGAAACGATCGAAAGCCTCGGCATCGACGAAGTGCGCGTGCGCACGCCGCTCACCTGCGAAACGCGTTACGGCCTGTGCGCCTCGTGCTACGGCCGCGACCTGGGTCGTGGCTCGCGCGTGAACGTCGGCGAAGCGGTCGGCGTGATCGCGGCACAGTCGATCGGCGAACCGGGCACGCAGCTCACGATGCGTACGTTCCACATCGGTGGTGCGGCATCGCGTGCGGCAGTGGCCTCGTCGGTGGAAGCCAAGTCGAACGGTACGGTCCGCTTCACGGCGACGATGCGTTACGTCACGAACGCGAAGGGCGAGCAGGTCGTCATCTCGCGATCGGGCGAAGCCATCATTGCCGACGATCACGGCCGCGAGCGCGAGCGTCACAAGGTGCCCTACGGCGCGACGCTGCTGCAGCTCGACGGCGCAGCGATCAAGGCCGGCACGCAGCTCGCAACGTGGGATCCGCTCACGCGCCCGATCATCACCGAGTACGGCGGTACGGTGAAGTTCGAGAACGTCGAGGAAGGCGTGACCGTGGCCAAGCAGATCGACGACGTCACGGGTCTGTCGACCCTCGTCGTGATCGACGTGAAGCGCCGCGGTTCGCAGGCTGCGAAGAGCGTGCGTCCGCAGGTCAAGCTGCTCGACGCGAACGGCGACGAAGTGAAGATCCCGGGCACGGAGCACTCGGTGCAGATCGGCTTCCAGGTCGGCGCACTGATCACCGTGAAGGACGGTCAGCAAGTGCAGGTGGGTGAAGTGCTCGCACGTATCCCGACCGAAGCGCAGAAGACGCGTGACATTACCGGTGGTCTGCCGCGTGTGGCGGAACTGTTCGAAGCGCGTTCGCCGAAGGATGCAGGTATCCTGGCGGAAGTCACGGGTACGACGTCGTTCGGTAAGGACACGAAGGGCAAGCAGCGTCTCGTTATCACGGACCTCGAAGGCAATCAGCACGAGTTCCTGATCGCGAAGGAAAAGCAGGTGCTGGTCCACGACGGTCAGGTCGTCAACAAGGGCGAAATGATCGTGGACGGCCCGGCCGATCCGCACGACATCCTGCGTCTGCAGGGTATCGAAGCGCTGTCGCGCTACATCGTCGACGAAGTGCAGGACGTGTACCGTCTGCAGGGCGTGAAGATCAACGACAAGCACATCGAAGTGATCGTGCGTCAGATGCTGCGTCGTGTGCAGATCACCGACAACGGCGATACGCGCTTCATTCCGGGCGAGCAGGTCGAGCGTTCGGACATGCTGGACGAGAACGACAAGATGAACGCCGAGGACAAGCGCCCGGCAACGTACGAGAACGTGCTGCTCGGTATCACGAAGGCATCGCTCTCGACCGATTCGTTCATCTCGGCGGCATCGTTCCAGGAAACGACGCGCGTGCTGACCGAAGCGGCGATCATGGGCAAGCGCGACGATCTGCGTGGCCTGAAGGAAAACGTCATCGTCGGCCGTCTGATTCCGGCTGGTACGGGTCTCGCCTTCCACAAGGCGCGCCGTGCGAAGGAATCGTCGGATCGCGAGCGTTTCGACCAGATCGCAGCGGAAGAAGCGTTCGAGTTCGGTACGCCGGAAACTCCGGCCGTCGAGCAGCCGCAACAGCCGCATACGACGGACGAATAAGCGTGGGGCGGCGCAAGCCGCCTTATGCTCTCGCTCTCGCAAAAGCCGCCTGGTTTCGACCAGGCGGCTTTTTTATTTGTGCTGGCGCTTTTCGCTCGTGCCTGCGGCCTCGTGCCGCAGTGCCGGCCCGCTCGCTGCGCACATCGATGAGGCGTGCTAACGTAGCGCGCCAAGCCCCCCGGTGTGGGTCTTTTCGTACGCCACTGGCGGCATTTATCTGAATCTGGAGGCGGTAATCATGTGGGTGGTCGGGGTCGGTCTCATCCTGAACCTGGTGGCGTGCGTCGCCAGTTTTTCTCAGCTACTGCATCACGTCAGCAATCAGTCCGCGGCGAACTTCTTCGCGACCTTCCTCGTGATGTGGGCGTTCCTGATCATCGGTTTCATCATGCTGCTGGCGGGGCGGCTCAAGGGCGGCGCCGCGCTGCTGACGCTCGGCTCGCTGATGTTCGCCGGCGCCAACGTCGTGCTCTTCGGGGCCAGCGTATTCACGATCGCAGCCGCCGTTGTGGCCGTGGTGACGATCGTCGGTGCGGTTCGCATCGCGCGCCGGCGCGCGGTTGTCTGACGAAGCCGCTGAACCCGCTTTCCCGTTTTCCCCTGGCCGAACGGCCAATCTTCACGGTTGCGGCGGTCGAGGCTCGCCTGGGTTGGTAAAATCCTGCCCACCGCCTTTGCTCCGCACGCACACCGTCTTCATGTCCCGCTCCCTCGAAATCCTCAACGAAGTCTTCGGCTATCCCGCATTTCGAGGGCAGCAAGCCGAAATCGTCGAGCACGTCGCGGCGGGCGGCGATTCGCTGGTGCTCATGCCCACCGGCGGCGGCAAATCGCTTTGCTACCAGATTCCCGCGCTGGTGCGGCACGAAGCCGGGCTAGGCGCCGGCATCGTCGTGTCGCCGCTCATCGCGCTCATGCAGGACCAGGTGGCCGCGCTGACCGAAGTGGGCGTGCGCGCCGCTTATCTCAATTCGACGTTGAGCGGCGCCGAAGCGGCGGCGACCGAGCGGGCGCTGCGCGAGGGCAATCTCGATCTGCTTTACGTCGCGCCTGAACGCCTGATGACGCCGCGCTTTCTCGATCTGCTCGAGCGCACGCGCATCGGCCTCTTTGCGATCGACGAAGCACATTGCGTCTCGCAATGGGGCCACGACTTCCGGCCGGAATACATTCAGCTCTCGGTGCTGCACGAGCGCTTTCCGAACGTGCCGCGCATCGCGCTCACGGCGACGGCCGACGCCATCACGCGCGACGAAATTGCGCACCGGCTGGCGCTCGACGACGCACGCGTGTTCGTCTCAAGCTTCGACCGGCCGAACATACGCTACCGCATCGTCGAGAAGGACAACGCGCGCTCGCAACTGCTCGACTTCATTCGTGCGGAGCACACGCGTACCGACGGCACGACGGATGCCGGCGTCGTGTACTGCCTCTCGCGCCGCAAGGTCGAGGAAACCGCGGAGTGGCTCAAAGGGCAGGGGCTGCATGCGTTGCCGTATCACGCCGGCATGGAATTCGAGGTGCGCCAGAAGCACCAGGAGCAGTTCCAGCGCGAGGAGGGCGTGGTGATGTGCGCCACCATCGCATTCGGCATGGGCATCGACAAGCCGGATGTGCGTTTCGTCGCGCATCTGGACTTGCCCAAGAGCGTGGAAGGGTACTACCAGGAAACCGGCCGCGCGGGGCGCGACGGGCTGGCGGCCAATGCGTGGATGGCCTACGGTCTCGGCGACGTGGTGCAGCAGCGCAAGATGATCGACGAGTCCGAAGCCGATGACCAGCACAAGCGTGTGCAGACGGGCAAGCTCGACGCGCTGCTCGGCCTGTGCGAAGCGGCCACGTGCCGGCGCGTGCGTCTGCTCGCGTACTTCGGCGAAGAAAGCAAGCCGTGCGGCAACTGCGATACGTGCCTCGAGCCGCCCGCCACGTGGGACGCGACGCGCGAGGCGCAAATGGCGCTCTCGTGCGTGTTCCGCGCGCAGCGTGCGAGCGGCTTCAATTTCGGCGCCGGCCACCTGATCGATATCCTGCGCGGCAACCGCAACGATAAGATCCTGCAGCGCGGGCACGAGAAAATCTCCACCTTCGGCATCGGATCCGCGCTTTCGGAACCGGAATGGCGCGCAATCTTCCGGCAACTCGTGGCGTTCGGTTATCTCACCGTCGACCACGACGGTTACGGTTCGCTCGTGCTCACCGAGGCGAGCAAGCCTGTCCTCAAGGGCGAGCAGCATGTCACGATGCGCCGCTACGTGAAGCCCACGCGTACGCGCACGTCGTCCAGCCGTACGAGCGAGCGCGCCGACCCGACCCTTGGCATGAGTCCGCGTCAGCGCTCGCGCTGGGAGCGCCTGCGCCTGTGGCGCACCGAAACCGCGAAGAGCGAGGGCGTGCCGGCCTATGTCATTTTCCATGACGCCACGCTGGCGGAAATCGCGCGCAACGGTCCCGAGTCGGTGGACGAGTTGCGCGATATTCCGGGCATTGGCGCGCGCAAGCTCGAGCGTTTCGGCGAAGAGCTTGTCGAGGTTGTCGGCGACGAATAATGGGCGGCGCTTCCCGCCGGGTGTTTCCGGCGGGCCCGGTTGTCACGGCGCTGTCACTTCCTTTGTCGTCCGAAATGTCGCAAGCCATTGACTTGCTTGGTATTTTCGGAATATCATGCTGGGTTCCGGTTCGTGGGATGTGCGCGCTCGTCAATTGGTTTGACGAAAACTAACGTCAAATAGCCCGTTCCGGGGTTCGATACGTATGCATTTCCGCTTTGCCCGGAAATAAATGCGTCGATTTTGTTCAATTTCAGGAATAAACAATGCCAACCATCAATCAACTGGTTCGCAAAGGCCGCACTTCGGAAGCTACGAAGAGCAAGTCGCCGGCCCTGCAGGACTGCCCGCAGCGTCGCGGCGTGTGCACGCGTGTGTACACGACGACGCCGAAGAAGCCGAACTCGGCACTCCGTAAGGTCGCCAAGGTGCGCCTGACGAACGGCTTCGAAGTCATTTCGTACATCGGTGGTGAAGGCCACAACCTGCAGGAACACTCGGTCGTGCTGATTCGCGGCGGCCGTGTGAAGGACTTGCCGGGTGTGCGTTACCACATGGTTCGCGGCTCGCTGGATACCCAGGGCGTCAAGGATCGTAAGCAGGCTCGTTCGAAGTACGGTGCCAAGCGCGCCAAGGCTGCGAAGTAAGTGCCAGGCGTCGTCTGCGCTCTTGAGCGCCGGCGATAAAAGCGACAGGTGCCGGATTGGCCGGTGCTGTCGAGTAAGTGGTCACCCGACCAGGCTGGTAAGTCGTGAGATGAATCGGGTTAGTTGGTGGCCGCGGAGCGTGATGTCCAATCCACGCTTCAACTGAAAAAGTTAAAGGAAGAAACATGCCGCGTCGTCGCGAAGTCCCCAAGCGGGAAGTGTTGCCGGATCCGAAGTTCGGCAACGTTGATGTAGCCAAGTTCATGAACGTGCTGATGCTCTCCGGGAAGAAGTCTGTTGCCGAGCGTATCGTGTACGGCGCTTTCGAACAGATCCAGACCAAGGGTGGCAAGGACCCGCTGGAAGTGTTCACTGTCGCGCTCAACAACGTGAAGCCGGTGGTGGAAGTGAAGAGCCGCCGCGTTGGTGGTGCGAACTATCAGGTTCCGGTCGAAGTGCGCCCCTCGCGTCGTATGGCATTGGCGATGCGTTGGCTGCGTGAAGCCGCGAAGAAGCGCAGCGAGAAGTCGATGGCTCTGCGTCTGGCAGGTGAACTCTCCGAAGCGGCCGAAGGCCGTGGCGGCGCGATGAAGAAGCGCGACGAAGTTCACCGCATGGCAGAAGCGAACAAGGCGTTCTCGCACTTCCGCTTCTAAGAGAAAACCCCTACCGGGGTTCGCTCAAAAAACGGAAAAATTTCCGGGCGGGTGCGCTTATCGAGCGCCTCGCCCGTTTGTGTTCAGGCGCGTTGGGTCAACCCGGTCGGGGTCGATCCGGCGCGCACCTCCCGATAGAGGATCAAAGTGGCACGCAAGACTCCTATCGAGCGCTACCGCAACATCGGTATTAGCGCTCACATCGACGCCGGCAAGACGACGACGACCGAGCGCATTCTGTTTTACACCGGCGTGAACCACAAGATTGGTGAAGTTCACGACGGCGCCGCGACCATGGACTGGATGGAGCAGGAACAGGAGCGTGGCATCACGATCACGTCCGCTGCTACGACCGCGTTCTGGAAGGGCATGGGCGGCAACTACCCCGAGCACCGCATCAACATCATCGACACCCCGGGCCACGTCGACTTCACGATTGAAGTCGAGCGCTCGATGCGCGTGCTCGACGGCGCGTGCATGGTCTACTGCGCCGTGGGCGGCGTGCAGCCGCAGTCGGAAACGGTGTGGCGTCAGGCGAACAAGTACAAGGTTCCCCGTCTCGCGTTCGTCAACAAGATGGACCGTACCGGCGCGAACTTCTTCAAGGTCTACGACCAGTTGAAGAACCGCCTGAAGGCAAACCCGGTTCCGGTCGTGGTGCCTATCGGCGCCGAAGAAAACTTCAAGGGCGTCGTCGACCTCCTGAAGATGAAGGCGATCATTTGGGACGAGGCCTCGCAAGGCACGAAGTTCGACTACGTCGACATCCCGGCTGAACTCGTTGACACGTGCAACGAGTGGCGCGAAAAGATGATCGAGTCGGCTGCCGAAGCCAGTGAAGAGCTGATGGAAAAGTACCTCGGCGGCGAAGAGCTGTCCGAAGCGGAAATCGTCAAGGCGATCCGCGACCGTACCATCGCTTGCGAAATCCAGCCGATGCTGTGCGGCACCGCGTTCAAGAACAAGGGCGTGCAGCGTATGCTCGACGCCGTGATCGACTTCCTGCCGTCGCCGGTGGACATCCCCCCGGTCACGGGCGAACTGGAAAACGGCGAGAAGGCAGAGCGCCGCGCATCCGACGACGAGAAGTTCTCGGCACTCGCGTTCAAGATCATGACCGACCCGTTCGTCGGCCAGCTGATCTTCTTCCGCGCGTACTCGGGCATCGTCAACTCGGGCGACACGGTGCTGAACTCGACCAAGGGCAAGAAGGAACGCCTCGGCCGTATTCTGCAGATGCACGCGAACAACCGCGAAGAAATCAAGGAAGTTCGTGCAGGCGACATCGCCGCAGCCGTTGGCCTGAAGGAAGCAACCACGGGCGACACGCTGTGCGACCCGGCGAACCCGATCATCCTGGAACGCATGATTTTCCCGGAGCCGGTGATCTCGCAGGCCGTCGAGCCGAAGACCAAGGCTGACCAGGAAAAGATGGGCCTCGCCCTGAACCGCCTGGCGCAGGAAGACCCGTCGTTCCGCGTCCAGACGGACGAGGAATCGGGCCAGACCATCATTTCGGGTATGGGCGAGCTGCACCTCGAAATTCTGGTCGACCGCATGAAGCGCGAATTCAACGTGGAAGCGACCGTCGGCAAGCCGCAGGTTGCGTACCGCGAAACGATCCGCGCCACGGCGAAGGACGTTGAAGGCAAGTTCGTCAAGCAGTCGGGCGGTCGCGGCCAGTTCGGTCACGCTGTCATCACGCTTGAGCCGAACGAGCAGGGCAAGGGCTACGAGTTCCTGGACGAGATCAAGGGCGGTGTGATTCCGCGCGAATTCATCCCGGCGGTGAACAAGGGTATCGAGGAAACGCTGAAGGCTGGCGTGCTGGCGGGCTTCCCGGTCGTCGACGTGAAGGTTCACCTGACGTTCGGTTCGTACCACGACGTCGACTCGAACGAAAATGCGTTCCGCATGGCCGGTTCGATGGCGTTCAAGGAAGCCATGCGCAAGGCGCAGCCGGTCATCCTCGAACCGATGATGGCCGTCGAAGTCGAAACGCCGGAAGACTACATGGGCAACGTGATGGGCGACCTGTCGAGCCGTCGCGGTATTGTCCAGGGCATGGAAGACATGGTTGGCGGCGGCAAGATCGTTCGCGCCGAAGTGCCGCTGTCGGAAATGTTCGGCTATTCGACGTCGCTGCGCTCGCTGTCGCAAGGCCGCGCAACGTACACGATGGAATTCAAGCACTACGCAGAAGCACCGCGTAACGTGGCCGACGCGATCATCAGCGCGAAGGCGAAGTAAGCATCGGCATTCAGTTGACCATGCGGCGAACCGGGCATGCGCCTGGTTCGCATCGCCCAGTCACCGATTCACCACTTTTTTGAAAGAAGAGAAACATGGCAAAAGGTAAATTCGAACGGACCAAGCCGCACGTGAACGTGGGCACGATCGGTCACGTTGACCACGGCAAGACCACGCTGACGGCAGCGATCACGACGGTTCTGACCGCGAAGTTCGGCGGCGAAGCGAAGGCGTACGACCAGATCGACGCAGCGCCGGAAGAAAAGGCACGTGGTATTACCATCAACACCGCGCACGTCGAGTACGAAACGGCTAACCGCCACTACGCACACGTCGACTGCCCGGGCCACGCTGACTATGTGAAGAACATGATCACGGGCGCCGCGCAGATGGACGGCGCGATCCTGGTGTGCTCGGCCGCTGACGGCCCGATGCCGCAAACGCGTGAGCACATCCTGCTGGCCCGTCAGGTTGGCGTGCCTTACATCATCGTGTTCCTGAACAAGTGCGACATGGTGGACGACGCCGAGCTGCTCGAACTCGTCGAAATGGAAGTGCGCGAACTCCTGTCGAAGTACGACTTCCCGGGCGACGACACGCCGATCATCAAGGGTTCGGCCAAGCTGGCGCTGGAAGGCGACAAGGGCGAGCTGGGCGAAGTGGCGATCATGAACCTGGCCGATGCGCTGGATTCGTACATCCCGACGCCCGAGCGTGCCGTTGACGGCGCGTTCCTGATGCCGGTGGAAGACGTGTTCTCGATCTCGGGTCGCGGCACGGTGGTGACGGGTCGCGTGGAGCGCGGCATCGTCAAGGTCGGCGAGGAAATCGAGATCGTCGGTATCAAGCCGACGGTGAAGACGACCTGCACGGGCGTGGAAATGTTCCGCAAGCTGCTCGACCAGGGTCAGGCAGGCGACAACGTCGGTATCCTGCTGCGCGGCACGAAGCGTGAAGACGTGGAGCGCGGCCAGGTGCTGGCCAAGCCGGGTTCGATCACGCCGCACACGCACTTCACGGCTGAAGTGTACGTGCTGAGCAAGGATGAAGGCGGCCGTCACACGCCGTTCTTCAACAACTACCGTCCGCAGTTCTACTTCCGTACGACGGACGTGACGGGCTCGATCGAGCTGCCGAAGGACAAGGAAATGGTGATGCCGGGCGACAACGTGTCGATCACGGTGAAGCTGATCGCTCCGATCGCCATGGAAGAGGGTCTGCGCTTCGCTATCCGCGAAGGTGGCCGTACGGTCGGCGCCGGCGTGGTCGCGAAGATCATCGAGTAATTCGAGTACAATACTCGGCTTGCTTTAGAAGTTGATGTACCCTGGGTCCGTCCCGCGACGCCTTGTCGCGGGACGGACCTGCGCTCTTTATATCGTCTGGCGGCGCAAGTCCGCCTCGCTCTTTTCAAGGAATCGTCATGCAGAACCAGAAAATCCGTATCCGTCTGAAAGCGTTCGACTATCGCCTGATCGACCAGTCGGCTGCTGAAATCGTCGATACGGCGAAGCGCACGGGCGCAATCGTCCGCGGTCCGGTGCCGCTGCCGACGCGTATCCAGCGTTTCGACATCCTGCGTTCGCCGCACGTCAACAAGACGTCGCGCGACCAGCTCGAAATCCGCACCCATCTGCGCCTGATGGACATCGTCGACCCGACGGACAAGACCGTCGACGCGCTGATGAAGCTGGACCTCCCGGCCGGCGTGGACGTCGAAATCAAGCTGCAGTAAGAGCCTCCAGCGCCGCCAGAATCTTCCGGTGGCGCTAAGTCTTTGATTGCTTGCGGAAAACGTGGGAGGACGTTATACTTGACGTCTTTTCGCGCGTTTGCGCAAAAAATCGGTGTGTCCCTTTCGAGCCTTTACCTCGAAAACATGCCGGTACTTTGTAAATTAGCCCCGACCAATCGCAGTCGGGAATGGAGAAAACGATGAGCCTTGGACTCGTAGGTCGCAAGGTTGGCATGACGCGTATCTTCACGGCTGACGGGGATTCGATTCCCGTGACCGTGCTGGACGTGTCCGACAACCGCGTGACGCAGATCAAGACTGTTGAAACCGACGGCTACACGGCCGTGCAGGTTGCTTTCGGCACTCGCCGCGCATCGCGCGTGACGAAGCCGCTCGCAGGTCATCTCGCCAAAGCTGGCGTTCAAGCCGGTGAAATCCTCAAGGAATTCCAGATCGACGCCGCTAAGGCCGCCGAACTGTCCGCTGGCGCTGTGATCGGTGTGGAACTCTTCGAAGAAGGCCAGAAGATCGACGTGCAAGGCACCTCGATCGGTAAGGGCTACGCCGGTACCATCAAGCGTTACAACTTCGCTTCGGGTCGTGCTTCGCACGGTAACTCGCGCTCGCACAATGTGCCGGGCTCGATCGGTATGGCGCAGGATCCGGGTCGTGTTTTCCCGGGTAAGCGCATGACCGGTCACATGGGTGACGAAACCGTGACGGTGCAAAACCTCGAAATCGCCCGTATCGACGCAGAGCGCAAGCTGCTGCTGGTCAAGGGTGCTGTCCCCGGTGCAAAGGGCGGCAAGGTTTTCGTGACGCCCGCCGTCAAGGCGCGCGCCAAGAAAGGAGCGCAATAATGGAACTGAAGCTCCTGAACGCTAATGGTCAGGAAGGCGCAGCAGTCAACGCGTCGGACGTCGTGTTCGGCCGTGACTACAACGAAGCGCTGATCCATCAGATCGTTGTCGCCTACCAGGCGAACGCGCGCAGCGGTAACCGCGCGCAGAAGGACCGCGAACAGGTCAAGCACACCACCAAGAAGCCGTGGCGTCAGAAGGGTACGGGCCGCGCTCGTGCCGGTATGTCGTCGAGCCCGTTGTGGCGTGGCGGTGGTCGCATCTTCCCGAATTCGCCGGAAGAAAACTTCTCGCACAAGGTCAACAAGAAGATGCATCGCGCAGGCCTCTGCTCAATCTTCTCGCAGCTGGCCCGCGAAGGCCGTATCTCGGTCGTGGAAGAGCTTTCGCTCGAAGCGCCCAAGACGAAGCTGCTGGCCGAAAAGTTCAAGGCCATGGGTCTCGAATCCGTGCTGGTCATTACCGACACGGTCGACGAGAACCTGTATCTCGCGTCGCGCAACCTGCCCCACGTGGCAGTCGTTGAGCCGCGTTTTGCCGACCCGCTCTCGCTGATCTACTTCAAGAAGATCCTGATCACGAAGGCAGCGGTCGCCCAGATCGAGGAGTTGCTGTCATGAGCGAGATTCGCAAGAACGATCATCGTTTGATGCAGGTCCTGCTCGCACCGGTGATCTCCGAAAAGGCGACGCTGGTTGCGGAGAAGAACGAGCAAGTCGTCTTCGAAGTCGCGCCGGACGCGAACAAGCAGGAAGTGAAGGCTGCTGTCGAGCTGCTGTTCAAGGTGGAAGTCGAGTCCGTCAACGTGCTGGTCCAGAAGGGCAAAGCCAAGCGCTTTGGCCGCTTCAACGGCAAGCGCAAGGACGTGAAGAAGGCGTATGTCTGCCTGAAGCCCGGCCAGGAAATCAACTTTGAAGCGGAGGCCAAGTAATCATGGCAATCGTGAAAGTTAAGCCGACCTCGCCGGGTCGCCGCGCGATGGTCAAGATCGTCAACAAGGACCTCCATAAGGGTGCGCCGTTCGCAGCGCTGCTCGAAAAGAAGTCCTCGAAGGCCGGTCGTAACAACAACGGTCGTATCACGACGCGTCACCAGGGTGGTGGTCACAAGCAGCACTACCGCGTGATCGATTTCCGTCGCAACAAGGACGGCATCGCAGCGAAGGTCGAGCGTCTCGAGTATGACCCGAACCGTAGCGCGAACATTGCGCTGGTTCTTTACGCAGACGGCGAGCGCCGCTACATCATCGCGCCGAAGGGCGTGACGGTTGGCACGCAGCTCATGTCGGGTTCGGAAGCGCCGATCCGTGCAGGCAACACGCTGCCGATCCGCAACATTCCGGTCGGTACGACGATCCACTGCATCGAAATGCTGCCGGGCAAGGGCGCGCAAATGGCGCGTTCGGCTGGCACGTCGGCCATGCTGCTGGCACGTGAAGGCGTCTACGCGCAGGTTCGTCTGCGTTCGGGCGAAATCCGCCGCGTGCACGTCGAATGCCGCGCAACGATCGGTGAAGTCGGCAACGAAGAGCACAGCCTCCGTCAAATCGGTAAGGCTGGCGCGAACCGCTGGCGCGGTATCCGCCCGACGGTCCGTGGCGTTGCAATGAACCCGGTCGACCACCCGCACGGTGGTGGCGAAGGCAAGACTGCGGCTGGTCGCGACCCGGTGAGCCCGTGGGGCACGCCGACGAAGGGCTATCGCACCCGCAGCAACAAGCGCACGACGAGCATGATCGTCCAGCGCCGTCACAAGCGTTAAGGAGTAGGCAATGGCACGTTCTATTAAGAAAGGTCCGTTCTGCGACGCCCATTTGCTGAAGAAGGTTGAGGCGGCTGCAGCAACGCGCGACAAGAAACCGATCAAGACCTGGTCGCGTCGTTCGACGATCCTGCCGGACTTCATCGGTCTGACGATCGCCGTGCACAACGGCCGTCAACACGTTCCGGTGTATGTCACGGAAAACATGGTCGGCCACAAGCTTGGCGAGTTCGCACTGACCCGTACGTTCAAGGGTCACGCGGCCGACAAGAAGGCCAAGAAATAAGGGGCAATCAAGATGGAAGTGAAGGCAATTCATCGCGGTGCCCGCATCTCGGCGCAGAAAACGCGCCTTGTGGCTGACCAGATCCGCGGTCTGCCGGTCGACAAGGCACTGAACGTTCTGACGTTCTCGCCGAAGAAAGCGGCTGGCATCGTGAAAAAGGTTGTGCTCTCGGCGATCGCAAACGCGGAACACAACGAAGGTGCTGATATCGACGAGCTCAAGATCAAGAGCATCTACGTCGACAAGGCAGCTTCGCTGAAGCGTTTCACCGCGCGCGCCAAGGGCCGCGGCAACCGCATCGAGAAGCAATCCTGTCACATCACTGTGACGGTCGGGAATTAAGGAGCCATACGATGGGACAGAAAATTCATCCGACTGGCTTCCGTTTGGCCGTCAGCCGCAATTGGGCTTCGCGTTGGTACGCGAACAACAACAATTTCGCGGCGATGTTGAAGGAAGACATCGGTGTTCGTGAATACCTGAAGAAGAAGCTGAAGAACGCTTCGGTGGGCCGTGTTGTGATCGAGCGTCCGGCAAAGAACGCTCGCATCACGATTTACAGCTCGCGCCCGGGTGTGGTGATCGGCAAGAAGGGCGAGGACATCGAACTCCTCAAGGCCGAACTCCAGAAGCGCATGGGCGTTCCGGTTCACGTGAACATCGAGGAAATCCGCAAGCCGGAAACCGATGCTCAACTGATCGCCGATTCGATCACGCAGCAGCTCGAGCGCCGCATCATGTTCCGTCGCGCAATGAAGCGCGCGATGCAGAACGCGATGCGTCTGGGTGCCCAGGGCATCAAGATCATGAGCGCCGGCCGTCTGAACGGTATCGAAATCGCACGTACCGAGTGGTACCGCGAAGGTCGAGTGCCGCTTCACACGCTGCGTGCTGACATCGACTACGCAACCTCGGAAGCGAAGACGACGTACGGCATCATCGGCGTGAAGGTTTGGGTCTACAAGGGCGACACGCTCGGCCGCAACGACGCACCGGTGGTGGAAGAAGTCGCCGAAGAAAAGCGTCCGCGCCGCAATGCGCGTCCGGGCGATCGTCGTCCGCGCCGTGATGGCGAAGGCGCACCGGGTGCACGTCGTGGCGCCCCGCGCCGTGGCGCCGCCGGCGGTGACGGCAAGAGTGGAGAATAACGATGCTGCAACCGAAACGCAGGAAGTATCGCAAAGAGCAGAAGGGTCGTAACACCGGTATCGCAACGCGCGGCAACGCCGTTTCGTTTGGTGAATACGGTCTGAAGGCTATCGGTCGTGGTCGCCTGACCGCGCGTCAGATTGAAGCAGCGCGTCGTGCAATGACGCGTCACATCAAGCGTGGCGGCCGCATCTGGATCCGTATCTTCCCGGACAAGCCGATCTCGCAAAAGCCGGCGGAAGTGCGTATGGGTAACGGTAAGGGTAACCCTGAGTACTACGTCGCCGAGATTCAGCCGGGCAAGATGCTGTATGAAATGGATGGTGTGTCCGAAGAACTGGCCCGTGAAGCCTTCCGTCTGGCTGCAGCCAAGCTGCCGCTGAAGACGGTCTTCATGGTTCGCCAGCTCGGCGCCTAAGGAGTGATTGATGAAGGCATCTGAACTTCTTCAGAAAGACAAGGCCGCGCTCGACAAAGAGCTGTCGGACCTCTTGAAGGCGCAATTCGGCCTGCGCATGCAACTCGCGACCCAGCAGCTCACGAACACGAGCCAGTTGAAGAAGGTTCGTCGCGACATCGCACGTGTGCGGACCGTCCTGACTCAGAAGGCGAACCAGAAATGAACGAAAGCGTGAAAACCTCGCTTAAGCGGACGCTGGTCGGCAAGGTCGTCAGCAACAAGATGGACAAGACGGTCACCGTCCTGGTCGAGCGCCGCGTCAAGCACCCGATCTACGGCAAGTACGTCGTGCAGTCGAAGAAGTACCACGCTCACGACGAAGCGAACACGTACAACGAGGGTGACCTCGTTGAAATCCAGGAAACGCGTCCTCTCTCGAAGACGAAGGCCTGGACCGTGTCGAAGCTGATCGAAGCAGCACGCGTCATCTAAAAGTGGCGCAACACCCCGGGGAGCAATTCTCCGGGGTGTAGAAGTAATTGAAATCGCTGAAGATTTCGCTTGCTAGACCAAGATTATCGAGTTATAGTCTTGGTCTTCCCTCTTTATGGGTTTGCTGTTGGCAACGCAGCAGGCGAAAATAGGTGGGGAAGCAGATCCGGGCGCCAGTCCGGGTTAGCAAGATTTACCGGAATGCGATGGCCGGTTTCGTTTGCCGTCGCTGCTGTTCTTACCCAAGCAGCTGAGCGGTCGTTCTAGTGGCGGCGCGGCTGACGGGACCAAGACTGACCGGATGTGCCATGGTGGCGCGACCGGATTAAGTTGGGAAAGATAAACCATGATCCAGACCGAAACTCGGCTTGAAGTAGCCGACAACACGGGTGCACGTGAAGTCCTGTGCATCAAGGTGCTCGGCGGCTCGAAGCGTCGTTATGCCAGCATTGGCGACATCATCAAGGTGAGCGTCAAGGAAGCAACGCCGCGCGGGCGCGTGAAGAAGGGCGAAATCTACAACGCTGTTGTGGTTCGCACTGCGAAGGGCGTGCGCCGTCAAGACGGCTCGCTGATCAAGTTCGATGGCAATGCCGCCGTGCTTTTGAATACCAAGCTTGAGCCGATCGGCACCCGTATTTTCGGGCCGGTCACGCGTGAGCTGCGTAGCGAACGATTCATGAAGATCGTTTCGCTGGCGCCGGAAGTGCTGTAAGGAGCCGCGATGAACAAGATTCGCAAGGGTGACGAAGTTATCGTCGTTACCGGCAAAGATAAGGGCAAGCGCGGCGTCGTGCTGGCCATCGGCGAAGAGCGCGTCACTGTCGAAGGCATCAACATCGCGAAGAAGCATGTGAAGCCGAACCCCATGAAGGGTACGACGGGTGGTGTGGAAGCCAAGGCAATGCCGCTGGCTATCTCGAACGTCGCACTGGTCGACGCGAACGGTAAGCCGTCGCGCGTGGGCATCAAGGTCGAAGGGGACAAGAAGGTCCGTTTCCTTAAGACGACCGGTGCTGTTCTGAGCGCCTGACGCTGCGGAGTAAAAAATGGCACGTTTGCAAGAATTTTATAAAGAGAAGGTCGTTCCTGGCCTGATCGAGAAGTTCGGTTACAAGTCGGTCATGGAAGTGCCGCGCCTCACCAAGATCACCCTGAACATGGGTGTCGGTGAAGCCGTCGCTGACAAGAAGGTCCTTGAGCACGCCGTTGGCGACCTCACGAAGATCGCCGGCCAGAAGCCCGTCATCACGAAGTCGCGCAAGGCAATCGCCGGCTTCAAGATTCGCGAAGGCTACCCGATCGGCACGATGGTTACGCTGCGTGGCAATGCCATGTACGAATTCCTGGACCGTTTCGTGACGGTTGCGCTGCCCCGCGTGCGCGACTTCCGTGGCGTGTCGGGCAAGGCGTTCGACGGCCGTGGTAACTACAACATCGGTGTGAAAGAGCAGATCATTTTCCCCGAAATCGACTACGACAAGATCGACGCGCTGCGTGGGCTGAACATCAGCATCACGACGACCGCGAAGACCGACGAAGAAGCAAAGGCACTGCTCGCCGGCTTCAAGTTCCCGTTCAGAAACTGAGGTTACCGTGGCTAAACTGGCACTGATCGAACGTGAAAAGAAGCGCGCTCGTCTGGCAGCGAAATTTGCGCCGAAGCGCGCAGCGCTGAAGGCGATCATCGACGACCAAAGCAAGTCGGAAGAAGAGCGCTATTCGGCTCGCCTGGAACTGCAACAACTGCCCCGCAACTCGAACCCGACTCGCAAGCGTAACCGCTGCGCACTCACGGGTCGTCCGCGTGGCACGTTCCGCAAATTCGGTCTCGCACGTAACAAGATTCGTGAAATCGCGTTCCGTGGTGAGATCCCTGGCATCACCAAGGCGAGCTGGTAATAGGAGAAACATAAATGAGCATGAGTGATCCTATCGCCGATATGCTGACTCGCATCCGCAATGCGCAGATGGTCGAGAAGGTTTCGGTTGCTATGCCCTCGTCGAAAGTGAAGATTGCGATTGCGCAGGTTCTGAAGGACGAAGGCTATATCGACGATTTCGCGGTGAAAACCGAAGGTGCGAAGTCGGAATTGAACATCGCGTTGAAGTACTACGCTGGCCGTCCCGTTATCGAGCGCATCGAACGCGTCTCGAAGCCGGGTCTGCGCGTGTACCGCGGCCGCAACGATATCCCGCAGGTCATGAATGGCCTGGGCGTGGCGATCGTTTCGACGCCGAAGGGCGTGATGACGGACCGCAAGGCGCGCGCTACCGGCGTCGGCGGCGAAGTTATCTGCTACGTCGCTTAAGGCCTAAGGAGAAGAAACATGTCTCGAGTAGGTAAGAGCCCGATCGCGCTTCAAGGCGCAGAAGCGACGCTCAGCGACGAGAAGATTACCGTCAAGGGCCCGCTGGGTACGATTTCGCAAGCTGCGAACCGCCTCGTGAAGGTGGTGAACGACAACGGTACGCTCAAGTTCGAGCCGACCGATGAAAGCCGCGAAGCCAATGCGATGTCGGGCACGATGCGCGCGATTGTCGCGAACATGGTGCAAGGCGTGACGAAGGGTTTCGAGCGCAAGCTGACGCTGGTTGGCGTTGGTTATCGTGCTCAAGCGCAAGGCGACAAGCTGAACCTGTCGCTGGGTTTCTCGCACCCCGTGGTGCACCAGATGCCGGAAGGCGTGAAGGCCGAGACCCCGTCGCAAACGGAAATCGTGATCAAGGGGATCAACAAGCAACAAGTTGGCCAGGTCGCTGCGGAAGTCCGCGGCTACCGCCCGCCTGAGCCCTATAAGGGCAAGGGTGTGCGCTACGCCAACGAGGTTGTGATCCTCAAAGAAACGAAGAAGAAGTAAGGGTGCGCAATCATGGATAAGACTCAATCTCGCCTGCGCCGCGCTCGTCAGACGCGTCTCAAGATCGCTGAGCTGCAGGTCGCGCGTCTGGCCGTGCATCGCACGAACACGCACATCTATGCGCAAGTGTTCTCGCCCTGCGGCACCAAGGTGCTGGCCAGCGCGTCGACGCTTGAAGCTGAAGTGCGTGCGCAACTGGCTGACCAGTCGGGCAAGGGCGGCAACGTCGCCGCTGCCTCGCTGATCGGCAAGCGTATTGCAGAAAAGGCTAAGGCCGCCGGCATCGAATCCGTCGCCTTTGACCGCTCGGGTTTCCGCTATCACGGCCGCGTCAAGGCGCTGGCTGATGCTGCGCGCGAAGCCGGGCTCAAGTTCTAAGGAAGGAATTCGTCATGGCAAAGATGCAAGCGAAAGTTCAGGCTGACGAACGCGACGACGGCCTCCGCGAAAAAATGATTTCGGTCAATCGCGTGACCAAGGTCGTGAAGGGTGGCCGTATTCTCGGCTTCGCCGCACTGACCGTGGTTGGCGACGGTGATGGCCGCGTCGGTATGGGCAAGGGCAAGTCGAAAGAAGTGCCGGTTGCTGTCCAGAAGGCGATGGAACAAGCTCGCCGCAACATGTTCAAGGTGCCCCTGAAGAACGGCACCCTGCAACACGAAGTGCACGGCAAGCATGGCGCATCGGTCGTCCTCCTCGCTCCGGCGAAGGCAGGTACGGGCGTGATCGCCGGCGGCCCGATGCGCGCAGTGTTCGACGTGATGGGCGTGCAGAACGTCGTGGCGAAGAGCCACGGTTCGACGAACCCGTACAACCTCGTTCGCGCCACGCTGGACGGTCTGCGCAAGCAGTCGACCCCGGCTGACATCGCGGCGAAGCGCGGCAAGTCCGTCGAAGACATTCTGGGCTAAGGGTGGGAACCATGTCTGAAAAAACTGTCAAGGTTCAGCTCGTCAAGAGCCTGATTGGGACCCGCGAAACGCACCGCGCCACGGTGCGCGGTCTCGGCCTGCGTCGCCTGAACTCGGTTTCCGAGCTGCAGGACACGCCGGCTGTGCGCGGCATGATCAACAAGGTCTCGTACCTCGTTAAGGTCATCGGCTAAGCGGTCGACCAAAGACTCCAGGAGTTGAAAATGGAATTGAATAACCTGAAGCCGGCAGAAGGCGCGAAGCACGCAAAGCGTCGCGTCGGCCGCGGCATCGGCTCCGGCCTCGGCAAGACCGCTGGCCGTGGTCACAAGGGTCAGAAATCGCGTTCGGGCGGCTTCCACAAGGTCGGCTTCGAAGGCGGTCAAATGCCGCTGCAACGTCGTCTGCCGAAGCGCGGCTTCACGTCGCTCACGAAGGAATTCGTGGGTGAAGTGCGCCTCGCCGACATCGAGAAGCTGCCGGTCGACGAAGTCGATCTGCTGGCTCTCAAGCAGGCAGGCCTCGTTGGCGAACTGACCCGCAGCGCGAAGATCATCGCTACCGGCGAGATCAAGCGTAAGGTCGTCGTCAAGGGTCTGGGTGCGACGAAGAATGCGCGTGCTGCGATTGAGGCAGCAGGCGGTTCTTTTGCCGAGTGATTGTGAGTGGTGCGTGCGGGCTTGCCCGCCGTCACTAGCATCTGCATCGGAGAAGCTACTTGGCTAACAGCCCGAGTCTCGCAAAAACCGGTCGCAGCGCACCGAAGTTCGGCGACCTGCGTCGGCGTGCAGTGTTCCTGCTGCTGGCGTTGGTCGTTTATCGTATCGGCGCGCACATTCCGGTTCCGGGTATCGATCCGGACCAACTGGCGAAGCTCTTCCAGAGCCAGTCGGGCGGCATCCTTGGCATGTTCAACATGTTCTCGGGTGGCGCGCTGTCGCGGTTCACGATCTTCGCGCTGGGTGTGATGCCGTATATTTCGGCGTCGATCATCCTGCAGTTGATGGCGATTGTTTCGCCGCAACTGGAAGCGCTGAAGAAGGAAGGGCAGGCTGGACAACGCAAGATCACGCAGTACACGCGGATCTTCACGGTGGTGCTGGCGACGTTTCAGGCGTTCGGCATCGCGGTCGCGCTGGAAAACCAGCCTGGCCTCGTGATCGATCCGGGCATGGTGTTCCGCTTGACGACGGTCGTGACGCTCGTAACGGGCACGATGTTCCTGATGTGGCTTGGTGAGCAGATCACGGAACGCGGGCTTGGCAACGGTATCTCGATCATCATCTTCGGCGGGATCGCGGCAGGCTTCCCGAATGCGCTCGGTGGGCTTTTCGAACTGGTTCGCACCGGCTCGATGAGCATCATCTCGGCGATCATCGTGGTCGTTCTGATCGCAGCCGTGACTTACCTGGTGGTGTTCATCGAACGCGGCCAGCGCAAGATCCTCGTGAACTATGCGAAGCGCCAGGTCGGTAACAAGATTTACGGCGGGCAGTCGTCCCACCTGCCGCTCAAGCTGAACATGTCGGGTGTGATTCCGCCGATCTTCGCGTCGTCGATCATCCTGTTCCCGGCAACCATCCTGAACTGGTTCAGTTCGGGTTCGCGAACCGGCTGGTTTGCGGACACGCTGCACAATGTGGCCGAAGCCCTCAAGCCTGGCCAGCCCGTGTACGTGTTGTTGTACGCGTTGGCGATCGTATTCTTCTGCTTCTTCTACACCGCACTGGTGTTTAACAGCAGGGAAACGGCCGACAACCTGAAAAAGAGTGGCGCGTTCGTACCTGGCATCCGCCCGGGCGATCAGACGGCACGCTATATCGACCGCATCCTCACGCGTCTGACGCTGGCCGGTGCGATCTATATCGTGTTCGTTTGCCTGCTGCCGGAGTTTCTGGTGCTGCGCTGGAATGTGCCGTTTTATTTTGGTGGAACGTCGCTGCTGATCATTGTCGTCGTCACAATGGACTTCATGGCGCAGGTGCAGTCGTACGTGATGTCGCAACAATATGAATCGCTGCTCAAGAAGGCCAACTTCAAGGGCGGCGGCGTCCCGATGCGTTAAAAGGACCTATGGCCAAAGACGATGTAATCCAGATGCAAGGCGAGGTGATCGAAAACCTCCCCAACGCGACCTTCCGGGTGAAGCTGGAAAACGGCCATGTCGTTCTGGGACATATTTCCGGAAAAATGCGGATGCACTACATCCGCATTCTCCCGGGCGACAAGGTGACGGTTGAGTTGACGCCTTACGATCTGTCGCGTGCGCGGATCGTGTTCCGGGCGAAGTGATTTAGGAAAAAGGGTAATATCATGAAAGTGATGGCATCGGTAAAGCGCATTTGCCGCAACTGCAAAATCATCAAGCGCAACGGCGTCGTTCGCGTGATCTGCAGCTCGGACCCGCGCCACAAGCAGCGCCAAGGCTGATTAGCGCGCTTGCGCTTTTTGTTTGAGGAAAAACAATGGCTCGTATTGCAGGGGTTAACATCCCGAACCACCAGCACACTGAAATCGGCTTGACGGCAATTTTCGGTGTTGGCCGCACGCGTTCGCGCAACATCTGCGTGGCCGCCGGTGTGCCGTTCAACAAGAAGGTCAAGGACCTGAACGACGCGGATCTGGAAAAGCTGCGTGAGGAAGTGGGCAAGTTTGTCGTCGAAGGCGATCTCCGCCGTGAAGTGACGATGAACATCAAGCGCCTGATGGACCTCGGCTGCTACCGCGGCGTGCGCCATCGCAAGGGCCTGCCCCTGCGTGGCCAGCGTACGCGTACCAACGCACGTACGCGTAAGGGTCCGCGCCGCGCAGCACAGTCGCTGAAGAAGTAAGCGGAACTGAAAGTTACAGGAAAACGTAATGGCTAAGGCTTCGAACAACTCCGCGGCGCAACGCGTTCGCAAGAAGGTTAAGAAGAACGTCGCCGAGGGCGTGGTTCACGTTCACGCGTCGTTCAACAACACCATCATCACGATCACCGACCGTCAAGGCAACGCGCTTGCCTGGGCAACGTCGGGCGGTCAGGGCTTCAAGGGTTCGCGTAAGTCGACGCCCTTCGCAGCTCAGGTCGCAGCCGAATCGGCTGGCCGCGTCGCGATGGAATACGGCGTGAAGAACCTCGAAGTGCGGATCAAGGGCCCCGGTCCTGGCCGCGAATCGGCGGTGCGCGCGCTGCATGGTCTTGGCATCAAGATCACCGCGATCTCCGACGTGACGCCGGTCCCGCACAACGGCTGCCGTCCGCCGAAGCGCCGTCGCATCTAAGGCGTCGCTTTTGCCGAACGCCTGAGCCGCCGGTAACGGCGACCCAGGCTCTCGGCGTTATTGAATTGACTAAGCCCACCGTTCGGTCCAAAGGGCCGGACTAGCGCGAAACCGACGGGTCTTCCCATCAAGTTCGCGTGACCAATTATCAAAGGAAAGCAACGTGGCACGTTATATCGGCCCGAAGGCCAAGCTGTCCCGCCGTGAAGGCACCGACCTCTTCCTGAAGAGCGCACGCCGCTCGCTCGCCGACAAGTGCAAGCTCGACAGCAAGCCCGGTCAGCACGGCCGCACTTCGGGCGCACGTACGTCCGACTACGGCACGCAGCTTCGCGAAAAGCAGAAAGTGAAGCGTATCTACGGCGTGCTCGAGCGCCAGTTCCGCCGCTACTTCGCTGAAGCTGACCGTATCAAGGGCAACACCGGCGAAAACCTGCTGCAACTGCTCGAATCGCGTCTCGACAATGTCGTGTACCGCATGGGCTTCGCATCGACCCGCGCAGAAGCGCGCCAGCTCGTGAGCCACAAGGCTCTCACGGTGAACGGCGTCGTTTCGAACATCCCGTCGATGCAAGTGAAGGCCGGCGACGTCGTCGCGATTCGCGAAAAGGCGAAGAAGCAGGCGCGTATCGTCGAAGCCCTCTCGCTCGCAGAGCAAGGCGGCATGGCAGGTTGGGTGTCGGTCGACGCGAAGAAGTTCGAAGGCACGTTCAAGGGCATGCCTGAGCGCAGCGACATCGCTGGCGACATCAACGAAAGCCTGATCGTCGAATTGTATTCGCGCTAATCGGATTGACGGCCGGGGTAGCCTCTGTGCTTCGCGCAGGAGGTCGCCTCGGCTGTTTTTTTCAGGTTGTGGCCATCTCAGCCTTATCGGTGTAACGAGCCGAGGGTATTGAAAAGGAAAACCTATGCAAACCAGTTTGTTGAAACCCAAGATCATCGCTGTGGAATCGCTCGGCGACAACCACGCGAAAGTGGTCATGGAGCCGTTCGAACGCGGTTATGGCCATACCTTGGGTAACGCGCTCCGGCGCGTGCTGCTGTCGTCGATGGTGGGCTACGCGCCGACCGAAGTGACGATCGCAGGCGTCGTGCACGAGTACTCGACGCTCGACGGTGTGCAAGAGGATGTGGTCAACCTGCTGCTGAACCTCAAGGGCGTGGTCTTCAAGCTGCATAACCGTGACGAAGTGACGGTTACGCTGCGCAAGGAAGGCGAAGGCGTTGTCACCGCTGGCGACATCGAACTCTCGCACGACTGCGAAGTCATCAACCCGGAACACGTGGTTGCGCATCTGACGAAGGGCGGCAAGCTCGACGTGCAGATCAAGATCGAAAAGGGCCGCGGCTACGTGCCGGGCAACGTGCGCCGTTACGGCGACGAGTCGGCCAAGATCATCGGCCGCATCGTGCTGGACGCGTCGTTCTCGCCGGTTCGCCGCGTGAGCTACGCCGTGGAAAGCGCGCGTGTCGAACAGCGTACCGACCTCGACAAGCTCGTGATGAACATCGAAACCAACGGCGTGATCTCGCCTGAGGAAGCGATCCGCCAGTCGGCGCGCATCCTCGTGGATCAGTTGTCGGTGTTCGCTGCACTGGAAGGCACGGAAACGGCGGCGGAAGCCCCGTCGCGCGCACCGCAGATCGATCCGATCCTGCTGCGTCCGGTGGACGATCTCGAACTCACGGTTCGCTCGGCGAACTGCCTGAAGGCCGAGAACATCTACTACATCGGCGATCTGATCCAGCGCACCGAGAACGAGCTGCTCAAGACCCCGAACCTGGGTCGCAAGTCGCTCAACGAGATCAAGGAAGTGCTCGCTTCGCGCGGTCTCACGCTCGGCATGAAGCTCGAAAACTGGCCGCCGGCTGGTCTCGACAAGTAAGTAATGTGGCACGGACGCGGATTTTCCTTTAAAATCCGCGTCTTGCCTTTTTCATGTACCGGCCCGTGCTTCCGTGTGAAGCGATAGAAGAGCTGGACCAAAACTTTGTTTCAAGGAAATTGAAATGCGTCACCGTCATGGTCTGCGGAAACTGAACCGCACGAGCAGCCACCGTCTGGCAATGCTCCGTAACATGTCCAACTCGCTCATCGAGCACGAAGTCATCAAGACGACGCTGCCGAAGGCGAAGGAACTCCGTAAGGTTGTCGAGCCCCTCATCACGCTCGGCAAGAAGCCGTCGCTCGCAAACCGTCGTCTGGCGTTTAACCGCCTGCGCGATCGTGACTCGGTCACGAAGCTGTTCGACGTGCTCGGTCCGCGTTTCGCGAACCGTCCGGGCGGCTACCTGCGTATCCTGAAGTTCGGTTTCCGTGTTGGCGACAACGCGCCGATGGCACTGGTCGAACTGCTCGACCGTCCGGAAGTCGCGGAAGAGAACGTCCAGGAAGCGGAATAAGCTTTCAGTCGCTTCGGTCCCGGATCGAGCGGCACGCAAAAGAGCCAGGCCTAGCCTGGCTTTTTTGTTTTGCGGCCCGGATTAAAGTCAGCCTGACGGTGTTTGCCGGTCGCAGCCCCTTTTCGCGACACGGCACCCGAGAGAAGGCAATCGGCGCCGATGGTACGATAACGTTCTGCCTCAAAGCCCGCTCGTGCCGCCGCGCGCGGGCGTTACGCCGGAGTTCGTCGTGACCCTCAATGTGACCTTGATACTGACAACGGTGCCCGACGAGGCCACCGCCGAAAAGCTCGCCTCCGGGGCGCTCGCACAGCGTGTCGCCGCGTGCGTGACGCGCCTGGGAGTTGTGCAATCGCAGTATCACTGGCAGGGCAACATCGAGTCGGGCGACGAGATTCAGTTGCTCTTCAAGACGAGTCTCGCCCGCGCGGCCGAACTCGAACAGTTCATCCAGACCCACCATCCCTATGAGACGCCCGAGATTCTCTCGTGGCAAGCGACGGCGTCGAATGCCTACGGGCAATGGGTCAATGCCGAAACTCAGCGCACCCTTCATGTCTAACCGCTTCGATCGGCGCTCCCGCGTCACGCCGTACGCGTCGCTTTCCGGCTTTTTTCTGCTCGTCTGCTGCCTGCTGCCGCTGCTGTTCGGCGCTTCGCTCGCACGAGCCGACGACGACTTCCTGCCGCCCGACCAGGCCTTCACCTTCAGCGCGAGCGAAGTGCCGGGCATGGTCGACGTGCATTTCAAGATCGCGGACGGCTACTACATGTACCGCGAGCGCTTCGCTTTCGCCACGCGCAATGGCACGGCGCAACTGGGCGCGGCGCAAATCCCGCCCGGCCATGTGAAGTTCGATCCGACCTTCCAGAAGAACGTCGAAACCTATCGCGGCGAGCTGACGATCCGCGTGCCGGTCCAGAAGGCGAGCGGTCCGTTCGATCTCGCGGTGACGTCGCAGGGCTGCGCCGACGCCGGCATCTGCTATCCGCCTGCCGAGCACGTGTATCACGTGAGCGGCGCGGCTTTGCAGGCCGCTGCGGCCGGGCAGAGCGCCGTGCCGGGCGCGGCAGGCGCGACGCCCGTGCCGCTGCCGCAAAGCCACGCGGCGCCCGCTGTAAGCGACGCCGACGAACCCTGGTACGAGCGCGCCACAAGCGCCGACTACGCGCAATCGCTGCTCCAGGGCGGCGGCTTTTTCGCTGTGGTCGGCCTGTACTTCCTGGCCGGCATGGTGCTGAGCCTCTTGCCTTGCTCGTATCCGATGATCCCGATCCTTTCCGCGATCATCGTCGGCGAGGGCGCGCGCGTGACGCGCTCGCGCGGCTTCGCGCTCTCGTTCGTCTACGTGCTCGGCATGGCGCTCGTCTACACGGTGCTGGGCATTGCCGCCGCACTGGTCGGTCAGAGCCTTGGCGCGTGGCTGCAGAACCCGTGGGTGCTCGGCGTGTTCGCGGTGCTCCTCACCGCGTTCGCGGTCATGCTGATCGCGGGCTATGACATCGCGCTCCCGCAGCGCTGGCAGGACGGCGCCTCGCGTGCCACGCAGGGCCGCTCCGGCGGCAAATTCGCGGCGGTCGCCGTGATGGGCGCGCTTTCCGCGCTGGTGGTGGGCGCCTGCATGACCGCGCCGCTCTTCGCGGTGCTCGCCTTCATCGCGCACACGGGCAACGCCGTGCTCGGCGGCGCGGCGCTCTTTGCGATGGGTCTGGGTCTGGGCGTCCCGCTGATGATCCTCGGCCTCGGCGCGGGCTCGCTGCTGCCTCGCGCGGGCGCATGGATGGATGGCGTGAAGGTGTTCTTCGGCGTCGTGCTGCTGGCGGCCGCGCTGTGGATCGTCTGGCCGGTACTCGGCGCGACCGCCCAAATGCTGCTCGCCGCCCTCTGGCTGCTGCTCGCGGCCGCGGCGCTCGGGCTTTTTACGCCGAACGCGGGTGTGGCCAACATCTGGCGGCGCCTCGGACGTGGTCTCGGCGCGGCGTTCGCGATCTGGGCGGCGACGCTGATCGTCGGTCTGGCGGCCGGTTCGACCGATCCGCTGCGTCCGCTCGCGGTGCTCGCCGCGCGCGTGGGCGGTGCGAGCGATGCCCCCGCAGGCGTGGAGCAGTCCGCGGGCGCCAGCGATGCTAACGCGCTGGTCTTCGCGCCCGTACGCTCGCCGGCGCAGCTCGATGCGGCGCTCAAGACGGCAGGCAAGCCGTCGATGCTCGACTTCTACGCGGACTGGTGCGTGAGCTGCAAGGAGATGGAGAAGTTCACGTTCAGCGACCCGCGCGTGCAGAAGCGCCTGGGCGAACTGGGCCTGCTGCGTGCCGACGTGACCGCCAATAATTCGGACGACCAGGCGTTGCTCAAGCGCTTCGGACTCTTCGGGCCGCCTGGCATCATCTTCTTCGACACGCAAGGTCACGAAGTGCTGCGCGTGGTCGGCTACGAAAACGCCGACCGCTTCCTTGCGCGCCTCGACCGCGTGACGGCGCGCGCGCCGCAAGCGCCGGCAGCGCCATCGGCGTAAAAACAAAAGGCACGTCCGCGGACGTGCCTTTTTCATGCGACATGCGCTTCGATTACTTCTGTGCGCGCAGCAGACGCGCGGCGTCGAGCGCGAAATACGTGAGGATGCCGTCGGCGCCCGCGCGCTTGAACGCGAGCAGCGATTCCATCATCACCTTGTCGTGATCGAGCCAGCCGTTCTGCGCGGCGGCCTTCAGCATGGCGTACTCGCCGCTCACCTGGTACACGTAGGTCGGGAAGCGGAATTCGTCCTTCACGCGGCGCACGATGTCGAGGTAGGGCATGCCGGGCTTCACCATCACCATGTCGGCGCCTTCCTCGATGTCGAGGCGCACTTCGCGTAGCGCTTCGTCGGAGTTGGACGGGTCCATCTGGTAGGTCATCTTGTTGCTCTTGCCCAGATTCGAAGCCGAGCCCACGGCATCGCGGAACGGACCATAGAACGCCGAAGCGTATTTGGCCGAGTACGCCATGATGCGCGCGTGAATGTGGTTCTCGCTTTCGAGCATCTCGCGGATCGCGCCGATACGGCCGTCCATCATGTCCGAAGGCGCGACGATATCAACGCCTGCTTCGGCCTGCGCGCGCGCCTGCGCGACAAGGATCTCGATGGTTTCGTCGTTGATCACATAGCCGTTTTCGTCGAGCACGCCGTCCTGGCCATGGCTCGTGTACGGGTCGAGCGCGACGTCGCACAGCACGCCGAGGTCGGGGAAGCGCTTCTTCAACTCGCGCACGGCGCGCGGAATCACGCCGTCGGGGTTCGTGGCTTCGATGCCGTCGGGCGTCTTGAGCGACGGATCGACGGCGGGGAAAAGCGAGAGCACCGGAATGCCGAGTTCGACGCACTGCTCGGCGACGCCCATCAGCAGATCGATCGACACGCGTTCGACGCCGGGCATCGACGGCACGGCTTCGCGCACGTTGTTGCCCGCGACGACGAATACGGGGTAGATCAGGTCGTTCGTGGTGAGGAGGTTTTCGCGCATCAGACGGCGCGAGAAATCGTCACGTCGCATGCGGCGCGGACGATGATGCGGATAGAAGCTCATGTCGGCGGATATCTTGAAACGGGATGGGTCCCGGAGCGCAGGAAACTTTTCGGGACAATGGTATATCATACCGATCGAGCGAGGCGCCTGGCGCCAAGCTCCCCGCTTCTCCTCCCTGAGCGGGTGCCTGTCGTTTTTCGATAAGGCTGTTTAACCCGCCGGAAATTACGGCGGGTTTTTTTATGTGCGCCGCGCATTGCCTTCGAAAAAGTCTGATGAAAGCGTGTGGACAGCCCGCGACCAGGGGCTCTTAGTCGGCTGACGACCCGTGTGCAGCAGCGGGGTTATTCCGCCTCGACGCCGCCCTCGCCAATGGATTCCTGCGGAACCATCCAGCTCTCGATCACGGCTTGCGCCTCGTCGAGCCCGACGCGCTTGAGCGCCGAAAAAAGCTGGGCGCTCAGCTTTCCCTCGTAGCCTTGCTTGTTGTACTCGTCGAAGGCCTTCTTCGCCGTGCGCAGCGCGAGCACGCTCTCTTGACGCGTCAATTTGTCACACTTCGTAAGGAGTGCGTGGATCGGTTTGCCCGTGGGCGCAAACCACTCGACCATGCGGCGGTCGAGGTCCGTGAGCGGACGGCGCGCGTCCATCATCAGGACGAGGCCGGAAAGCTGCGCGCGGGTTTGCAGATAGAGCGAAAGCAACTGCTCCCAATGCGCCTTCGCGGCTGCCGGCACTTCGGCATAGCCGTAGCCGGGCAGGTCGACGAGATAGCCCACGGATTCGTCGGCGGGGCCTACCGCGAAGTAATTGATATGCTGGGTGCGGCCCGGCGTCTTCGAGGCGAAGGCGAGCCGCTTCTGGTTGCACAGCAGATTGATGGCGGTGGACTTGCCGGCGTTCGAACGGCCGGCGAACGCGACTTCGGGCCGCGCCGTGGCGGGCAGATCGCGCAGATGGTTCACCGTCGTGAAGAAGCGGGCTTGGTGCAGCAGGAAGGCCATCGGAAAAGAACCACAATATGAAACAACGCGGCGGCTGGCCCGCCGGGCCCGGAACCGCCCGGGATGGAATCTGGGATATCGGGGGCAGGCCCGACTGGCGCCGTGCTGCCTTGCGCGCTATTGTACAATGCGATGGTTTACTGAATACCAGTGAGGCCAGCGCGGGCCTTTCGAGGTAGATCGGTCGCTGTCGTCCATTGCAGAACCTGATTCCCACAAGACGAAACAAGGTGCGCGAATGAATCGACTGGGCAAGTGCTTGAAGGTGTTCGAGAGTGCGATAGCGGCAGGTCTTACAGCAGGTCTATTCATGGTGGCGGGGCAGGCAAGCGCGGCGGATCAGGGAACGCCGGCCAAGCCCGACGTCGCCCGGGGGCAAGCCATTGCCGCGCAGGTGTGCGCGGCCTGCCACGCGGCGGACGGCAACAGCACCGGCGGCGCCTATCCCAAGCTCGCGGGCCAGCACGCCGAGTATCTCGTCAAGCAACTCAAGGACTTCAAACCGCAGCCCGGCGGCAAGCCGGCGGCGCGCGCGAACCCCATCATGGCTGGCTTCGCTGCCGCGCTGTCAGACCAGGATATGATCAACGTCGCAGCCTGGTTCGCCTCCCAGACACCCAAGCCCGGCTACGCGCACGACGCAAAGACCGTATCGTTCGGCCGGTCGATCTGGCGCGGCGGTATCGCCGACAAGGGCGTGCCGGCCTGCGCGGCGTGCCACGGACCTACGGGCCAGGGCATTCCGATCCAGTATCCGCGCCTCTCGGGCCAGTGGTCGGAATATATCGTTGCGCAGCTCAACGCGTTCCAGCAGGGCACGCGCAACAATAACGATCCAATGCGAACCATCGCGCACCGGCTTTCGGACGACGAGATCAAGGCCGTCGCCGATTACGCAGCGGGACTGCATTGAGCGTAGCCGGCTTGCGGGTGTTCGATCGCGCGGCCGGCTGGAGAACAAGAAAAGGGTGAGGGCGTCGTCATGCTGACGGCGCGCCTGCACCCTTTTTTGCTGTCGCGCCGGATCGAATGGAAGCGGGCAGGCAGCCAGCAAGAGCGAAAAGCGGAGTTTGAATGAGCGTCACCACGCAGGGTTTGCAGTTGAATGTTCGCCAGAAGGCAGTGAAGAGCGCCGTCGAACTGATCAGTTCGATGCGCTTCGCGATTGCGCTGCTCGTCGTGCTCGCCATTGCGAGCATCATCGGCACGGTGCTCACGCAGGACGATCCCTACCCGAACTACGTCAACCAGTTCGGCCCCTTCTGGGCCGACATCTTCCGCTCGCTGAGCCTCTACACGGTCTACAGCGCGTGGTGGTTCATGACGATCCTCGGCTTTCTCGTCGTGTCGGTCTCGCTGTGCGTGATCCGCAACGCGCCGAAGATGCTCGCGGACATGAAGAGCTGGAAGGACAAGGTCCGCGAAGGCAGCCTGCGCGCGTTCCATCACAAGGGCGAGTTTGCGGTGGAGGGCGGCACGCGCGAGCAAACCGCCGCCACGCTCGGCAAGCTGGCGGGGCGCATGGGCTACCGGTTCGTCACGCGCGAAAGCGAGGGCGCCACGCTCATCGCCGCCAAGCGCGGCGCGCTCACGAAGATCGGCTACATCTTTGCGCACCTCGCGATCGTGATCATCTGCCTCGGCGGCCTGCTGGACAGCAATCTGCCGATCAAATTCCAGATGTGGCTCTTCGACAAGACGCCCATCCGCAGCAACGCCGTCATCAACGACATCGCGCCCGAGCACCGGCTCTCGCAGTCGAATCCGACCTTCCGCGGCTACGCCTGGGTGCCCGAGGGCCAGTTCGTTTCCACGGCTATCCTGAACCAGCCCGACGGCTCGCTGATTCAGGACCTGCCGTTCTCGATCCAGCTCAACAAGTTCATCGTCGATTACTATTCGACCGGCATGCCGAAGCTCTTCGCGAGCGACATCGTCGTGATCGACCACAAGACGGGCCAGCGCATTCCGGCGCGTATCGAGGTGAACGAGCCGTTCGAGTACGACGGCGTGTCGATCTATCAGTCGAGCTTCCAGGACGGCGGCTCGCAGATGTCGATGACGGCGTGGCCCATGTCGGGCGCCGGCGCGAAGAGCTTCCCGTTCGGCGGCACGATCGGCAATTCGGCGCCGCTCGCGGTGCCCGCGGGACAGACGGTGCCGGGCGTGGATGGGCAAACCATCGAGTTCGCGGACTTCCGCGCGATCAACGTCGAGAACATCTCGAACGGCAGCGGCGCGAACGACGCGCGGGGCGTGGCGCACCAGTCGCTCAAGGAAGCGTTCGACGAGCGTCTCGGCTCCGGCGCGAAGAGTTCGAAGCCGCTCGACCTGCATAACGTGGGGCCGTCGGTGCAGTACAAGGTGCGCGACAAGGACGGTCAGGCGCGCGAGTACAACAACTACATGCTGCCCGTGGACGTGGGCGGCGGCGACCGCATGTTCCTCGCGGGCATGCGCGAGAATCCCGACGATCCGTTCCGCTACCTGCGCATTCCCGCGGACAGCGGCGGCACGCCGAAAGAGTGGATGATGCTGCGCGCGGCCTTCGAAGATCCCGCGCTGCGCTCGCAGGCTGCAAAGCGCTTCGCAGCGCGCTCGGTCCCCGATTCGAACCGCGACCTGCAACAGCATCTCGAAGATAGCGCCGAGCGCGTCTTGACCCTTTTCGCGGGCTCGGAGGCGCCGCACGGCGCGAATGGCGCAACTGGCGCGAACGGCGCGGCTGCCGGCTTCCAGGCCGTGGCCGCATTCATCGACAAGTCGGTGCCCAAGGATCAGCAGGAAAAGGCTGCGAGCCTCCTGCTGCGCATGCTCGAAGGCGCGACGTGGGACCTCTGGCAGCTCGCGCGCGAGCAGGCCGGCGAGCCCGACCTGAAGCCCGATGCCGACGCCGCGCGCTTCGTGCAAGACTCCATCAACGCGATATCCGACAGCTTCCTGTATGGATCTCCCGTCTATCTACAGCTCGATTCATTCAAGCAGGTGCAAGCTTCGGTATTTCAGTTGACGCGCGCGCCGGGCAAGAAAGTCGTGTATCTTGGCAGCCTGTTGCTCGTGCTCGGCATCTTCTCGATGTTCTACGTGCGTGAGCGGCGTCTGTGGTTCTGGCTGAAGGACCGCACGGGTCAGGACGGTCAGGATCACGGCGTCGACGTCATCATGGCGATGTCCACCGCGCGCCGTACCCTCGACTTCGAGAAGGAGTTCGCCCGTACCCGCGATGCGGTCGGCCGTGCGCTAGGCGCGCCGCCGCAAACGGGCGCCACGAACGATGCGGGCGACACGAACGGCAGCGGCACGGACCGTGCGCCCTGATTCACGCACGCGATTGCAGCCACTCACGATCAACACCGGTAAGCCCATGGACTTGTCTCAGGTTTCCTCCTCTGCGAAGGCCCGCCGCGCCGAACGTGCGCGGGTGGCCAATGCCGCCGCGCACGCCCACGATCCCCTGGCCGACGTCCTGTTCGACGAACGCCCCTTCCTGCGCCGCCTGACGGTGGTCGACTGGCTGTTCGCGCTGGCGCTCGTGGCGGGCGCGGGCTTCGCGCTGTCGCGCTACCACGCGCACATGAACTACTACGACAAGCTGGTGCTCTGCGGCACGACGCCGGCGCTCGTCGTGCTCGGCTGGCGCTGGAAGCCGGCGCGGCTGCTCATGGCCGGTATCGCGGTGCTCGCGGTTTTCGCGATCCAGATCTACCAGGGCGACCTCGCGCGCGCCGACCAGGCCTTCTTCCTCAAATATTTCCTCTCCAGCCAGTCGGCCATTCTGTGGATGAGCGCGCTGTTCGTGCTCGGCACGCTGTTCTACTGGATAGGCCTGCTCTCGCGCTCGCCCTCGGGCGGCTCGATCGGCTCAAAGCTCACGTGGGCGGCGGTGCTCATGGGCTTCGTCGGCCTGATGGTGCGCTGGTACGAGTCCTACCTGATCGGCGCGGACGTCGGCCACATTCCCATCTCGAACCTTTACGAAGTGTTCGTGCTGTTCAGCCTCATCACCGCGCTCTTCTATCTGTATTACGAGAAGCACTACAACACGCGCGCGCTCGGCGCCTTCGTGCTGCTCGTGATCAGCGCGGCCGTGGGCTTCCTCATGTGGTATTCGATCTCGCGCGACGCGCAGCAGATCCAGCCGCTCGTGCCCGCGCTGCAAAGCTGGTGGATGAAGATCCACGTGCCGGCCAACTTCATCGGCTACGGCAGCTTCGCGCTCTCGGCCATGGTGGGCGTGGCGTACATCATGAAGGAGCGAGGCGTGCTGGCGGACCGCCTGCCCGCGCTCGAAGTGCTCGACGACGTCATGTACAAGTCGATCGCCGTGGGTTTCGCGTTCTTCACCATCGCGACCATTCTCGGCGCGCTATGGGCCGCGCAGGCCTGGGGCGGCTACTGGAGCTGGGACCCGAAGGAAACCTGGGCGCTGATCGTGTGGCTCAACTACGCGGCGTGGCTGCATATGCGCCTCATGAAGGGCCTGCGCGGCGGCGTGGCGGCCTGGTGGGCGCTCACGGGTCTGCTCGTCACGACCTTCGCGTTCCTCGGCGTGAACATGTTCCTTTCGGGCCTGCACAGCTACGGCAAGCTGTAACCGAACCCGCCCGCAAGACGAACTAACCGTCGGATGCCTCGCGCTCCGGCGGTTTTTTTTCGTCCGCCGGGAAGTTTTCCGCGTATTGCGCGTTTGCCCGCTTGAGGTTATCCATTCGGCCATCCAGTCGATCCCGGGCAGAACGGGTCGAGATACGATCAATGTGCTGGCGGCGCACGCCACGCGAGAAGCAGGAGCAGCGATATGTGGATCAAGCGGAGCAGCAGGATCTTGCTCAACGGCGACGACATCCCCGCGAGCGAGATCACGCCGCAAAAGGTGTACGAACAGCGTCGGCGCATTCTGAAGGCGGCGGGCGCTCTCGCGCTCGGCGGCATCGCGGGGCCGTTCGGCGCGATAGAGGCGCTCGCGGAATACGCACCCGGCGACCCGAAGGCGCAGAAGCTCGCCGCGCAAACGAACTCCAGGTTCGTCGCGCTCGACAAGGTCACGCCCTACAAGGACATCACGACCTATAACAACTTCTACGAGTTCGGCACCGACAAGGGCGATCCGGCGCAGAACGCGCACACGCTGCGGCCGCGTCCGTGGAAGCTCAGCGTCGAGGGCGAGGTGAAGAACCCGAAGGTCTACGACATCGACGAGATCCTCAAGCTCGCGCCGCTCGAAGAGCGCGTGTACCGTCACCGCTGCGTGGAGGGCTGGTCGATCGTCGTGCCGTGGATCGGCGTTTCGCTCTCCGAACTGATTCGCCGCGCGCAACCCACGGGCAACGCGCGCTACGTGCAGTTCATCACGCTCGCCGATCCCTCGCAGATGCCGGGTCTCGCCGAGCCGATCCTCGACTGGCCGTATTCCGAGGGCCTGCGCATGGACGAAGCGATGAATCCGCTCACGCTGCTCACGGTGGGTCTGTACGGCCAGGTGCTGCCGAACCAGAACGGTGCGCCCGTGCGCGTGATCGTGCCGTGGAAGTACGGCTTCAAGAGCGCGAAGTCGCTCGTGAAGATCCGCTTCGTGGCGAACCAGCCGCCCACGAGCTGGAACAAGTACGCCCCGAACGAGTACGGTTTTTATTCGAACGTGAATCCGAACGTCGATCACCCGCGCTGGAGCCAGGCGACCGAGCGGCGCATCGGCGAGGACGGCTTCTTTCAGCCCAAGCGCAAGACGCTCATGTACAACGGCTACGGCGACCTCGTGGCGTCGATGTATCAGGGCATGGATCTGCGCAAGAACTTTTAGGCTACGAGCTTGATGGAGCGAGAAATGGAATCGACGACACCGCAGGCCGCCGCGCGCATGGGGGCGGCTCAGGCGCGTCCTGCGCGCAAGGCGGGCGTGAGCGGCCCGCGCTGGCTGCCGTGGGCGAAGGCGGTGGTGTTCGTCGCGGCATGGTATCCGCTCGCGCGCCTCGTGCTGTTCGGCTTCACGGGTGGGCTCGGCGCGAATCCGATCGAGTTCATCACGCGTTCCACGGGGCTCTGGACGCTGGTGTTCCTCTGCATCACGCTTGCCGTCACGCCGCTGCGCCGCCTCACCGGCTGGAACACGCTGCTCCGCTTTCGGCGCATGCTGGGCCTCTTCGCGTTTTTCTACGCGGCGCTGCACTTCACGACCTACATCTGGTTCGACAAGTGGTTCGACGTCGCCGCGATGTTCAAGGACGTGGGCAAGCGGCCGTTCATCACCGTGGGCTTCGCGGCGTTCGTGCTGCTGATTCCGCTCGCCGTCACGTCAACGCGCGCGATAGCGCGCCGGCTAGGGCGCCGCTGGCAGACGCTGCATCGGCTCATCTACGCGATCGGCGTGCTGGCGATCCTGCACTTCTGGTGGATGAAAGCGGGCAAGCACGACCTCGTGCTGCCCAAGCTGTACGGCGCGATCATGGTCGTGCTGCTGGGCTGGCGCCTCGCCGTGTGGCTGCTTGCGCGATGGCGCGCCTCGCGCCTCGGTTCCGGCGCTGCCTGAGCGCAGCGCGCGGGCGGACAACAAAAAGCGACGCCGCGGCGTCGCTTTTTACATGGATGAGCGCCGCGCGAAAGACTCAGTCCGGCAGCACGCGCTCGCTCGCGAACAACTGCGCCACGTTTTCGCGCTCGCGCGCGAGATGCACGCGCGTGCCGTCGACCATCACTTCAGCCGCGCGCGCACGCGTGTTGTAGTTCGAACTCATCACGAAGCCGTATGCGCCTGCCGAACGAATCGCGAGCACGTCGCCCGGTTCGATCGCGAGCGAGCGAGCGCGGCCCAGCCAGTCGCCGCTTTCGCACACCGGGCCGACGACGTCGTAGGTTTGCGGCGCCGAATGGCGCTCGACGACCGGCTCCATCGCGTGATACGCGTCGTACATGGCGGGGCGCGCGAGGTCGTTCATCGCGGCGTCGACGATCGCGAAGTTCTTTTCCGAGCCCGGCTTCAGGAACTCGACCGTGGTGAGCAGGATGCCCGCGTTGCCCACGAGCGAGCGGCCCGGCTCGAAGTACACCTCGCGGGACTTGCCCGTTTTCTCGCCATACGCTTCGATGCGGTCGAGCACCGTGCGCACGAATTCGCCGATGTCGGGCGGCGTTTCGTCGTCGTAGGTGATGCCGAGGCCGCCGCCCACGTCGATGTGGCGGATGCTCACGCCGTCGGCTTCGATCTGGTCGACGAGTTCGAGCAGTTTGTCGATGGCGTCGAGATACGGCGCGATTTCGGTGATCTGCGAGCCGATGTGGCAGTCGATGCCGACCACTTCGAGATGCGGCATCGCCGCCGCCGCGCGGTACGTCGCGCGTGCTTCGTCGAACGCCACGCCGAACTTGTTCGCCTTCAGGCCGGTGGAAATGTACGGATGCGTTTTCGGATCCACGTCCGGGTTCACGCGCAGCGAAACCGGCGCCGTCTTGCCGAGTTTGCCGGCCACGTCGTTCAGGCGATCGAGTTCGGGAATCGATTCGACGTTGAAGCACTTCACGCCCGCTTCGAGCGCTTCGCGCATTTCGCCGGCGGTCTTGCCGACGCCCGAGAACACCACGTCCTGCGCTTTCCCGCCTGCCGCGAGCACGCGGGCGAGTTCTCCCGCCGAAACGATGTCGAAGCCCGCGCCTTCGCGCGCGAACACGTTGAGCACCGCGAGATTGCTGTTGGCTTTGACCGCGACGTGCACCTTGGCGCGGCGGCCGGCGCAGGCGTCGGCGTAGGCGTGCCAGGCGGCGGTGAGCGCCGCGCGCGAGTACACGTAGAGCGGCGTGCCGTACTGTGCGGCGAGTTCGGCGGCCGGGACGCCTTCTACGAAGAGCGTGCCGTTGTCACGGTGAAAAGCGGACTGGGTCATGCGAGCGTTTTACTGGGTTGGCGTGGCATCGGAAGCCGGTTGCGGGCCTTCGGTGGTCGCGGGGGCGGTGCTGAGTTCAGGGTCCGGGGACAACGAGAGCGGCGTGCCGGATGTGTCGGGAATCGTGCCGACGGGTTCCGAGACAGACTCGGGCGCGCTGGCGGGCGCGGCGGTTTCCGGCTGCGCGGTTTCGAAATTGGGCTTGGGCGGAAGCGGCGGCACGGTGGGCATGTAGAGCGCGCCGCGCTGGCCGCAGCCCGCGAGCGCGACAGCGCTGATCGCAAAAGCCGCTAGAATCGCGCGGGACGTCCGCGCGCTGGGGGCCGCTGCGCGCGTCCAGGAAATGACACGCATAATTGTCCCTGAATGAATAACCGGTGGAGTTTAGCATGCCAGACAATGACTACCTGAGCCGCGCGGAGGCCGTGCTGGCGGCCGTGGAGCGGGCCGTGGACGAGTCCGCAGCGGACATCGAACTGGAGCGCAGCGGCAACGTTCTGACGCTCGAATTCGAAAATCGAACGAAGATCATCGTGAATCTTCAGCCGCCGATGCGCGAAATCTGGATCGCGGCGAAGGCTGGCGGTTTCCACTATCGCTTCATCGACGGCGAATGGCGCGACACGCGCACGGGCACCGAATTTTTCTCGGCGCTCACGGCCTACGCGACGGAACAGGCAGGCGAGCCGGTGCGGTTCGAGCCATAAACGCACCAAACGCGAGTACGTAAAAAACGACGGGCGCCAGTTGAAAAGCTGGCGCCCGTTTTTCGTGGCTTCGGTTCCGGCGAGCTTCAGTGCCCGCGGAACAGATTCATGATGTCTTCCTTCTCTTTCGCGTTCACGTGCTCGGGCGCGGGCGCGGCGCCCGCGGAGTCGGCGCTGTCCGCGCCCGATGCCCCGCTCGCCGACGCTTCGAGCGCCGCCTGGCTGATGCCCACCGTCGAGACGAAGCCGTGCCCCGGCGTGGCGTCGGCGTAGTACAACTCGTCGCCGAGCGTGACGATGCCGTCCGGCATTGCCATCTTGTACTCGGGCACGCCGTTCAGCGCCTTCTGCATGTAATCGATCCACACAGGCAGCGCGAGACCGCCGCCCGTTTCCTTGTCGCCGAGGCTGCGCGGGTTGTCGTAGCCGATCCACGCGATGGCGGCCAGCGTGTGCTGAAAGCCCGCGAACCACGCGTCGCGCGAGTCGTTGGTCGTGCCTGTCTTGCCGCCCAGGTCGGTGCGCTTGAGGACGTTCGACTTCGCGCCCGTGCCGCGCTGCGCCACGCTCTGCAAGAGGCTGTTCATGATGTACGCGTTGCGTGGGTCGATCGCGCGCGGAGCGTTCTGCCCGGCCACGAGCGGCTGCGCCTGGGCCACCACCATGCCGCGCTGGTCGGTGACCTCGGCGATCAGATACGGATTCACGCGATAGCCGCCGTTGGCGAACACCGAGTAGCCGGCGGCCATCTGCAAGGGCGTGACGAGACCCGCGCCGAGCGCCATCGGCAGGTAGGCGGGATGCCTCTCGGCGTCGAAGCCGAAGTGGGTGATGTACTGCTGCGCGTACTTCGTGCCGATGTGGTTGAGGATGCGGATCGACACGAGGTTCTTCGATTTCATGAGCGCCGTGCGCATGCTCATGGGGCCGTCGAAGCCGCCGCCGTAGTTCTTCGGCTCCCACGCCTGGCCGCCCGTTTCGGCGGCGCTGAAGAAGAGCGGCGCGTCGTTGATGATGGTTGCCGGTCCGAGCCCCTTGTCGAGCGACGCCGAATAGATGAACGGCTTGAAGCTCGAACCCGGCTGGCGCCACGCCTGGGTGACGTGGTTGAACTTGTTCTTGTTGAAGTCGAAGCCGCCCACGAGCGCGCGGATCGAGCCGTCCTGCGGCACGATCGAGATGAACGCGCCTTCGATCTGCGGCAACTGCGTGATCGACCATTCGCCCGCGTTGTTGCGCGCCACGCGGATAATCGCGCCCGGCCGGATTTTCTGCGACGGCTGCGCGCGCGCGCTCAGCGCGAACTGGGCGAAGCGCAGGCCGTCGCCGGTGATGCTCGTGGTGTTGCCGTCCATGAACGTGGCGCGCACTTCCCTCGGGCTCGCCGCCGTCACCACGGCAGCCACGAGTTCGCCGTTGTCGGGGTGCTCGACGAGTGCGTCGTCGATGGCCTGCTCGCGCTCGTCGTTGTCCGTGGGCAAGTCGATGAATGCCTCGGGCCCGCGATAGCCGTGACGCCGCTCGTAATCCATCAGCCCGCGGCGCAATGCGCGATAGGCGACGTCCTGATCGGCGGAATCGATGGTCGTGACGACGTTCAGCCCGCGCGTGTACGCCTCCTCGTGGTACTGCGCGTACATCATCTGGCGCACCATTTCCGCGACGTATTCGGCGTGGACGCTGTATTCCTTGCCCGCACCCTTGACGACGAGCGGTTGCGCCGCCGCTTCGTCGTACTGCTGCTGGGTGATGTAGTGCAGTTCGAGCATGCGCTCGAGGATGTACTCCTGGCGCACCTTCGCCCGCTTCGGATTGACGACGGGGTTATAGGCCGACGGCGCCTTGGGCAGGCCTGCCAGCATCGCGCATTCCGCGAGCGTGAGATCTTTCAGATCCTTTCCGAAGTACACGCGCGCCGCGCTCGCGAAGCCGTACGCGCGCTGCCCCAGATAGATCTGATTCATGTAGACCTCGAGAATCTGATCCTTCGAGAGCTTCGACTCGATCTTGTAGGCGAGCAGCATCTCGTAAATCTTGCGCGTATAGGTCTTTTCGCTCGAAAGGAAGAAGTTGCGCGCCACCTGCATGGTGATCGTGCTGGCGCCTTGAGTGGCATGGCCATTGGTGAGCGCGACGAAGCCCGCACGCGCGATGCCGGCGAGATCGACGCCGCCGTGGTCGTAGAAGCGCGCGTCTTCGATGGCCAGAATGGCCTTCTTGAGGTTCTCGGGCACGTCCTGGAAGTGGACGACGTCGCGCCGTTCCTCGCCAAATTCGCCGATCAGCACATGGTCGCGCGTGTAGATGCGCAGCGGCACCTTCGGACGATAGTCGGTGAGCGCCTCGAGCGATGGCAGGTTCGGCGTCGCCACCACGAGCGCGTAGCCGAGCACGAGCGCCACGCACACCGCGCCGGCGAAGATGAGGCCGAAAAAGGCGATCAGCAGCGTGGCCCACCACGGGCGCTTGCGCCGCCGCGGCGGCTCGGGCGGCGTGGAAGGCGGTACGGACGAAGGAAGCTGATCTTGCATACGAACACCAGAAAAACGGTCCCGCGATTATAGCCGCCGCTCGCCCGCGGGCTTTCGAGATGCTTACATGAGCGGTGCGAGCGAGCCTGCAACCCGCGGTTTGCGCCCGCGCTTGTGCGCAGCTTCCGCGGATATAGGCACTGTAATCGCGCCCCTCGCGCGTGGGTAGCGCCTGGGCCGATCGTTAGCCGTTCGGCCGAGTATTCGTGAGTCGTCCCGATTCGCACAATTTCCCCATCGACGCGTCGCGAACGGTTTGCGGCGCACGGACGTACGGGAGGAATGCGATGGGTTTCGGGAATCCGGTGTTGTTGGGCGCGCGCCGCTTTGCTGCGGGCGTGGATCTGGGCGCGCGAGGCGTCACGCTCGTGGTGTTGAGCCAGCGCATTGTCGGGGCGGGGCCGGTTCGCCTCGAATGGCTGGCGAGCGCGCCGCTCGCGCGCGAGGCGCTTGCGGGCGCGGAGATCGTCGACCGGGCGGCCATCGTCGCGGCGCTTCGCGGCGCGTTTAGCGAATTGCCGCGAGCCAGCGCCGCAGCGTCGCTGCGTTGCGCCATGGCGATGCCCCCGAGCGCGACGTTCGTCGCGACCGTGCCGCTCGCGCGTCTTGCGCCAGCGGGCGCGATGGACGAATCAGGCATTCACGCCGCCCTCGAGCCGCTCGTGCTGGCCGAGGCGGAACGCGTGGCGGGCATGGAGCGCGGCGAGCTGGCGGTCGACTGGAGCGTGCTGCCGGCCACGCCGCGCAGCCACGAAGCGCAGGTGATGATCGCGGCGACGGCGCGACAGCATCTCGAAGCCCGCATCGAGTGCGCGGCCATGGCGGGCATCACCCTGTGCGCCATGGACGACGAGGCGCACGCCGCGTTGCGCGCCATGCGGCACGCAGCCATGTACGAGTTGCCGCCGCACGAGCCTTGGGTGGCGATCTGGGTTGGCCCGGAAGGCGTGCACGGCTGGTTGCTCGTCGACGACTCGGTCGTGCGGCACATGCGCTTTCCCGCGCTCGAACATGCGGATCTCGTGGAAGCGCTGCGCGACCTCGTCGACGGCGAGCAGGCCGGCTGCGTGCAGGTCTCCGGCGAGCTTGCCATGCTGCGCGGCGTGAACTTCACGCTGGCCGACATCGGCGACGCGCTGGGCGCGCCGGTGCTGCCCTTCGAATGCGGACCGCTGGCCGATATCGAGTGGCCGCTCGCTGCGACGCTCTTGCACGATCCGGCGTGCGCGGTTGCATTCGGGCTCGCGTTGCGCGGGGTGGCGGAATGACGCCCGCGCGTGGCGGGCGCGTACTTCCGCGGCGGGCCATCGGCGGATTCAATTTGCTGCCGTGGCGGCAGCGAGCCATCCGCAGGCTGGGTCGGCTGCGTTTGATCGAATGGGGCGCCGCGGCGCTTGGCGGTTGCGTGTGCGCACTGGGCGTCGTGCTTTGGCAGCGTGTGGAATGCAGCGCGCTCGAGGCTCGACGCGAGGCGCTCGAACGGCCGCTCGCGCAGTGGCGTGCACCGCTCGCGGAAGCCGGGCGTCTTGCGCGAGAGGGTGAAGCGCGTCGCGTCGGCGAACAACTCGCCCGGCGGTACGCGCGGGCTACGTCGCGCTTTTTCGCCCTCGCAGATGCGCTGGCGAGCGACGTGCCGCCTGGCGTCGGCTTGCAGCAGCTCGCGCAGTCCGCCGACGAGACCGATCTGCAGGCAAGCGCGGCCGACGAATCGGCGGCTGCAGCGTGGCTGGGCCGGCTGCGCGCGCTGCCCGATGTCGAAGCCGTGAGCGTGCGCGAACTCAAGCGCGGCGTGCCGCCCGGCGCTGCGCGCGAGCGTGCGTCCGACGGGCAGCCGATTCGCGTGGCCGCGCATCTCGTCTGGCAAGGCGCGAGCGCCGCGCCGGGTGCGGGCGCACCGCGAGCGTCGAGCGGCGCTGCGGCGAAGGAGGCGACATGAGCACGATGTCCGCGCATTCGGGAAAGGAGCATGGACGCGTTCTGGCCGGGGCACGCGCGGGCAATGCGTTGCGCGGATGGCCGCCGCTTCATGCGTGGCGCGCCCGACGCCGGCTGGCGGTCGCCCTGACGATTGCTGTGCTGGCTCTCGTTGCGGCGAGCGTCGCCTGTGTCGTCGCGGATCCACTTGGCGTACATGCCGCGCGCGCAGCGCTGGAGGAGGCACGAAAGCGCTACGGCGACGGCCGCCAGGTCCTGGCCCGCCTGCCCGCGCTGCGCGAAGCCGCAGCGCGAACGACTTCCCACGCGCCGCATGCCGGCAATTCCGCCGACGACATTCGCCGCGTTTCGCAACTCGCCGCGCAATCGGGCCTCGTGCTGCATGTGCTGGAACCGGGTCCTGCGGGCGGCGCGCATGCCGAGGCGTTCCGGTCGCTCAAGCTGATCGCGCAAGGCAGCTTCGCGCAACTGCGCGGCCTGCTCGAAGGGTTGGCGCGCGAGCCCGCGCTCATGGCGCCATCCGAACTGACGATCCGGCGCGGCGGAGCGGGGCTGTCGATCTCGGCGACCTTGCGTGTGTACGATGCGCTGCCCGCTGTGGCGCTGGCGGCGTCTGCCGGAGAGACGGCGCGCGACCCGATCGCTCACGCGACGGCGGCCGGGAGCGCGGAAGATGGATGGCGCCTGACCGGCATCCTCCAGGATCGGCAGCGGATTGTTGCGCTCGTGGAAACGCCCGAGGGTGTCGTAACCGTGCGGGCGGGCGAGGCGATCGGCGACGCCCGCGTGCTGGAAATCGGGCCTGCGCGAGTCGTCGTCGAGGCGGGCGGGACGACGCGCACGCTCGGCTGGGCGGAGGCGGTGAAATGAGCGCCCTCAAGTGGAAGGTTCGTCTCCTGGGCGCGTTGATTGGCGTCGCCGGGTGCGCTGCTTCGGCCGCGGTGCCGTTACCGCAGCCCGGATTGGGTCGCCTGCCGGTCGCGCTCGCGCGCTACGAAGCGCCGCCGTTACCCGACGGCGCGGACGAGCCAGCAGCATCGCAGTGGATCGCCAATCCGTTCACGGCAGGCCGCGATGCGCCTGCGCCCGACGCCACGCCTGAAGACGGCTCGCCCACCAGCGCGGACCGCGCCCAGGCCGTGACGCCGGCCGGCCTGCCGTCGCATCAACCCGGCAGCGACGCCCCGGCGCCGCCGCTCGAAGGGCCGCCGGTGCCCATGCGCGAGCCGCTGCGCCTTGGCGATCCCGCGGCAGCCAACGACGGCCTGCCGCCCGACCGGCCGATCACGCTCAATTTCCAGCGCGCTGAACTCACGGCCGTTCTGCACGCGTTCGCCCAGTTCACCAGGCTCAATATCGTCGCAAGCGAGCGTGCGCACGCTCAGGTGACGCTGCGCCTCGACCGTGTGCCGTGGCGTACCGCGTTTGATCTGCTGCTGGAAGCAAACGGCCTTGCGATGTCGCGCATCGGCGACGTGATCTGGGTCGCCCCCGCTGCCGAAGTGGCGGCGCGCGAGCGCCAGCGTTACGAGGCGCACGCCCGGGCCGCGGAACTGGAACCGCTTGCAAGCCGCTCGTTCGAATTGCATTACGCACGCGCCGAGGACTTGCGCCGGTTCCTGACGGGCTCGGGCGCACAGCGCGCATTGTCGAAGCGCGGAACGGCGGTAGCGGACGCGCGCACGAACCTCCTGTTCGTCACCGATTTGCCGGCGCGACTCGACCAGATCGGTGAACTGGTGCGGCGGCTCGATGCGCCGGCGCGCCAGGTGCTGATTGAGGCGCGCATCGTCGAGGGAGACGAGGGACTTTCGCGCGAGCTGGGCGTGCGTCTTGGCGTGACCCCGGTCAACGCGGACGGCACGCCCGCCCGCGGCCTCAGCGCAGGCGGTGCGAACGGCACGGTCTACGATCTTGCGGCAGGCCCGATTTCCGGCTTCGAGGCGGCAGGCCTCGGGCTCACGCTGCTGGCCGCGCGCGCCACGCGCCTGCTCGACATTCAGTTGAGCGCGCTCGAAGCCGAAGGGCGTGGGCGTGTGGTGTCGAGTCCGCGTGTCGTAACCGCGGACCGCACGAAGGCTGTTGTCGAGCAGGGCACGGAGCTGCCTTATCAGGCCAAGGTCGGGCAGGGCGTTTCTGGCGTGCAGTTCCGGCGCGCAAGCCTGAAACTCGAAGTCGAGCCGCAGATCACACCCGATGGCCGCGTGATTCTCGATCTCGACGTGGCGAAGGACAGCGTCGGCGAGCAAACGGCCGCCGGGCCGGCGATCAACACCAAACACGTGCAGACGCGCGTGGAAATCGAGGACGGCGGAACGGTCTCGATCGGCGGCATCGACGCGACCGATGACCGCGAAGATGTGACGCGTGTGCCACTCCTGGGCAAAATACCGGTTCTGGGCGCGCTTTTTTCGCATCGCGCGCACCGGGATCAACGTAGCGAACTGGTCGTTTTCATCACGCCGCGTGTCGTGGAGGCGAATTGACCCTCGTTCAGCCTGCGAGTCTGGCGTAACCCTCTGGGCGCGCCTTTACGGGGCCGGAACCCGGGCGCCGCAGGCTCGACAACGCCGCCGCTTTGCCAGTAAGCTGCGGCACCAACCTTTCGTAGGAAACGCTGCAAGTGCGGGACGCAAACGCCAATGTATTTTTCGTAGGGCTCATGGGCGCCGGCAAGACGACCGTGGGCCGGGCGGTCGCGCGGCGGCTGGAGCGTCCGTTCTTCGACTCCGATCACGAGATCGAGGCGCGCACCGGCGCGCGCATCCCCGTGATCTTCGAACTCGAAGGCGAAGCGGGCTTTCGCGACCGCGAGGCCCAGATGATCGAGGAGTTGACGGGCCGCGAAAACATCGTCCTCGCCACGGGCGGGGGCGCGGTGCTGCGGCCCGAGAATCGCGCGGCGCTCAAGGCGCGCGGCTTTGTCGTGTATCTGCGCGCGCATCCGCACGACCTTTGGCTGCGCACGCGGCGCGACAAGAACCGCCCGCTCCTGCAAACCGAAGACCCCAAGGCGCGGCTCGAAGCGCTTTACGAAGTGCGCGACCCGCTATATCGCGAAATCGCGGATTTCGTGATCGAAACGGGCCGCCCTTCTGTCAACGGACTCGTCAACATGGTGCTGATGCAGCTCGATATGGCCGGCGTCGCGCGAGCCACGGCGCGCGAGTAGGGCGCAAGTCATATCAGGCAGCGCACCAGGAACCCCACACGATTCAGAGCATGATTACCGTCAACGTCGAACTGGGCGACCGCGCCTACCCCATCCATATCGGCTCCGGCCTGATTGGTCAGACAGCGCTTTTCGCGCCCCATATCGCAGGCAGTTCGGTGACGATCGTGACGAACACCGTCGTCGATCCGCTTTACGGTGAGACGTTGCGCGCCGCGCTCGCGCCGCTCGGCAAGGACGTCAGCACGGTGGTGTTGCCCGACGGCGAGGCGCACAAGAACTGGGAAACGCTCAACGAAATCTTCGACGCGCTGCTCACCTCGCGCGCGGACCGCAAGACCACGCTTATCGCGCTAGGCGGCGGCGTGACGGGCGACATGACGGGTTTCGCCGCCGCCTGCTACATGCGCGGCGTGCCGTTCATCCAGGTGCCTACCACGTTGCTTTCGCAGGTCGATTCCTCGGTGGGCGGCAAGACGGGCATCAATCATCCGCTCGGCAAGAACATGATCGGCGCGTTCTACCAGCCGCAAGCCGTCATCGCCGACATCGGTGCGCTCGCCACGCTGCCTGAGCGCGAACTGGCGGCGGGCATCGCTGAAGTCATCAAGACCGGCGCGATCGCCGACGCCGGATTTTTCGACTGGATCGAAGCCAACGTCGAGGCGCTCAACCGCTGCGAGCCGCAGGCGCTCGCGCACGCGGTCAAGCGCTCGTGCGAGATCAAGGCATCGGTCGTAGCCGCCGACGAGCGCGAGGGCGGTCTGCGCGCCATCCTCAACTTCGGCCACACGTTCGGCCATGCGATCGAGGCCGGGCTCGGTTACGGCGAGTGGCTGCACGGCGAGGCTGTCGGCTGCGGCATGGTGATGGCGGCGGATCTGTCCGTGCGCATGGGCATGCTGGACGAAGCGTCGCGCGCGCGCCTCGTGCGCGTAGTCGAGGCCGCGAAGCTGCCGGTGCGCGCGCCCGCGCTCGGCGCCGACCGCTACGTCGAGCTGATGCAGGTCGACAAGAAGGCCGAGGGCGGCGCGATCAAGTTCATCCTGCTCAAGCGCTTTGGCGAGACGCATATCGGCCGCGCGCCCGACGAAACCGTGCAGGCCACGCTTGCCGCTGCCACGCAAAACTGACGAGCCGCTGGCGACAACCCCTTGCGGAGGAACGGTGAGCGACACCCGCAGCGATAACCGTAGTGATCCCCGTGGTGATCCCCGTAGTGTTCAGGAACACAGCGATGCGCGTGACGGTGACGCCGCGCTGGCCGTGTCGTTCGAGGCGGGCCTCGCGCCTTACGCGGCGCACGCCTCGCGCTCGCGCGGGCGGCGCTATCCTGAACCGCCGCCTGCCGCGCGCAGCGATTTCCAGCGCGACCGCGACCGCATCGTCCATTCCACGGCGTTTCGGCGTCTCGAATACAAGACCCAGGTTTTCGTGAACCACGAAGGCGATCTCTTTCGCACGCGGCTCACGCACAGCCTGGAAGTCGCGCAGATCGCCCGCTCGGTCGCCCGCAACCTGCGCGTGAACGAGGATCTGGTCGAAGCGATCTCGCTCGCGCACGACCTCGGCCATACGCCGTTCGGCCATGCGGGCCAGGACGCGCTCAACGAGTGCATGCGCGAGCACGGCGGCTTCGAACACAATCTGCAAAGCCTGGCCGTCGTGGACGAACTCGAAGAGCACTACGGCGCGTTCGACGGCCTGAACCTGTGTTTCGAAACGCGCGAAGGCATTCTCAAGCACTGCTCGCGCGAGCATGCGCGGCGGCTCGGCGAGCTGGGCGAGCGTTTTCTGCTCGGCCGGCAACCGTCGATCGAAGCGCAGATCGCCAACATCGCCGACGAAATCGCCTACAACAACCACGACGTCGACGACGGCCTGCGCTCGGGCCTGCTCACCATCGAGCAGCTCGCCGAAGTCGAACTCTGGCAGACGCATTACGACGCCGCGCGCGCCGAATATCCGCAGATCGAGGGCCGCCGGCTGGTTCACGAGACGGTGCGGCGCATCATCAACACGCTGATCGTCGATCTGATCGGGCAGACGCGGCGCAATCTCGCCGAGTGCGCCCCGCAGTCGGTCGACGACGTGCGCGCGGCGCGTCCGCTCGTCGCGCACAGCGAGCGCGTGGCCGCGCAGGCGGCCGCGCTCAAGCGCTTCCTCTACCGCAACCTGTACCGCCACTATCGGGTGATGCGCATGGCCAACAAGGCGCGGCGCGTGGTGAAGGGCTTGTTCGATGCGTTCAGCGACGACCCGCGCCTCTTGCCGCCACCGTACCAGACGCACGACGCCGCCGCGCAGCCGCGGCTGATCGCGCATTACATCGCGGGCATGACCGACCGCTATGCCTTGAAGGAGTACCGCCGTCTCTTCGTCGTCTCCGACGACGTTTGAGCGCGCGACTCGCCGCACCTCGCTGCGCCTGCCGATTTCGGAGCCCATTTGATCAAGTCCTGGCCGTATCCGCGCGTTGCCGCGCATCGAGGGGGCGGCACGCTCGCGCCCGAAAACACGTTGGCGGGTCTGCGCACCGGCGCGAGCTACGGCCATAGGCTGGTCGAGTTCGACGCCAAGCTGTCCGCGGACAACGTTGCTTTTCTGCTGCACGACGACACGGTCGAGCGGACGTCGAACGGCCACGGCGCGGCGGCGAGCATGCGCTACGCGGAGCTTGCGGCGCTGGACGCGGGTAGCTGGCGGGATGCACGTTTTGCCGGCGAGCCGATGCCGACAATCGCGCAAGTCGCCGCGTGTTGCCTTGAGCTGGGCCTCGCGGCGAACGTGGAAATCAAGCCCTGCTCGGGCCGCGACGTGGAAACCGGGCGCATCGTCGGCGCCGAAACGGCGCGTCTATGGAAGGGAGCGGGGAAGGGAGCGGAAAAGGCGCAGCCTTTGCTGTCCTCGTTCTCCTATACGGCGCTGGAGGCGGCGCGCGAGAGCGCGCCGAACCTGCCGCGCGGCCTGCTATTCGAGCACGTGCCCGCCGACTGGCGCGAGCAGACCGCAGCGCTGGGCTGCGTCTCGCTCCATGCGAGCCATCGTCATCTGGACGAGGCACTTGTCGCCCGTATCAAATCGGCGGGACTCTTCATCCTCGCCTACACGGTGAACGACCTCGAGCGCGCGCGGCAGCTCGTGAACTGGGGCGTCGATACGATCTGCACGGACCGTATCGACCTGATCGGGCCACAGGCGCTGGACGCTTGAGGTTTGGCCGCACGGCCAGCGCCTGGTACCTCGATCAGCGGCGCGCCATCAGCGCACCCAACACCAGCGCCACGCCGCCGACGACCGCGAGGGCTTGCCACGGGTTGCGATGCACGTAGTCGTCCGCGCCGGCAATGGCGGCGTCCGCATGGTCGCGCGCGGCGGCGCGCGCCACTTCGAGCCGCTCGCGAGCGGCGTCGAGGCGCTTGCGAATGTCGGTACGCAGCGCGGCGGCATCGGCCTGGGTTCCATCGCCTAGCGTGTTTTCCAGCTCGGCGAGCAGATCACGCAACTCGTCGGTGATATCGGCGGCGGCGCTGCGGCCGCGACGCGCAATGCGCCGCGCGTGGCGGCCCGTGCGCGTCCAGGAATCTCCGAGGGCTTCTCGCGTGTTCGGAAAGGCGCTCATGTGTATGGCTCCGTCGTTGAAAAGTCACAGGTAAAGGCTCGCCGCAGCGCGCACGAAAAAAGGCGCAAAAAGGCGAGGACCGGAATGAAAGTATTGCGCAATTCCGGTGCCCGAGACTTGAACGAGCGCAGCGACTTCGGCGCAATGGCCCGCCAGGCGGGGGCTTCGCTCGCGGGCGACAAAAGAGGTGATTACGGGGACAGCACGCTTTTTCGCAGAGGCATAGAATCAGGATAAGCCCATGCGATGAGCGGGGAAAATTCGATGGAGACGCGCGGGCCGGGAGGAAACGGCGGGGCGGAAAACGCAGCCCTTCGCCCGATGCCGCAGGGGCGAGGCGAAGGGCCGGCGCGAGATGGTGCGGAGCGCCGCAGCGCGTTAGAAGTTGTAGCCGACCTTCAGGTAAGTGACGAGCGGGTTCAGGTGAATCTTCGATTCCGCGACGCGCTGGGTCCCGAACTGGTTGTTCAGCGTCGTGTGGTACGTGGCGGTCACGTTGATCGGAATGTAGGAGAGCGAGAAACCGGCGAACCAGTGCTTCGTGAAGTTGTAGTTGAAGCCCAGGTTAAACACGGGGGCCCAGGAACGATCCGTGGTAACACTGGTCGGACCCCCAAGCACGCCCTGTTCGAAGGCGCCGTTGGTAATCTTCGCGTCGGTGAACCAGGCGTAGGTCACGCCAACGCCGAGGTAAGGACGGAATTTTGCTTCAGGGCTGTTGAAGTAGTACTTGAACAGCAGCGCGGGGCTCCAGAGTTTCGCCGAGCCGACCTTGCCGAAGCTGCTGAGAGTGCCCCCGCCCGAAATGTCGAACTTCGGCGGAATGCCCAGTTCGGCTTCGGTAGCGAAGTGGTCGGTAATGTAGTAACCGAGAGAGACACCGAGGGTGTCGGCGGAGCCGACACTGGCGCCCGTGCCCGGAATCGCCATATTGACGGGCGAACCGCCCACGCTGTCGATCTTGAGCGAGTCGCTGGTGTCCTGCGGCATGAAGCGGAACCAGCCGGTGGTGACGTAAAACGTATGTGCGGATTGTGCGTGTGCTGCCGTGAAACTGGCGAGCGCGGCGGCCCCTGCCAGCGCCTGTTTTAATTTCATATTAATGCTCCTCCATGAAAGGCCCGCTCATTATGAACACAACGTTTGCAACAAACCATACGCGACCGTTAGAGCTTTTTTACTAAGCGCCGCGAGCTTTCCGCCGAAGCCGCATGCCAGCGAGAACTAGCGCTGGTGGGGCCTGGCGGGTCTGCGGGTATTCACCAACGGAACCAGGAAAATCGAGCATGGCACGGCTTGCACGTCTTTATGTTCCCGATCAGCCGCAGCATGTGATTCTGCGCGGACTCGATCAGCAGCCCGCGTTCGTCGATGACCAGGACTACGAACTGTTCATCGACTGCCTGAAGGCCGCGGCGCGCGATCACCATCTGGCGGTTCATGCGTGGGTTTTGATGCCCGGCGCGGTCCAACTGCTCGTCACGCCTTCCGACGAATCCAGCCTGCCCAAGGCAATGCAGGCGGTCGGCAGGCGCTACGTGGCGCATTTCAACCGGCGCTATGCGCGTCGCGGCACGCTCTGGGAGGGGCGCTACCGCGCGACGGTCATCGAGGGCGAGCGCTTCTTCCTGCTGGCAAGCCGCGTCGTCGAGCTTGCACCGGTGCGCAGTCATCTCGTGACGGCGCCCGAAGACTATCGATGGTCGAGCTACCGGCATCACATCGGCCTGACCGTGGATAGCCTCATCACAGACCATCCGCTGTACTGGGCGCTCGGCAACACGCCGTTCGAGCGTCAGCGCGCGTATCGCGAACTCTGCGAACAGGCGCTCGACGAACGTGAAACGACGCAGCTCATGCAGGCCACGCTCAAGGGCTGGGTGCTCGGCAGCGACACGTATCGCGATTGGGCGTCGCGCACAGCGAACCGGCGCGTCTCCCCGCTGCCGCGCGGACGGCCCCGCAAGGTGCGCGAAGCGCCGGGCTCGCCTGCGGCAGGGCAGGCCGCAATCGGCGCGGCGGCCACGGCAAGCGCGGCCTCGACGCCTGCGGCTGGTTCAACCGCTAGCGGCGGCCAGCCGGCCGGTCACAGCGCCGGCCAATCGGGCCCCCATTCGTCGCCGCACACCGGCGCCACTCCCGCCGGTTCGACCTCGACGCACGGCGGCGGCCACGCCGGGAGTGGTTCGGCTACAACAGTGGGGGGAAATCCGACTGGCTCGACAAGCCATTCCGGCACCTCGCAGGGCTCGGGTGGCAGCGGCTCGGGAGGTTCCAGTTCGGGGCACGAAGAACGTAAGCCGGGCACCGGCACCCACTGATTGGTTTCTGGATCAACGGGTTACGAGATAAACGGCATCTCCGGATGCCGTTTTCTTTTGCCCTTAAATGATATGGAACCAATAAAAAAATGTGCGGATGCACCAAGTCGATAATTGGGGTTCGAACATGACGTTTTATTTGCATGCCCTTGATTCGTCGCGTATATTCGCCTTTCGGCTCTCCTGGGCGCATAACGCGGGAAGCTGGTATCGCCCCCGCAACGCCGTACAGCGGTCACGCACACGGCGTAAAAAAGAATGGATTCAACGGCCGGAAACGGCCTTACTCGACGGTGTCCCCATGAACGATCACCAGCAGCGCGCCGCGGTGCCCGCCGCGCAAGGTCTCTATGACCCGCAAAACGAACACGACGCCTGCGGCGTTGGCTTCGTCGCCCATATCAAGGGCAAGAAGAGCCACGAAATCATTCAGCAAGGCCTGAAGATTCTCGAAAACCTCGACCATCGGGGCGCCGTGGGTGCCGATCCGCTCATGGGCGACGGCGCGGGCATCCTGATCCAGATTCCGGACGCGTTCTATCGCGAGGAAATGGCCAAGCAGGGCGTGACGCTGCCGCCGTTCGGCGAATACGGCGTCGGCATGATCTTCCTGCCGAAGGAGCACGCTTCGCGTCTCGCGTGCGAACAGGAACTCGAGCGCACGGTGCGCGCCGAAGGCCAGGTCGTGCTGGGCTGGCGCGACGTGCCGGTCGACCACGCCATGCCGATCTCGCCCACGGTGAAGGCGAGCGAGCCGCTGATCCGCCAGATCTTCATCGGCCGCGGCAAGGACGTGATGGTGACGGACGCGCTCGAGCGCAAGCTGTACATCATCCGCAAGACCGCGAGCCACCGCATCCAGGCGCTCAAGCTCAAGCACGGCAAGGAATACTTCGTGCCGTCGTGCTCGGCGCGCACGGTCGTCTACAAGGGTCTGCTGCTGGCGGGTCAGGTCGGCGTGTACTACCGCGACCTGCAGGACGAGCGCGTCGTTTCCGCGCTGGCGCTCGTGCACCAGCGCTTCTCGACCAACACGTTCCCGGCGTGGGAACTGGCTCACCCGTACCGCATGATCGCCCACAACGGTGAAATCAACACCGTGAAGGGCAACGTGAACTGGCTGAACGCCCGTACCGGCGCGATCGCCTCGCACGTGCTCGGCGACGACCTGCCGAAGCTCTGGCCGCTGATCTATCCGGGCCAGTCGGATACGGCATCGTTCGACAACTGTCTCGAACTGCTGGTGATGGCGGGTTATCCGCTCGTCCACGCGATGATGATGATGATCCCGGAAGCCTGGGAACAGCACACGCTGATGGACGAGAACCGCAAGGCGTTCTACGAATACCACGCCGCCATGATGGAGCCGTGGGACGGCCCCGCCGCGATCGCCTTCACGGACGGCCGCCAGATCGGCGCGACGCTCGACCGTAACGGTCTGCGTCCGGCGCGCTACATCGTCACCGACGACGACCTCGTCATCATGGCGTCGGAAGCGGGCACGCTGCCCATTCCCGAATCGAAGATCGTCAAGAAGTGGCGCCTGCAGCCGGGCAAGATGTTCCTGATCGACATGGAACACGGCCGCATCATCGACGACAAGGAACTCAAGGACAACCTCGCCAACGCCAAGCCGTACAAGAGCTGGATCGACGCGGTGCGCATCAAGCTCGACGAAATCGAGCCGAAGGCGGAAGACGTGGCCACGGCACGCGCCGAAGCCGCCGCGCTGCTCGACCGTCAGCAGGCGTTCGGCTACACGCAGGAAGACCTCAAGTTCCTGATGGCGCCGATGGCGATGTCGGGCGAAGAAGCGGTGGGGTCGATGGGCAACGACTCGCCGCTGGCGGTCATGTCCAACAAGAACAAGACGCTCTACAACTACTTCAAGCAGCTCTTCGCGCAGGTCACGAACCCGCCGATCGACCCGATCCGCGAAAACATGGTGATGTCGCTCGTGTCGTTCATCGGCCCGAAGCCGAACCTGCTCGACACGAACAACATCAACCCGCCGATGCGTCTCGAAGTGTCGCAGCCGGTGCTCGACTTCAAGGACATCGCGAAGATCCGCGCGATCGAGCAGTACACGGGCGGCAAGTTCAGCAGCTACGAGCTGAACATCTGCTATCCGGTGGCCTGGGGCAAGGAAGGCATCGAGGCGCGTCTCGCGTCGCTGTGCGCGGAAGCCGTCGATGCGGTCAAGTCGGGCTACAACATCCTGATCGTCTCGGACCGCCGCGCGGACCGCGACAACGTCGCGATTCCGGCGCTGCTCGCTACCTCCGCGATCCACTCGCACCTCGTGCAGCACGGTCTGCGCACGAGCACGGGTCTCGTCGTGGAAACGGGTTCGGCGCGTGAAACGCACCACTTCGCGCTGCTCGCCGGTTTCGGCGCGGAAGCCGTGCACCCGTACCTCGCGATGGAAACGCTCGCGCAGATGGCGCAGGGCCTGAAGGGCGATCTCTCGCCGGAGAAGGCCGTCTACAACTTCACCAAGGCGGTGGGCAAGGGCCTGCTCAAGGTGATGTCGAAGATGGGCATCTCCACGTACATGTCGTACACGGGCGCGCAGATTTTCGAAGCGGTCGGTCTGGCTGACGATCTCATCGCCAAGTACTTCAAGGGCACGGCCTCGAAGGTGGGCGGCATTGGCCTCTTCGAAGTGGCGGAGGAAGCGATCCGCCTGCACCGCGACGCATTCGGCGACAACCCGGTTCTCGCCAACATGCTCGACGCGGGCGGCGAGTACGCGTACCGCGTGCGCGGCGAAGACCACATGTGGACGCCGGACGCGATCGCCAAGCTCCAGCACTCGGCGCGCAGCAACTCGTATCAGACGTACAAGGAATACGCGCACCTGATCAACGATCAGACCAAGCGTCACATGACGTTCCGCGGCTTGTTCGAATTCCGTATCGACCCGGCGCGCGCGATTTCGATCGACGACGTCGAACCGGCCAAGGAAATCGTCAAGCGCTTTGCGACTGGCGCAATGTCGCTCGGCTCGATCAGCACGGAAGCGCACGCTACGCTCGCGGTCGCGATGAACCGCATCGGCGGCAAGTCGAACACGGGCGAGGGCGGCGAAGACGAGAAGCGTTATCGCAACGAACTGCGCGGCATTCCGATCAAGAACGGCGACACGATGCGTTCGATCATCGGCGAGGAAGTCGTCAAGGACATCCCGCTGAAGGACGGTGACTCGCTGCGCTCGAAGATCAAGCAGGTCGCGTCGGGGCGCTTCGGCGTGTCGGCGGAGTATCTGTCGTCGGCTGACCAGATCCAGATCAAGATGGCGCAGGGCGCGAAACCGGGCGAGGGCGGTCAGTTGCCCGGCCACAAGGTTTCGGAGTACATCGGCAAGCTGCGTTACTCGGTGCCGGGCGTGGGCCTCATCTCGCCGCCGCCGCACCACGACATCTATTCGATCGAGGACCTGGCGCAACTGATTCACGATCTGAAGAACGTGAACCCGGTGTCGTCGATCTCGGTGAAGCTGGTGTCGGAAGTGGGCGTGGGCACGGTCGCTGCGGGCGTGGCGAAGGCCAAGGCCGACCACGTCGTGATCGCCGGTCACGACGGCGGCACGGGCGCCTCGCCGCTCTCGTCGCTCAAGCACGCTGGCACGCCGTGGGAACTCGGCCTCGCCGAAACGCAGCAGACGCTCGTGCTGAACCAGTTGCGCGGCCGCATTCGCGTGCAGGCCGACGGCCAGATGAAGACGGGCCGCGACGTGGTGATCGGCGCGCTGCTCGGCGCGGACGAATTCGGCTTCGCGACGGCGCCGCTCGTCGTGCAGGGCTGCATCATGATGCGCAAGTGCCACCTGAACACCTGCCCGGTCGGCGTTGCCACGCAAGATCCGGTGCTGCGCGCGAAGTTCTCGGGCCAGCCCGAGCACGTCGTCAACTTCTTCTTCTTCATCGCCGAAGAAGTGCGCGAAATCATGGCGAATCTGGGCATCCGCAAGTTCGACGATCTGGTCGGCCGCGCGGATCTGCTCGATACGCGCCGTGGCGTGGAGCACTGGAAGGCCAAGGGTCTCGACTTCTCGCGCGTGTTCTATCAGCCGCAAGTGGGCGCCGAAGTCGCGAAGAAGCATGTGGATACGCAGGACCACGGCCTGGACCGCGCGCTCGATCACACGCTGATCGAGAAGGCGAAGGCTGCGATCGAAACGGGCGAGCATGTGTCGTTCATCCAGCCGGTGCGCAACGTGAACCGCACGGTCGGCGCGATGCTTTCGGGCGTCGTCGCGAAGAAGTATGGCCACGACGGTCTGCCGGAAGACACGATCCACATCCAGTTGAAGGGCACGGCGGGCCAGAGCTTCGGCGCGTTCCTCGCACGCGGCATCACGCTGGACCTCGTGGGCGACGGCAACGACTACGTCGGCAAGGGCCTCTCGGGCGGGCGCATCATCATTCGTCCGACCAACGACTTCCGCGGCAAGTCCGAAGAAAACATCATCTGCGGCAACACGGTGATGTACGGCGCTCTCGAAGGCGAAGCCTTCCTGCGCGGCGTGGCGGGCGAGCGTTTCGCGGTGCGTAACTCGGGCGCGACGGCCGTTGTCGAAGGCACGGGCGACCACGGCTGCGAATACATGACGGGCGGCACGGTGGTCGTGCTGGGCGAAACGGGCCGTAACTTCGCGGCGGGCATGTCGGGCGGCATCGCCTACGTGTACGACCCGGAAGGCACCTTCGCCGGCAAGTGCAACAAGTCGATGGTCGCGCTCGATCCGGTGCTGCAACAGGCCGAACAGGAGCGCACCGTGGACCGCGCGCTGTGGCACGCGGGCCAGACCGACGAAGCGCTGCTCAAGGGACTCGTCGAGCGTCACTTCCAGTTCACGGGTTCGTCGCGCGCCAAGGCGCTGCTCGAAAACTGGGATGCTGCGCGCCGCCAGTTCGTGAAGGTGTTCCCGACGGAATACAAGCGCGCACTGGGCGAACTCGGCGCGAAGAAGGCGAACCAGGAAGAACTGGCCGCTTAAGCGTCGAAACGACTCCAAGACGAAGCGCCCGCCGCGCTCACTGAAGCGGCGGCGGGCGCGGTCCCCTCACCGAATAGATCAAATAGACGAGAACCACTTATGGGTAAGGCAACCGGTTTTCTCGAGTTCGAGCGCCAGCATGAGGCGTACGAAGCACCGCTCACGCGCGTGAAGCACTACAAGGAATTTGTGGCGGCGCTCTCCGACGCCGACGCGAAGGTCCAGGGCGCGCGCTGCATGGATTGCGGCATTCCGTTCTGCAACAACGGCTGCCCGGTCAACAACATCATTCCGGACTTCAACGACCTCGTGTTCCGCCAGGACTGGAAGAGCGCGATCGACGTTCTGCATTCCACGAACAATTTCCCCGAGTTCACGGGCCGCATCTGCCCGGCGCCCTGCGAAGCGGCGTGCACGCTCGGCATCAACGACGATCCGGTCGGCATCAAGTCGATCGAGCACGCGATCATCGACAAGGCATGGGCCGAAGGCTGGGTCGCGCCGCAAGTCGCGAAGCACAAGACGGGCAAGAAGGTGGCCGTGGTCGGTTCGGGCCCCGCAGGGCTCGCCGCCGCGCAGCAACTCGCGCGCGCCGGTCATGAGGTGATGGTGTTCGAGAAGAACGATCGCGTCGGCGGCCTGTTGCGTTACGGCATCCCCGACTTCAAGCTGGAAAAGTGGCTGATCGACCGCCGGATGCGCCAGATGGAAGCCGAAGGCGTGACGTTCCGCACCAATGTGTTCATCGGCAAGGGCGAACTGCCCGCTTACATCGGCAACACGGCGAAGGAAACGATCACGCCGGACGAACTGAAGGACCAGTTCGACGCCGTGGTGATCGCGGGCGGTTCGGAAACGCCGCGCGACCTGCCGGTGCCGGGCCGCGAACTCGAAGGCATCTACTACGCCATGGAGTTCCTGCCGCAGCAGAACAAGGTCAACGCCGGCGACAAGCTGCCGAACCAGTTGCTCGCCAAGGGCAAGCACGTGGTCGTGATCGGCGGCGGCGACACGGGTTCCGACTGCGTGGGCACGTCGAACCGTCATGGCGCAAAGAGCGTCACGCAGTTCGAACTGCTGCCGCAGCCGCCCGAAGTCGAGAACAAGCCGCTCGTGTGGCCGTACTGGCCGGTCAAGCTGCGCACGTCGTCGTCGCACGACGAAGGCTGCTCGCGCGACTGGTCGGTGGCGACCAAGCGCCTGGAAGGCAAGAACGGCAAGATCGAGAAGCTGATCGCCGCGCGCGTGGAGTGGAAGGACGGCAAGATGGTCGAAGTGCCGGACTCGGAATTCGAAATGAAGGCCGATCTCGTGCTGCTCGCCATGGGCTTCACGCAGCCGGTTTCGCCGGTGCTCGAAGCGTTCGGCGTGGACAAGGACGCGCGCGGCAACGTGCGCGCCTCGACCGAAGGCGAGAAGGCGTACTACACGTCGGTGGACAAGGTGTTCACGGCGGGCGACATGCGTCGCGGCCAGTCGCTCGTGGTGTGGGCGATCCGCGAAGGCCGCCAGTGCGCACGTTCCGTCGACGCGTATTTGATGGGCAGCACGGAGCTGCCGCGTTAAATCCAGTGTGTCCCGCAATGTGCCGGGACGCACGGGAGACGGCAGGAGACGCAGTGACAGAAGCCGGGCGCCCGCGAGGGTGACCCGGCTTTTTTACGCTCGCACCCGACCGGCGTACCATGACGCGGTTGCCCGACCGAACGAGGTCCGCCGATCATGTCCGAAGCCCGCGAGACCGCTCGCCCTGATCCCACCGATCCTGACGCGCAGCAATGGCGGCGCTGCTTCATCGCGCTGGCGCCCACAGCGGTGTCGCGCGACGCGCTCGCCGCGCTGGACGTGCCGCCCAACGCGCGGCGCGTGCCCTACGCGCAACTGCATCTGACGGTGACGTTCATCGGCGCGATGTCGTTCGACCAGGGCGCCATACTCTCGCAGCGGCTCGCGGAGCACGCGCCGCACATCCCGCCCGCGCCGGTCACGCATATCGAATGCTGGCCGGGACGCGCGCATCCGCGCCTGATGGTGGCCGTACTGGCGATGTCCGATGCGTTCACGGCGCTCGACTGGCGCGTGCGCTCGCTGATGGCAGACGTGGGATTGCCGCTCGACGCGCGAGCGTTCCGCCCGCACGTGACGCTCGCCCGCTTTGCGCGCGACGCGGTGGGCGCGCCGGCGGCGAGCGGCGGCGAAGCGCTGCCGCCGTTGCGTTTCGAATCGCTGGTGCTGTATTCGAGCACGCTCGCGAAGCAGGGCGCGCGCTACGAGGCGCTCGCGAGCGTGGCGCTCGGTTGAGGTGCCGGCGCGCCGCCTAATGGCCTAATGGCGATACCGCGCGAGCGTCAAACCATCGAGATCGATTTCCGGCGAATGTTGCGTGACGAGGTCCGCAAGCACGCGGCCCGAACCCATCGACATCGCCCAGCCCGTCGAGCCGTGCCCGACGTTCAGCCACAGGCCATCCACGCCCGACGTGCCGAGAAGCGGCGCGCCGTCCGGCACCATGGGCCGGCGTCCCACCCAGAATTGCGCCGACGAAGGCGTCGCCGCGTGCGGGAACCAGTCGTCGAGGACCTTCATGAGCGTTTGCAGTGCCTGTTCGCGCAGTGTCGCGCGGTGGTCGCCCAGTTCCGCCGTGCCCGCTACGCGCAGGTACGGGCCGAAGCGCGTGATCGCCGTCTTGAGCGACTCGTCCATGAGCGCGGCGCGCGGGGCTTTCTGTTCGTCGACCACGGGCAGCGTGGCCGAATAGCCCTTCACCGGATACAGCGGCACGCGCACGCCGAGCGGCGCGACGAGCGCCGCGCTCTCCACGCCCAGCGCGACTACCACGGCGTCGGCGGCGAGCGTGTGCGGCGTGTCGTCGGCGGGCTCGCTGCGCTCGGCCGGGCGCAGCACCTCGGCCGGCGCGCGGCGCTGCTCGCGGCGGTCCTTGCGGTTGTTCGCCTTGCGCCGGCCCGGCACCGCGCGCACGCGCACGCCGTTCACCTTGCCGCCCGCGGCTTCGAGCGCGAGCACTTCGGTATCGAACAGGAACGTCACGCCGCGGGCTTCGCACACGGAGCGCAGTTCGCGCGTGAAGCGTGCGCAGTCGCCGGCTTCGTCTTCGGGCAGATAGACGCCCGCCACGGGTTTCACGCGCGACCAGGCAAGCCCGGGCTCGACCTGCGCGCAGGCGGCGGAATCGAGTTCGCGGAAGACGATGCCCGCATCGCGCAGCACGCCGAGCGCCGGTTGCGCGAGTTCGAGATCGTAGTCGCTGCGAAAGAGTTGCAGATAGCCCTGGCTGCGCCCGTACTCGAACGCGTGCGTGGCGCGAAACGCGTGCAGGCACTCGCGGCTGTAGTACGCGATGCGCTGCATGCGCTGCTTGTTCACGCGAAAGCGCGCGAGATCGCATTCGCGCAGCCAGCGCGCGATCCAGCGCCACTGCGCGGCGTCGAGCGTGGGCCGGAAAATGAGCGGCGAGGTGGGCTTGAGCAGATATTTGATGAGCTTCGCGGGCATGCCCGGCGCGGCCCACGGCGTGACGTAGCCGGGCGCGATGACGCCGGCGTTACCGAAGCTCGTGCCGAGCGCGACGCCCGGTTCCCGTTCGACGACCGTGACGTCGCAGCCTCGTTCGCTCAAGTAATACGCAGTAGCGACGCCGATCACACCGGCGCCGAGGACGATCGTTTTCATGCCGGTCGCACAACAGGGAGGGACGGTCGGTATTGCAGCATGTTCGCGCTCATCGTGCAGTGGACTCCGCAGACGGACGCTCGCTCGCGGCAGCAGGCGTTTCCTCGCTCAGGACTTTGCCCTTCGTCTCCGGCAGACACAGCGCCGCCACGATCACGAGCAGATAGCCCGCGCCCGCCACCACGCCGATCGCCTTCACGAGCGAGGTGGTTTGCGCGAAAACGCCAACCAGAATGGGAAAAAACGAGCCGAGGCCGCGTCCGAGGTTATAGCAGAAGCCTTGGCCCGAGCCGCGGATCGCGTTCGGGTAAAGCTCCGAAAGATACGCGCCCACGCCGGCGAAAATGCCTTGCACGACGATGCCGAGCGGAAAGCCGAGCAGGAGCATGGCGGTGTCGGTGATGGGCAGCATCGTGTATGCCATGCCGAGCGCAAACGATCCGATGGCAAACAGGATGAACGAGGCGCGCCGACCGATCTTGTCGCACAGAATCGCGCCGACGATATAGCCCGTGAACGAGCCGACGATCAGCACGATCAGATAGCCGCTCGTGTTGAACACCGAGAGATGGCGCACCGTCTTGAGGTAGGTGGGCAGCCAGGTGGTGATCGCGTAGTAGCCGCCGAGCATGCCGGTGCACAGCGCGCTGCCGAGCAGGGTCGTGCCCAGATGCGCGGGCGCGAAAATCTGCATGAAGTGGCTTTGCAGCGCGCCGCTTTCGCGCGCGCGGCGCGTGGCGACGAACACATCGGGGTCGCTCACGTTGCGGCGCACGTAGAGAATCCACAGCGCGGGCACGATGCCGATCCAGAAGCACGCGCGCCACGCGTATTCCTCGGGGAGCAGCGCGAAGAAGGCCCAGTACAGGATGGCGGCCGCGCCCCAGCCGAACGACCAGCTACTTTGCACCGTGCCCACGGCCTTGGCGCGATGCTGCGGCGAGCGGATCGTTTCGGCCATCATCATCGTGACGACCGTCCATTCGCCGCCAAAGCCGATGCCTTGCAGCGTGCGCGTGGCGAGCAGTTGCCAGAACGAATGCGTGAAACCGGAGAGGCAGGTGAAGACCGCGAAGGTGGCGATGGTCCACTGCAGCACGCGCACGCGGCCGTAGCGGTCGGCGAGGATGCCGGCGAGCCAGCCGCCGATTGCCGAGGAGATCAGCGAACTGGTCGCGATCATGCCGGCTTCGCTCTTGGTCATGCCCCAGGTGGCGATGAGCGTGGGGATCAAGAACGAGTAGATCATGAAGTCGAACGCGTCGACGGCGTAGCCGCCGAAGCCCGCGTAGAGCGTGCGCCGCTCGCGCGCGTTCAACTCGGTGAACCAGTGAAAATAGCCCATCGCGTGTCTTCCCCCATCTTTGTTGTGCGCGCAACGAACCGGGACGAGCGGCGCGTGCGGCGCAAGCGATCCGGCCGGCGCAAACGCCCTGGGTGGCGGGTGCGCTCGATGCTGGCGGGCTGCGCGGTGCGGCGCCGCCCGTCTCCGGTGTGCTGGATGCGTATTTTACGGTGTGAAAGCGTGCTGAGGCGAGGGGCAATTTCGGGCGCCCGCGAGCGCCTCATTCGGGCGTTTGGTTCGATAGCAAGCGAACGATGGCACCGCGCTAGAGCGTGAGACCGCCGTCGACGTGGATTACCTGGCCGGTGATGTGGCGCGCGGCGTCCGAAAGCAGGAAGGCGATGAGTTCGGCGATGTCGGCGGGGTCCGCCACGTGGCCGAGCGGGGTTTCCTGCGCGGCGCGCTCCCACGCTGACGCGTTTTCCGGCGTCGGGCCGTGATCCTTGCGCGTGTAGCCGGGCGCGACGCAATTCACGGTCACGCCGTGCGGCGCCAGTTCCGCGGCCGCGGTTTTCGCCAGCGATTCGAGCGCGGCCTTCGCGGCAGCGGTGGCGGCGAACGGCGCGCTGGCGCGGTAGCGGTGCGCGACGAACGAACTCAGCGCGACCACGCGGGCGCGCGCCGAGCGTTCCAGCGCCGCACGCGCGCGCTGCACGAGCGCCGCGAACGCCGTGGGCATGGCCGCGAACGCGCCTTCGAGCGACGCGGCTTCTAGTGCAGCGAGCGTCTGGCGCTGCGCATGCCCGGCGTTGGCGACGAGCTGGTCGAGCGCGCCGAAGCGCGCAAGCGTGGCGTCCACGAGCGCGCCTGGCTGGCCCGCCTGGGCGAGATCGCCGTACGCGCTCGCGCACGTCGAGCCGCGCTGCTCGCACTCGGCGGCGACGGCGGCGAGGCGCTCGCGCGATGCGTCGTCCGCGCCGCGCGCGTGCAGCATCAACGCCACGCCCGGCGCCGCGATACGGCGCGCGAGCGCCGCGCCGATACCCGAGCCCGCGCCCGTGATCAGCACGACGCGGTCAAAGCCCCCGGCGTTTGCGTTTACGCTCACGCGGCAACCCGCTCTTCAGGCATGCGCTCGATCTCGAGCGTTTCGTGGTGGTATGCGGCAAGCGACTCGCGGTGCGCGACGCTCACGATCGCCGCCTTCGGCAGGCGCTCCACGAACAGCTTGTAGAGACGGCTTTCGTTGTCGGGGTCGAGCGCGCTCGTCGCTTCGTCGAGGAACAGATAGTCGGGCTTGTGCAGCAGCACGCGGGCGCCGGCGAGACGTTGCTGCTCGCCCGGCGAGAGCACGCGCGACCAGTGCGCCGATTCGGCGAGACGATCCGCGTACTCTTCCAGGCGGCAGGCGCGCAGCGCTTCGCGGCAGTCTTCGTCGCTGTAGTCGTCGGCGGGCGAGGGGTAGGTGAGCGCCGCCTTGAGCGTGCCGATGGGCAGGTAGCTCTGCTGCGGGATGAACATCATGCGCGCATCCACGGGTGCGTCGATCGAGCCTTCGCCGAACGGCCACAGGCCCGCGAGCGCGCGCATCAGCGTGCTCTTGCCGGCGCCCGAGGGGCCGCGCACGAGCCAGCGCGAGCCCGGCTTGATGGCGATGTCGCGCACTTCCGAGAGCGGCATGCCGTTGGGCAGCGAAAGCTTGAGGTGGTCGGTGGCGAGTTCGTTGTTGTCGATGAAATGCAGGTTGATGCCGCCGTGCTCGGTGGCCGGCGAGACCGATTCCTTCAGGCGCGGCGAGTGCACCACGCGCACGAATTCGCGCAGACGGTTCACGGTAGCGCGCCATTCGACCAGCGTGGAGTAACTATTGATGAACCACGAGAACGAATCGCTCACGGTGCCGAAGGCCTGCGAGATCTGCATCAGCACGCCAAACGTGAAGGCGCCCGCGAAGTACCGCGGCGCGGCCACGACGAGCGGGAAGATGATGGCGATCTGGCCGTAGAAGCTCAGCACGAAGGTGAGGCGCTTCGTGTACTTCATCACGCGCCACCAGTTTTCGCGGATGTGCTGGAAGAGCCCTTGCGCGTTGCTGCGCTCGGTGTTCATGCCGTCGTAAAGCGCGATCTGTTCGGCGTTTTCGCGCAGGCGGATCAGGCCGAAGCGGAAGTCCGCTTCCACCTTTTGTTGCTGATAGTTGATCGACACGAGCGGGTGGCCGACCTTCTGGATCACGAGCGAGCCGAACACGGCGTAGAGCGCGGCGGCCCAGACCATGTAGCCCGGAATCGCGATCGGCGTGCCGCCCAGCGTGACCGTGAGCGCGCCCGCGAGCGTCCACAGGATCGTGATGAACGAGATGAGCGTGACGACCGTGGAGAGGAGGTCGAGCGTGAGCGAAAGCGTGGTCGTGGCGAACGACTGAAGGTCGTCGCTGATCCGCTGGTCGGGGTTATCGGCGAGACGGTCGCGCTCGATGCGGTAGAACGCGCCCTTGCCGAGCCACTCGTTCAGGAAGCGGTGGGTGAGCCACTGGCGCCAGCGAAAGCCGAGCATCTGCCGCAGATACCGGCCATACACCGCGAGGATGATGAAGCCGAACGCCAGCTCGGTGAAGGTCAGCAACAGTGGCGGGAAGCGCTTGACGTCCTTGGCCTGCAACGCGTTGTAGAACTCCGCGCTCCAGCCGTTCAGCCGCACGTTGATCCACACGACGAGCAGATTCATCACGATGATCGCGACGAGCAGACCCCAGGCGACCCAGCGTTCCTCGGACACCCAGTAAGGCTTGATCAGGCTCCACGCGGTGATCTTCTGATGCTCGTTCTGATCGGGCGTGGCGGGGGCAGCAGGTTGGTTGGTCATGTGCGTCCTGAAGATGTGGCGGCCCGCTCGGGGCATGCGCTCTCGCGCCGCATGGCGGCTGCGGGGCGGCGATTTTGCAGCGATTCTGTCGCCGGGCGCTTAAGTGAGTCTTAATCGGCGAAAAGCGGGCCGAAAGCGGAGACACAAGCGCGCGCCTGCGCCGCCGTGGCGTGGCGCCCATTGTCTCACCGCGCGGGCCTGCGAGGCGAAAGAGGCGGGCTCAGGGCATTGTGCCAGAGCCGGCGGCCCGTTCCGCCGAGGTTTGCGGGCCGCGCGGCTTTTGTGGTCTAATCGACTTTGACGAAACAGGGGTGCTTCACCGGTATGCGGGGCATGCCGTACTGAGGCTGAGAGAGACCCTTCGCACCCGATCCGGGTAATACCGGCGCGGGAAGTTTCAGAAAGTCTTGGCCGGCGCCCAGCCTTCGCAGGGCGCCAGGATTCCCGCCGGGCTGCGCTTTGGGCGCATCGGTTCGTACGAATTCCGCGAGTTTCGCATTCGTGCCGGGCCGTCTGCGCCGCATAGCCTCCACGGTCGGCCTTGCCAGCCGGTTTCGTCCTTGGGTACGTCTGCTGCTGCCGTACGGAAAGGATACGATGACCGCCTATTCTCTTTGCTCCCCGTTTTTTATCGCGTGCGCGGTGCCGTTCGCGTTGCCGTGCGCCTTGCGTGACGGAGCGCCGTCATGAGCCGCGCCCATCATCATCGCGCGGGCGGCATGCCCGACTTTGCCGTGCTGGGCGGCGGCTTGAGCGGCCGGCTCGTCGCATGGCATCTTGCCGGCGAGGGCCATCGCGTCGCGCTCTACGAACGTGGCGGCCCCGAAGGCGGCGAAGCCGCGGCCTGGGTCGCGGCGGCCATGCTCGCCCCTCTCGCGGAGGCGGCTGTGGCCGAGTTGCTCATCACCGAGCTTGGCATCGAGTCGCTCGAAACCTGGCCGCGCATTCTGGCCGGGCTGCCGCAGCCTGTGTTCTTCCAGCGCAATGGCACGCTCGTCGTCTGGCATACCGCCGATCGCACCGAAGCCCCGCTCTTCGAGCGCCGCGTGCGCGCCAACGCGCCGCGTTCGCTCGCCGAGTCGAACTTCGTCGCGCTCGCCGGCGCCCAGCTCGACGCAGCCGAACCGGCGCTCGCCGGGCGCTTCGCGCGCGGCTGGTTGCTCGAAGGCGAGGGCCAGCTCGACAATCGCCAGGCGTTGGCCGCTTTGGCCGCGGGGCTCGCCGATCGCGGCGTGGAGACTCACTGGCATACCACGGTCGACGAGGCCAACCCGCCGCTTGCGCGCGTGACGATAGATTGTCGCGGGCTGGGCGCCAAACCTGTGCTGCCGGGTTTGCGCGGAATTCGCGGTGAAGTCGCGCGCGTGCACGCGCCGGGCATCGCGCTCACTCGGCCGGTGCGGCTGCTGCATCCGCGTTATCCGCTCTATATCGCGCCCAAGGAGAACGACGTTTTCGTGATCGGCGCGACCGAGATCGAAGGCGAGGACCGTTCGCCTGTGAGCGTGCGCTCGGCGCTCGAACTGCTGAGCGCGGCGTTTGCGGTGCATCCGGCGTTCGGCGAGGCGCGCATTCTGGAGTTGAACACGCAGTGCCGCCCGACGCTGCCCGATCATCGCCCGGCGCTCATTTGGGACGGCAAGACCACGCTGCGCGTGAACGGCCTTTACCGGCACGGATTCATGATCGCGCCGGCAGTCGCCGACGAAGCCGCGCGCGTCGCCCAGGCGCTGCTCGACGAGCGCGTGAACGACGCCGATTCCTTCGAGTCGCTGCGCCGCGCCTCGCGCTGGGGCGAGATGCTCCACGTGCAGGGCGCGCACGAGCCGGCCTGAAGCGCTACCCGAAACAATCCGCAGTCTGAGAACGTATTTGCCATGGACATTCACATCAACCAGAAGCCGGTCACGCTGCGCGAGGGCGCGACTGTCGCCGATGCGCTCGCCGCATTTGGCGCGCGTCCGCCGTTCGCCGTCGCGCTGAACGGCGATTTCGTGGCGCGCGCCCAGCATGGCGCGCGCGCGCTCCAGGCGGGCGACCGCCTCGACGTCGTGAGCCCCGTGGCCGGTGGCTGAGCCTCGCTCGCTCAAAGCCTCCGGTCGCGCGCCGCCGCTTGTTGCACAGGTCGCGAGCGCTTTCACGACAACCGCCCAAGGATTCCAACCCATGACCACCACTCCCACCGCCGACGCGCTCACGCTCTACGGCGAAACCTTCGCGAGCCGCGTGCTGCTCGGCACGTCGCGCTATCCGTCGCTGCAATCGCTCGCCGATTCGATGGCGGCCGCGCGTCCCGGCATGATCACCGTCGCGCTGCGCCGCCAGATGAACGAAGGCACCGCCGAAGCGGGCTTTTTCGATCTGCTCAAGCGCCACGGCGTGCCGCTCCTGCCGAACACGGCCGGCTGTCTCACCGTCAACGAGGCCGTGACGACGGCGCACATGGCGCGCGAAGTCTTCGAAACCGACTGGATCAAGCTCGAACTGATCGGCGACGACTACACGCTGCAGCCCGACCCGGTCGGCCTGATCGAGGCCGCTGCGCGACTCGTGAAGGACGGCTTCAAGGTGCTGCCGTATTGCACCGAAGACCTCGTGATCGGCCGGCGCCTGCTCGACGCGGGCTGCGAGGCGCTCATGCCGTGGGGCGCGCCGATCGGCACCGGCAAGGGCGTGATCAATCCGTATGGCCTGCGCGTGCTGCGCGAGCGCTTGCCCGATGTGCCGCTCATCGTCGATGCGGGTCTCGGCGTGCCGTCGCATGCGTGCCAGGTGATGGAGTGGGGCTTCGACGGCGTGCTGCTCAACACGGCCGTGTCGCAGGCCACGCACCCCGATGCGATGGCGCGTGCGTTCGCGCTGGGCGTCGAGGCCGGCCGTGCGGCATTTCTCGCCGGGCCGATGGCCGAGCGCGAGGCGGCGGTGGCGAGCACACCCGTGGTCGGCATGCCTTTCTGGCACCAGGATGGAGACAAACGATGACCGAAACGCTGCGACTTAAGGACCGCGAACTGTTCTGGCCGCCCGCCGACGAACTCACCGAAACGGCGGAGCGCATTCGCGCGCGCCTGGGCGACTGGCAGCCCACGCATGCGCCGTGGCGCATCTGCCTCACGCCGCCCGACGTGCCCAACGGCGGCGATCTCATCATCGTCACCGACGCGGCGCCACATTTGGCCAACATCGCGCGCTGGATGACCGACGGCGCGGGCGTGATCGAAGCCGCGGGCGAAAACCCGAAGGCGGCGCGCGCCACACTGCATCTCGGCGGCGAACGTTACGCGCTCGAAGGCGAACTGGCGGAGGACTGGATTCCCGCGCTGGCGGCATTTCTCGACTGCGGCTTCGATCCGCACGACGCGCTCGTGCTCGCGCTCGCATGGCGCGACGGCGACGAGCAGCAGGCCGACGCGTGGCCCGTCGACATCGAGCGCTTCCCGCGTGTGCTGGGCCTGCCCGCCGCGCCCCCGCAGCCGTTCGCGCCGTGCCCCGCGAAGCTTGGCCTCTATCCGGTGCTGCCCACGGCGGATTGGGTCGAGCGCGTGCTCGACTACGGCGTGAAGACGGTGCAACTGCGTAGCAAGCAGCCGAAATCGCCGGCGCTCACGCAGGAGATCGAGCGCTGCGTCGCGGCGGGCCGCAAGCACGACGCGCAACTGTTCATCAACGACCACTGGCGCGAGGCCGTCGCGGCGGGCGCCTACGGCGTGCACCTCGGCCAGGAGGACCTGCGCGAAGCCGACCTCGGCGCGATCGCGGCGGCCGGCGTGCGTCTTGGCCTTTCGACGCACGGCTACTTCGAGATGCTCACGGCGCTGCACTTCCGCCCGAGCTACCTCGCGTGCGGCGCGGTCTTCGCGACGACGACCAAGGCGATGCCCACGGCGCCCCAGGGCCTCGCGCGTCTTGCCCGCTACGTGAAGCTGCTGGACGGCGTCGTGCCGATGGTGGCGATCGGCGGCATCGACGGCAATGTGCTGCCCGAGGTGCTCGCCACGGGCGCGGGCAGCGCGGCCGTGGTGCGCGCCGTGACGGAGGCGGCCGACCCGCCTGCCGCGGTTGCTGCATTGCGCAACGCGTTTACGCAATAATGGTCCGCCCTGGCTTCGGGCTGCGCCGCACGCGCGACCCGGAGCCGAGGTGGCCGCAACCCCGCGACAGCGGGCAACGTGTGGCCTACATCAACGGGTCCCGGGGCGCCACGGCAGGTTTTCCACGATGGCCCTATAATCCCGCCTTCGTGTAAATGGACTGTCAGCCACGTGCCCTCAACCTCTGAGAACCTACTGGAGCTGCGCGACGTCGACTTCGGCTACGGCGACCGGCTCGTCCTGTCCGGCCTGAACATGCGCTTTGCGCGCGGTCAGGTCGTGGCGGTCATGGGCGGTTCCGGTGGCGGAAAAACGACAGTGCTGCGCTTGATCGGTGGCCTTGTTCGCGCCCAGCGCGGCCAGGTGCTGTTCGGCGGCCAGGACGTCGGCGCGCAATCGCGCGACGGCCTCTACGGCCTGCGCCGCAAGATGGGCATGCTCTTCCAGTTCGGCGCGCTCTTCACCGACATGTCGGTGTTCGAAAACGTCGCCTTTGCGCTGCGCGAGCACACCGATCTTCCGGAAGAGCTGATCCGCGACCTCGTGCTCATGAAGCTCAACGCCGTCGGCCTGCGCGGCGCACGCGACCTCGCGCCTTCGGAAATTTCCGGCGGCATGGCGCGCCGCGTGGCGCTCGCCCGCGCCATCGCGCTCGATCCCGAACTCATGATGTACGACGAACCGTTCGCCGGTCTCGACCCGATTTCGCTCGGCATCACGGCGAACCTCATCCGCACGCTCAACGACGCGCTCGGCGCGACCTCGATCCTCGTCACGCACGACGTGCCCGAGTCGTTCGCGATCGCCGACTACGTGTATTTCCTCGCGAACGGCCGGGTACAGGCGCAGGGCACGCCCGACGAACTGCGCGCCTCGACCGACCCGATCGTGCGCCAGTTCATCGACGGCGCGCCGGACGGCCCGTTCCGGTTCCATTACCCGTCGAACCAGCCGCTCGAAGCGGACTTCGGCATTGGCGGAGGCCGCCCATGACCGGCGCCATCAGCTCGATCGGGCGCGCGGTGCTCGACGCGATCGCGCGCGCGGGGCACGCCACGCGCTTTTTCGTGCGCCTCGTCCTCGAATTTTTCCCGCTGCTGCGCCGGCCGCGCCTTGTCACGAAGCAGATCCACTTCGTGGGCAATTATTCGCTGTTGATCATTGCCGTGTCGGGGCTGTTCGTTGGCTTCGTGCTCGGCCTGCAGGGCTATTACACGCTCAACCGCTACGGCTCCGAGCAGGCGCTCGGGCTGCTGGTCGCGCTCTCGCTCGTGCGTGAACTCGGGCCTGTCGTCACCGCCCTGCTGTTCGCGGGCCGCGCGGGCACCTCGCTCACGGCCGAAATCGGCCTCATGAAAGCGGGCGAACAGCTCACGGCCATGGAAATGATGGCGGTGGACCCCGTGCGCGTGGTGATCGCGCCGCGCATGTGGGCGGGCGTGATCGCCATGCCGATCCTCGCGGCCATCTTCAGCGCGGTCGGCATTCTGGGCGGCTATGTGGTGGGCGTGCTGCTGATCGGCGTGGACGCCGGCGCGTTCTGGTCGCAAATGCAGGGCGGCGTGGACGTCTGGGCGGACGTGGGCAACGGCGTGATGAAGAGCATCGTGTTCGGTTTCGCCGTGACGTTTACCGCGCTCTATCAGGGCTACGAGGCGAAGCCCACGCCCGAGGGCGTGTCGCGCGCGACCACGAAGACGGTCGTGTACGCGTCGCTCGCGGTGCTCGGCCTCGACTTCCTGCTCACCGCGCTGATGTTCAGCTAAACGGTTCAGCTAAAGACGCCGGGCAGCGACCCGGCCGCGCGGCGCGCGCTGGCGCGTCCCCGCAACGGATTCTCATTGGGATGACGATGAAAAAGAATGCTCTCGACTTCTGGGTCGGCCTGTTTGTGGTGCTGGGCTTTATCGCGCTGCTGTTTCTCGCGCTGAAGGCCGGCAACATGAGTTCGCTGTCGTTCCAGCCCACCTATCCGGTGAAGCTCAAGTTCGACAATATCGGCGGCCTCAAGCCGCGCGCGCCGGTGAAGAGCGCGGGCGTGACCGTGGGCCGCGTGGCCTCGATCGGCTTCGACTCGAACACGTATCAGGCGCTGGTGACGATCAACCTCGACCAGCAGTACCAGTTCCCGAAGGACACGTCGGCGAAGATCCTGACCTCCGGTCTGCTTGGCGAGCAGTACATCGGACTCGAGCCCGGCGGCGATTCGGAAATGCTCAAGGCCGGCGACACCATCTCGATGACGCAGTCGGCCATCGTGCTCGAAAACCTGATCGGCCAGTTCCTCTATAGCAAGGCCGCCGATTCGGGCGCCGCAAAGCCGTCCGGCGGCGCCAGTGCGGATGCGGCGCCCGCGCCGGCCCCGGCTCCGGCCCCTGGGCCGGCGGCATCGGCGGCCCAATAAGAAGGAGAAAAAGAATGATGACCACACGCATGCGTGCCGTGACGCTCGGCGTCGCAGCGCTTGCACTCGGGGGGTGTTCGACGGTGCAGACGCCGTCGAAGGAAGATCCGTGGGAAGGCTTCAACCGCACCGTGTACACGTTCAACGACAAGGTCGACACGTACGCGCTCAAGCCGGTCGCCCAGGGCTACGTGAAGGTGACGCCTCAGCCCGTGCGCGACAGCGTGACGAACTTCTTCGCGAACATCGGCGACGTGTACAACGCCGCGAACAACTTCCTGCAGTTGAAGATTACCGATGGTGTCGAGGACATCATGCGGATCGTGATCAACACGGTCTTCGGCGTGGGCGGCCTGTTCGACGTCGCGACGCTCGCGAAGCTGCCCAAGCACAACCAGGACTTCGGTCTCACGCTCGGTCACTATGGCGTGCCGCCCGGGCCGTATCTCGTGCTGCCGCTGTTCGGTCCCAGCACGGTGCGCGACGGCGTGGGCCTCGTGCCCAACTACTTCATCAATCCGCTCACTTATGTCGATCCGGCGGCGCTCTCGTGGGGCCTTTACGGCTTGAACGTCGTGAGCACGCGCGCCAATTTGCTGGGCGCGAGCGATCTGCTCGAAGGCGCGGCGATCGACAAGTATTCGTTCATCCGCAACGCGTATTTGCAACGCCGCCGCTATCAGCTTTCGGATGGCCGCGCGTCTTCCGACAACAACCTGCCGGATTACGGTGACGGCGCGCCGCCGCCGAAGTACGACGACGCCGACGAAGGGGCGGCCGGCGCGGCCGCCGGTGCGCCGGTTCCGGCTTCGGGCACCGCACGTGCGGCTACGCCGACTGCGGCCAGCATGGCGCCCGCCTATCCGAACGGCGAAGCAAGTCCTCCCGCCGCTCCGGCCGCGCTGGAAGGGCCGGCTGGCGCCGCCGCGCCGCTGGGCGCATCGGAAACCACGGTGCCGGGCGATCAGATGGTTCCGCCGGCTCGCATCGGTTTCCCGGGCATGCTGCGGTTGCGTTGAGCGTGAATCTGACATTTACGTCTGACGTAACAAGCAGAAACGCTTGTCGCACTTTGCTGGCAGTTTTTGACATAGCGAGATAGATCTCGCGTGATATCGTTGGCTCCAACGGGGGCGATGTCCCCCCAACTAGCAGGACTCGATATGAAAAAATTCTTTCTGTACCCGTTTTTCGCCATGTTTCTTTCGTTTGCCGGCGGGGCGTTCGCCCAGACGGTAGATACCAGCAATCCCGACGCGATGGTCCAGACGGTGACGCAGCAGGTCATGAGCCAGATCAAGGGCGACAAGTCCATCCAGTCGGGCGACATCAGCAAGATCACGCAGCTCGTCAACGAAAAGATCCTGCCGTATACCGACTTCCGCCGCACCACGCAGCTCGCGATGGGCCGCAACTGGCGCACGGCCACGCCGGAGCAGCAGCAACAGGTCATTGAGCAGTTCAAGACGCTGCTTATCCGTACTTACTCGGGCGCGCTCGCCCAGGTGCGCGACCAGCAGATCCAGTACAAGCCGTTCCGCGCGAATCCGGACGACACCGACGTCGTGGTCCGTTCTACGGTCATGAACGGCGGCCAGCCGATCGAACTGGACTATCGCCTCTACAAGACGCCGCAAGGCTGGCGCGTGTATGACATCAACGTGCTTGGCGCGTGGCTCATCCAGGCGTACCAGCAGCAGTTCCAGGAAAAGATCCAGCAAGGCGGCGTGGACGGCCTGATCCAGTTCCTCACGCAGCGCAACCAGCAACTCGCAGCGGGCAAGGCGACCTCGTGAGCGAGCGCTTCGCCACCGGCGCAAACCTGACCCACGAGAGCGCGAAGGCCGCGCTCTCGGCCGGGTTCGCGCAAATCTCGGCGGGCGCAACCGCCGTGGACTGCGCCGCGCTCACCCAGTTCGACTCGTCGGCACTCGCTGTGCTGATCGCGTGGCAGCGTGCCGCGCGCGACCGGGGCGCCGCGCTCGCGGTGCTCAATTTGCCTCCCGCGCTCGCTTCTCTCGCGCGCGCCTATGGCGTCGATACGCTTCTCAACGAGCGACATTGACCCGCGTCGCCTGGCCGAACGCTCGCATTGCAGCGCGTTCGAGCGGCATAACGCCGCGCCGCCGGGCCGACGCCTTTCCCCTCCAAGGCCAGGCCGCGCTTTTCGACTTGGCCTATAATCAACCGTTTTTTGGGCGCTGCCTCGGCGCAAAAAGCACCGCTTCGCAGGTAAAAGCGGGCAACTGAGACAGCAAAGCCGGCCTTCGCAAGCCGACCCCAATTCCGGTCTTCCCCGCAGCATTGATGCACTCTTGAGCCGCGCCGTTCGCAACGGGCGGCGTATTAGTCATGCCAGCCATAGAAATCCGTAACGTCAAGAAGCGCTACAAGTCGCTTCAGGCGCTCAAGGGCGTCAGCTTCACGGTCGAAGACGGCGAGTTCTTCGGGCTGCTCGGCCCGAACGGCGCGGGCAAGACGACGCTCATCAGCATTCTTGCCGGCCTCGCTCGTGCGGACGAGGGCTCGATCGCCGTGCGCGGCCACGATGTCGTCGCCGACTACCGCAACGCGCGCCGCAACCTCGGTGTCGTGCCGCAGGAACTCGTGTTCGATCCGTTCTTCACGGTGCGCGAAACGCTGCGCATCCAGTCCGGCTACTTCGGTCTGCGCAACAACGACGCGTGGATCGACGAGGTCATGGCCAATCTCGATCTCACCGAGAAAGCCGACGTCAACATGCGCGCGCTCTCGGGCGGCATGAAGCGCCGCGTGCTGGTCGCGCAGGCGCTCGTGCACCGTCCGCCCGTGATCGTGCTCGACGAGCCCACCGCCGGCGTGGACGTCGAACTGCGCCAGACGCTCTGGAAGTTCATCGCGCGCCTGAACCGCGAAGGGCACACCATCGTGCTCACCACGCACTATCTCGAAGAAGCCGAGCAGTTGTGCGACCGCATCGCCATGCTCCGGCGCGGCGAGATGGTCGCGCTCGAGCGCACGAGCACGCTGCTGCAGCGCTTCGCGGGCACGCAGCTTTTCCTGCGCTTTTCGGAGGGCGTGCTGCCGAGCGATCTGCGCGCGCTCGAAGTCGATCCGGCCAGTGCCAGCGCGCATCAGCATCTGTTGCGCCTCGCGAGTTACGACGACGTGGAGCGTATTCTGGCCAAATGCCGCGCAAATGGCTGCAAGCTCGAAGAAGTGGAAGTGCGCAAGGCCGATCTGGAGGATGTCTTCGTGCAGGTGATGAACGGTCCTGAAGTGGTCGAGGGTCTCGCATGAGCGGTTTCCGTACCTTGTTCTACAAGGAAGTGCTGCGTTTCTGGAAGGTCGCTTTCCAGACCGTGCTCGCGCCGGTCATTACCGCGCTGCTCTATCTCACGATCTTCGGCCACGCGCTGCGCGGCCACGTGGAGGTCTATCCGGGCGTGGAGTACACGAGCTTCCTGATTCCCGGCCTCGTGATGATGAGCGTGCTGCAGAACGCCTTCGCGAACAGTTCGTCGTCACTGATCCAGTCGAAGATCACGGGCAATCTCGTATTCGTTCTATTGCCGCCGCTCGCCGCCTGGGAGATGTTTGGAGCCTACGTGCTCGCCTCGATCGTGCGCGGCCTCGCCGTGGGCGCGGGCGTGTTCGTCGTGACGATCTGGTTCATCCCGATGAGCTTTGCCGCGCCGTTCTACATCGTCGCTTTCGCGGTGCTCGGCTCGGCGATTCTCGGCACGCTCGGCCTGATCGCCGGGATCTGGGCGGAAAAGTTCGACCAGCTCGCGGCGTTTCAGAACTTTCTCATCATGCCGCTCACGTTTCTTTCGGGCGTGTTTTATTCGACGCATACGCTGCCGCCGCTGTGGCGCGAGGTGTCGCGGCTCAATCCGTTCTTCTACATGATCGACGGCTTTCGCTTCGGGTTCTTCGGCCTGTCCGACATCAACCCGCTCGTGAGCCTTTCGATCGTTTTCGTGTTTTTCGTGGCGCTTGCCACGCTCGCCATGCGGTTGCTCGCGAGCGGGTACAAGCTGCGCCACTAAGCGCAATATCAGGCAGGAGCCATACTCATGTTGCCGACACCGGAACAGATCAAGCAGTACATCTCGGCGGGGCTCGCGTGCGAGCACCTCGAAGTCGAAGGCGACGGCCAGCATTTCTTCGCGACGATCGTCTCCTCAGCATTCGACGGCAAGCGCTTGATCCAGCGCCATCAGCTCGTCTACGCGGCGCTCGGCGACCGCATGCGCGAGGAAATCCACGCGCTCAGCATGAAGACGCTCACGCCCGCCGAATGGCAGAACGCATAATCTGGAATCTCAGTGCGAATTACCCAGGACAAAGACGCCGCCGCGAGCGGCGCAAACCAACATCACGCGACCCAGCAGGCCGGCCGCAACGATCAGGAAACCTCAGGCATGGATAAACTCGTCATCGTCGGCGGGCAGAAGCTCGCAGGGGAAGTGGTCGTTTCCGGTGCGAAGAATGCTGCACTGCCGATTCTCTGCGCAGGCCTTCTGAGCGCGGAACCCGTACATCTCGACAACGTGCCCGACCTTCAGGACGTGCGCACCACGCTCAAGCTGCTGAACCAGATGGGCGTGCGCACCGAGCAGGACGGCCACCGCGTGCAGCTCGACGCCTCGAAGGTGAACAACCTCGTCGCGCCGTACGAGCTGGTGAAGACCATGCGCGCGTCGATCCTCGTGCTCGGTCCGCTCGTCGCGCGCTTTGGCGAGGCGAAGGTGTCGCTGCCGGGCGGCTGCGCGATCGGCGCGCGCCCCGTGGACCAGCACATCAAGGGCCTGCAGGCGATGGGCGCCGAGATCAACATCGAGCACGGCTTCATCGAAGCGCGCGCGAAGCGTCTGAAGGGCGCGCGCATCGTCACTGACATGATCACGGTCACCGGCACGGAAAACCTGCTGATGGCCGCCGTGCTGGCCGATGGCGAAACGGTGATCGAGAACGCCGCGCGCGAGCCCGAAGTAGGCGACCTCGCGCACCTGCTCGTGGCGATGGGCGCAAAGATCGACGGCATCGGCACCGACCGCCTCGTCATTCAAGGCGTGGACAAGCTCCACGGCGCGCACCACGCCGTCATTCCCGACCGGATCGAAGCGGGCACGTTCCTGTGCGCGGTCGCGGCGGCGGGCGGCGACGTCACGCTGCGCCACGTGCGCCCGCACATTCTCGACGCCGTGACCGACAAACTCCGCGAAGCGGGCGTGACGATCGAAGAGGGCGACGACTGGATGCGCGTACGCATGCACGAGCGCGCGCGCGCCGTGAACGTGCGCACCTCCGAATACCCGGCGTTCCCGACCGACATGCAGGCGCAGTTCATGGCGCTCAACGCCATTGCGGACGGCACCTCGCAGGTCGTCGAGACGATCTTCGAAAACCGCTTCATGCACGTGCAGGAGCTGAACCGCCTGGGCGCGCACATCACGATCGACGGCAAGACGGCGCTCGTGGCGGGCGTCGAAAAGCTCTCCGGCGCGAAGGTGATGGCAACCGACCTGCGCGCCTCGGCGAGCCTCGTGATCGCGGGCCTGTGCGCCGACGGCGAAACGCTGATCGACCGCATCTATCACCTCGACCGCGGCTACGACCGCATGGAAGAGAAGCTCACGAAGATCGGCGCGAACGTGAAGCGGATCAAGGGGAAGGCGGCATGAGCACGGTCGATTCCCGGCCCACGCCGGCGGCCGCGGCCAGCGCGCCGCTGACGCTCGCGCTCTCGAAGGGCCGCATCTTCGAAGAGACGATGCCGCTCCTCGCCGCGGCCGGCGTGGAAGTGACCGAAGACCCGGAAACCTCGCGCAAGCTGATCCTGCCGACCACTAACCCGAACCTGCGCGTGATCATCGTGCGCGCGACCGACGTGCCCACCTACGTGGAATATGGCGCGGCCGACTTCGGCGTGGCGGGCAAGGACGTGCTCAACGAGCACGGCGGCGGTGGCCTGTATCAGCCGATCGATCTCGATATCGCGCGCTGCCGTCTTTCGGTGGCGGTGAAGGGCGGCTTCGATTACGCGAACGCGGTGCGCCAGGGTGCGCGTCTGCGCGTGGCGACCAAGTACACGGAAGCCGCGCGCCAGCACTTCGCGGCGAAGGGCGTGCACGTCGACCTGATCAAGCTGTACGGCTCGATGGAGCTTGCGCCGCTCGTGGGCCTCGCCGACGCGATCGTCGACCTCGTCAGCACCGGCGGCACGCTGCGCGCGAACAATCTGGTCGAGGTCGAGGAGATCATGGAGATCTCGTCGCGCCTCGTCGTGAATCAGGCGGCGCTCAAGCTCAAGCGCGCCGCGCTGCGGCCCATCATCGACGCGTTCGAACGCGCGTCGCGCGGCACGCAGGCCGTCTGATCGGGCGACCGGACGGTAGCAGTAAAGGGCAGGCGCAATGACGCGCCGCCTCGCGCGTCACGCATCTCAAAAGGCGCGGCGCGCACAACGTAACGGATGGATACCAGCATGGCTATCACGATGCGCAAACTCGATTCCAGCGCCGAAGGCTTCAAGCAGGCGCTGCACGCGGTGCTCGCTTTCGAGGCGAGCGAGGACGAGGCCATCGAGCGTTCCGTCGCGCAGATTCTCGCCGACGTGAAGGCGCGCGGCGACGCCGCCGTGCTCGACTACACGAACCGCTTCGACCGCCTCGCGGCCACGAGCGTCGCGGCGCTCGAACTGCCTTTCAGCGAACTCGAAGCGGCGCTGGAGAGCCTCGAACCCAAGCAGCGCGCGGCGCTCGAGGCGGCGGCCGCGCGCGTGCGCGGCTACCACGAGAAGCAGCGCATCGAGTGCGGCTCGCATAGCTGGCAATACACCGAAGCCGACGGCACGGTGCTCGGCCAGAAGGTCACGCCGCTCGACCGCGTCGGTCTGTACGTGCCGGGCGGCAAGGCCGCGTATCCGTCGTCCGTGCTGATGAACGCCATTCCCGCGCGGGTGGCGGGCGTGCGCGAAATCATCATGGTCGTGCCCACGCCCGACGGCGTGAAGAACCCGCTCGTGCTGGCGGCGGCGCTGCTCGGCGGCGTCGATCGCGTGTTCACGATCGGCGGCGCGCAGGCCGTGGCGGCGCTCGCCTACGGCACGAACACGATTCCGGCCGTCGACAAGATCTGCGGCCCGGGCAATGCCTACGTCGCTTCGGCCAAGCGCCGCGTGTTCGGCACGGTCGGCATCGACATGATCGCGGGCCCTTCGGAAATCCTCGTGATTTGCGACGGCACGACCGATCCGCGCTGGGTGGCGATGGACCTGTTCTCGCAGGCCGAGCACGACGAACTCGCCCAGTCAATCCTGCTGTGCCCGGACGCCGGCTTCATCAAGCGCGTGGAAGACGCCATCGACGAATTGCTGGGCGCCATGCCGCGCGCCGAAGTCATCGCCACGTCGCTCACGAACCGCGGCGCGCTCGTGAAGGTGCGCGACATGGCCGAGGCCTGCGCCATCGCCAACGAGATCGCGCCGGAGCACCTCGAAATCTCCGCGCTGGAGCCGCAGAAGTGGGGCGCCGAAATTCGCCACGCGGGCGCGATCTTCCTTGGCCGCTACACGAGCGAAAGCCTCGGCGACTACTGCGCGGGGCCGAATCACGTGCTGCCTACGTCTCGTACCGCACGTTTCTCGTCGCCGCTCGGGGTCTATGATTTCATCAAGCGTTCGAGCCTCATCGAGGTGAGCGCGGAAGGCGCGCAAACGCTCGGCGAGATCGCGGCCGAACTGGCCTATGGCGAAGGCCTGCAGGCTCACGCGCGCAGCGCCGAATTTCGCATGAAGCAGGTGTAGGGCACGCCTGGCCACTTGCAGGCAGTTGATCGAATGAGCCGCCGCGCAGCATGGAGACGTTGCGCGACGGCAAGCCCCGCAAGTGCACGGGGCGCGGCAGTCCGATCCGCAGTTTGACCGCACGCAGCAGAGACCACGACGATAACCAAGGGGGGCCGCCTCGCCGAGCCGCCCATGCCGGCGGCCCGCTCTTCGCGAGCCGCCTTTCGACATGACGACACCACAAGACATCATCCGTCGCGACGTGCTCGCGATGACGAGTTACCCCGTGCCCGACGCTTCCGGTTTCGTGAAGCTCGACGCCATGGAGAACCCGTTTCCGCTGCCCCCCGACCTTGCCGCGCAACTCGGCGAACGCCTCGCTGCGGTCGCGCTCAACCGCTATCCCGCGCCGCGCCCCGAAGCGCTGATCGCGAAGCTCAAGCAGGTGATGCGCGTGCCCGCCGACTGCGACGTGCTGCTCGGCAACGGCTCGGACGAGATCATCAGCATGATCACGACGGCGTGCGCGAAGCCGGGCGCGAAGGTGCTCGCGCCGGTGCCGGGCTTCGTCATGTACGCGATGTCGGCGAAGTTCGCGCAGGCGGAGTTCGTCGGCGTGCCGCTCAAGGCCGACTTCACGCTCGATCTCGAAGCGACGCTCGCGGCCATCGCGGAGCACACCCCGGCCGTGATCTGGCTGGCCTACCCGAACAACCCCACGGGCACGCTGTTCGACGACGCCGACATCGAGCGCGTGATCGCGGCGGCTGCGGCGGCGAAGAGCCTGGTCGTGATCGACGAGGCTTACCAGCCGTTCGCGATGCAAAGCTGGATGCCGCGCGCGGGCGAGTTCGACAACGTGGTCGTGATGCGCACGATGTCGAAGCTCGGGCTCGCGGGCATACGCCTCGGCTATCTGGCCGGGCGCCCGAGCTGGCTCAACGAGTTCGACAAGGTGCGCCCGCCCTACAACGTGAACGTGCTCACGCAGGCGGCCGCCGATCTGCTGCTCGATCATGTCGACGTGCTCGACGCGCAGGCCGCGCAACTGCGCGCGCAACGCACGACGCTCGCGGCCGAAGTGGCGAAGCTGCCGGGCGCGCAAGTGTTCGAAAGCGCGGGCAATTTCCTGCTCGTGCGCGTGCCCGACGCGGCGGCGGTTTTTGACACGCTGCTGTCTGCCCGGATTCTGATCAAAAACGTGGGTAAAATGCACCCATTGCTTGCGAACTGCGTGCGCCTGACCGTCGGCACCCCCGGCGAAAACGCGCAATTGCTCGCCGCCCTGAAGCTCGTGCTGAAGTAAGCCGCCGAATGCTTCGTTCTCCCACTCTCCTGTTACGGGCTGTTTGAAGGATATTGCCATGCGCGTCGCGCAAGTCGTTCGCAACACCAGCGAAACGCAAATCCGCGTGAAACTCAATCTGGATGGCACCGGCGAGCAAAAGCTCGCGACCGGCGTGCCGTTTCTCGACCACATGCTCGACCAGATCGCACGACACGGTCTGATCGATCTGGAAGTCGAGGCGCATGGCGACACGCATATCGACGACCACCATACGGTGGAAGACGTCGGCATCACGCTCGGCCAGGCGGTGGCGCAGGCCATCGGCGACAAGAAGGGCATTCGCCGCTACGGCCACGCCTACGTGCCGCTCGACGAAGCGCTCTCGCGCGTCGTGATCGACTTCTCGGGCCGTCCGGGCCTCGAATTCCACGTGCCGTTCACGCGCGCGCGCATCGGCACGTTCGACGTCGACCTGTCGATCGAATTCTTCCGCGGCTTCGTGAACCACGCCGGCGTGACGTTGCACATCGACAATCTGCGCGGCCTGAACGCGCACCATCAGATGGAAACCGTGTTCAAGGCATTTGGCCGCGCGCTGCGTCAGGCCGCCGAACTGGACGAACGTCAGGCGGGCAAGATTCCGTCGACGAAGGGCAGCCTCTAAACGAGGCCGGCGCCTTTGGCCGACGCGTCGGTGCGCCGCGTTGGCCATTCGGCTAATGGTTTCGCACGCGCCGACTGGCGTACATTGATGGCTTCGGGATGAGCAGGCCGGATTCGAGATGAAAACTTCAATTGCGATTGTGGATTATGGGATGGGCAACCTGCGTTCGGTTGCCCAGGCGCTGAGGCAGGCCGCGCCGGAAGCCGACGTGGCGATCGTCGAGCGTCCCGAGGCGATCCGCGCGGCCGACCGCGTGGTGCTGCCGGGGCAGGGCGCGATGCCCGACTGCATGCGCAGTCTCGCCGAGTCGGGCTTGCAGGACGCCGTGCTCGAAGCCTCGCGCACGAAGCCGCTCATGGGCGTGTGCGTGGGCGAGCAAATGCTGTTCGACTGGAGCGCGGAAGGCGACACGAAGGGTCTCGGCCTCCTGCCCGGCAAGGTGGTGCGCTTCGATCTGGAAGGCCAGTTGCAGGACGACGGCTCGCGCTTCAAGGTCCCGCAAATGGGCTGGAACCGCGTGCGCCAGGCGCGCCCGCACGCCCTGTGGGAAGGCGTGCCCGACGACAGCTTCTTTTACTTCGTGCACAGCTACTATGTGGTTCCGGCGGACGCGGCGCACACGGTGGGCGAAACGCCGTACGGCGCGGCCTTTACCTCGGCAGTGGCGCGGGATAACATCTTCGCCACCCAATTTCACCCGGAAAAGAGCGCCGCTGCGGGCTTGCGCGTCTATCGCAACTTCGTCCACTGGAACCCCTGATTTCCTGCGGCGCTGAGGCTCGCAGCCGTATTTGCGCACAAGCGCCGCGGCATACGATTTGCGTCAGCAAGGCCGCCGAAAGAGTTGTACTAAACTAGCGAAACGGCGTCGGATCGGGCCTTTTTTCCGTCGGCGCTGCGGACTCCAACCACACTCCCAGACACACCCGAAGCTATGCTGCTGATTCCGGCCATCGATCTCAAAGACGGTCACTGCGTGCGCCTCAAACAAGGCGATATGGACCAGGCGACGATTTTCTCCGAGGAACCGGCGGCTATGGCCCGACACTGGGTCGAGCGCGGCGCGCGGCGTCTGCACCTCGTCGACCTGAACGGCGCGTTCGCCGGCAAGCCGAAGAACGAAGACGCGATTCGCGAGATCATCCGCGAAGTCGGCGACGAGATTCCCGTGCAGCTCGGCGGCGGCATCCGCGACCTCGACACCATCGAGCGTTATCTCGACGACGGCCTCTCGTACGTGATCATCGGCACCGCCGCCGTGAAGAATCCCGGCTTCCTCCAGGAAGCGTGCACGGCATTCGGGGGCCATATCATCGTGGGCCTCGACGCGAAAGACGGCAAAGTCGCGACCGACGGCTGGAGCAAGCTCACGGGCCACGAAGTCGTGGACCTCGCGCGCAAGTTCGAGGACTACGGCGTCGAGTCGATCATCTACACCGACATCGGCCGCGACGGCATGCTTCAGGGCATCAACATCGAAGCGACGGTGCGCCTCGCGCGCGCCGTGAAGATTCCGATCATCGCGAGCGGCGGTCTTTCCAACCTCGCCGACATCGACGCCCTTTGCGAAGTCGAAGACGAAGGCGTGGAAGGCGTGATCTGCGGCCGCGCGATCTACTCGGGCGACCTCGATTTCGCCGCCGCGCAAACGCGCGCAGACAGCCTGCGCGAATCGGACGACGCGTAACGCGTCGAACGCGGGCCTCCGTAACGGGAGGCCTTTTGTTTTTGGTGCTGCGCCGCCATCTCCGCGGGGACTGGCGCTCATACGGGATAATTTCGCGACAACGCGCAAGGCAACGCGCAAGGCGCGCGACAATGGGCTGCGCGCCACGCCCGAACCGGGGCTGGCGGCCTTCTCGCGAAAGGCGCTCGCCGCATACCCACCGACTGGCAACTTCGGCAAGATCATGGCTCTACCCAAACGCATCATCCCCTGCCTCGACGTGACCGCCGGGCGCGTCGTGAAGGGCGTCAATTTCGTCGAGCTGCGCGACGCGGGCGACCCCGTCGAAATCGCGCGCCGCTACGACGACCAGGGCGCCGACGAACTCACCTTCCTCGACATCACCGCGACCTCCGATCAGCGCGACCTGATCCTGCCGATCATCGAGGCGGTGGCTTCGCAGGTCTTCATTCCGCTCACCGTGGGCGGCGGCGTGCGCGCCGTGGCCGACGTGCGGCGCCTGCTCAATGCCGGCGCGGACAAAGTGAGCATGAACTCGTCGGCGGTCGCCAATCCGCAGCTCGTGCGCGATTCAGCGGACAAATACGGCTCGCAGTGCATCGTCGTCGCTATCGACGCCAAGCGTACTTCTGCGCCGGGCGAACCCGCGCGCTGGGAAGTGTTCACGCACGGCGGCCGCAAGGCCACGGGCATCGACGCCGTCGAATGGGCGCGCAGGATGGCCGAACTGGGCGCGGGCGAAATCCTCCTCACGAGCATGGACCGCGACGGCACGAAGAGCGGCTTCGACCTCGCCCTCACGAGCGCGGTGTCCGACGCGGTGCCGATTCCCGTGATCGCCTCGGGCGGCGTGGGCGGCCTGCAGGATCTCGCGGACGGCATCGTCAAGGGCCGCGCCGACGCCGTGCTGGCGGCGAGCATCTTCCACTACGGCGAGCACACGGTGGGCGAGGCGAAGCGCTTCATGGCCGACCAGGGCATTTCGGTGAGGATGTGACGCCATGAGCAACGCACAGACGCAAGATATCCCGAAGGCCGACTGGCTCGACAAGATCAACTGGGACGCCAACGGCCTCGTGCCCGTGATTGCCCAGGAAGCCACCACCGGCGACGTGCTGATGTTCGCGTGGATGAACCGCGAAGCGCTCGCCAGGACGGTGGAACTGCGCCGCGCCGTGTACTTCTCGCGCTCGCGCCAGCGCCTGTGGTTCAAGGGCGAGGAGTCGGGCCACGTGCAGCACGTGCATGACATCCGCCTCGACTGCGACGAAGACGTCGTCCTGCTCAAGGTCGAGCAGGTCTCGGGCATCGCGTGCCACACGGGCCGTCACTCGTGCTTTTTCCAGCAATTCGAAGGCACCGTCGACGAAGGCCGCTGGGTCGCCGTCGATCCTGTGCTCAAAGACCCCGAACACATCTACAAATGACGCAACCGAACACCAACGACACCCTGCTGCGCCTCGCGGCGGTGATCGACAGCCGCAAGGGCGGCGATCCGGACGCCTCCTACGTCGCGCGCCTCTTTCACAAGGGCGACGACGCGGTGCTCAAGAAAGTCGGCGAAGAAGCGACGGAAGTCGTGCTGGCCGCGAAGGACGTGCGCCAGGGCGGCGCGCCCAAGGCGCTGGTCGGCGAGATGGCCGACCTGTGGTTCCATTGCCTCGTGACGCTCTCGCACTTCGATCTGAGTCCTGCCGACGTGCTCGCGGAACTGGAGCGCCGCGAAGGGCTTTCGGGTCTCGAGGAAAAGGCGCTGCGCAAGAGTCGCGAGCGCGAAGAGAACGGCGACTGAGGCTGGCCCCAGGCGCAATTTGTTCCGCACAGGGAGATCAAATATGTCCACGTCCGGCGACTATCCGCCCCCTTCGTACCGCCACAGCGTCGACGCGGACCGCTTGCGCAGCCTGCGCACGTTCACGCACGTGCTGTACGCGCTCTACGCGGTGTACTGGCTCACCGGCGGCGTTTCGGTGCTGGTGGCCATCATCCTCAATTACCTCAAGCGCGACGAAGCGCTCGGCACGCCTTACGAGCAGCACTTCGAGTGGCAAATCCGCACGTTCTGGCTTGGCCTGGCCGGTCATTTGATCGGCGGCGTGCTCATCTTCGTGCTGGTCGGCATTCCAATTTTGTGGGCTGTCGCGATCTGGACGTTGTACCGTATCATCAAAGGCTGGCTGTACTTGTACGACAACAAGCCGCTGCACAATCCGCGAGCCTGGTTCTAAGGGCGCCGGGGTGCGTGAGCGGCTTTGCTCACCAGGAGCACCATGAGTCACGACCGCAGCACCTGTCTCTTCTGCAAGATCGCCGATGGCCATATTCCCAGCACGCGGGTATATGAGGACGACGAGTTCGTCGCCTTCCGTGACATCCGGCCCGCAGCCGAAACGCACGTCCTCGTGATTCCGCGCCAGCATATTTCCACCCTTGCCGATTGCGGCGAAAACGACGCACCGCTGCTTGGTAGAATGTTTGTACTGGTTGCGCGGCTCGCGAGGGAACTGGGCGTCTCGTACACGGGCGGCGAAACCGGGTTTCGCACGGTGGTGAATACGGGGCCGGGCGGCGGGCAGGAGGTCTATCATCTGCATGCGCATTTGCTGGCCGGGCCGCGTCCGTGGCACCGCATGGGCTGAGTTGGCCTGCATTGGCGTGCATTGGCCTGAATGCCGGCGGCGCTGAAAGCCGGTATAACTGGCGGATGGCGTGCTTCGCGGGGAGGGCTGTACCAAGGGGTCGCGCGCCACGTCCATGCAACATCGAACAGGCACAATTTATCGCGTCGTGCAGCTCGCACGGCGGCGGGGTTAAGGAGAGAGTTAATCATGGGTTCGTTGAGCATCTGGCACTGGCTGATCGTCTTGTTGATCGTTGCGCTCGTCTTCGGCACGAAGAAGCTGCGCAATATCGGTAGCGATCTGGGCGGTGCGGTAAAGGGTTTCAAGGAAGGCATGCGCGAGAGCGAAGGCGCCGGCGCCGACACGCAACCGCGCGAACTGCCAGGCGATCGCAGTGCAGTCGACGTGGAAGCCAAGGACAAGACGCCGCGCTCGAACGACTACCGCTAAAACGCGTGGCGGCTTCTTTTGCCGCCGCCGCTTGTTATCCGCTTGTTACTCGCTTCCTGGTGAAGGCAGCCAAGGCTGACGGAAATCTCCATTCATGCTCGATCTCGGTTTAACCAAGATGGCGCTGATCGGCGTCGTCGCGCTGGTCGTTCTCGGGCCTGAGCGGCTGCCGCGTGTCGCACGCACGGCGGGCGCGCTGTTCGGGCGCGCGCAGCGCTATATCAACGACGTGAAGGCGGAAGTCACGCGCGAGATCGAACTCGACGAACTGCGCCGCATGAAGACCGAGTTCGAGGCGGCGGCGCAGAACGTCGAAAAAAACGTTCAGGACAACCTGCGCAAGCATGAAACCGAACTGAACGACGCGTGGAACGCGGGCACGTCGGTTTCGCCGAGCATCGCTGGCGGCGCGGACCCCGTCAGCATGGAAGCCGCTGCCACCGACGCTGTGGAAGGCGCGGCAACTCCGTCGGCATGGCGCTCAGGCAACGCGGGTGCGAACGGCGCCAGGCGCAAGAACTGGCGCGTGAAGCAAAGCGCCGCGCCCGTGTGGTACAAACGCGCCACGCTGCGCCGCACGCGGGTCCAATCCGGCGCTGCGCGCGTGGCGCAGCACACTCCGGCAAGCCTGCGCCGGCCCACGCGCTTCTTCTGACGCGGATCCGCCTTTGCGCACGACCATTTCCAATAGAGGGCCGGTGTGAGCGACCCCCAGCAAAAACTGGAAGAAGGCTCGGAAGAGACCTTCATTTCCCATCTCGTCGAACTGCGCGACCGCATCATTCGCGCGGGCCTTGCCGTGATCGTCGTGTTCATCGGGCTCGTGTACTGGGCGCCCGACATATTCCGTCTGCTCGCGCGTCCGCTCATGCAGAACCTGCCGCGGGACGGCAAGATGATCGTCACCGACGTGACCGGCTCGTTCTTCGTGCCCATGAAGGTCACGATGCTCGTGGCCTTCGTGATCGCGCTGCCGGTCGTGCTCTACCAGATCTGGGCGTTTATCGCGCCGGGCCTTTACCAGCACGAAAAGAAGCTCGTCGCACCGCTGGTGGCGAGCAGCTACACGCTCTTTTTGTGCGGCATGGCGTTCGCGTATTTCGTGGTGTTCCCGACCATCTTCCGCGTGATGGCGCATTACAACGCGCCGCTCGGCGCGGAGATGACGACCGATATCGACAATTACCTGAGCTTCGTGCTCACCATGTTCATCGCGTTCGGGGTGACGTTCGAGGTGCCGATCATCGTCGTGCTGCTCGTGCGCATGGGCGTGGTCACGGTGAAGAAGCTCAAGCAGGTGCGGCCTTACGTGATCGTGGGCGCGTTCATTGTCGCCGCCGTCGTGACGCCGCCGGACGTGTTCTCGCAACTCATACTCGCCCTGCCGCTCATCGTGCTGTACGAGGCGGGCATTATCGCGGCGCGTATCTTCGTCGGCACCGGCGAGAAGGCGGCCGCGGACGAGAGTCAGCCGGCGAGCTAGCGTCGCTGGCGCTTCGCCAATAAGCAAATGGCCGCGAACCTGGGTTCGCGGCCATTTCGTTTTTGATTGCGTGCAACGCGGCCTCTGGCGTAATCATCCGCCGTCGTCGTCGCCTTCGCCGTCTTCCTGGGCCGGCTGTTTGGGAGGCGGCGGCCGCTTGCCGATCAGCACGTCGAGATCCATGTCCTTGTTCTTGCGCACGAGGTGGATCCTGGCGTCGGTGCCCGGTTTGATCTGCGCGATCACGTTCAGGAGGCGCGTGGTGTCCGTGATGGCCTCGCCGTTCACCGAGGTGAGGACGTCGCCCGGCTTGATGCCGGCCTTGTCGGCGGGGCCGCCCTGCAGCACGCCCGCGACGATCGCGCCCGACTTCTCCTTCAGCCCGAAGGAATCGGCGATCTCCGGCGTCACGTCCTGCGGCTCCACGCCGATCCAGCCGCGCGTAACCGAACCCGAGGTGATGATGCTCTCCAGCACGCTGCGCGCCGTGGAAACGGGAATCGCGAAGCCGATGCCGAGCGAGCCGCCCGAGCGCGAGTAGATGGCCGTGTTGATGCCGAGCAGGTTGCCGTTCACGTCGACGAGCGCGCCGCCGGAATTGCCCGGATTGATCGGCGCGTCGGTCTGGATGAAATTTTCGAACGTGTTGATGCCGAGGTGATTGCGGCCGAGCGCGCTGATGATGCCCATCGTGACCGTCTGGCCCACGCCGAACGGGTTGCCGATGGCGAGCACGACGTCGCCCACGCGCGTCTGGTCCATGCGGCCGAGCGTGATGGTGGGCAGGTTCGGCAGGTTGATCTTGAGCACCGCCAGATCGGTTTCCGGGTCGATGCCGATCACCTTGGCGTTGGTGGTGCGGCCGTCGGAAAGCGCGATTTCGATCTGGTCAGCGCCGTCGATCACGTGCTGGTTCGTTAGAATGTAACCGTCCGGACTGACAATGACGCCCGAACCCAGGTTGGCGGCAGGCTGCTCCGGCTGTTTCTGGTTTTTGTTGCGATCGCCGAAGAAGTAGCGAAATAGCGGGTCGTTCTGGCGGGGATCGGGCGGCAACGACCCATCCTTGCTCGAGAACACGTTGACCACCGCGGGCATGGCTTTCTGGGCGGCGTCCGCATAGGACCCCTGGGCGGCGCCTCCGCCGATACCGGGCGCCACTTCCCGCAGTGCGACGATCGGTTCGGCGAGCTGCTTGCCGAACTGCCCCTGGTGCTGCAGCCACTGCGGTTTAAGCGTGGCGATGATGAACATCAACGCCAGCAGGACCGTCACCGCCTGGGCGAAGAACAGCCAAAAGCGTCTAAGCATCTGAAGATTAGAGGATTATATGGATCGGATCGAACTGGAATTGTATCTGAACAATCTTCTGGAATCCGCGCGGTTCAAGGACTACTGCCCCAATGGCCTGCAGGTCGAAGGGCGTCGCCGCGTGGAGAAGATCGCCACGGGCGTGACCGCTTCGCTTGCCTTCCTCGAAGCCGCGCTCGAGTGGGGCGCCGACGCCGTGCTTGTGCACCACGGCTACTTCTGGAAGAACGAAGCGCCGCAAATTACGGGCCGCAAGTACCGGCGCCTGAAGACGCTGCTGGCGAACGACATCAATCTGTTCGCCTACCATCTGCCGCTCGACAGCCATCCCGAACTGGGCAATAACGCGCAATTAGGCGCGAGGTTCGGCTGGATCGGCGAACAACGTTTTGGCGAACAGGATCTCGGCTGGATGGCCACGCTGCCGCTGCCGATCACGCTCGCCCACTTTACGGCCGAGGTCGAGCAGACACTCGGCCGCGCGCCGCTCGTGCTTGGCGACCCGGACTGGCAAATTCGCCGCGTCGCGTGGTGCACGGGCGCGGCGCAAAGTTTCTTCGATGCCGCCATCGACGCCGGCGCCGACGTCTTTCTCACCGGCGAAATCTCCGAGCAGACCACGCATACGTCGGCGGAAAGCGGCGTGGCGTTTCTTGCCGCGGGCCATCACGCAACGGAGCGCTTCGGCGTGCAGGCGGTGGGCGCGCATCTCTCGGAAGCGTTCGCCCTCGAGCATCTCTTTATCGATATCGACAATCCTGTTTGATGGGGTATCGAGCGCGGGAATTGTCGTGGTGCAGCATCGTTTTATTCATGAGGCATTTACAAACTGAAAAGAAAGTGGCCCTCTTTTCTGCGGGAAAACCCCGAGATATCAAGGACTTCCGAAGCTTTTTAAAGAACGCCCCTTGTAAATGCCAACTCCATTCGAGCAAACTAGCGTTCGGCAGCACCGCGGGTAAGCTGGCGTGACGGAAAAATCCAACTCAGAAGTGGGGCGATGTGATGCGAGACAAAGAGAATGGCCGCGTCGATGGCAGCCGCCGAACCTGGCTGATTGCGACGTCCGTAGCAGGTGGCATCGGAGGCGTGGCCACTGTCGTACCCTTCGTAGGTTCCTTTGCACCATCCGAAAAAGCCCGCGCCGCCGGCGCGCCCGTCGAGGTCGACATCACTAACCTGCAGCCCGGCTCGCTCATGACCGTGGCGTGGCGCGGCAAGCCCGTGTGGATCCTGAACCGCACGGACCGCATGATGGCCGACGTCAAGAAGGCCGACCCCGACCTGGCCGATCCGAACTCCGAGCATCCCTTCTCGATGCCGATGCCGGAGTACTGCATGAACGAATTCCGTTCGCGCGCCGAGCATCAGAACATTCTCGTGGCCGTCGCCGTCTGCACGCACCTGGGCTGCACGCCGACGCCGCGCTTCCAGGAAGGCCCGCAGCCGAACCTGCCCGATAGCTGGCCGGGCGGCTTTCTGTGTCCGTGCCACGGCTCCACCTACGATCTTTCCGGCCGCGTGTTCAAGAACAAGCCGGCGCCGCAAAACCTCGACATTCCCCGGTTCATGTTCGCGTCCCCAACGCAGATCGTGATCGGCAAGGACGAAAAAGGAGAAGCGTGATGGCGACGGGAACCGAAAAGGATGTGGCCACGACGTCCGGTCTGCAGGGCTGGATCGACAAGCGCTTTCCGATGACCGCGACCTGGAAAGCGCACGTTTCCGAGTACTACGCACCGAAGAACTTCAACTTCTGGTACTTCTTCGGCTCGCTGGCGCTGCTCGTGCTGGTGAACCAGATCATCACCGGCATTTTCCTCACCATGAACTACAAGCCCGATGCGACGCTCGCGTTCGCATCGGTCGAGTACATCATGCGCGAGGTGCCGTGGGGCTGGCTCATCCGCTACATGCACTCCACGGGCGCTTCGATGTTCTTCGTGGTCGTGTATCTGCACATGTTCCGCGGGCTGATGTACGGCTCGTACCGCAAGCCGCGCGAACTCGTGTGGATCTTCGGCTGCGCGATTTTCCTGTGCCTGATGGCTGAAGCGTTTTTCGGCTACCTGCTGCCGTGGGGCCAGATGTCGTTCTGGGGCGCGCAGGTGATCGTGAACCTGTTTTCGGCCATTCCGTTCATCGGCCCGGACCTTTCGCTGTGGATTCGCGGCGACTACGTGGTGTCTGACGTCACGCTCAACCGCTTTTTCGCGCTGCACGTGATCGCCATTCCGCTGGTGCTGGTCGGGCTCGTGATCTGCCACATCATCGCGCTGCACGAAGTGGGCTCGAACAACCCGGACGGCATCGAAATCAAGGAGAAGAAGGACGCGAACGGCGTGCCGCTCGACGGCATTCCGTTCCATCCGTACTACTCGGTGCACGACTTCATGGGCGTGTGCATCTTCCTGATGATCTTCGCGGCGATCGTGTTCTTCGCGCCGGAAATGGGCGGCTACTTCCTCGAGTCGAACAACTTCGTGCCGGCCAACCCGTTGCAAACGCCGCCCGAAATCGCGCCCGTCTGGTACTTCACGGCGTTCTACGCGATGCTGCGCGCCACGACCGACCCCTTCAAGATCGTGCTGATGATCGTGATCGCGCTGCTCGGCCTGCTCGCGCTCCTGCGCGCGCGCGGCAAATGGCGCGCCGGGCTGCCGGTGCTGGCGGTGCTCGTGATTCTCGCCATGTTCTTCACCGAGTCGAAATTCTGGGGCGTGGTGGTGATGGGCACCGCGGTGATCTCGCTCTTTTTCCTGCCGTGGCTCGATCGCTCGCCAGTCAAGTCGATTCGCTACCGGCCGTTCTTCCACAAGGTGTTTCTCGGCATCTTCGTGCTTGCGTTCCTGACGCTCGCGTTCCTCGGCACGAAGCCGCCATCGCCGGCGGCCACGCTGATCGCCCAGATCTGCGCGCTCGTCTACTTCGCCTTCTTCCTCGGCATGCCGTTCTGGACGCGGCTTGGTACTTTCAAGCAGCCGCCCGAACGCGTGCACTTCAAGCCCCATTAATCGACGAGCGAGGAAGACATGACGAGAAAATTTCTTTTTTCGACGCTCGCCAGGGCAAGCGTCCGGGCCGGCTTGGCCGTATTGGCGCTTTCCTGCGCTTTTGGGGCTGGAACGGTGGCGGCGCAGGAAAACATTCCGCTCGACCGCGCTCCCGATAACGGCGAAAATCTTGCTTCGCTGCAACACGGCGCCAAATTGTTTGTAAACTATTGTCTGAATTGCCATAGTGCAAACTTGATGCGCTACAGCCGTTTGCAGGATCTCGGCATTCCGCAGAAGCAAATCGAAGATAATCTGTTGTTTACGACCGACAAGGTCGGCAACACGATGTCCATCGCGATGCGCCCGGACGACGCCAAGGCGTGGTTCGGCGTGGCGCCGCCGGACCTCTCCGTGGAAGCGCGGGCGAAAGGGCGCGACTGGCTGTACACGTACCTGCGCAGCTTCTATCGCGACGACACGCGGCCGACCGGGTGGAATAATCTGGTGTTCGAAAACGTGAGCATGCCGCACGTGCTGTGGCAGTTGCAGGGCATACGCACGGCGAAGTTCGAGGACACGACGGACGAGGAAACCGGGGAAAAAGTCCGCCGCTTTGCCGGGTTCCAGCAGGTCACGCCCGGAACGCTCTCGCCGGTGGATTATGATTCCGACGTGGCCGACCTGGTGGCGTACCTCGGCTGGATGGCCGAACCCGAGCAGAAGACCCGCAGGCAGCTTGGCGTGTGGGTGCTCCTGTTCCTCGGCGTCCTGAGCTTTTTCGCGTGGCGATTGAACGCCGCGTACTGGAAAGATATCAAATAGGCACGTCCTGACCGACGTGGGGCCGGTGCGACGAGAAGCCGTCTGACGGTTCATGGACCGTCAGGCGGTTTTTTCGCCTGCTGGCCTTTTGGGTTTATTGAGGAAATGTAAATCATGATGGTTCTGTACTCCGGCACTACCTGCCCGTTCTCCCAGCGCTGCCGGCTGGTGTTGTTCGAAAAGGGCATGGACTTCGAAATCCGCGATGTAGACCTGTTCAATAAACCGGAAGACATCGCCGTGATGAATCCGTATGGTCAGGTGCCGATTCTGGTCGAGCGCGACCTGATTCTGTACGAATCGAACATCATCAACGAGTACATCGACGAGCGCTTCCCGCATCCGCAACTGATGCCGGCCGATCCGGTTCAGCGCGCCCGCGCGCGTCTGTTCCTGCTCAACTTCGAGAAGGAACTGTTCGTGCACGTGAGCACGCTCGAAAACGAGAAGGGCAAGGCCGCCGAGAAGAACCACGAGAAGGCGCGCCTCGCGATCCGCGACCGCCTCACGCAGCTCGCGCCGATCTTCCTGAAGAACAAGTACATGCTGGGCGAAGAGTTCTCGATGCTCGACGTCGCGATCGCGCCGCTCTTGTGGCGTCTTGACCACTACGGCATCGAACTGTCGAAGAACGCCGCGCCGCTCATGAAGTACGCCGAGCGCATTTTCAGCCGTCCGGCGTACATCGAGGCGCTCACGCCGTCTGAAAAGGTGATGCGTCGTTAAGCGCGCAGTCAGGCAGTATCCTGGCGGTTGCAGGTAACAGAGGCGGCGTGCACGGCGTGGATGTGGATGCCGCCTCGCGAAAGGACTGTTGATGCAAGAGATTTCCACCAAGCCGTATCTGCTGCGCGCGCTGTACGAGTGGTGCACCGACAACGGCTTCACGCCGCATATCGCGGTGCGGGTCGACAACCGCACGCGCGTGCCACGCCAGTTCGTGCGCGACGGCGAGATCGTGCTGAACATCAGCTTCGAGGCGACGAGCCAGCTGCAGATGACCAACGAGACGATCGAGTTCCACGCGCGGTTCTCGGGCAAGTCGCACAAGATCGAGGTGCCGGTGTCGAACGTGCTCGCGATTTACGCGCGGGAGAACGGCCAGGGCATGGCCTTCCCGGTCGAGTCGCCGCCCGGCGACGCCGACGACGTGTTGTCCTCCGAGGACCACGAAGAAGCCGAAGTTGCGCACGAAGCGCGCGACGAGCCTGTCGTGGAACCCGCCGCACCGCTCGCGCCGGTCGCGACGCGCGCTGCTGACAAAGACGAGGACGGCGGCAATAAGGGCGGCAAGGGCCACCTCAAGATCGTGAAATGAAGTAGAATAGCGGGCTACGCCGGCTTAGCTCATCTGGTAGAGCAGTTGATTTGTAATCATCAGGTGGCGGGTTCGAGTCCTGCAGCCGGCACCAAACAAAGCAAAGCAAAGGGTTACGTGAAGTTCACGTAACCCTTTGTGCTTTCTGGACCCTCCGGCCCAATCCCTCACTCCGCCCATTCCGGGTCACTCGTGAACATGATCGTGAGCCAGCGGTGCGATTCGTCCCCGCCGATGGCCCGGCCAATTTCATCGCGGATCGCATCCCATTCGGCGATTCGCTTCGGCGGCATGTCGGGCGGCACCACGAAATACAGCTCGATCTCGCGCGAACGGCCCACTTTCGCGACATAGGCGCGGTAATACTCGAAGGCGTAGCGCTCGACGAAGCGTTTCGCCACAGCATCGACATGCTGCTTGAGATCGGGAGGCGCCACGAGCAGCACGTCCAGCAGGGCCTGGCGGATTTCCGCGAGCGGTATCGGAATGATCACCGCGCACACCACGACGAGTGCCGCCGGGTCGACGTAGGGCGTGAGGTGCTCCCACGCCGTTCCCTGAATCGCATAGCCGACGCTGAAGGCGATCAGCAGCGCCGCCGTGATGCCGGCGGACATGATCCACGACTTGATATCGAGCCGTACGAAATCCGATCGAATGCGCCGGTTCGCGCGCGATTCGAACACCGCCATCGTCACGCAGGCGCATACGGTGAGCACGGCGTAGACGAGCGCTGGGCCGAAGTGCAGTTCGTGGCCGCCCGAAAGCAGGTTCGTGACGCCGTTGATGAGCGCGTAGACGGCCACGCCCACGAGCAGCGTGCTGTTCAGGCCGAGCACCATGGGTTCGAGGTGCCAGAAGCCCATGGTGAAGCGCTCGCGCCATTTGCGCGGCAGGTCGACGTTGACCGCGTAGGACGTGATGAGACGCACGACGGCGAGCGCGAGCGCGCTCATGCTCGCGTCCACGAGCGAATATACGCCGTCGAACACAATGGAAAACGACCCCGAGATCAGGCCGAACAGAATGCCGAAGAGCGCAATCACCAACGTCGTGGCGATCGAAAGCGTGAGCACGCCGCTCTCGTCGGAAGTGCTGAAGATTCGTAGCCGTTCCATGATGTCTGCTCTTTCGCGAGGATGAGCAAGACTAGCCGACTCGCCGCGACGCCGTCGTCCCGTTGCGCGGTCAGCTTGCCTCGCGCGAAGCCGGGCCGGCGCGGCCTTCCACAAGGTCGATTTCCTGTGCCGACAAGCCAAATGCCGCGTAGAGACGGCGATCTATCTCGCGCGCAATCTCGTCCGCTTCCGTGTCGCCGCATCCTGACTGGCGCGCGCGCAGCAACCGGCTCACGCATTGCGCGACCTCGCCGCGCACCGAAGCGCCCGGCGCGGGCAACGCGTCGATCATCGCTTTCGTGAACGCGACGCCGCCGTTGTAGCTCGACGCGCCATACTTCGCGCGGATCAGGAAAATCGAGAGCGGGCAGTTGAGCAAGGCCGCCGCGAATTTCAGCAGGTTCTCGTCGTCCGAGCGCAGGATCAACGTGGTCTTGCCGGGGATCGTATCGCCGGCAAGATCGAGTGCGGCGTCGAGGCGTGTGAGGCCTTTCACGATCACCTTTTTCGCGTGGGCTTTCGCGCCGTAGCCGTTCGCGAACGTTAAGGCGAACTGCTCGCGACCGACCACGGGCGCGGCGTAGCGTCGCCCGAGATAGGTCATCGGCCTGCTGCCCCAACGCGAGACATAGCGCCCGAGCGTGCCGGTGTTCACCACGCGGTAGTGATCGTCCGCGCAAAAATGCCCGTTGGCCTCTTCTACCAGCGGCGCCAGCCGGTACGCGTCCGAAGTCGCACATGCGTTTTCGCAGGGCAGCAAGGCGCCGAGCGTGGCGTGCGCGCAGGTGATTCGTTGCACGAACGCGGCGTGCGGCGAAAGCAATGGGTCGAGCGGCCATGGCGCATCGAGCGTGCTTTTGTCGGTTTGCGCAAGCTCCGCGAGCGTCTCGCCATCGATACGCCCGGTCGCGAGTTTCGGCGTGCCCGACTCGCGAAACACAGTAATGATCGAATCCACACGCGCCTCGTCGAACACGTCGCGCCCGAGCCCGACGATGCGTTCGATCTTGTCCAGATGCCGCGCGCGAAACGCATTGCCGAACGGCTTAGAGAGCCACTTGTCGGGCGTGAGATACGCCATCGCGCCGCCAGGCCTGAGGAGCGCGAGCCCTAGCTCCATGAACACGATATAGAGGTCCCAGTTGCCCCTCGCGCCCGGCCAGCGCTGCGCCAGCCGTTCGCGCAGCGCGCGCTGGCCCTGGTTGATCATGCGCTCGGAGTCGATATAGGGCGGGTTCGCGATGATGGCGTCGAAGCCTTCGAAGTTGCCTTCGTCGGTGAGCAGGTCGGCGAATTCAATGCGCCATTCGAACGTTGTGAATTCGCCTGGTGGCGTTTCGGCCTGGTCGTGCGCGAGCGCGTCGTACAACGCATCGCGTAGTTGTGCGAATCGAGCGGCTTCGGCGCGCTTTGCAGCGAATGTTGCTGTCGCCCGCAATCTCGCCGCGCTTGCGCGATAGTTCAGCGCGAGTGCGGCGTTGTTGCGAACGCGCGTATCGAATTCGAAACGGCTGAGCGTCGCGTTGCCTTGTCTGAGATTGGTCTCGAGGTTCGGCAGCGAAGTAGTGAAATCCGCATATTCGAGCAGTTCGATCCACAGCCGCAAGCGCGCCATGCCCACCGAATCCGCATGGATATCGACGCCGAAAAGCGACTGCTCGACGATATCCCGCTTGATGCGAAAGAGCGCCGCTTCAATCTCGCGGATGGTTTCGCCGTCGCGCTCACGCGTGAGCGGTTCGCCGTTCGCGTGCCTGACACAAAGCCGGTCCGAGGTCACGTCGATGCGGCAAGCGCCGAGTATTTCGCGCTCGCGTGCGTTCAGCAAGCCAAGGCGCACTTTCAGCGCGACGAGTTCGTTGAGCGCCGATACGAGCAGATGCCCCGAGCCCACGGCAGGATCGCAAATGCGCAGCGAGTCCAGAATTAGGCGGGCTCCATCGCGGTCTTCGATCGATTCGCCGATCGATTCGGATAACTGATCGACGGTCGTGCAGCGCCATCCCCTGGCGTTATTCATGCGATTCAGCGCCGCCTGCGCGATGGCGGGGCGGGCAAGCTGCATCGCGACGCTTCCCGGCGTGTACCAGGCGCCGTCGCGGTAGCCGTTGAGTTTTTCGAAGACGAGCCCGAGTGCCCAGGCGTCGAGAGAACGTCGATTCGCCGCGCCTGGCGCTTGCGTCGCGACCAAACCGACCAGGCCCGCGGAGAAGTCGAACGCAGCGAGAAAATCGAGCAGATACGCAAGCACGCGCCGCTCGCCGTTCGCGGGGGTGAGCACGGTCGCCGGGAAAAGCGGCAGCGTCGCGTTATCGTCCAGCGTGCTCATGTCGAGCAGGCTTCGGTCCAGATCCTGCGGTTCGAAAACCGAACCGTCGAAGCGGGGAAGGTGAGCGAAGCGAGCCGGCGACGCGGTATCTCCCGCGCGCAGGACGGTGTCGCATAGCGCGTCGAGATCGCTGAACGAGTGGATACATCGTGTGTTCAGAAACGCGCAGGCCGGATCGCCGTCATGGAGCGTCAGCAGGCGCGTTTCGAGCACCTTGAGAAAAAAGAGGCGGCTGATCCACACGATGCAAAGCCGCAGCGCGAGTTCGAAATGGTCGGCCTCCGGCTCGCAGGCTGCGAGGCGCGACAGCGCGAGTTCAAGGAGCGCGCCGGGCAGCCGCTCTTCCCGCGCGAGTCGCGCGACGGTCCGCCTTGCGCCGCAAACGCGTTCCCGCAGCCCGACGATATGCAGCAGTTCGGCGTAAAACCTTTCGTCGAGCCCACCACCGGCGCTGGCGCGGCGCGTGCGCGTTTTGTGCGCGCGGCGTGTCTGCTGGGCGGTTTCTGGCATGGTCTCGTGCGGTAGGCGTGGCCTGGCGGGAGGCGGTCGGCGCACATTTTACTGCCGCTCGCGCGCGTTTTCGCCCTATGCCGTTTGGCCGAGTCGACGCGCCCGCCCGTCTGCGCGATGATCCCTGCAAAGGCGATGCGGCGGAACGGGCGGCGTCGCTCTGCTATATGATGGCGCCGCGCAAGGCGCCCTCGCGGCGCCAACCCGCTGGCCGTGAACGCATCGACGAACCGGCCTGCTGCATCGACTATCCGACTTATGACCGAACATCCCACTCTCACCTGGCCCGACACCGAAGGCCCGCGCACGGTGCGCTGGCGCTCCGAGGCTGGCGTGCCGGCGCCCAAACGCGTAGTCATCGCCGACGATCGCACGACCGCGGACGTCGCGTACCGCCTCGCGTGCGAAGGCACCGCGCTGCTGTGGCGCGGCGACTATCAGAACGCGCGTCAGTTGCTCCAGGCCATGGCGCGCCGCGCGGAGCGCAAGCCACGCAAGGCTGCGCCGGCCAAAGCGCCCGCTTCGCCGCTCGAAGCGTTTCATCTGCATCGCCAGGCGCAGGCGCAGCGCGCCCGCACGCTCGCCATGGTGCTGATTCCGCTCGAAGGCGATTACGGCATCAACCTGCGCCGCGCGCCCGACGTGCGGCTTGCCTGCGAAGAGGCGTGGGGCGCGCCCGATGGCGAGCCTTCCGTCGTGTCGCTGCGCGAAATTCTCGGTCTGATCGGTGCGCACGAATGGCGCAAGAAAGGCGTCGAGATCGCGGCGCTGGACGGGGCGCGCATTCATCCGTACTACGGCGTGTTCTCACCGGTACGCGGCGAATATGTCGATCTCGTTGCGCGCACGGCGCTGCCTTCGCTCGAAAAGGCCTTCGACATCGGCACGGGCACAGGCGTGCTCGCCGCCGTGCTCGCCTCGCGCGGCGTGAGGCGCGTGGTCGCGACCGATCAGGACGCCCGCGCGCTCTCTTGCGCCTGCGAGAACCTCGAGCGCCTCGGCTATGCCGCCCAGGTCGAGGTCGTCGAGGCGGATCTGTTCCCGCCGGGGCGCGCGCCGCTCGTCGTCTGCAATCCGCCGTGGGTGCCGGCGCGTCCCGCGTCGCCTATCGAGTATGCCGTGTTCGATCCCGAGAGCCGCATGCTGCGCGGTTTCCTCGACGGCCTTAAGGATCATCTCGAGCCGGGCGGCGAGGGATGGTTGATCCTCTCCGACTTCGCGGAGCATCTTGGGCTGCGCACGCGCGAAACGCTCGTCGGGATGATCGTGCAGGCCGGGCTCGAAGTCGTGGGCCGAGAAGACATTCGTCCGCGGCACCCGAAAGCCACGGATCCCGACGATCCGCTTTATCGCGCGCGGGCGGCCGAGCTGACTTCGCTGTGGCGCCTCAAGGTGCGCGCAGAGTAAGCCAGCGAGAGCCACTGAGAGCGGGGAGGGTTGGCAAAAAGGAGCGTACGGGCCGCGAACAACACATGCGGCCCGTGCGGGTGTCGACCATGCGCGTCGGCAGCGCGAGCTGCCGCGCCGGATTGACGTCAGGTGCCCGTCGGCATCATCCCGGATAGGCCTCGTCGACCTTGAGGCCTGCCAGCTTGAAAATCACGCGCAGCGTTTGCGGCTTGATATCGCGGCGCGACGCCAGCGCCGACATCACGAAATCGAGCACTTTCGCGTACTTCAGCAGGATCAGGCAGGTCTCGAGATCCGAAGGGCCGTCGCGCATGCTTTCGGCGACCCGCAGCATCTCCACCGAGATGTCGCGTGCCATTTCCAGCTCCAGTTGCTGCTTTTCCGTCCAGTCGGGAACCGTGACGAGTTTCGTAAGCAGTTCCTGGAATTTTTGCTCTGCGTTTCCGTCAGGTATCGTGTTCATTGCATGCCCCATGCAAGGCTGTACAGCGTCGTGCGCGCTTCGCGCAGCGAGGACTGCGCCAGCCTGATTCATCGCAACCGGCACTCCCGGTGCGACCTCCCAATGCGCGCCTGCCGATTCGTTGCCGGTCGGTCGCGCTACGTTTTGGTCCTTTTTTGGGCATCGGGGACAAAAATCCTCGTGTCTCTTCTGTTCAACCCCTTCCTCCTGTCCGCACGTGGGTCAGCGTGCCTGGACGTTATGCGAGAGACGATCGCTGCTCTTCGGGTTCGGCAGCCTCGACCAGCTTTTTTCGTAAAATGACATAAATACGCCAGCTCTTCTGTCGCCTGTCGCACGTTTCGCGACATACCACGCTTTCAATTGACCACGCCGATGTCCAGCAAGACTTACGAAGTCCGTCCGAACCAGTCCGTCGAACTCCTCAAGGAGCTTCACATCCTGACGCGCGACGGCAAGATGAATCAGGACAGCCGCCGCAAGCTGAAGCAGGTCTATCACCTGTTCCAGTTCATCGAGCCGCTGCTCAAGGATCTCAAGCAGGATGGCCGCGATGTGACCCTCGTCGACCACGGTGCGGGGAAGTCCTATCTGGGCTTTATTCTCTACGACCTGTTCTTTAAGGATCAGCGCGACAGGTCACACATTTATGGAATCGAAACGCGCGACGAGCTTGTGCAGCACTCGCAGGACCTGGCCACGCGGCTGGGCTTTGGCGGCATGTCGTTTCTAAACCTTTCGGTAGCCGATTCGATCACCTCGCCGCAACTGCCGCCGACCGTCGATATCGTCACCGCGCTGCACGCGTGCGACACGGCCACCGACGACGCCTTGCGCTTCGCACTCAAGAAGCACGCGCGCTACATTGTGGTCGTGCCGTGCTGTCAGGCCGAGGTGGCGGGCGTGCTGCGCCGGAACAAGGGCAAGTCGCTCGGTCAGGCGCTCACGGAAATCTGGCGCCATCCGCTGCATACTCGCGAATTCGGGAGCCAGATCACCAACGTGCTGCGCTGCCTGCAACTCGAGGCGCACGGCTATCAGGTGAGCGTGACGGAACTGGTGGGCTGGGAGCATTCGATGAAGAACGAACTGATCATCGCCCAGTACAAGGATTTGCCGCGGCGCCGTCCGGCGGCCCGCCTCAATGAGATTCTCGATACCTTCGGCTTGACGGACCTGCGCGAGCGCTTTTTCGCCGACGAAGGCGAGGCGGCCTCAGAAGAGGCGGCAACCGAAGGTTGAAGCCAGGGGCAGCGCGGCGTCAGTCGCGCTTGCTCATCCAGTCGCGCCACCCTTCGAAGCCGAGCTTGCGCAGCGTTTCCTGGTTGCGTTCGTAGATGTCGGCGGCGTCCGGGAACGCCTCGACGGCACGCTCGATACTCGCTTCGCGCAACAGATGCAGGATCGGATACGGCGCGCGGTTCGTGTAGTTTTCGATGTCGTCGGGCCTGCTGCCTTCGAACTGGAATTGCGGGTGAAAGCTTGCGACCTGCAGCGTGCCTTCGAGCCGCAACTGCTGCACGAGGCGCTCGGCAAACCACGTTGCGTCGTTGAAGTCGGCGAAGTCGGCCAGCACGTGGGGCAGTATGAGAAGCGTGGTGTCGATCTCGGCGGCATCGGCCTGAGCCAGCGTTTGCAACTCGCGTTCGAGATCGATAAGGACACCTTCCAGATCGGTCGCCTCGCTTATCACGTAGCGAATCTGGTTTTTCACGTGCACGCTCTTCGCGAACGGGCAGAGATTCAGGCCAATCACGGCGCGCGTGAGCCAGTGGCGGGTGGCTTCGAGAATGGCGGCGTGTTCGGGGGACGGAGCAGCGGTTTCGTTCATCGTGTCATTTTACGGGCGGCTGGCGCCCGGACATGCCGCGTCGATCAACAGTTTTGCCATGCGGGGCGCCGCGAGAATCGCGCCGCACCCCGGCCCGAAAGTCTGGCTCGCGGCATAGACGCCTTCGACGAGCAGCGCGAGTTCCTCGGCGAGCGCAACCGGATCTTTGACTCGCGCTTCCTGCGCGAGCGCCGTGAGCCGCGCCATGAGCCTCGTCTTGTTGTTGTCGACGCTGCGCCGCGCGGGATGGGTGGCGTCGGGAAATTCGGTCGCGACATTCACAAACGGGCAACCGCGATAGTCCGGTGCCGAGGCGCGCCGCGCAAGGTCCTCAAAATATTGCACTAACTGCTTGGCCGGTTCGCCCGGATGCTTCGCGAGACTTTCGTCGAAGCGCTCGAAAAAGCGCGCATCGCAGCGCTGTAGATAGGCGACTACGAGATCGTCCTTCGATGAAAACTGCCGGTACAGGCTCATCTTGTTGACGCCCGCGCGCTCGACCACGGCCTCGATGCCGACCGCGCGCACGCCCTCGCGGTAGAACAGTTCGTCGGCGGCGCGCAGCAAATTCTCTTGCGCGCGCGCGCCGGCCGTCTGCGCGCGGGGGCGGGGCGTGCGCGCAGCGGCGGGAGAGGTTTCGTCGTGGCCTTCGTGTTTCATGAGGGCATCTCGTGATCAGGGGAACACTTGACATGTTACCGAGCGGTCACTACTATCGCAACACACTTGTGACCGATCGGTAACAATAGGGCGATGGCGAATCGTCGCAGCTTGCGGTCATACCAACGAAAACAATTGGCGTGTCGAAAACCGGACGCGCCTGGGCAGGAGCACCAATGAACTGGGCAGCGAGGCGATTAGTCGGGCGTTTCCACTACGGATGGCTCGTCGTGGCAGTGGTGTTTCTGGTGCTGCTGGCGGCGGCCGGCACGCGCGCGACGCCCAGCGTGATGATGGTGCCGCTCGAACATCAGTTCGGCTGGAGCCGGGCGACGATCTCGCTCGCCATCTCGGTGAACATCGCGCTTTATGGGCTGATGGGCCCGTTTGCGGCCGCGGCCATGCAACGCTTCGGCGTGCGGCCCACGCTGCTCGCGGCGCTGGGCACGATGGCGGCGGGCGTGGCGCTTTCCGCGCTGATGACGCATCCCTGGCAGATGATCCTGATCTGGGGCGTGATGGTGGGCGGCGCCACGGGCGTGGCGGCCCTCTCGCTCTCGGCCACGGTCGTCACGCGCTGGTTCCACTCGCACCGCGGGCTTGCCATGGGCATCCTCACGGCGAGTTCGGCTACAGGTCAGCTCGTGTTCCTGCCGCTTCTCGCGGCGATCGTGGAGAAACACGGCTGGCAGTCGGTGGTGCTCGTGGTCGCCGCGGCGGCCACGCTGGTGCTGCCGCTCGTCCTTTTCCTGTTGCCCGAGCGGCCCGCAAGCGTGAATCTGCGTCCCTTCGGCGAGGACGAAAGCACGCCCGTCGCGCCGCCCGCGCCGCAGCAAAATCCGCTGAAGATCGCCTTCGACGCGCTCTTCTCCGCGAGCCGCACGCGCGACTTCTGGCTGCTCTTTTTCAGCTTCTTCATTTGCGGCGCGAGTACGAACGGCTATGTGGGCACCCACCTCATCGCCATGTGCGGCGACTACGGCATGACCGAAGTGCAGGGCGCGTCGCTGCTTGCAACGATGGGCATTTTCGACCTGTTCGGCACGACGCTCTCGGGCTGGCTTTCGGACCGCTTCAATAGCCGCTTGCTGCTGTTCTGGTACTACGGGCTGCGAGGACTTTCGCTGATCTACCTGCCGCACGCATTCGGCATCGACTTTTTCGGGCTGCCGATTTTCGCGGTGTTCTACGGCCTCGACTGGATCGCGACGGTGCCGCCCACCGTGCGACTCGCCACCGACGTCTTCGGCAAGGAGCGCGCGCCGATCGTGTTCGGCTGGGTGGTAGCGGGGCATCAGCTTGGCGCGGCATTCGCGGCGTTCGGCGCGGGCCTGCTGCGCTCCAGCCTCGGCACCTACACGGTGGCGTCGATGATTTCCGGCGGTTTGTGCCTCGTGGCCTCGTTCCTCGTGCTGCGGATCAACCGGGGGCCGCGCGCCGTCGGCGTGCAAACGGCGTGACCAGGCGCTTGTGCGCCACTCTGGAACCCGGCGGGCGACGGATGAGCGTCGCCCGGTGCGTTTGAGCGCGTTTCACGCGCTGCGGTTATTCTAGTGACCCCGGGCACGCCGCCCGCCACCCCAAGGACACACAAGGCATGACGAAGCACAAACCCGCACCGACAGCCGTGCCCATTCACGAACTCATCGCCGGCCGCTGGAGCCCGCGCGCCTATTCGAGCGAGCCGGTGAGCCGCGAGGCGCTGCACGCGGTGATCGAGGCGGCGCGCTGGGCGCCCTCGGGCTACAACCTTCAGCCGTGGCGCTTTATCGTGTTCGACCGCAGCGCCGACGAAATCGCGTTCAAGCGCGCATTCGCGACGCTCGTGCCGTTCAACCAGCAGTGGAACGCGCCGGCGCCCGTGCTGATCGCCGTGACGGCGCATACGCTCAACTCGAAGGGCGAAGTGAATCGCACGGCGCAATACGATGCGGGCGCAGCGGCGATGTCGCTCGTGCTCCAGGCGCATGCGCTGGGTCTCGCCGCCCACCAGATGAGCGGTTTCGACGTGCAGGCGTTCCGCAAGGAATTCGCGCTGCCGAACGACGTGGAGCCGCTCGCGATCATCTCGATCGGCCATTACGGCGAAGCCGAGAAGCTGGAACCGGTGCTGCGCGACCGCGAAAAGGCGGAGCGCACGCGTTCGGCGGTGGGCGAGATCGCCTACGCGAACGCGTGGAAGCAGCCCTACAAGGGCTGAGCCGAAGGTCGCCCCGCGCTGCTCGGGCTGCGGGCTTCCTTCCGGAGTGAAGACGCGCGGCATGGTCCGCGTCTTTTTATACGGGGCGCCATCATGGGCCTGCGGTTGCCCCGTTTCGCCCTTTCGTGCTACAAAGCCGATCCCCCCGACCTTTCCTCTCCTGCGCGCGCATTCGCTGCGGCGCGCTCTTGCCATGACCAGCTTCTGCGCGATTGACTTCGGTACCTCCAATTCGGCGGTGGCGCTCCCGGCAGCGGCCGACGGCGCAATGCGCCTCGCGCCGGTGGAAGGCGCGCACACCACCTTGCCCACGGCGGTGTTCTTCAACGTCGACGAACACACGCGCGAGTTCGGGCGTGCGGCGCTCGCATCCTATATCGACGGCTTCGACGGCCGGCTGATGCGCTCGATGAAGAGCATCCTCGGCTCGCCGCTCGCCGAGAGCACGACCGATCTGGGCGACGGCAGCGCCATGCCCTATACCGAGATCATCACGATCTTCCTGGAGCACCTGAAGCGCAGCGCCGAACGTTGCTCGGGCGCGCCGGTCACGCGCGCCGTGCTGGGCCGCCCGGTGTTCTTCGTCGACGAAGACCCGCGCGCCGACCAGCTCGCGCAGGACCAGCTCGAAGCGGCGGCGCGCCGCGTGGGCTTTCGCGAGATCGAGTTCCAGTTCGAGCCGATCGCGGCGGCATTCGACTACGAGTCGCGTCTCGCGAAAGAAGGGCTCGTGCTCGTGGCCGACATCGGCGGGGGTACGTCGGACTTCTCGCTCGTGCGCGTGGGGCCGGACCGCATGACGCGGCTCGAGCGCAAGGACGACGTGCTCGGGCATCACGGCGTGCACGTGGCGGGCACCGATTTCGACCGCCGCGTCGAACTCGCGACCATCCTGCGCGAACTGGGCTACCAGTCGCTCGATCCCGAAGGCCGTGAGGTGCCGAACCGTATCTACTTCGATCTGGCGACCTGGCACCTCATCAACACGATCTACACGCCCAAACGCGCGACCGAGCTGAAGCTCATGCGCCATCTGTATCGCGACGCGCGCCATCACGACCGTCTGATGCGGGTGATCGACGAGCGACTGGGCCACGCGCTCACGGCGCGCGCCGAGGAGGCGAAGATCGGCGTTTCGGCGGGCGGAGAGACGATGATCGACCTCGAAGCCGTCGAGGCGGACCTTCGCCTGGCATTCGGCGACGCGCAGCTCGTCGAGGCGGGGCGCGAGGAGACGCGGCGCATCGTGCAGGCCGCGCGTGAGACGGTGCAGGCCGCGGGTGTGGCGCCGGCGCAGGTGAGCGCGCTTTACTTCACGGGCGGCTCGACCGGCCTCCTGTTCCTGACGCAGGCCCTGGCGGAGGCGTTCCCGCAATCGCAGGCCGTGTTCGGCGACCGTCTTGCCAGCGTGGCAACGGGCCTGGGCATTCACGCGCAGCGCCTTTTCGGCTGAGCGCGCCAGGCGCTAAAGCGCTTTTAGAAAACACCGGTCAAGAAAAAACCCCACCTTCGCGAAGAAGAGTGGGGTTTTTAGGTAAGCTTGCCAGACAGGTACTACGCAGGCATTCCGCAGAAGCCGCGCTCAGTCCTGAAAGCCGTAGCAGACCAATGAGCGCAGTACTTAGACCGGCTTGATGTTGGCAGCTTGCTTGCCCTTCGGACCCGTGCGGACTTCGAATTGAACCTTTTGGTTCTCTTGCAGCGTCTTGAAGCCGTCAACCTTGATTTCCGAGAAGTGCGCGAACAGGTCTTCGCCGCCGCCGTCCGGAGTGATGAAGCCAAAGCCCTTTGCGTCATTGAACCACTTGACGGTACCGGTTTCCATATTACTTTCCTAAAAATGAATGAAGTGGCCGAAGCCTGAGATGTGCACGAAAATCAAGGAAGGGGTATGGGACCAGCCGGAGTACCGTTGATGGGCGAACTACGAAAGACCAATTCACACTCGCCGCTTGAAATCCTGCCCGAACTTTATACGGCTAAATGGCAGGAAGGTCAACTAGCTCCCCGGGAAAGTTCGTATTTTTTTGCCGCAGGGTCGAAACGAACCCTTACAAAGCTTGATAAGCAAATGACTTTTTTGTATTAAGCCGATATTTTTGGCGCCCTTCGCTGGTGCAACCGGTTAAACTACGCGCCGCACCGGAGTTGCGCCTGCGGGCGCAATCTTTTGTGTGGAGGTACGACAACCGCAGGAAACCCGCCCGCAAAAACAGACGGGATAAATGCGGTGTGTCGAGCAGCTCTTGAAACAGGAGAAGACGTGAAAAGTTCTATTCAACGGAACATCGGCCCGTTCGCGCTGATGTTCACCGGCCTCGGGTCGATTATCGGTTCGGGCTGGCTGTTCGGCGCGTGGAAGGCGGCGAAAATCGCAGGTCCGGCGGCCATCTGCGCCTGGATCATCGGCGCCGTGGTCATTCTGGCCATCGCGCTCACCTACGCCGAACTCGGTGCGATGTTCCCTGAGTCGGGCGGTATGGTCCGCTACGCGCGGTACTCGCACGGCGCACTGGTGGGCTTCATCAGCGCGTGGGCCAACTGGATCGCCATCGTCTCGGTGATCCCGATCGAAGCCGAAGCCTCGATCCAGTACATGAGCACCTGGCCCTACGACTGGGCGCACGCGCTCTTCGTCGACGGGTCATTGACACACTCGGGGCTCGGTCTCTCGGCGATTCTCGTGATCATCTACTTCATGCTCAACTATTGGGGTGTGAAGCTGTTCGCGCGCGCCAATAGCGCGATCACGATCTTCAAGTTCATCATTCCGGGCTTGACGATCATTGGCCTGATGGCGGGAAGTTTCCACCACGAGAATTTCGGCCAGACCACGACGTTCGCGCCGTATGGCTGGTCGGCGGTGTTCACGGCGGTGGCGACGAGCGGCATCGTGTTCGCGTTCAACGGCTTCCAGAGCCCGATCAACCTCGCGGGTGAAGCGCGCAATCCGGCGAGGAGCGTGCCGTTCGCGGTCATCGGCTCGATTCTCTGCGCACTCGTGATCTACGTGCTGCTGCAGATCGCGTATATCGGCGCGGTCAATCCCGCCGACGTCGCGAAGGGCTGGAACACGTTCAACTTCAAGTCGCCGTTCGCGGAACTCGCGATCGCGCTGAACCTGAACTGGCTCGCGATCCTGCTCTACGTCGACGCATTCGTGAGCCCGAGCGGCACCGGTACGACTTACATGGCGACGACCTCGCGCATGATCTACGCCATGGAGCGCAACAACACGATGCCGAAGATGTTCGGCAACGTGCACCCGTTCTACGGCGTGCCGCGTAACGCGATGTGGTTCAACCTGGTCGTCTCGTTCATCTTCATGTTCTTCTTCCGCGGCTGGAGTTCGCTCGCGGCGGTGATCTCGGTGGCGACGGTGATCTCGTACCTCACGGGTCCGATCAGCCTGATGGCGCTCAAGCGCGCCGCCACGGACATCGAGCGCCCGCTCTCCGTGCCGTTCATGAAGGTAATCGCGCCGTTCGCATTCGTCTGCGCGTCGATGATCCTGTACTGGGCGAAGTGGCCGCTGACCGGCGAAATCATTTTGCTGATGGTCGTCGCGCTGCCGGTGTACTTCTACTTCCAGGGCAAGCAGGGCTTCGAAGGTTGGGGCCAGGATCTGAAGGCTGCGTGGTGGCTGTGCGCCTATCTGCCGATCATGGCGCTGCTCTCGCTCCTCGGCAGCAAACAGTTCGGCGGCAGCGGTCTGCTGCCCTACGGCTGGGACATGCTGGTCGTCGCGCTGATCTCGCTCGTGTTCTATTACTGGGGCGTGCATTCGGGTTACCGCTCGCCGTACCTCGATGAACGCCAGGAGCACGACGAAGTCCTCGAAGGCATCGGCGCGCACTAAGTGTCGAACTGAGCGTCGCGTAATACAGAAAACCCGCCTGAAGCCATTCAGGCGGGTTTTTTCATGTCTGAAGCCAGCGCTGCGGCTTTACTGCACGGCGCTGCCGAATACGTAATTCGTCATCGCGAGCGCGCGCTGGTAAGTGCCAAGCGATTGCACGCCGAGCGTGTAGTCGTCGTCGGCTGCGCCGAGCGCCGCGAAGACGGGCAGCAGGTGTTCGTCGGTCGGGTGCATTAGCAACGCATGCGGGCCGCGCTGGCGATAGTCGAGCAGCGCTTCGATGTCGCGCGCGGCGAGGCGATTCTCGAACCACTCCGTGAATTCGGCCACGCGCGGGTCGGCGTCTTCCGGGCGCGCCGAAAAGTCCGCCTCGCGCAGGTTATGCGTGATCTGGCCCGAGCCGATCACCATCACGCCGTCGTCGCGCAGCGAGCGCAGCGCGCGGCCCAGCGCGAAGTGATGCGCGGCGTTGGCGCGCGGCTGAATCGAAAGCTGGGCCACGGGCACATCGGCCTGCGGGAACATCAGCAGCATCGGCACCCACGCACCGTGGTCGAGCCCATGCGCTTCTTCATCCACGGCAACGCCGTGCTCGCGCAGCAGCGCCGCTGCGCGCTGCGCCACCTCGGGCGCGCCCGGCGCGGGGTACTGGATCTCGTAGAGTGCGCGCGGGAAGCCGTAGAAGTCGTGGATCGTCTCGGGTTGCGCCGCCGTGCTCACCACGGGCCGCATCGTGCCCCAATGCGCGGAGAGCATGAGCACCGACTGCGGACGCGGCAAATGCTCCGAGAGCACCGTGAAACCGCCAGATGGCAGCGACGGGTCGATCGGCAGCGTAGGCGCGCCGTGCGAGAGGAAAAGGGTAGGCGTGCGAGTGGTCATGATCGTCGGCAGGCCGCGTCGTGCGCGGCCCGAAAGTATCGTGGTGCGATCAATATAGGACCCTACCGTCGCGAATTAAACGGGCAGAAGGGGAATTGATTGTGTCGCCGACGTTGATAATCGGCTGGCGGCGAGAGGCGTTGCGGCCGCTTATTCGTCGGCGCTGCGCAGTCCTGGCCACGCCGGCGAGAGCGCCGGTCCGAGCGCGAACAGGTCGAGCACGCGCGCGACCGTGTGATCGACCATCTCTTCGATTGAAGCGGGCTGGTTGTAGAAGGCCGGCAACGGCGGGAAGATCACGCCGCCCATTTCGGTCACGGCCGTCATGTTGCGCAGATGCGCGAGATTGAACGGCGTTTCGCGCACGAGCAGCACGAGACGGCGGCGTTCCTTGAGCGTGACGTCGGCGGCGCGCGCGATCAGGTTGTCGGAAAGACCGTGGGCGACGCTCGCGAGCGTCTTCATCGAGCAGGGCGCGACGATCATGCCGTCGGTCGCGAAGGAGCCCGACGCGATGGTCGCCCCGACGTCGCGCACGGAATGTACGACATCCGCACGCGCGTGCAGATCGTCCTTGCCCAGTTGCAGCTCGTGCTGGATGTTGAGCCAGCCCGCGGCCGAAACGAGCAGATGGGTTTCGACGCCGCCCAGCCGCCGCAGCATGTCGAGCATGCGCACGCCGTAGAGCGCGCCCGTGGCTCCCGTGATCGCGACGATCAGCCGGCGTTGCGGCAGTTGTGCGGCAGCGGGGGAGGCGGGGAGGACGGTATTCACGTCAGGCGGGAGTCGAAGCGAAGGTGGGAAGGCGCCTCATGAAAAGCGCCGGCGCGGCTTGCCGTGGCTCGGGACGGCGCGGGCGCCGCGTAGCGCCCGATGCCGCCCCGTGGAGCAATTACGCCGCGGCGAAGAGCTGCTGCAGTTCGCCGTTCTGGTACATCTCCATCATGATGTCCGAGCCGCCGACGAATTCGCCCTTCACGTAAAGCTGCGGAATGGTCGGCCAGTTCGAGAATTCCTTGATGCCCTGGCGGACTTCGTCGTCCTCGAGCACGTTGACGGTCTTGAACTGATCGACGCCACACGCCTTCAGGATCTGCACCGCGCGACCGGAGAAGCCGCACATCGGGAACTGCGCGTTGCCCTTCATGAAGAGGACGACGGCGTTTTCGTCGACGATCTGCTTGATGCGTTGTTGGGTGTCCATGACTGACCTTGCGATTGAATTGATGCGGAATACGTTGGATTGCAGGATGAAATGATAGCGGATTTCGCCTGAGCGGGCCGGGCGCTACCGGGAGCGCTCCTGGCCGGAGGGCGGCAGCAGACGGCCTCCGCTGATGCGCTCGATGCCGGCCAGATCGCGCTCGGAGCGCACCTGGGCGAAACCGGCGCTTTCCAGCAACGCCCGCACCGCCGCCGCCTGGTCGTAGCCGTGCTCCATCCAGAGCACGCCGCCCGGCGCGAGCCACGCGGATGCGCCCGCGACGATCGCGCGCAGGGCGGTGAGACCATCGGCTTCGTCGGTGAGCGCCCCGCGCGGCTCGAAGCGCAGGTCGCCTTGCTCCAGATGCGGATCGCCGCTCGCGATATACGGCGGATTGCTCACGATCGCCTCGAATCGCAAGGCCGGGTCGAGCGTGTCGTACCAACTGCCCGCGACGAACGCGAGCGCTGCGCCGGGACGCCGCGCGTCGAGCAGCTTCGCGGCGTTGCGCGCGGCGACTTCGAGCGCGGCCGCAGAGCGATCGACGGCCCAAACGCGCGCGTCCGGACGCGCCGAAGCGAGCGCCACGGCAATCGCGCCGCTGCCGGTGCCGAGGTCGAGCACGCGCGGCCGGGCAATGCCTTCGAGCGCCGCGAGCGCGGTTTCCACCAGCAACTCGGTATCGGCGCGCGGAATCAGCACGTCGGGCGTCACGTCGAAGTCGAGGCCGTAGAACTCGCGCGCGCCCACGAGTTGCGCGATGGGCTCGCCTCCCACGCGCCGCGCTTCGAGTGCGCGGTAGGCCGCTGCGGGGCTGGCTTCGAGCGCCTCGTCGCCGCGCGTGATGAGTTCGGTGCGCCGCCACCCGAGCACGTGCATCAGCAGGATGCGTGCTTCGAGGGCGGGCAGCGGCGAGGCGCGCAGCAGAGCCTCGGCGGTAACGGCTTCGCTCATTGTCGACGCGCGCTCAATCCGCGTCGCCCAGCGATGCAAGCTGCTCGGCCTGATGCTCGGACACGAGCGCGCCGATCAGCTCGTCGAGGTCGCCGTCCATGATCCCTTCGAGGCGATACAGCGTGAGATTGATGCGGTGATCGGTGAGCCGCCCCTGCGGAAAGTTGTAGGTGCGAATGCGCTCCGAGCGGTCGCCCGAGCCCACGAGGCTCTTGCGCGTGGCCGCTTCCTTCGCGTGCTGCTCCTGATACTGCTTGTCCTTGATGCGCGCGGCGAGCACCTTGAGCGCGCGGTCCTTGTTCTTGTGCTGCGAGCGGTCGTCCTGGCACTCCACGACGATGCCGGTGGGAAGGTGCGTTACGCGCACGGCCGAATCGGTCTTGTTGATGTGCTGGCCGCCCGCGCCCGAGGCCCGGAACGTGTCGATGCGCAGGTCGGCGGGATTGATCTCGACTTCGCCGATCTCGTCGGCTTCGGGCATCACCGCGACCGTGCACGCCGACGTGTGGATGCGGCCCTGCGTTTCGGTCGCGGGCACGCGCTGCACGCGATGGCCGCCCGACTCGAACTTGAGCGTCGAGTACGCGGCCTCGCCCGCGATGCGCACGATCACTTCCTTGTAGCCGCCGAGATCCGACTCGCTTGCCGACATCATCTCGATTTGCCAGCGGCTGCGCTCCGCGTAGCGCAGATACATGCGCAGCAGGTCGCCCGCGAAGAGCGCCGATTCGTCGCCGCCCGTGCCCGCGCGGATTTCGAGGAACACGTTGCGGCCGTCGTTGGGGTCCTTCGGCAGCAGCATCATCTGCAATTCGTGCTGAAGCTGGGCCATGCGCTCGCGCGCGGCCTTCATCTCGTCTTCGGCGAAGTCGCGCATCGAGGCGTCGGACAGCAGATCTTTGGCGGCGCCCTCGTCGTCTTTGGCCTGACGCCACTGGCCGTAGTGCTCGACCACGGGCCCCAGTTCAGCGTGCTCGCGCGTGAGCTTGCGGTACTGATCGCGGTTCGAGGTCACATCGGGACGGCTCAACAGGTCGTTCAGCTCGGCCAGGCGCGTAGTCAACTGGTCGAGCTTCGATTGCATGCTCGTTTTCATCGGGCGGTGCGGAGCGGGCTCCGGATAGAACTGCGAGAAAGAAGAAGAGGGCGGGCGGCCCGCTCGTGCGGGGCACGCACGGCGCGCGCCCGGGCGCGAGCGCCGCTAACGGTCCGAAGAACCGGAAAAGTCGGACGAGTCGGAGGCGTCCGGCGAATCCGCGGAACGCGAGGCGGCGCCGTCGACCTTGACGGGCTGGCCGTGGCGGTAGAAGCCGCCCATCAGTTCGATGAGCGAGTCGCGCTGATCGCCGCTCGACGTGTTGAGCGCATGCGTCGGACCGTGGATCAGCTTGTTGGTGAGCGACTGCGACAGCGCTTCGAGCACGGCCGCCGGGTCGTCGCCGCGCGCGAGCATCTTGCGGGCGCGTTCGAGTTCGGCGCGGCGCAGCGCGTCGGCCTGCGTATGCATGTGGCGGATGACCGGCACGATGCTGCGCGAGTCGAGCCACTGCATGAAGTTCGCCACGCGCGATTCGATGATCGTTTCGGCTTGCGCCACGGCGGCCTGGCGCGAAGCATTGCCTTCGCGCACGATCGTGCCGAGATCGTCGACGGTATAGAGGAACACGTCTTCGAGCTGGGCGACTTCGGGCTCGATGTCGCGGGGCACCGCGAGGTCGACCATGAAAATGGGGCGGTGACGCCGCGCCTTCACCGCACGCTCGACAGCGCCGAGCCCGATGATGGGCAGCGTGGACGCCGTGCACGAAACGATGATGTCGAACTCGTGCATGCGCGTGGGCAAGTCGGAAAGCGGAATGGCGCGGCCGCCGAAACGTTCGGCAACGTAACGCCCGCGCTCGGCGGTGCGATTGGCGACCACCAGTTCGCGCGGCTGCTGCGCGGCGAAGTGCGCCGCGCACAGTTCGATCATTTCGCCCGCGCCGATGAAGAGCACGCGCTGGTTGGCGATCTTGTCGAAGATGCGCTGCGCGAGACGCACGGCAGCGGCGGCCATGGAAACCGACTGCGCGCCGATTTCGGTCGAGCTGCGCACTTCCTTCGCCACGGCGAAGGTACGCTGGAACAACTGGTTCAAATAGGTGCCGAGCGCGCCAGCCTCGGTCGCGGTGCGAACCGCGTTCTTCATCTGGCCGACGATCTGGGTTTCGCCGAGCACCATCGAATCGAGCCCCGAAGCCACCCGGAACGCATGACGTACCGCTTCGGACTGCGGCAGCGTATAGACGTGCGGCGCAAGTTCCTCTTCGCGGATGCCGTGATAGTGCGAAAGCCAGCTCACGGCGGCGTCGCGCGAGCTTTGCGCGTCGGTCGCGCAGTACAGCTCGGTGCGGTTGCAGGTGGAGAGAATGGCGGCTTCCGGCGCGCTCAGTGAACGCTTGCCGGACCACGCTTCCTTGAACAGGGCGAGCGCGGGCTTGATCTGTTCGAGCGGAAACGCCACGCGTTCGCGCAAGGCGACGGGCGCGGTGTGGTGATTGATTCCGATCGTTAGAAGCTGCATACCATGGGGGCGAGATTTAGGCGGATATTATAACTTTTCCTCGCTTCCGACATTCGCGGCGACAGAGTCCGACATTCCGGTGGTTGATATGGGGAGCCTTTCGAGCTGGTAGCCGAAGCCGTACAACGTGGTCAAACGCCAGCCGTGCTCGGGTCCGAGCTGTAATTTGCTGCGCAGCCGCGAGGCGTGCGTGTCCAGCGTGCGCGACCGAACGTCGCGGTTCAGGTTCCACACCGTTTCGAGGATGCGCGCCCGAGAAACGGGGCGCGATGCGTTGGTGAACAACAGCAGCGCGAAGCGGTATTCCTTGGGCGTGAGCGTGACGGTCTGGCCCCGAAACGACACTTCGTAGCGGCCCGAATCGAAGAGGTAGTCCCCAAAACCATGACGCGCGCGGTTGCGCGGCCGGCGCACGCCGGCGCGGCGCAGGAGGGCGTCGATGCGCGCGAGCATTTCCGGGCCGCGCACCGGTTTGGCGATGCAATCGTCCGCGCCGGCCTGCAGGCTCGCGACGATTTCGCTCTCGTGCGGCGCGAGCATCAGCGCAATGGCCGGCAGACCGGGGAGCAGCTTGCGTGCTTGGGGGATGAGGTCGTCGGCGCCGGCGTCGCCGCACCACCATGCCGCGATCAACAGGTCGAAGGTTTCGTCTTCGAGCGTTTCGAAGAGTTGCGCGCCGAGCGGGAAGTGGTGGCATGCGTGCCCACCCGCAATGAGCAGGCGGACGATCGTTTCAGCCTGACGGGCGTCTGGTTCGACAAGGGCGATTCGCATACGAGAGAGTGCGGCTGGGGTGGCCCGGACGCGCTTGCGTTGCGCCATCCTGCCCCCTACACTCAAGCGCTACGCGGGAAGCGCCGAGCCGACCGTTTTCCAGTTTTAATAGAGACTAACCAAGTTACAAATGCTAGCTCCCGTGCTTCGGCAGTCCTATCAGACTTATCTGAAAACCTATAGGACAAGTCTTTAATGGGCTGGCCTGGTATCGCCCTGCTTGGTCTGGTGGTGGGCTGTGCGGGATGGTGGCTCCATCCGTTGCGCCGCGCCGCGCGTCCTTCGCTCGCGCTGGCGGTCGTCGCCGGCGTGCTGGGCGCGACGCTCGCGAACGCGGCGGGCAGCGCGACCGGTCTTTTCTACGATGGTGAACTGCTCCAGTGGCCGCTTTGCACGGCGCTCGCGCTCCTTTTCGTGGGCGTGTGCGTGGCGGTGCGCGCGCGACGAAGCTAGCCCGAGACATCGCCCCGGTTATCCGCTTGGAATTCTTCGCAGGTGAAAACATGAACGCCCGACTCCCCGAAACCTCTTCCATTCCCGAACGCATCGCCGCCTTGCGCGCCGCGATGGCGCGCGCCGGCGTGGACGCCGCCCTCGTGCCGTCCGCCGATCCGCATCTGTCCGAATACCTGCCGCGCCGCTGGCAGGGGCGCGAGTGGCTGTCGGGCTTTACCGGCTCGGTGGGCACGCTCGTGGTGACGAAGGATTTCGCGGGCGTCTGGGTGGACAGCCGCTACTGGGTGCAGGCCGGGCAGCAACTCGCGGGCACCGGCATCCAGCTCATGAAGATGATGGGCGGCCAGCAGAGCGCGCCGCACATCGACTGGCTCGCGCAGAACGTCAGCGCGGGCGGCGCGGTGGCCGTGGACGGCGCCGTGCTCGGCGTGGCCTCGGCGCGCGCGCTGGCCGACGCGCTCAAGGCGCGCGACGTCGCGCTGCGCACGGACCTCGATCTGCTCGACGACGTCTGGCAGGGCCGCCCGTCGCTGCCGCTCGAGCCCGTGTACGAGCACGTCGCGCCGCACGCCGACACGAGCCGCGCCGGCAAGCTCGACCAGGTGCGCCGCGCGATGCAGGAAAAGGGCGCGCAGTGGCACTTCGTCTCCACGCTCGACGACCTCGCCTGGCTCTTCAACCTGCGCGGCGCGGACGTGAACTACAACCCCGTGTTCGTCGCGCACGCGCTGATCGGGCCGGACGACGCGACGCTCTTCGTCGCCGACGGCAAAGTGGGCGACGCGCTCGTGCAGTCGCTCGCGAAGGACAACGTGCGCGTCGCACCGTATGCCGAGGCCGCCGCCGCGCTCGCGGCGCTGCCCGCCAAGGCCGCGCTGCTCGTCGATCCGCGCCGCGTGACGTATGGCTTGCTACAGGCGGTGTCGTCGGCGGTGAAGCTGGTGGAGTCGGTCAACCCGAGCACGTTTTTCAAGTCGCGCAAAACCGCCGCCGAAGCCGCCCACGTGCGCGCGACCATGGAGCAGGACGGCGCGGCGCTTGCCGAATTCTTCGCGTGGTTCGAGGCGGCGCTGGGCCGCGAGACCATTACCGAGCTGACCATCGACGAAAAGCTTTCCGCCGCGCGTGCGCGCCGCGCGGGCTTCAAGTCGCTCTCGTTCGCGACCATCGCGGGTTTCAACGCGAACGGCGCGATGCCGCACTACCGCGCCACGGCCGAATCGCACAGCGTGATCGAAGGCAACGGCCTGCTGCTCATCGATTCGGGCGGCCAGTACCTCGACGGCACCACCGACATCACGCGCGTCGTGCCCGTGGGCACGCCGAGCGCCGAGCAAAAGCGCGATTTCACGCTCGTGCTCAAAGGCATGATGGCGCTCTCGCGCGCGAAGTTTCCGCGCGGCATCCGCTCGCCGATGCTCGACGCCATCGCGCGCGCGCCAATCTGGGAAGCGGGCGCCGATTACGGTCACGGCACGGGCCACGGCGTGGGCTACTTCCTGAACGTGCACGAGGGCCCGCAGGTCATCTCGCACTACGCGCCGGCCGAGCCGTGGACCGCGATGGAGGAAGGCATGATCACTTCGGTCGAGCCGGGCATCTACCGGCCGGGCAAGTGGGGCGTGCGCATCGAGAATCTCGTGCTCAACCAGCCCGCCGAAACCACCGAATTCGGCGACTTCCTGAGCTTCGAGACGCTCACGCTCTGTCCGATCGATACGCGTTGCATTGATCTCGCGCTCTTGCGCGCGGATGAGCTCGAATGGCTCAATGCGTACCACCAGACGGTGCGCGTGCGCGTGGCGCCCCATGTGAGCGGCGACGCGCTCGCGTGGCTAAAAAAGCGCACTCAGCCGATCTGATTTCCCGGTATTCAGACAAGCGGAGCGAGATACGCATGACGATCAAGGCAGTGGTATTCGATTTCGGCGGGGTGCTCGTGGACTGGAGTCCCGAGTATCTCTATCGCAAGCTGATTCCCAACGACGACGAACGCCGCTGGTTTCTCACGCACGTCTGCAAGATGGATTGGGTGGTGCGCCAGGACGGCGGCGAGCCCATCGCCGTGGGCACCGACGAACTGGTCGCGGCGTTTCCCGCGCATGAAGCGCTCATTCGCGCGTTCTACGAGCGCTGGCACGAGATGATCGGCGGGCTGCTCGCCGGAGGCGTAGCGACGTTCGAGCGGCTGGAGGCGGCGGGCATGCCGATCTTCGGCCTCACGAACTGGTCCGCCGAGACGTTTCCGTGGGCGTGGGAGCGCTTCGGCATCCTGCGGCGCTGCCGCGACATCGTTGTCTCGGGCCGCGTGAAGCTCGTGAAGCCCGATCCGGCAATCTTCCACGAGATGTTTCGCCGTATCGAAGCGCAGTTGCCGGGCGTAAAGCCCGCGGAACTCGTTTTCATCGACGACAACGCGCACAACGCCGCCGCCGCCACGGCGCTCGGCTGGCACGGCGTGCACCACACGAGCAACGCCGCCACCGACGCGAAACTGCGCGAACTCGGCCTGCCGGTCTAACCCCGCCGAAGCTGGCCCCCGCGCGTTATTTCGATGCGGGCGCCGGCGCCGCCGGCTGCAGCAGACTGCGCAGCGCATCGGCGATGCCCTTCGCGGTTTGGCCGGCACCCTTCGCCACGCCCTCCGCGCTCACGCCGAGCGCCTGCGCAAAGCCCGCGCGCAGCTCCGTTGTCAGGTTTTCGTTCAGCCTGAACTTCGGGTCGCGCAGGTTGCCGTCGAGTACGAAATGCAGCGTGATCTCGCCCTTGTGCGCTTTCAACGCGGCTACGGCGGCGCGCGTCGGAATCGACAGGAAGGTATCCACGGCGTCGCCGCTTTCCGCAAGTTGCAGGTTGTGCAGCGTAACGGTGCCCGGCGCGTGCAGGTGATAACCGCGCACGGTCGAGGTGAGATCGAGGTCGAGCGTGCCGCCCGTCACGTTGGCCTTGGCTCCAGCTTTTTTCAGCAGATAAGGATCGAGCGTGCGCACATCGACGCCGCGCAGCGTCGTGTGGAGTTGCGAGTCCTTGCTCGCGATCTGCATCCAGCCGTTGAACGTCACGCGCCCCGTGTGCTGCGGGCCGACGACATTGCCCGTGACCGAAACGCGAGTGGGCTCCGTCAGCGCGGGCAGATGGATGTTGTCGACGCTTGCCTGCGCGCCGTTCACCGTGACGCGCCACGGCGGATTGCTGGCCGCCCGGTCGTAAAAGTCGAATACGCCGTTTTCGAAAGCGATATGGTCGATGATCTTTTCCGGCGGCAGACCGCTTTCTCCCTGCGCGCCGCCCGCGGACGTACTTTGCGACATCTCTTCGCGCAGATTCGGCAGGATCAGGGTCGAGCCGCTTGCCTGGCGCAGCACCGTCAACGTGAAGTCGCTCACGGTGATCTCGCGAATATGCACGCGGTGCGAGAGCAGCGCGCGCAGGTCGGGCGTGATCTTGATGCGCGCGGCGCGCAGCGTGTCGGGGGTGGGCCAGTTGGGCGGCGGCCGCAGGTGTACGTCGGTGAGTTCGACGGACGAGAGATCGAACGCCACGTTCACGCTGGCGGCCGTGCCGACAGGCGCAAGCGCGCGCTCCACGTAGGCTTTCGCCTCGCGCTGCAGCGCGTAGAGCGTGCCGAGCGCCGCGAGCGCGAGCACCGCGACGACGATCGCCACGATGAGGAGAACACGGTTGCGCAGCGGCATCGCCATACGGAATTCCTTTCGTGGACGGCCGGAGTTCAGGCTCGGAGTTTGGGTCTTACGTGACCCTGGGTGCCACCAAGCGTAGCGCTTTCAAGCAACCGCCATGCCGCGCGTGCCGCTGGAACGGCAACGGCGGCACGCGGGCCGCCGTTGTTGCCGCCGTTGTCGCTATCGATCCAGCGCGCCAGCCGGCCGAGCGGTTGCCGGTTAGCGGCTGATCGGCTTGTAGCGCAGACGCTTCGGACGCGCCGCTTCCTCGCCCAGACGCTTGATCTTGTCGGCTTCGTATTCCTGATAGTTGCCGTCGAAGAACGTGACCTGCGAGTCGCCTTCGAACGCGAGGATGTGCGTCGCGATACGGTCGAGGAACCAGCGATCGTGCGAAATCACCATCACCGAACCCGCGAATTCGAGCAGGGCGTCTTCGAGCGCGCGCAGCGTTTCGACGTCGAGGTCGTTCGACGGTTCGTCGAGCAGCAGGACGTTGCCGCCCGAAATCAGCGTCTTGGCCAGATGCAGACGGCCGCGCTCGCCGCCCGAGAGATTGCCGACGATCTTCTGCTGATCGCCGCCCTTGAAGTTGAAACGGCCGATATAGGCGCGCGACGGCGTTTCGTACTTGCCCACCGTCAGCACGTCCGCGCCGCCCGAGATTTCCTCGAACACGGTCTTGCTGGAAGCCAGCGCGTCGCGGCTCTGATCGACGTAAGCGAGCTTGACCGTCGGGCCTTGCACGATCTCGCCCGAGTCCGGCTGCTCCTTGCCCGTGAGCATGCGGAACAGCGTGGACTTACCGGCGCCGTTCGGCCCGATGATGCCGACGATCGCGCCCGCCGGAATCTTGAAGCTGAGGTTGTCGATCAGGAGACGATCGCCATACGACTTGCTGACGTTCTTGAATTCGATGACTTCGTTGCCCAGACGCTCGCCCGCCGGAATGAAGATTTCCTGCGTTTCGTTGCGCTTCTGGTAATCCGAACTCGACAGTTCCTCGAAGCGCGCAATACGCGCCTTCGACTTCGCCTGACGGCCCTTCGGGTTCTGGCGCACCCACTCCAGTTCCTTCTTGATGGCCTTCTGGCGCGCCGATTCCGTCGCTTCTTCCTGCTTCAGGCGCTCTTCCTTCTGGTCGAGCCAGCTTGAATAGTTGCCCTTCCAGGGAATGCCGTGGCCGCGGTCGAGTTCGAGAATCCACTCGGCGGCGTTATCGAGGAAGTAGCGGTCGTGGGTCACGGCGACGACGGTGCCCGGGAAGCGCGTCAGGAACTGTTCGAGCCACTCGACCGATTCGGCGTCGAGGTGGTTGGTCGGCTCGTCGAGCAGCAGCATGTCGGGCTTTTCGAGCAGCAGCTTGCACAGCGCGACGCGGCGCTTTTCGCCGCCGGAGAGATTGCCGATCTTCGCGTCCCAGGCCGGCAGGCGCAGCGCATCGGCGGCGATTTCGATCTGCTGTTCCGCGCTGCCGTCGGTCGTGGCGAGAATGGCTTCGTACTTCGCCTGTTCTGCGGCGAGGGCGTCGAAGTCGGCGTCCGGCTCCGCGTAGGCGGCGTAAATTTCGTCGAGCTTCTTCTGCGCGTTGAACACGTCGCCCAGACCTTCTTCCACGGCTTCGCGCACCGTCTTTTCCGGATCGAGCTGCGGTTCCTGCGGCAGATAGCCGATGTTGAGGTTGGGCATCGGCGTGGCTTCGCCTTCGATGTCCTTGTCGACGCCAGCCATGATCTTGATGAGCGTGGACTTGCCCGAGCCGTTCAGGCCGAGCAGGCCGATCTTCGCGCCCGGGAAGAACGACAGCGAGATGTCTTTGAGGATCTGGCGCTTGGGCGGCACGATCTTGCCGACCCGGTTCATGGTGAAGACGTATTGGGCCATGAGTGTGTCTTTGGAAAACGGAAAAAAGGGGAGCGCCCGGCGCGACTGCGTTGCCCGAACCTCGAATGGGGTGATGCTTCAACGCGCTATTGTAAAGCGCGCGCGGGATATCGTGATTTGATGGCGAAGCCCGCTTTCGAGCGGGCTTTTTTGTCGGCGCTTTGAGACCTGGGCGGCGCGCGATGCGCGCTCACAGCCACTGCGCGACGCCGCCGTGGCGCGAACAAGTGCCGCTGTGGTGGCGGCTGAAACTGTATGTGCCGTCGCGGCATTGCGCGCTCGCGCCTTCGGGCGCGCGGCCCGAGCGCGTATGCGCGGGCGAGTGAACGGCTTGACCGTCGCGGTTCACATAGCCGCGATGGTTGTCGAGATCGGATTCGTCGGGCGCGGCGTAGGTGCCCGGCGACGGCTGGAACGCGAAGGCCGGCGCGGCGAGGCACAGCGCGAAGGCCGCGGCGGCGAGCCGCGCGGAAAGTCTCGTTGTCATTGTTCTTCTTGGTGGGCGCGGCGGTTCGCGCGCGAATCGCCGCTGTAAAAAAGCCCGCTCGAAAGCGGGCTTGCGCATTGCCTTTAGACGTTGAACAGGAAGTTCATCACGTCGCCGTCGTGCACGACGTATTCCTTGCCTTCGGCGCGCATCTTGCCGGCTTCTTTCGCGCCGGTTTCGCCCTTGAACTGGATGTAGTCGCCGAACGCGATGGTCTGCGCGCGGATGAAGCCGCGCTCGAAGTCGGTATGGATCACGCCCGCGGCCTGCGGGGCCGTATCGCCCACGTGGATCGTCCACGCGCGCACTTCCTTCACGCCCGCGGTGAAGTAGGTTTGCAGGCCGAGCAGCTTGAAACCCGCGCGGATCACGCGGTCGAGCCCCGGCTCTTCCATGCCCATGTCGGCGAGGAACGCGATCTTGTCTTCGTCGTCGAGATCGGCGATTTCGGCTTCGATCGCGGCGCACACGGCCACGACCGGCGCGCCTTCGGCTTCGGCGTGCTTGCGCACGGCGTCGAGGTACGGGTTGTTCTCGAAGCCGTCGTCCTTCACGTTCGCGACGTACATCGTCTTCTTCGCCGTAATCAGGCAGAACGGCTTGAGGAGCGCCTGTTCGTCCTCGTTCAGGTCGAGCGCGCGCACGGGCTTGGCCTGATCGAGCTGCGCGCGCACTTTTTCCAGCACGGCGACGAGTTTCGCGGCTTCCTTGTCGTTGCCCGATTTGGCCGCCTTCGAGTAGCGCGTGAGCGACTTTTCGACGGTGCCGAGGTCGGCGAGCGCGAGTTCGGTGTTGATGACTTCGATGTCGGAGAGCGGATCGACCTTGCCCGCCACGTGGATCACGTTGTCGTCCTCGAAGCAGCGCACGACGTGCGTGATCGCATCGGTTTCGCGGATGTTCGCGAGGAACTGGTTGCCCAGACCTTCACCCTTGCTCGCGCCCGCCACCAGACCCGCGATATCGACGAACTCGACCACGGCCGGCACGACGCGCTCAGGCTTGACGATGTCCGAGAGCGCCTTCAGACGCGGATCCGGCACTTCGACCACGCCGACGTTCGGCTCGATGGTGCAGAACGGGTAGTTTTCGGCCGCGATGCCCGCCTTGGTCAGCGCGTTGAAAAGGGTGGACTTGCCGACGTTAGGCAAGCCGACGATGCCGCATTTGAGGCTCATGAAAATCTCTGCATGTCAGGGTGGTGACGTGCGGCTCGCCGCGCGCGAAGCGCCCGAGCCGGGCGTCTCGCGAAAGCGGGAGCGGCGGGCGGGGCGGCGCAGGTGGCACGTCGGGGGGCGTGACGCGGAGTCACGAAAACCGTAATTGTAACCTCGTCCGGGTAAGGGCTCGCGGCGGCCGTCGCCGCGCGCCGGACGCATCGGCGCGCCAACTCTTGCTGCGCCGCAACACCGCGCCCATCCGACCCTGTCGCAAAAGCGCCCGCGGCTATAATGCGCGCATGACTGCAAGCAACCAGACCTTTGATGTCGCCGTGATCGGCGGCGGCCTCGTCGGCAAGTCGGCGGCGCTCGCGCTCACCTTGAGCGGCCTGCGCGTGGCGCTGCTCGCGCAGCCATGCGCGCCGCTGCCTGCCGGCGCCATGTTCGACGCGCGTGTGTACGCCTTCTCGCGCAGCTCGCAGGCGCTGTTCGAACGGCTGCGGGTCTGGCAGGCCGCCGACGCCGTGCGCCTCACGCCCGTGTACGACATGCACGTGTTCGGCGACGCCGCGGCGGAACTGCACTTCTCAGCGTACCAGGCGTCGGTTGCGCAGCTCGCGTGGATCGCCGAATCGTCGGTCATCGAGCGCGCGCTCGACGCCGCGCTCCACTTCCAGCCCAATCTCGCGTGGATCGACGCGCGCGCCGAAACGCTCGACGTGAAGCCCGACGCGGCCGTGATTGGCCTCGCCAATGGCCGCACGATCGAAGCCGATCTCGCGATCGGCGCGGACGGCGCGCATTCGTGGGTGCGCGCGCAAATCGGCTCGAAGGTCGAGCGGCGCGATTACCGCCAGACCGGCGTGGTCGCCAATTTCCGCGCGCAAAAGCCGCACGGCGAAACGGCGTACCAGTGGTTCCGCGAGGGCGAGATCGTCGCCTTGCTGCCGCTGCCGGATCAGCACGTGTCGCTCGTGTGGTCGGCGCAGACCGAACACGCCGACGCGCTGCTCAAGCTCGAACCGGAGCAGCTCGCCGCTGAAGTCGAGCGCGTCTCGCAAAGCCAGTTGGGCGCGCTCGAATGCGTGACGCCCGCGCGCGGCTTTCCGCTTTCGCTCCAAACCGTCGACCGGCTCGTTGCGCCGCGCGTCGCCCTGGTCGGGGACGCCGCGCATCTGATTCACCCGCTCGCGGGCCAGGGCGTGAACCTCGGTTTGCGCGACGTGGCCGCGCTCGTCGACGTCGTCACGAAAAAAGAGGCGTTCCGCGACCTCGGCGACATCGTGCTGCTGCGCCGCTACGAACGCAGCCGCCGCGAGGACATCCAGAAGCTCGTCGTCGCGACCGACGGCCTGCAACGGCTCTTTTCGTTCCCCGGCACGCTCGCCCGCGCGGTGCGCAATACGGGCATGGCGTTCGTGGGCGCGCAGCCGCTGCTCAAGCGCTGGCTCGTCGCCTCGGCGCTCGGCTAATCTCCGCGGTTTTTCCGGCGCAGCTTAGAATGGACGTATTGGCCGCGCCCGCAGCGCGTCCCCGCCGCCCCGGCCTTCAATGGAACTCTGTGCGCGCCGTCTTTCTCGCGGCGCGCCTGAATCAGGAATGCATCCCATGCAAACGCGTATTCGATTTGCCGCGCTCGTGATCGCGGTAGCCGCCTCGGCGCTCGGCTGCTCGGCCCAGGCCGACCAGACCACCGACAAGATCAAATCGGCGCTGCAAACGCGTCTGGGCATCGACGCCGGCGACATCAAGGGCATCAGCAAGGCGCCCATGCCCGGCCTCTACGAAATCAATCTCGGCACGCAGATCGTCTACAGCGACGCCAACGGCGACTACGTGCTCAACGGCGAACTCATCGACACCAGGGCGCACCGCAATCTCACCGAGGCGCGCCTGAACGAAATCAACAAGGTCGATTTCGCGAAGCTGCCGTTCGCGAACGCGGTCAAGGTCGTGAAGGGCGACGGCAAACGCAGGATGGCCGTGTTCTCCGACCCGAATTGCCCGTACTGCCATCAACTCGAAAGCACGCTGAAGTCCATCGACAACGTGACGGTCTATACCTTCCTGTATCCGGTGCTTTCGCCCGATTCGACGGCGAAGGCCAAGCAGATCTGGTGCTCGTCGGACCGCGCGAAGGCGTGGGAGTCGTGGATGGTGGACCGCAAGGCGCCCACGGCCGCCGGCACCTGCGACACCGCCGCCATCGACAGCAATCTCGCGCTCGGCCAGAAGATGAACGTGACGGGCACGCCCACCGTGATCCTCGCCGACGGCACGCGTCTGCCGGGCGCGGTTAGCAGCGACCGGCTCGAAAAGGCGCTGAGCGCCGCTCACTGAAGCAAAGCCCCGATCCGCCGGCCGCCTTCGCGGCCGGTGCTTTTTTGCCCGGCGCTTTTTGTGCGTTTTTGTCTGCCGGGCACGTCTGCCGACCGAATTTTTCACCATTCCCGCCGATGAAGCCGATCCGATACACCATCGTCCCGAAGAATCCTGCCGCGCATCTGTTCGAGGTGACGCTCACCGTGGAAGACCCCGCGCCTGAGGGCCAGCGCTTCATGCTGCCCGTGTGGATTCCGGGCAGCTACATGGTGCGCGAGTTCGCGCGCAACATCGTTACGCTGCGCGCCTTCAACGACGCAGGCCGCAAGGTGCGCGTGACCAAGACCGACAAGCATTCATGGCAGGCCGCCCCGGTCAAAGGCGCGCTCACGCTGCGCTACGAGGTGTACGCGTGGGACATGTCGGTGCGCGCGGCGCACCTCGACGACACGGTGGGCTTCTTCAACGGCACGAGCGTGTTTCTCGCGGCGCTCGGCCATGAGCAAGCGCAGCACGCGGTCGATATCCAGCGTCCGGACGGGCACGCGTATCGCCACTGGCGCGTGGGCACGGCGCTCACGGAAGCGCGCGGCACCAAGCGCTACGGCTTCGGCGAATACACGGCCACGAATTACGACGAGCTGATCGATCATCCGGTCACGCTGGGCGAATTCACGCTCGCGAGCTTCAAGGCGCACGGCGTGCCGCACGACATCGTGATCGCGGGCCGCGTGGTGGCGCTCGACACCGAACGTCTCGCCGCCGACCTGAAGAAGATCTGCGAAGCGCAGATCGCACTGTTCGAGCCGCGCACGAAGCGCGCGCCGATGGAGCGCTACGTGTTCATGACCCAGGCGGTGAGCGATGGGTACGGCGGCCTCGAGCATCGCGCATCGACGGCGCTCATCTGCAATCGCACCGATCTGCCGGTGAAGGGCAAGCCGGAGACGTCGGACGGCTATCGCACCTATCTCGGCCTGTGCAGCCACGAATATTTCCACACGTGGAACGTCAAGCGGATCAAGCCGGCGGCGTTCGTGCCGTACGACCTCACGCGCGAGGACTACACCTCGCTGTTGTGGCTGTTCGAGGGCTTCACCTCGTACTACGACGACTTGATGCTCGTGCGCAGCGGCCTCATTCCCGCAGACGAATACTTCGGCCTCCTTGGCAAGACGATCGCGGGCGTCCTGCGCGGCGCGGGACGCCTGAAGCAGAGTGTCGCGGAAAGCTCGTTCGACGCGTGGGTGAAGTACTACCGGCAGGACGAGAACGCATCGAATGCGATCGTCAGCTATTACACGAAGGGCTCGCTCGTGGCTTTGGCCTTCGATCTGTCGATTCGTGCGCAGACGAACGGCCGCAAATCGCTCGACGACGTGATGCGTTTGCTGTGGCAGCGTTACGGGCGCGACTTCTATCGCGGCAAGCCCGCGGGCGTGGGCGAGGACGACGTCGAGGCGCTGATTGCCGAGGCGACGGGCGTGGAACTGGGCGCGCTCTTCAGCGACGCCGTGCGCGGCACGCGCGACCTGCCGCTGGCGGCGCTGCTGGAGCCGTTCGGCGTGGCGCTCGAAGGGGAGCCGGAGCGCGGCGCGAAGCCGTCGCTTGGCGCGCGGCTGCGCGGAGGTGCCGAGGCGACGCTTGCCGTGGTCTATGAAGGCGGCGCGGCGCAGAAGGCGGGACTTTCGGCCGGCGACGCGCTCGTCGCGCTCGACGGTCTGCGCGTCACGGGCTCCAATCTCGACGCGCTGCTCTCGCGCTATCAGCCGGGCACGAAGGTCGAAATCCATGCGTTTCGCCGCGACGAGCTTCGCGTGGCGCGTCTGACCCTCGACGCGCCCGAAGTCGCGCGCTACAGGCTCGCCGCCTCCTCCGACAAGCGTGCGCCAGCGCGCGGCTTGCGCGAGCGCTGGCTCGCGGCGTAAGACTCGCTGCACCAAACGGCGTGGGCGAGCGATCCCACGCCGTTTTTTCGTGCCGACGATTGTTCTATCGCTGCAACAATCCGTCATCGGCGGACTACTTTTTCGGGACGCGGTAAAAAAACACAATGCCTTCACTCGCGCAACATTGCGCAACCGAGACCGAAGGAGCCACCATGACCACGATCCTGCAAATCAATTCCGCCGCCCGCTCGCAAGGCGCCCAGTCGACGCTGCTCGTCAACGAATTGACGGCCAGGCTGCAACAATCGAATCCGGGCGCGCAAGTCGTCACGCGCAACCTGCAAGCCGATCCGCTGCCGCACCTCGACGACGCCGTGCTCGGCGCCTTCTTCACGCCGGCCGAGCAGCGCACACCGGAGCAGCAGGCCATCGCCGCGCGCAGCGACGCGCTGATCGCCGAACTGCAGGCAGCGGACGTCATCGTGATCGGCGCGCCGCTCTATAACTTCGGCATCTCGTCGCAACTCAAGACGTACTTCGACTGGATTGCACGCGCCGGCGTTACGTTCCGCTACACCGCGAACGGTCCCGAAGGCCTCGTGACTGGCAAGAAGGTGTTCGTCGTTTCGGCGCGCGGCGGCAAGTATCAAGGCACCCCGCACGACAGCCAGACGCCGTACCTGAAGTCGTTCCTCGGCTTCCTCGGCATGACCGACGTGAACTTCATCTACGCCGAAGGCCTGAACCTGGGCGCGGACGCGGCCAGCGCGGCGCTCGCCAGCGCGCGTGAGGCGATCGCCGCAGTGTAAAGCCGCGCGATTGGCCGATTAGCCGATCGACGGCGATCGACGGCTGCAAAAACAAAACGCCACGAGAGCGATCTCGTGGCGTTTTTTCGTTGCGCGGCGCAAGGCGCAAGGCGCAAGCGGCGTTCAAGCGAGCACGAGGCCTTCCTCCGGCAAACGCCAGTCGATCGGCTGGCGGCCGTGCGCGCGCAGATAGTCGTTGGCCTGGGCGAAATGCCCGCAGCCGAGAAAGCCGCGATGCGCGGAAAGCGGCGACGGATGCGGCGCTTCCAGCACGCAATGCGCGCCCGAGAGCAGCGCGCGCTTGTTCTGCGCATGCGCGCCCCACAGCATGAACACGAGATTCTCGTGACGCGCGGCGAGTTGCTCGATCAGCGTATCGGTGCAGCGCTCCCAGCCTCGCTTCGCGTGGCTCGCGGCGCTTGCGCGCTCGACGGTGAGCACCGTGTTCAGCAGCAGCACGCCCTGGCGCGCCCAGGCGTCGAGACAGCCGTGCGCCGGCGCCTGGATGCCGAGGCTCGACGCGATCTCCTTGAAGATGTTGCGCAGCGAAGGCGGCGGGCGCACCGCGGGCGGCACCGAGAACGCCAGGCCATGCGCCTGCGGCGTGCCGCGATCCTCGCCGTGGTACGGGTCCTGGCCGAGGATCACGACCTTCACGTCGTCGGGCGAGGTGAGGCGCAGCGCGCGGAACACATCGGCGGGATAGACGGTCTTGCCGTCGGCGCGCGCTTCGTCGACGAAGCGGCACAGCGGCGCATAGGCGTCGCTCGCGATGAAAGGCGCGAGCAACTCGCGCCAGGCGGCGGGCAGCGCGTCGAACTGGTCTTCGAGGCGCGTGGTGCCGAGGGCGGCCGGCGGCGCGGCGGATTCGTTGGGCATGGCGGAGGCGGGTATATCGGCAGTCAGCACGGCGTGCGTGCGCACGGGCGCCGGAAATTCGTCGGCGTCGAACAGCGAAAAGATCGTGATCTGACGCGGATCGACTTCGGGCAGCGGCGGCTCGTCGAGCGTGGCTTGAGCCGTGCCGGACGGATCGTCGTCGAACAGCGAGGCTTGCACCGGCAGCGCGACGCTCGGGCGTTTCGTGGAGGTCATGGGCGGCAAGTGTCGCAGCAATTGCGCGGCGATTCAATCCGGCGCCGCGTCGTTTTCAGCCCTCGAGCAGCTTGTATCCGCGCTGGGCCTTGCTGATGTCGTCGGGCGCGAGGCCCGGCAGCGCCTTCGCCAGTTCCGCCGCAAGCGTGTGCAATGCCGCTTCGTCGCCCGCCTTCAGTTCGAGTTCGATTTCGCAGATGGGCGCGCGGCGCGTCTCACCGTTCACATTCGCGGTGACTTCGCCCTGATCGACGGCCGCTTCCACCTGCGCGCCATCGACCTCGAGCATCCACAGCGTGCGCGTGAAGTCGGTGCGAAAGAGCGGAATCAGGCTCGCGGCCGCGTCGGAAAGCGCCGTCGAAACACCGGCTTCGTCGCACTCGTGCAGCAGCCTGTCGACTTCGAGCGCTTCGCCCGCCACCGGCATTTCCCATTCGTGCCGCGCGTGCAGCCCGTTTTGCGCCGCGCCCACGGTCTTGAACGTCTGCAGCCAGCCTTCGGGCGCGCGGCGCAGGCGCAGCGCGCTTTTTGCGCGAGCGAGCGCGAGCGCCGGCGTGTCGAAGTAAATGTTTTCGAGCTTGATGGCGTGACCGGGCTTACCGGCGCGCGTTTCGAAAAGACGCAGCGCCGCATCCACCTGATCGCGCGGCAGAGCGAGCTTGATTTCGCGTTCGATACCCATCGCGTCGCGCGCTCAGAAGAACATGCGGGCGAGTTCCGCGCCCGGCTGCGCGGCGCGCATGAACGCTTCGCCCACGAGGAACGTGTGCACGGAAAGCGCGCGCATTTTCTCGACGTCCGCACGCGAGAGAATGCCCGATTCGGTCACGACGATGCGGTCTTCGGGCACGTCGTCGAGCATGCCGATGGTCGTATCCAGCGTGGTTTCGAAGGTGCGCAGGTTGCGGTTGTTGATGCCGATGAGCGGCGTCTTCAGCGTGAGCGCGTGCGTGAGTTCCTCGCGGTCGTGCACTTCCACGAGCACCGCGAGGCCGAGCGAATGCGCGAGCGCTTCCAGGTCGCGCATTTCGCCGGGCTCCAGCGCGGCGGCGATCAGCAGGATCGCGTCGGCGCCCATCGCGCGCGCTTCGACGATCTGATACGGATCGACGATGAAGTCCTTGCGCAGCACCGGCAGATTGCACGCGGCGCGCGCGGCTTCGAGGTACGCCACGCTGCCCTGGAAAAACTGCACGTCGGTGAGCACCGAGAGGCAGGCCGCGCCGCCTTCGGCGTACGACCTCGCGATTTCGGCGGGCTGGAAGTTTTCGCGCAGCACGCCCTTCGACGGGCTCGCCTTCTTCACTTCGGCGATCACGGCGGCCTGGCCGTTGTCGTGCTTCGCGCGCAAGGCGCCGACGAAATCGCGCAAGTCGCGCGTGCTCGCTTGCAGGCGCAGTTCTTCGAGCGGGGCGCTCTGCTCGGCAGCGCGTACTTCTTCGCGCTTGACCGCAATGATCTTTTCGAGGATGTCACTCATGATGTTCGGAGGCAAAAACGGTGCGGGATCAGCGTTTGAACTGTTGCGTGAAGCGTACCAGTTCGTCGACTTTGGCGCGCGCGCGGCCGCTGGCGAGCGTTTCGCGCGCAAGCGCGATGCCTTCGGCGATGGAGTTCGCGACGTTGGCGGAGTAGAGCGCCGTGCCTGCATTCAGCGCGACGATCTCGCGCGGCGTGCCCGCTTCGTTCGAGAGCGCGCCGAGCAACATGGCCTTCGACTCGTCGGCATTTTCGACCTTGAGCGAGCGGTTCGAGATCATCTGCATACCGAAGTCTTCGGGGTGGATCTCGTACTCGCGAATCTTGCCGTCCTTCAGTTCGCCCACGAGCGTGGCCGCGCCGAGCGACACCTCGTCCATGCCGTCCTTGCCGTACACCACGCACACGTGTTTCGCGCCCAGACGCTCCATCACGCGCACCTGAATGCCGACGAGGTCGGGGTGGAACACGCCCATCAACTGATTCGGCGCGCCGGCAGGATTCGTCAGCGGCCCGAGGATGTTGAAGATCGTGCGCACGCCCAGTTCGCGGCGCACGGCGGCGATGTTCTTCATCGCGGGATGATGGTTGGGCGCGAACATGAAGCCCATGCCCGTTTCGGCGATCGACGCGGCCACCTGGTCCGGCTGCAGGTCGATGTTCACGCCGAGCGCTTCGAGCACGTCCGCGCTGCCCGACTTGCTCGACACGCCGCGGTTGCCGTGCTTGGCGACCTTCGCGCCCGCCGCGGCGACCACGAACATCGACGCCGTGGAAATATTGAAGGTGTGCGAACCATCGCCGCCGGTGCCGACGATGTCGATGAAGTTCGAGTTGTCCTTCACCTCGACGTGATTCGCGAACTCGCGCATGACCGTCGCGGCGGCCGTGATCTCGCCGATGGTTTCCTTCTTCACGCGCAGGCCGGTGATGATGGCGGCCGAGAGCACGGGCGAAAGCTCGCCGCGCATGATGAGGCGCATGAGGTGAAGCATCTCGTCGTGAAAAATCTCGCGATGCTCGATCGTGCGCTGGAGCGCTTCCTGCGGGGTAATCATGATGGTCGCCTCCGGTTACGCGCTCTTGGTTTGCTTCAGAAAGTTCTCGAACAGCGCGTGGCCGTGCTCCGAGAGAATCGATTCGGGATGGAACTGCACGCCTTCCACCGCAATCTCGCGGTGACGCACGCCCATGATTTCGCCGTCGTCGGTCCATGCGGACACTTCGAGGCAGTCGGGCAGCGATTCGCGCTCGATTGCAAGCGAGTGATAGCGCGTGACGTTGAAGTGCTTCGGCAGGTCGGCGAACACGCCTTTGCAGTCGGTTTCGATCTGGCTCACCTTGCCATGCATGATGGTTTTCGCGCGCACGACACGGCCGCCGAACGCTTCGCCAATGGCCTGATGCCCGAGACACACGCCGAGAATCGGCGCCTTGCCTGCGAATTCACGTAGCACGTCGAGCGTGATGCCCGCGTGCTGCGGGTTGCTCGGTCCCGGCGAAAGGCAGATGCGCGCGGGGTTGAGCTGCTTGATCTCGTCGAGCGTGATTTCGTCGTTGCGATACGTGCGGACGTCTTCGCCGAGTTCGCCGAAGTACTGGACGATGTTGTAGGTAAACGAATCGTAGTTGTCGATCATGAGCAACATGGTCTTTTCTCCGCTCAGAAGTCGCTGTCGAGGCCGTCCTGCACCTGCTCGGCGGCGCGCAGCACGGCGCGCGCCTTGTTCTCGGTTTCCTGCCATTCGGACTCGGGCACCGAATCCGCCACCACGCCCGCGGCCGCCTGCACGTACAGATTGCCGTTGTGGATGAGGCCCGTGCGGATCGCAATGGCGAGATCCATTTCGCCGTTGAACGAGAGGTAGCCCACTGCACCGCCGTAGAGGCCGCGCTTCACCGGCTCCAGTTCATCGATGAGTTCCATCGCGCGCACCTTCGGCGCGCCCGAAAGCGTGCCGGCCGGGAACGTGGCGCGCAGCACGTCGAAATTGTTCATGCCGGGCTTGAGCTTGCCTTCCACCGAACTCACGATGTGCTGCACGTGCGAGTACTTTTCGATGATCATCTTGTCGGTCACGGTCACCGAGCCGATTTCGGCGATGCGGCCCACGTCGTTGCGCGCGAGGTCGATCAGCATGACGTGCTCGGCGATTTCCTTGGGGTCGTTGAGCAGTTCCGTGGCGAGTTCGGCGTCGCGCTCGGGCGTGTTGCCGCGCGGGCGCGTGCCCGCAAGAGGACGGATCGTCACGATGCGATCCTCGCCGCGCTTTTCCTGGCGCACGAGAATTTCCGGCGACGCGCCCACCACGTGGAATTCGCCGAAGTTGTAGTAATACATGTATGGCGACGGGTTCAGCGAACGCAGCGCCCGGTAAAGCGAAAGCGGATTGTCGCGATACGGCTTCGTGAGGCGCTGGCCCACCTGCACCTGCATGAGTTCGCCCGCCGCGATGTATTCCTTCGCCTTGCGCACGGCCGCGAGGTAATCGTCCTTCTTGAATTCGCGGAACGTTTCGGTGCGCACGCTCGCGCTCGTGACCGGCGGCTGCACGGTAGTGCGCAGGCGTTGCTTGAGTTCACGCAGGCGGTGCTTCGCCTTCGTGTAAGCCTCGGGCGTTTGCGGATCGGCGTAGACGATCAGGTAGAGCTTGCCCGCGAGATTGTCGATGACCGCGACTTCCTCGGTCAGCAGCAACTGGATGTCGGGGAGGCCGAGGTCGTCGGTCGGGCAGGTATCGGCGAGCTTTTTCTCGATGTAGCGCACCGCGTCATAGCCGAAGTAGCCGGCGAGGCCGCCGCAGAAGCGCGGCAGGCCCGGACGCTGTGCGACCTTGAACCGCGCCTGGTACTTCGCGATGAATTCGAGCGGATCGCTCTCGTGCGTCTCGATCACCTGGCCGTCGCGCACGACTTCCGAGACGCCATTGCGCGTGCGGATCAGCGAGCGAGCGGGCAGGCCGATGAACGAGTAGCGCCCGAAGCGCTCGCCGCCCACCACGGATTCCAGCAGGAAAGAGTTGGCGCCGCCGCGCTCAGCCTGCGCGAGCTTCAGGTACAGCGAGAGCGGCGTTTCGAGATCGGCGAGCGCTTCGGCGATCAGCGGGATGCGGTTGTAGCCCTCGTTGGCGAGAGACTGAAATTCGAGTTCGGTCATGTTCCGATCCTGTTCGTGCTGCCGGTCGCGGCGGGTGCGGGCCCAGTGCGGCTCAAAACGGGGCGCGCGGTGAGCGCGAGGCGTTTGTTTTCGAGTGCTAGATGGCCGCTGGCGCTCGCTCGTGCGGCCCGATAAACACATGGAAAGCGCTTGCCGGGCCGGCGTGCGGTAAATCGGCGGAAGGCGGGGCGTAGCCGCTCGCGCCTTGCGCAGCTCGCCGCGAACGGCGAAACGACACGCAAGGACAACGAAAGCCCACGGCAGACCAGCCGACGGATTACCGCAACAGTTTAGAGTCGAGACACGCGCGAGTGCGCAGCGAAGTAAAAAACGGTGCTGAAGCCAAACGAATACGCAACTTCAGCGAACCTCGGGTGAGGTTAGCGCGACCAGCGACGCCAGGGCCAGGCTCCCCGGTCGATCGTGCTCAGACTCCGTTTTTTATTCAGAAACATGAGGATAGTTGACGTTCAGTTGAGAACTTAAGTCAGATCATTGTGCGCTGCGACCGCCTTGGCGGCATCGAGCAGCGTGGCAACTATACCATCCGATTCGATTTTGTGTACAGGCTGGCCGTGGTTGTAGCCGTAGGGCACCGTGAGCGTGGCCATGCCGGCCGCGCGGCCCGCAATCGCATCGTTCTCCGAATCGCCGATCGCCACGGCCGCTGCGGGTGGCACGCCCAGGCGCTCGCACGCCGTGAGCATCGGCAGCGGGTCGGGCTTCTTCATCGCCAGGCTGTCGCCGCCGATCACCACGTCGAAGTACTTCGCGAGGCCATATTGCTGCAAAAGCTCAACGGCGAAACGGTGCGGCTTGTTGGTCACGCACGCGAGCTTGATGTCCTGGTCGCGCAGCGCGGCGAGGCCCGCTTCGACCTCCGGATAGAGATGCGTGTGGCGGCCGTTGATCTTCGCGTACTCGTCCTGGTAGAGCGCGAGCGCTTCGTCGAAGCGCGCCTCCACGTTGTCGGCGGCGAAGCGCGGCGCCAGCACGCTGCGAATCAGGTGCTCCGAGCCCTTGCCCACGTAGCCCATCACTTCTTCGCGCGTGGTTTCTTCGGCGTCGAGCTGCGCGAGCATCCCGTTCAGGCCGGCCGCGAAGTCGTCGGCGGTGTCGACCATCGTGCCGTCGAGGTCGATCAGCGCCGCCTCGATGCGCGGCGCGGTGATTTTGACGGGGGCGTTCATTTCGCGGTTGCGGCGCTTGCCACGTTCGCGAGCTGCGCGCGCATTTCGTCGATCACCGTCTTGTAGTCGTGCTTGCCGAAGATCGCCGAGCCCGCCACGAAGGTGTCCGCACCTGCCGCAGCGATTTCGGCGATGTTGTCCACCTTCACGCCGCCGTCCACTTCGAGGTGAATCTCGCGGCCCGTGCGCGCTGTGTAGGCGTCGATCTTCGCGCGCGCCTCGCGCAGCTTGTTGAGCGCCTCGGGAATGAACGACTGGCCGCCGAAGCCCGGATTCACCGACATGATGAGGACGAGGTCGAGCTTGTCCATCACGTGGTCGAGATAGTTCAGGGGCGTGGCCGGGTTGAACACGAGGCCCGCCTTGCAGCCGTGGTCGCGGATCAGCGAGAGCGTGCGGTCGATGTGATCCGAGCCTTCCGGGTGGAAGCTGATGAGGTTCGCGCCGGCCTTGGCGAAATCGGGCACGATGCGGTCGACCGGACGCACCATCAGATGCACGTCGATGGGCACGCTCACGTGCGGGCGGATCGCCTCGCACACCAGCGGGCCGATGGTGAGGTTCGGCACGTAATGGTTGTCCATCACGTCGAAATGGATCCAGTCGGCGCCGGCAGCGACGACGTTGCGGACTTCCTCGCCAAGACGCGCGAAGTCGGCGGAGAGGATGCTGGGGGCGATGCGGAATTGCGTCATGGCGGCCATCGGAAAGCTGTCGGAAAAACCGCATTTTACCGTCAGTAGCCGACGCTATCGCGGCGGCTGGCGGGTGTGGCGCCGGGTTGCGGGTGCGGGTTGCATCAAGCAGAATGCCAAACCATGTGCCGCGCATCGCGGCGCGCTCGCGAGCGCCTTGCTGCGCGGGCGTCTCAAGTCAACGGACCCGGCACCCGCGCCCAAGCGAATGGAACAAGGATGAGCCAGTACGAATTCAGCGTGACGTCGCAGGTGCGCTACCTGCCCGAAGAATCGGACCCGGAGCGGCGGCAATATGCCTTCGCGTACACGCTGACCATTCGTAATACCGGTCAGGTGAGCGCCCAGTTGATCGCGCGCCACTGGGTGATCACCGATAGCGAAAATCACGTGCAGGAAGTCAAGGGGCTCGGCGTGGTCGGCCATCAGCCGCTTCTGAAGCCGGGCGAGCAGTTCGAATACACGAGCTGGGCCGTGATCGCGACCCCCGTGGGCACCATGCGCGGCGAGTACTTTTGCGTGGCCGAAGACGCCGAGCGCTTCGAGGCGCCGGTACCGGAATTCGTGCTGCGCATGCCGCGCACGCTGCATTGAACCGCGCGATTGAACCCCAGGGCGAATCTGGGGTCTGCTAGTCCTGACGCCGATTGTCCTGCGAGGCTTGTTTCTTCCTGCCCGAGGCGGTCCACACAACGATGAAAATCAGCAGGAACAGCGCAAGGAGCGCTTCCAGACCAAACATGAGCATCGGGTATTCGTCGAGCAGTTCTGACATGGTGGCATCCATCGAGAGCCAATATTGTAGGCGTGATTTTGACGCCGATTCCGGTCTCGATGTCTCGGTGATGCCGGGATTCACAAAGGCGCGATATCGCGCGGGGTCGGCGCTTCGGCGCGGGGGTGTCCGCGTAGTTGCCCGCGTAGCTGCCCGCGCAGTTACCCGCATGGGTGGCTGGTTGGGCGCCGTTTCGCTGGCGGCTTTGCTGGCCGCATGTGGGGGGCCGAGCTACGTGCGCAACGCGCCGCCCAAGGGGACGCCCACGCTGCCCTCGCAACTCGCCGCGCAGCGTCTCACGCCTGTCGCGTGGCGGCAGGTGCCGGGATGGCAGGACGATTCGCTGATCGGCGTGACCGCGGCGCTGCGCGCGAACTGCACGCGCCTCGCGCGCGATCCTCGCTGGCAGCGCGCGTGCTCGGCCGCCTCGCAACTCGACGACCTCGACGCTTCGAGCGCGCGTACCTTCTTCGAAACGTTTTTCACGCCCTATCAGTTCGCCAATAACGACGGCACGCTGGACGGCCTCGTGACCGGCTACTACGAGCCGCTGCTGCACGGGTCGCGCACGCGTCACGGCATCTATCAGACCGCGCTGTATCGCTGGCCGTCCGGCTATCGTCCGGGCGCTGCGATGCCCGCGCGCGCGCAACTCGAACGCTCGGGCGTACTCAACGGCAACGAGCTGGTGTGGGTGGACGACCCGATCGAAGCGTTCTTCCTGCAGGTGCAGGGCTCGGGGCGTGTCGTGATGGAAGACGGCAGCGTCATGCGTGTGGGCTTTGGCGGCACCAACAACCAGCCGTACAAGTCGATCGGGCGCTGGCTGCTCGACCGCGGCGAACTCACGCCCGCGCAGGCGACCATGCAGGGCATCAAGGCGTGGGCGCGCGCGAACCCGACGCGCGTGGACGCGCTCCTCGACACCAATCCACGCTTCGTGTTTTTCCGCGAAATGAGCGGTTCCGAGGGCGATACGCAGGGCGGTGCCGATGGCCCGATCGGTGCGCTTGGCGTACCGCTCACGCCGGAGCGCTCGATTGCTGTCGATCCGTCGTCGATTCCGCTCGGCACGCCGGTCTTTCTCCAGACCACGCGGCCGCTCACGAACACGCCGCTCAACCGGCTCGTGTTCGCGCAGGACACGGGCACGGCGATCAAGGGCGGCGTGCGCGCCGACTACTTCTGGGGCCTCGGCGACGACGCCGGCGATCTTGCCGGGAAGATGAAGCAGGGCGGCCGCATGTGGCTGTTGTTCCCGAACTCGTGATCGCGGCTGCATTTGCCGCGGGCACGTGGAGTGAAAAAGCCGGCGCCGTGGTCAGTGCGCCGGCTTTTTCTTTGCTGCGGGTTGGCGTTGGGTTTGTCAGGCGCCGCCGTTATTTCGGCCGCTTGTCGATCACGCGTTTCGCCTTGCCGACCGAGCGCTCGATACCGTTCACTTCCAGCACGTTCACTTTGCACGTCACGCCGATCAGCGCCTTGATGTCGTAAGCGAGCGCCTGGCTCGCCGCGTCGAGCGCGCCATAGTCGGGCGCGGCTTCCGGGCACGGCTCGCAGTTGAGCGACATCACATCCATCGGACCTTCCTTCGTCAGGACGATCTGATAGTGCGGAGCGAGGGCCGGCTGCTTGAGCAGCAGTTCCTCGATCTGCGTGGGAAAGACGTTCACGCCGCGAATGATCAGCATGTCGTCCGAGCGGCCCGTGATCTTTTCCATGCGGCGCATGGTGCGCGCCGTACCCGGCAACAGACGCGTGAGGTCGCGCGTGCGGTAACGGATGATGGGCAGCGCTTCCTTGGTGAGCGAGGTGAAGACGAGTTCGCCGAATTCACCGTCGGGCAGCACTTCGCCGGTTTCAGGGTCGATGATCTCGGGGTAGAAGTGATCTTCCCAGATCGTCGGGCCGTCTTTCGTCTCCGCGCATTCCGAGGCGACGCCCGGGCCCATCACTTCCGAAAGACCGTAGATGTCGACCGCCGTGATGCCCATGCGCTCTTCGATGGCCCTGCGCATGTCGTTGGTCCACGGCTCCGCGCCGAAGATGCCGATGCGCAGCGAGCATGTGGCCGGGTCGATACCCTGGCGCTCCATTTCGTCGGCGATCGCGAGCATGTAGCTCGGCGTAACCATGATGATGTCGGGGCGAAAGTCCTGGATAAGCTGCACCTGCTTCTCGGTCTGGCCGCCGCCGAACGGAATCACGGTGAGGCCCGCGCGTTCCGCACCGTAATGTGCGCCAAGGCCGCCCGTAAAAAGACCGTAGCCGTAGCTGATATGCACCTTGTCGCCGCGCTGTGCGCCCGCGGCCCGCACGGAGCGCGCGACGAGATTCGCCCAGGTGTCGATGTCGCGCGCCGTGTAGGCCACCACGGTCGGCTTGCCCGTCGTACCCGAGGACGCATGGATACGCGAAATCTGGTCCTGCGGCACGGCGAACATGCCGAAGGGATAGTTGTCGCGCAAATCCTTCTTCGTGGTGAACGGGAAGCGCGCGAGATCGGCGAGGGACTGGACCTGCGACGGATGCACGCCGGCTTCGTCGAACTTGCGGCGATAGACCGGCGAATTCTCGTAAGCGTGATTCAGCGACCATTTGAGGCGCTCGAGCTGCAGCGCAGCAAGCTCGTCGCGGCTCGCCTTTTCGATGGACTCGAGCGGCAGCGTGGTACTCATGGGTGTCTCCTGGATCTTAGGAACTTTACTCGTGACGCGTGGGGAATCGAGAAGGGGAAACCCGCTTCACGTTGCGACTGGAATGACATTGCCGCGAATCTGCGCGGATTTGCCTCGAAAAAGCGCGACGGTTTCGCCCGCGCGGTTCGTCACGCGGATGTCGTACACCCCGTTGCGTCCCGATAGCACCTGTTCAACGGCTTCGGCGGTCAGCACTTCATCGCGCAGAACCGGACGCAGAAACTCGATCGAGCAGCCGGCTGCGACGGTGTTGATGTTGTAGGAATTGCACGCGAAGGCGAATGCCGAATCCGCGAGTGAGAAAATCATCCCGCCGTGGCAGGTTTGATGACCGTTGAGAAACTCGGGCCGCACGGCCATGGAGAGCCGCGCGTAACCGGCGCGCACTTCGATAAGCTCCATACCGAGCGCGCGGGTGCAGCCGTCGGATTCGTACATCGCCTGTGCGGTCGCGCGGGCGAGTTCGTCGGCCGACACACTGTTTTCCTGCGGCAGTTGCGAGAATTGCGTGGACATCTCAGCGGCCCTCGAAGTGCGGTGCGCGTTTTTCGATGAAGGCTTGCACGCCTTCCGCATAGTCGTAAGACGCGCCCAGTTCGCGCTGCAGATCGCGTTCGAGATCGAGTTGCTGGTCGAGCGTGTTCGTGGCCGATGCGCGCAACGCTTCGCGCGTGGCGACGAGGGCGCGCGTGGGTTGCTGCGCGAGACGTGCGGCGAGCGCGCCGGCCGTTTGCGCGAGTTCCGCGTCGTCGGTCACCTGCCAGACGAGGCCCCAGCTCTCCGCCTTTTCCGCGCTGAGTTTTTCGCCGGTCATGGCGAGCCCGAGCGCGCGCGCCATGCCCACGCGCCGCGGCAGAAACCACGTGCCGCCGGAATCGGGCACGAGGCCGATTTTCACGAACGCCTGAATGAAGCTGGCGGAGCGCGCGGCGAGCACGAGGTCGCAGGCGAGCGCGAGATTCGCGCCCGCACCGGCCGCGGTGCCGTTGACGGCTGCGATCACGGGCATCGGCAGCGCTTGCAGGCGCTTGATCAGCGGATTGAAATGCTCGTCGATGAGGTCGCCGAGATCGGTCATCGCGCCGGGCGTGAAGTCGAGATCGGCGAGATCCTGTCCCGCGCAGAAGCCGCGGCCAGCGCCCGTCAGCACGAGGGCGCGCGCGCCCGCTGCGGCGATTTCGTCGAGCGCGGCGACAAGCTCGCGGTGCATGGCGCGCGTGAAGCTGTTGAGCTTGTCCGGACGGTTCAGCGTGATCGTGGCCACGCGAGTGGAAGCGTCGATTTCGACGCGGATCGCATCGTAGGGCATCGGGTGTCTCCTGTCCCATGCAAAGCTGTCTGGAACCGCCGAACGTATCGCCCGGCGGCCGGTCGATACTGCGCTCGTTACGCCTCGACGCGTTCGATCGCGAGGGCAATCCCCTGGCCGACACCGATGCACATCGTGCAAAGCGCGAAGCGTCCGTTCGTGCGTTCCAACTGGTGGAGCGCGGTCGTGACGAGACGCGCGCCCGACGCGCCAAGCGGGTGGCCCAACGCAATCGCGCCGCCATTCGGGTTCACGCGCGGATCGTCGTCGGCAATGCCGAGTGCGCGCAGCACGGCGAGGCCTTGCGAGGCGAATGCCTCGTTGAGTTCGATCACGTCGAACTGGTCCAGCGTCATGCCAAGCTGCTTGAGCAGTTTCTGCGTAGCGGGCGCGGGGCCGATGCCCATGATGCGCGGCGCGACGCCAGCGGTCGCCATGCCCAGCACGCGTGCGCGGCGACGCAGGCCGTACTGCTTCGCGGCCGCTTCATTGGCGAGCAACAGGGCGCAGGCGCCGTCGTTGACGCCCGAGGCGTTGCCCGCGGTGACCGTGCCGTCCGGCTTCACGACACCCTTGAGCCTGGCGAGCGATTCGAGCGAGGTTTCACGTGGGTGCTCGTCGAGCGTCACGCGAACCGGGTCGCCCTTCTTTTGCGCAATCTCGACCGCTACGATTTCCTGCGCGAGCGTCCCGTCTTTCTGCGCGCGCGCTGCTTTCTGCTGGCTGCGCAGCGCGAACGCGTCCTGATCGGCTCGGTTGATGCCGAATTCTTCCGCGACGTTTTCCGCCGTTTCCGGCATCGAATCGACGCCGTACTGCTGCTTCATCAGCTTGTTGACGAAGCGCCAGCCGATGGTCGTGTCGTAGATGGCGGCTTCGCGCGAGAACGCCGACGCCGCCTTGCCCATGACGAACGGCGCGCGCGTCATGCTTTCCACGCCGCCCGCGATCATGAGGCGCGCTTCGCCGGCCTTGATCGCGCGCGCCGCACTGCCGACAGCGTCGAGGCCCGAACCGCAGAGCCGGTTGAGCGTGCCGCCCGGCGCTTCGGTCGGCAGGCCCGCGAGCAGCGCGGCCATGCGCGCGACGTTGCGATTGTCTTCGCCGGCCTGGTTGGCGCAGCCGTAAAGCACGTCGTCGAGCGCGCTCCAGTCGACGCCTGGATTGCGCTCGACGAGCGCGCGGATGGGCACGGCGGCGAGGTCGTCCGCGCGGACATCCTTGAGGGCGCCGCCGTAGCGGCCGAATGGGGTGCGAATCGCGTCGCAGATGTAGGCTTCGGTCATCTCGGGTTCCTGCGGCGTGAGCGCAGAAGTGCACTCACACCTTGCATGCTAGTGGGAGGGACAATCGGGCGCCATTCGGCCGAACGGCATAGGCCGTTCAGCCGGCTACCGCGGGGGCCGCTTTCGGTTCAACATGAACGCGGCTCTGAACTACGCGGAAGCGGTTTGCCACGAAGGCGGCGTCGGCGAGCGCGGCGTTCGCCGCGGGATTCGCGCCGGTGCCATGGAAGTCCGAGAATGCAGCCGACTGGTTCACGAATACGCCGCCCGTGAGGTTGATCGAGAGCGCCACGCCGCCGGTGATGGCCGCTTCGTGTGCAGCTTCGATCACGGCGTCGTCCGTGCTGTAGACCGAGAGCGTGAGCGCGCCGTGGTCGCGCGCGGTAACGCCTGCCAGTTCGAGCGACTGCGCGGTCGAATCCGTGGCGATCACGAACGAGATCGGGCCGAACCATTCGCGCGTGAACTGGGCGGCGTCGCGGGCTGCGTCTAGCGACAGCACGAGCGGCGTGCGCACGCGTGCGCCGGCGAATTGCGGGTGCTCCAGCGTCTGGCTGTCGGCGAGCACGGTGCCGAGCTTGCGGGCTTCGTCGATGCGGGCCGTCACGCCTTCGTTCTGGATTGCGCCGAGCACTTCCACGGCGCGCGCCGGGTCGGACACGAACTTCTGGACCGCGCCGGCAATGGCCTGGGCGACGGCCTCGAAGCTCATTTGACCGTCGGCGGTGCGGATGCCGTCGCGCGGCACATAAATATTCTGCGGGGCCGTGCACATCTGGCCCGAGTAAAGGGAGAGCGAAAATGCAATGTTGCGGGCTACGGCCTTCAGGTCGTCGACGGAATCGATCACGATCTGGTTCACACCGGCCTTTTCCGTGTAGACCTGCGCCTGATGCGCGTTGCGCTCGAGCCAGTTGCCGTTTTGCGTGCTGCCCGTAAAGTCGATCAGCTTGATCTCGGGGCGCAGTGCGAGTTGCTGTACGAGCGCGCCGTCGTTGGGATCGGTTGCGAGCAGCGTCACGACGTTCGGATCGAAGCCGGCTTCACGCAGGACTTCTTGCGCAATGCGCACGGTGATCGCGAGCGGCAGGATCGCGCCGGGGTGCGGCTTGACGATCACGGTATTGCCCGTAGCGAGATCGGCGAAGAGGCCGGGATAGCCGTTCCAGGTCGGGAACGTGCAGCAGCCGAGCACGAGGCCGGTGCCGCGCGGCACGATGGTGAAGCGCTTTTGCATCGCGAGCGGCGGGTTCTTGCCTTGCGGCTTTTCCCAGTGCGCGTCCGCGGGAATGCGGCGCAGCTCGGCGTACGCGTAGGCGACGGCTTCGAGCGCGCGGTCCTGGGCGTGCGGGCCGCCTGCCTGGAAGGCCATCATGAACGCCTGGCCGGTCGTGTGCATCACGCTGAACGCGATCTCGAAGCTCGCCCGGTTCAGGCGTTCGAGTATCTCCAGGCTCACGCCCGCCCATGCCTGGGGGCCGGCCGCACGCCAGTCGCGCTGGGCTTTCTGTGCGGCTTTGATCAACTCGTCCGGCGTCGATTTCGGGTAGCGCGTGCCGAGCGCGAAGCCGAACGGCGACGCCTCGCTGCCGACGGTTTCGCCGGTCGACGGCTGATCGAGTTCAAAGGTGCGATTCAGGTGGGCCTTGAACGCGGCTTCGCCATCTGCGCTAGCGGTTTCCCCGTACACTTTGGGGCTAGGCATTTCGGCGAACGGGCTCCAGTAGCCACGGGTCTCGATGGCGGCGAGCGCTTTTTGAAGCGCGCCCTCGTGCTTGGCGAACAGCGAATGGGTCATGGCTCAACGTTGATAGAGAGGATGGACGGGGCCCGTGTCAATTAATTGACCGACCGGTTGGTTGGGCAATGTTAGCATTAGTCAAAGTTCGGCGTAAAAAATTTTTTGGGGACTTTCTTTATATGGAAGGAGGAGCTATGGGGTACGAAAACATCCTGGTAGAGACGCGGGGCAAGGTCGGACTGATCACGCTGAACCGGCCCAAGGCGCTAAACGCACTGAACGATGCGCTCATGGACGAACTGGGTGCCGCACTCAAGGCGTTCGACGCGGACGAGGGCGTTGGCGCGATCGTCATCACGGGTAGCGAAAAAGCGTTCGCCGCGGGCGCCGACATCGGGATGATGGCGACCTATACCTTCATGGATGTGTACAAAGGCGACTACATCACGCGCAACTGGGAGACGATCCGCTCGATTCGCAAGCCGATCATCGCTGCGGTTGCGGGTTTCGCGCTCGGTGGTGGCTGCGAACTGGCCATGATGTGCGACATGATCTTCGCCGCAGACACGGCGAAGTTCGGCCAGCCGGAAATCAAGCTGGGTGTGATTCCGGGAGCGGGCGGTACGCAGCGTCTCCCGCGCGCGGTGTCGAAAGCAAAGGCAATGGACCTGTGTCTGACCGCGCGGATGATGGGCGCGGAAGAGGCGGAGCGAGCCGGGCTTGTATCGCGAGTGATTCCAGCGGCGGATTTGCTGAACGAAACGCTCGCGGCGGCGACGACGATCTGCGAATTCTCTTTGCCCGCGGTCATGATGGCGAAGGAGTCGGTGAACCGCGCTTATGAAACTACGCTTGCGGAGGGCGTGCACTTCGAGCGCCGCATGTTCCATTCGCTCTTCGCGACGGAAGACCAGAAAGAAGGGATGGCGGCTTTTGTCGAGAAGCGCAAGCCCGCATTCAAGAACAAGTGACGCTTCGGCGGCATCCGCTTGATGAGGGCGGGTCGAATATTTCTCGCCGCCCCCTTGCGCCGTGCCGCGCGGAGCGCTAAGATTCGCCCCCTTCGCTGTTCGATGTCCCTGTGACGGATGCAGCGAG
>NZ_CAJMZJ010000019.1:0-126485 GCF_905220295.1 Paraburkholderia sp. J76
GGCGCAGATCAGCGACATCACCGCCGTGGATTCGCCCGACACGTTCGAGCGTCCGATCTACGCGGGCAACGCCATCGCGACGGTGCAGTCGGTCGATCCGGTCAAGGTCATCACCGTGCGTACGACGGCATTCGATGCAGTCGCGGCAGAAGGCGGCAGCGCAGCGGTCGAAAAGCTCGACGCCGCAGCCGACAGCGGTCTTTCGCAATTCGTCGGCCGTGAAGTCACGAAGCTCGACCGTCCGGAACTCACGAGCGCGAAGATCATCGTCTCGGGTGGCCGGGGTCTGGGCAGCGGCGAGAACTACACGAAGGTTCTGGAGCCGCTGGCGGACAAGCTCAACGCCGCGCTCGGCGCCTCGCGCGCAGCGGTCGATGCGGGTTACGTGCCGAACGATTATCAGGTCGGCCAGACGGGCAAGATCGTCGCGCCGCAACTGTACGTTGCCGTGGGCATCTCGGGCGCGATCCAGCATCTGGCTGGCATGAAGGACTCGAAGGTCATCGTCGCGATCAACAAGGACGAAGAAGCACCGATCTTCAGCGTGGCCGATTACGGCCTCGTGGGCGACCTGTTCACGGTCGTGCCGGAACTCGTGAAGGAACTCGGCTGAAGCTGGCCGGTTTATCTCACGACAAGCGCCGCGATCATGATTGAAAGCGCGGCGTGAGACGAAGCAACAAAGGGGCGCTGTGGCGCCCCTTTGTCATTTTGGGGAGGAGACTGACATGTACCAGGCGCCAACGAGCGACATGCTGTTCGTCATGAAGGAACTGGCCGGCCTCGAAGATATCGCGAAGTTGCCGGGCGGCGAAGACGCCACGCCCGAAACCGTCGAAGCGGTGCTGCATGGGGCGGCGAAGCTATGCGGCGAAGTGCTCGAGCCGCTCAACGCGGAAGGCGACCGCAATCCGAGCCGCTGGGAAAGCGGCGACGTCCACGCCGCGCCCGGTTTCAAGACGGCATTCCGGCAGTACGTGGAAGGCGGCTGGCAAGGCGTGCAACATCCTCAGGAATACGAAGGACAAGGCTTGCCGAAGCTCGTCGGCACGCCGTGCGTGGAAATGCTCAACGCGGCGAATCTTTCGTTCGCGCTGTGCCCGCTGCTCACCGACGGCGCCATCGAAGCGCTCCTCACCGCGGGCAGCGAAGCGCAAAAGCAGCGCTTCGTGCCGAAGCTCATCTCGGGCGAATGGACCGGCACGATGAACCTCACCGAGCCGCAGGCGGGCTCGGACCTCGCGGCTGTGCGCACGCGCGCCGAGCCGCAAGGCGACGGCACGTACAAACTGTTCGGCACGAAGATCTTCATTACGTGGGGCGAGCACGACATGGCGGAGAACATCGTCCATCTCGTGCTGGCGCGCACGCCCACTGCGCCCGAAGGCGTGAAGGGCATCTCGCTCTTCATCGTGCCGAAGTTTCTCGTGGGCGAAGACGGGACGCTCGGCGCGCGCAACGACGTGCATTGCGTGTCGATCGAACACAAGCTCGGCATCAAGGCGAGTCCGACCGCCGTGCTGCAGTTCGGCGATCACGGCGGGGCAATCGGCCAGTTGATCGGCGAAGAAAATCGCGGCCTCGAATACATGTTCATCATGATGAACGCGGCGCGTTTCGCCGTGGGCATGCAGGGCGTGGCCGTCTCCGATCGCGCTTACCAGAAGGCGCTCGCCTACGCGAAGGAGCGCGTGCAGAGTCGTCCCGTGGACGGTTCAGCGAAAGCGGCGGTGAGCATCATCCATCACCCCGACGTGCGCCGCATGCTCGCGACAATGCGTGCGCTCACCGAAGCCGCGCGTGCGCTCGCCTATGTGGCGGCGGGCGAGAGCGACCGCGCCCATGGCGACCCGGACGAAGCGGCGCGTGCCCGGCATCAGGCGCGCTATGAATATCTCGTGCCGATCGTGAAGGGCTGGAGCACCGAACTTGCGCTGGAAGTGACGAGCCTCGGCGTGCAGGTGCATGGCGGCATGGGCTTCATCGAGGAGACGGGCGCGGCGCAGTTCTACCGCGACGCGCGCATTCTGCCGATCTACGAGGGGACGACCGCGATCCAGGCGAACGATCTCATCGGACGCAAGACGCTGCGCGACGGCGGCGCGGCGGCGAAGGCGCTGCTCGCCGAGATCGCGCAGACCATCGACGAACTCGGTGCGCAACAAGGCGCGGCGTTCGAGTCGATGCGCAAGCATCTCGCGCCCGGACGCGAGGCGCTGGCCTCGGTCGTGGACTTCGTGCTCGCGAAGGCGAAGAGCGATCCGAACGCGGTGTTCGCGGGCAGCGTGCCGTATCTGAAGCTGGCGGGCATCGTGCTGGGCGGCTGGCAAATGGCGCGCGCCATGCTCGCCTCGCAGCGCCTCATGCAGGACGATCCGAAGTTTCATGGCGCGAAGATCGCCACGGCGCAGTTCTTCGCGCAACACGTCTTGCCGCAGGCGGTGGCGCTCGAAGCGGCGATCGTCAGCGCGAACGGCAGCGAAGGCGTGCTGGCGCTGGCGGAGGATCAGTTCTGACGCCGCGCGCCTCGTGCCACGCGAGAAATGAAACACGGCGCCCTTGAGGCGCCGTGTTCGTTCAAGCCGTGAGGCGTGCGTTTATCACGCGTATGCCGGGCGATGCGAGCCTTGCGTGTCGCCGAGATAGCGGTGCACCGAAAGATCGTCGGCGCGAATGGCCGGTTGCTTGCCTGAGATCAGGTCGGCGAGCAGTTGCCCCGAACCGCACGACATCGTCCAGCCGAGCGTGCCGTGACCCGTGTTCAGGAACAGGTTCGGGATGGGCGTGCGGCCGACCACGGGCGTGCCGTCCGGCGTCATCGGGCGCAGGCCGGTCCAGAAGGTGGCCTTCGTCGTGTCGCCGCCGCCCGGGAACAGATCGTTCACGCACATCTCGAGCGTTTCGCGGCGCGCTTGCTTGAGCGTCTTGTCGAAGCCGACGATCTCGGCCATGCCGCCCACGCGGATGCGGTCGTCGAAACGCGTGATCGCGATCTTGTAGGTTTCGTCGAGCACGGTCGAAACCGGCGCGGCGCTCGCATTGACGATAGGCGCGGTGATCGAATAGCCCTTGAGCGGATAGACCGGAATCTTCACGATGCCGGCGAGCATCTTCGTCGAGAAGGAGCCGAGCGCGACCACGAACGAATCGGCGCGCACCAGTTCGCTGCCGCACTGCACACCCGCGATACGGTCGCCCTGCATGGCGAGGCCGTCGATCGGCGTGTTGTAGCGGAACTTCACGCCCAGTTGTTCGGCCATCGCGGCGAGGCGCGTGGTGAACATCTGGCAGTCGCCGGTTTCGTCGCCGGGCAGACGCAGGCCGCCCGTGAGCTTGCCCGACACCGCGGCGAGCGCCGGTTCGGCGCGGCCGAGTTCGGCGGCGGTGAGGAGTTCATACGGGACGTTCGCGTCTTTCAGCACGGCGATGTCCTTCGCCGCGCCCTCGAACTGCTGCTGCGTGCGGAACACCTGGAGCGTGCCGCCCGTGCGGCCTTCGTATTGAATGCCCGTATCGGCACGAAGCGCCTGCAGGCAGTCGCGGCTGTATTCGGCGAGGCGCACCATGCGGCCTTTGTTGAGCGCGTAGCGCTCGGGCGTGCAGTTCTGCAGCATTTGCCACATCCATTGCAACTGGAATCGGGTGCCGTCCAGACGAATGGCGAGCGGCGCGTGCTTCTCGAACATCCACTTGATCGCCTTGAGCGGCACGCCCGGCGCGGCCCACGGCGCGGCGTAGCCCGGCGAGATCTGGCCGGCGTTGGCGAAGCTGGTTTCGAGCGCGGGACCGGCCTCGCGGTCGATCACCGTGACTTCGTGGCCCGCGCGGGCAAGATACCAGGCGCTGGCCACACCGACCACACCACTGCCCAACACGACGACTCGCATAGCTGCTCCATATAGATTTGTTTGGGGCTACGCCGCGTTGCCAGGAGTGGGCGCCGATGTTATGGCACCGATAGGCGGGAAGGCATGAAAATTCGGGTGTAGCCAGTATTTGTAGCTATGCTATTGTTGTACGTCCAGGTTTTGTTATCGTATTTTTCAGATTTTCGGGAAGAAATCATGAGAACGCAGCGCCAACCGGTCCGCGCACTCGATCGGCTCGATCACCGCATCCTGAAACTGCTCCAGGAAGACGGCCGCATGGCCATGAAAGACCTCGCGGAGCAGGTCGGGCTTTCGGTTACGCCGTGCATCGAGCGGGTCAAGCGCATGGAGCGCGACGGCGTCATCACGGGCTATTTCGCGCGCGTGAATCCTTCGGTGCTGGGCGCGGCGCTGCTGGTGTTCGTGGAAATCACGCTCGACCACAAAAGCGGCAACATGTTCGACCAGTTCCGCCGCGAGGTGCAGAAGATTCCCGAAGTACTGGAGTGCCATCTCGTCTCGGGCGACTTCGACTATCTGATCAAGGCGCGCATCGGCGAAATGGCCGACTATCGCAAGCTGCTCGGCGACATCCTGCTGCAACTGCCGGGGGCGGTGCAGTCGAAGAGCTACGTGGTGATGGAGGAAATCAAGGAGACGCTGACCATCGCCGTGGGGGAGTGAGCGGCTGACAGCGCCCCGTTTTTAGGACTCGACAACGCGGCTGAGTACTGTATATTCGTACAGTATTGAGCCGCGTTTATTCTTGTCCATCTTGCCTTTAGCCGTGACCGATTCCCGTCATCCCGATCCCGACACCTGGTATCCCGTCGCGCCGCCTGCGGCGCGCAAGGGGCGCGGTGCGGTCACGAATCTGCAAGGGCGCTATGAAGTCGATCAGCGCGAAGCGTTCGACGACGGTTGGCAACAGCCGGGCGAAGGCGAAGCGGGGCACGGCGACGAAACCGGCGAGCCCAGCAGGCTGCGCACCGAAGTCTTCGAAGAGCGGGCGAAAAGCATCCTCACGCGCAACCAGTCGCCGGACATTCCGTTCAATGTTTCGCTCAATCCTTATCGCGGTTGCGAGCATGGCTGCATCTATTGCTTCGCGCGGCCCACGCACAGCTATCTCGGCCTCTCGCCGGGGCTCGATTTCGAAAGCCGTATCTACGCGAAAGTGAATGCGGCGGAGCTTCTAATGCGGGAAATCGCGAAGCCCTCATACGAGCCCGAGCCGATCGCGCTGGGCGTGAACACGGACGCGTGGCAGCCGGTCGAGCGCGAGATGCGCATCACGCGGCGTGTGGTCGAGGTGCTGGCCGAACGGCAGCATCCGTTCGCGGCCATCACGAAGTCCTCGCTGATCGAGCGCGATCTCGACCTGCTCGCGCCCATGGCCGCGCGCCAGCAGTTCATGGCGGCCGTCACGATCACCACGCTCGACGCCGATATCGCCCGCTCGCTCGAACCGCGCGCGGCGGCGCCGGCGCGGCGGCTGCGCACGATCCGCACGCTGGTCGAGGCGGGCGTACCGGTGGGCGTGAGCATCGCGCCGGTCATTCCGTTCGTGACCGAGCCCGACATGGAGCGCGTGCTGGAGGCCTGCGCCGAGGCCGGCGCGACGAGTGCGAGCTATATCGTGCTGCGCCTGCCGTGGGAGGTCGCGCCGCTCTTCCAGGATTGGCTCACCGCGCACTTCCCGCAGCGCACGGAGCGGGTCATGAGCCGCGTGCGCGACATGCGCGGCGGCAAGGACTACGAATCGGCGTTTTCGCAGCGTATGAAGGGCACGGGGCTTTGGGCCGACCTGCTCAAGCAGCGCTTTCACAATGCCGTGCGTCGCCTCGGGCTCAACGAGCGGCGGCACGGCATTCTGGACATGTCGGCGTTCGTCCAGTCGAAGACCGTGCGCGAGAAGCCGCAACTCGACTTGTTCTGAGCCGTTATTGCGAGAGCGCTTTGGCGGCCTCGACCTGCGACTCGAAATACGTCTGGAACGACAGCGCGAGTCCCGTCATCAGCAGGAACGCGCCAATCAGCAGCGAGAAGATCACGACGAAGATCACCGTCCAGCCCGAACGGCTCGTGCGGCCCTGCTCCACGAACGCGGCGTTGAACTGCGCGTCCCATTTGGCGTCGGGGCGCAGCCCGTAGACGATCGCCGCGAGAAACGCCGAGAGGACCGACACCGCGCCGATCACGGCGAGCACCCAGCCGGGTATCGAGGCGCGTTCGGTCGCGACGAGCAGCATCACGCCCGGGATGCCGATGAGCGTGCCGAACAGATGCGCCCAGCCCCACACGTCGCGCGGGCCGTACAGATAGAAGCGGTGTGCGCCCAGGCTGCCGAACAGGAAGGCGAGGGCGGCGGTGAGCGTCTTGGAGCGAAAGCGTGCGGGATTCTTGTCGTTGGGCATGGGCTCGGGCGAAACGGGGTCGTCGGCCGTCGTGGGCGCATCACGTCATCGCACACGGGCTGCGGGGCATTGTATGCCGCGCGCCGGGCTTGCAGCACAAGTGCACGCTTATGGCCGGGACCACACACTCGCGTCGTGCTTACTTGCCGTAAGTCACGCGATAAATCGCGCCCGCGTAGTCGTCGCTGATCAGGAGCGAGCCGTCGGGCAAGGGCAGCACGTCGGCGGGGCGGCCCCACTGGGTTTCGTCGGCGTTGAGCCAGCCCTGCGCGAACACGTCCTGGCGGACGTTCGTGCCGTCCGGGTTGGCGCTCACGCGCACCACGCGATAGCCGGCCTTCCTGCTGCGGTTCCACGAGCCATGCTCGGCGATGAAGATGCTGTTCCTGTACCCGGCCGGGAACATCGAGCCCGTGTAGAACCGCATGCCGAGCGCCGCCACGTGCGCGCCGAGTCCGGCGACCGGCGGCGTGAAGCCGCTGCACGGATGCCCCGCGCCGAACTCGGGGTCCGCCACATTGCCGCCGTGACAATACGGAAAGCCGAAATCCTCGCCCGCGTGCGCGAGGCGGTTGAGCTTGTCGTCGGGGATGTCGTCGCCGAGCATGTCGCGGCCGTTGTCAGTGAACCAGAGTTCGTGCGTTTGCGGATGCCACGCGAAGCCGACCGTGTTGCGCACGCCTCGCGCGATGGTTTCGTAGTGCGAGCCGTCGGGGTCCATGCGGCCGATCATCGCGAAATGCACGCGCTGCGGATCGCTTGCCGGAAGGCAGACGTTGCACGGCGCGCCTTGCGGCACGTAGAGCTTGCCGTCAGGGCCGAAGGCAATAAACTTCCAGCCGTGGTGCCGTTCGCCGGGCAGCGAATCGGTGACGACGACGGCTTTGGGCGGATCGTCGAGATGACGATCGATGTCGTCGAGCCGCACGATCGACGAAACCGCCGAAACGTACAGTGCGCCGCTGCGCCAGGCCACGCCCACCGGCATCGTTAGTCCGGAGGCCACAATGTGCCGCTTGATTGCCTGGCCGTCCCTGAGTTCGAGCGCGTAGACGTCGCCGCTCATGCTCCCCACATATAAGGTGCCGTTGTCCGAGAGCGTCATCTCACGCGCGCCCGGCACGTTGGCGGAAAGCACTTCGATGCGAAAGCCCGGCGGCAGCTTGATGCGCTCGATGGGAAGCGCCGCATGCGCGAACGGCGCTGCGAGCAGGGCGGCGAGGAGGGCGGCGGCCAGGGCGAGCCGCGCCGCCGCGATACGTCCGGCCGATGCGCGAGACGCCGGAAAACGTAAGCTGTCGCCGGCGTTGCCGCCCCAGCCGCGCCGCAGCCATTGCACGAGTCGTCTGAAAGTCGCCACAATTCGCTCCAGGGCCCGTCCACCGTGGGTACGAGCCGCAGTTTGAGCGCCGTCCCCCGTCGCTTTCCCGGCGCCAGTGCGCAATTTCCCGTTAAGTGTTTGTTATGCCTTTGGTTTCGGGCTATAATCGCATGTTTCAGTAGTCCCGAACCCCCGGTTTTCAAGGATTTTAGTATGGTCATCATCCGTCTGGCACGCGGCGGCTCGAAGAAGCGCCCGTTCTACAACATCGTCGCAACCGATTCGCGCAACCGTCGCGACGGCCGTTTCATCGAGCGCGTGGGCTTCTACAACCCGGTCGCCACCAAGGGTGAAACGCTGCGTATCGCTCAAGATCGCGTGACGTACTGGAAGGAAAACGGCGCGCAAATGTCGCCGGCCGTCGAGCGTCTCGTGAAGGAAGCGCAAAAGACCGCCGCCGCTGCGCCGGCTGCTTAAGTCTTTAAGCGTCTTTCAGTCTGTTGTCCGTGTTTTACCCGCGTACGCGCCGCATGAGCTGCGTGTGCGATATCAAGCTGGCCGCAAGGGGTGCCGATGTCCGCGCATGACGCTAAATCTGCCGTAAAGGCGAACAAGGCGTCGGAAAGCGGGGCGCCCGCAGTTGCAGCCGGCAAGGCTGCGGCCCGCGGCGCGCCGTCCGCGCCGTCGTTTGGTGCGTTCGTGCGCAAGCCTGCGCGCGAGAGCGCGGCGAAAGCCGCGAGCGTCAGCGAGGGCCTGCGCGCCGAAACCGAAGCGAGCTGGCCGGTTGACGCCGTCGAAGTCGGCGCCGTGATCGACGCCTATGGCCTCAAGGGCTGGCTGAAGATCGCGCCGCATGCGCAGGACGGCCGCGCGCTGCTTTCCGCCAAACGCTGGTGGCTCGTCAAGGGCCGCGAGGGTCAGGGGCATCGCGAGCGTCATTCCGCGGTGCGCGTGAGCGCCAAGGTTCATGGTGACAGCGTCGTAGGCCAGCTTTCGGGCCTGGACGACCGCGATGCCGCGCTGCTGTTGCGCGGCGCACGCGTGTACGTGAGCCGGGCCGAATTCCCGGCACCCGCAGCCGATGAATATTACTGGGTCGACCTGATCGGCCTCGACGTCGCCAACGAGGCCGGCGTCGAGCTAGGCAAGGTCGCCGACCTGATCGACAATGGCGCGCAATCGGTGTTGCGCGTCACGTACCCGTCCACGGACAAGGATGGCAAGCCGGCCACCGGCGAGCGCCTGATCCCGTTTGTGGGCGTGTTCGTGAAGACGGTGGACCTGGCGGCGAAGCGTATCGTCGTCGACTGGGAAGCCGATTATTAAGCGCTACGCCTTGATTCAATTTCGCTGAACGGAGAGAGCGATGCAGTTCGATGTCGTCACGCTCTTTCCCGAGATGTTCCGCGCGCTGACCGACTGGGGCATTACCAGCCGGGCGGCGAAGCAGCAGCGTTACACGTTGCGCACGTGGAATCCGCGTGATTTCACGACCGACAACTACCGCACCATCGACGACCGTCCCTACGGCGGCGGCCCCGGCATGGTCATGCTGGCGAGGCCGCTCGAAGCGGCGATCGGCGCGGCGAAGGCCGCGCAGGCGGAGCGAGGCGTGAGCGCCCCGCGCGTGCTGCTGATGTCGCCGCAAGGCAAGCCGCTCACGCACGAACGCGTCATGCAGTTCGCGCAGGAGCCGGGCCTCGTGATGTTGTGCGGCCGCTATGAAGCGATCGACCAGCGTCTCGTCGACCGCTATGTGGACGAAGAGGTGAGCCTCGGCGACTTCGTGCTCTCGGGAGGCGAATTGCCCGCGATGGCATTGATGGACGCCGTGGTGCGCAACCTGCCGGGCGTGCTCGGCGACGCGCTTTCGGCGGTGCAGGACAGCTTCGTCGACGGTTTGCTCGACTGTCCGCATTACACGCGCCCCGAGGAATACGACGGCGTGCGTGTGCCCGATGTGCTGCTTGGCGGCCATCACGCGGAAATCGAGTTGTGGCGGCGCCGCGAGGCGCTGCGCAACACGTGGAACAAGCGGCCCGATCTGATCGAGCGGGCCAGAAAGAACAAGATGCTAAGCCGCGCCGACGAGGCGTGGCTCGCTAGTCTCGCGAAGGGCGCGAACGAAGCGTAAGGCTTCGGGCGTGCGCGACAAGGGGCGCAAAAGGCGGTGCCGGCTCATGCGTGAACGGCGCCAGTTGTGAATCCATCCTCTATCGGGGCCGTAGTTGCAGAGGTCATCCTGCACAGGTACGAACGCCGACAAGATGGCATACGGAGTCAATCCATGAATCTGATTGAAAAACTCGAGCAGGAAGAAATCCAGCGCGTGCTGGGCGAGAAGACCATCCCCGAATTCGCCCCCGGCGATACGGTGATCGTCAACGTGAACGTGGTTGAAGGTAACCGCAAGCGCGTTCAGGCATACGAAGGCGTCGTGATCGCGAAGCGTAACCGCGGCCTGAACTCGTCGTTCATCGTGCGCAAGATCTCGTCGGGCGAAGGCGTCGAGCGTACGTTCCAGACGTACTCGCCGCTGCTGGCCAGCATCGTGGTGAAGCGCCGCGGCGACGTGCGTCGCGCGAAGCTCTACTACCTGCGGAACCTGTCGGGCAAGAAGGCGCGTATCAAGGAAAAGCTCGTGTCGAAAGACCGCGCGGCTGCTCCGGCCGACCAGGCGTAAAAGCTGTAAGAAAGAAGCACCCTCCGGGGTGCTTTTTTCTTTTTAGCCTCAAAATAATCTCGTGTACGTGTAATTCGAGACGCCCGTTGATCCGCCCAGTATTTGAACCCGAAAGCCTGCCGATCGAATCGACGGGCGCAAGCCTTCCGCAGGTCGCCGCGGAGCGCCTGACCGCCGCCGGCTTGCGCGCGCGCTTCGAGCAGCGCCTGCCGTGGGACCCCGAGCCGCAGGAAGCGCGACTCGCCGAGATGCGCGATCCGCGCGAAGCGGCAGTGCTCATGCCCATCGCCATGCGCCCGGGCGGCCTGACCGTGCTGCTCACGCAGCGCGCCGACAATCTCAGCAATCACGCGGGGCAGGTAAGCTTCCCCGGCGGCAGCCGCGAGCCTTCGGACCCCACGCCCATCGCCGCCGCGTTGCGCGAGGCGCACGAGGAAGTGAGTCTCGACCCGGCGCGCGTCGAGGTGCTCGGCGCGTTGCCCGAGTACCTCACCGGCACCGGCTTCAAGGTCACGCCGGTGGTCGGCCTCGTGCACGAGCCGTTCAGTCTTACCGCGGATTCGCTCGAAGTGGCGAGCATCTTCGAGGTGCCGCTCAGCTTTCTGATGAACCCCGTGCATCATCAGGTGCGCGTGTTTCGTTGGGAGGGCGGCGAGCGGCGCTTTTATGCGATGCCTTATCCTGATCGCCATTCGCCAGACCGCCATTCGCCAGAATCCGCGGCGGCTTCGGGCGTCGGCTCCTCGCACTTCATCTGGGGGGCGACGGCGGGCATGCTGCGCAACTTCTACCGCTTCCTGCTTGCGTAACACGTCTAGCGGCGCGTGCAAGCGCCGCCGCCCACTGTTGCGAGATTGCCGCCGAAATGCCTGCGATGGTCAGGCACATCTGGCCCTGTGATATCGTTGCAACACTTTCTAAAACCCCTTTCGCAACTCGATCTGCACGGCGCGTCGCATGACCTTCTTTTCCGTATTGCTGGCTCTCGTCATCGAACAGGTGCGGGCGCTGTCGCCCAATAATCCGGTCATGGCGCTCGTGCGCCTCAATGCGGAATGGGCCGCTCACGGCTTCGACGCCGGCAAGCAGAAGCATGGCCTCATCGCCTGGCTCGTGGTCGTGCTGCCGTGGACGCTCGCCACGGCGCTCGTCTACTACGTGCTGTACCACATCAGCTTCGTGCTGGCCTTCCTGTGGAATGTGGTGGTCGTGTACTTCACGCTCGGCTTTCGCCAGTTCAGCCACTATTTCACCGACATCCATCTCGCGCTGAACAACGACGACGTGCCGCGCGCGCGCGAAATCCTCCACGAATGGACCGGCATCGAGGCCGTGGACATGCCCGTGAGCGAGATCGTGCGCCACACGCTCATTCACGCGGTGATCGCCTCGCATCGGCATGTGTTCGGCGTGTTCTTCTGGTTTCTCGTGCCGATCGGGCCCGCGGGCGCGGTGCTGTACCGCATCGCCGAATATCTCGCGCGCGAATGGGCGCGCCCGGCGCAGGACCGCACCGAGGCGTTCTCGAACTTCGCGCAGCATGTGTTCTTCGTGATCGACTGGGTGCCGGCGCGGCTCACGTCGCTGGGCTTTGCGATCGTCGGCAATTTCGAGGACGCGATCTACGCCTGGCGCAACCACACGAACCAGTGGCCCGACACCAACGAAGGCGTGCTGCTCGCGACCGGCAGCGGCGCGCTGGGCGCTCGTCTTTCGGGCCCGCTGGCGGAGCAATCCAGCGTCGATGCGCTCGCGCAGCCGGGCGAGGGCGGCCCGTACACGGTGGGCGACGACTGCACGCCGCGCACGTTGCAATCGGCCGTGGGCCTCGTGTGGCGCGCCGTGATCCTGTGGATGATCCTGCTTCTCATGCTGACGATCGCCGTCTGGCTCTGAGCGCCGAACCGCCGGATCGCCAAAGCCGCAAAAAATGCAAATGGGCCGCGAAAAGCGGCCCATTTGCATTTGGCGAGCGCTTGCGTCACTCGTCGCGGATGTCGCGATCGCGTCCGCAATTCCAGCACACGGTGAACTGCGCTTCGAGCACCTCGCCGCAGCGCGCGCAGCGCCACGTGGGCGAGCCCGGTGGCGGCCCGTTCACAGCCTCGTCGATCAAACGCCGCGCGAGCTTTTCGTCGCGCTCGTCCACGAGCCATAGTTCGGGCGCGCATTGCTCGGCCGGAATCTCGCCCATCGCGCCGCTCAAGTAGCGGTTGTGCAGCTCGCAGGGCACGCCCGCCGTGGCGAGGATGTTCATCCAGTGCTGGGCAATCAGCAGATTCGGCGCGCGCACGAGCTTGAGCATAGGGCGAGTTGGGTACGTGGCGCCTCAGCGCACGACCTGGCTGATCTCGTGCATTAACTGCGCGTAGAGCGCCTGGCGCTCGGGCGCGATGCGGCCGTCGTCGACTGCTTCGAGAATCGCGCAGCCCGGCTCGTGCAGGTGGTGGCAGTTGTAGAAGCGGCAATGGGCGAGCAGCGGCCGGAACTCGGGGAACGCGCGCTCCAGCTTGCCTTCGGTGAGGTGATAAAGACCGAATTCCTGGAAGCCCGGCGAGTCGATCAGCGCGCCGCCCTCGGGCAGCGTGTAGAGCCGCGTGAACGTCGTCGTGTGGCGGCCGCTGTTGAGCGCTGTCGAGATCTCGCGCGTGGCCGCTTCGGCGTCGGGAATCAGCAGATTCACGAGCGTCGATTTGCCCATGCCCGACTGGCCGAGCAGGATCGTCTGATGGCCATGCAGGTGCTCGGCGAGCACCGCGTGCGCCTCCTCGGGCCGGCCCTTCACCGACACTTCCAGCACCGTATAGCCCAGCGCGCGATACCGTTCGAGCCGCTGGCGCGCGAGCGGCAGCGCGGCCTCCACGTCGATCTTGTTGAGCACGATGAGCGGCTTGAGGTCGTTGGCCTCGGCGGCCACGAGCGCGCGCCCGAGCAGGTCTTCGCTGAAGTGGGGCTCGGTGGCCAGCACGATCAGCAACTGGTCGAGGTTCGCCGCGAAGAGCTTTGACTTGAACTGGTCGGAGCGATAAAGCAGGTTGCGCCGCTCGCCGATCGCGACGATCACGCCCTGATCGGCCGATGTCGATTGATACTCGACGCGGTCGCCCACCGCCACCTCGCTCTTCTTGCCGCGCGGGAAGCATTGCAGATGCGCGCCGCCGCCGTCGGGCGCGACGAGATAGTGGCGCCCGTGGGCGGCGATCACCACGCCGTGCAGCGTGCCGGCGTTACCCGACGCGGCTTTCGCACTGCCGCCGGCCTTCGTTGCGCGCCGGTTCATGCGTGCGCGAGCAGTCGGTCGATCCGCTGCGAAGCCGGCGGATGCGAGTAGTAGAACGCGGTATAGAGCGGGTCGGGCGTGAGCGTCGACGCGTTGTCCTCGTAAAGCTTCACGAGCGCGTTGACGAGATGCTGCGCGTCGGTCTGCGTGGCGGCGAAGGCGTCGGCCTCGAACTCGTGCTTGCGCGACGAGAGGCTGCCAAGCGGCGTGACGAAGAACAGGAACACGGGCGCGGCGAGGAAGAACAGCACGAGCGCGAGCCCTTCGTTGCCGCCGAGCAGCGACGGCTGCACGCCCAGGCCCTCGAAGAACCATACGCGCTGCGAGAGCCAGCCGAGCAGGGCGAGCAGCGCGAGGCTGATCGCGAACGTGACGACCATGCGCTTGATCACGTGACGGCGCTTGAAGTGGCCGAGTTCGTGCGCGAGCACGGCTTCGATCTCGCTGCCCGAGAGGCGCGCGAGCAGCGTGTCGAAGAACACGATGCGCTTGGCCGCGCCAAAGCCCGTGAAATAGGCGTTGCCGTGCGCGGAGCGGCGGCTGCCGTCCATCACGAAGAGGCCCTTGGCGGCGAAGCCGCAGCGCTGCATGAGCGCTTCGATGCGCGAGCGCAGCGCCTCATCGCGCAGCGGTTCGAACTTGTTGAAGAGCGGCGCGATGAAGGTGGGGTAGAGCACCAGCACGAGCATCTGAAAAGCGACCCAGACCGCCCACGTCCAGAGCCACCAGAAGCTGCCCGCCTGCTTCATGAGCCAGAGCACGACGAAGAGAAGCGGAATGCCGAACGCGGCGCCGACCAGCAGCCCCTTGATGCGGTCCATGATGAAAATGCGCTTCGTCATGCGATTGAAGCCGAAACGCTCCTCGACCACGAACTGACGGTAGTAGTCGAGCGGCAGCTCGACCACGCCGGAAATGGCGAGCACGGCGCCGATCAGCGCGATCTGGCCCACGTAGTCGCGCCCGATTGCGTCCGAGATGCCGAGGTCCAGCGCCTGCACGCCGCCGAGCAGCGTGAGCGCGATCAGCACGACGGCGTTGAGCACGATTTCGATCATGCCGAGGCGCGTGCGCGCGACCGTGTAGTCGGCGGCGCGCTGGTGCGCGGCGAGCGCAATGGTCGCGGTGAACTGCGCGGGTACCGCGCCGCGGTGGGCGGCCACGAAGCGGATCTGGCGCGACGCGAGCCACAGCTTGGTCGCTACCATGGCGAGCACGGCCACGACGAACAGCACGCTGAAATACAATGCAGGGGAAGGGGACAGATTAGGCATCCAGGAAGTCCGTGGTATCTATGCGACAATTATATGTTCTCGCCGGCCGGGCATCGCATCCAGTCGATGCCGCGCAAGCGCCGCGCCTCCAACGCTCTCCGGGTTGCCCTTCATGACTGACATTACCGCCGCCGGCGCGCCGCGCATCGAGCGCACCGACATGAACCTGATCTGGCTCGATATGGAAATGACGGGCCTCGATCCCGACAACGACCGCATCATCGAGATCGCCGTGGTGGTGACGAACTCGACGCTCGACAAGCTCGTGGAAGGCCCGGTGCTGGCCATCCATCAGCCGGAGTCGGTGCTCGACCGCATGGACGAATGGAACCGCAACACCCACGGCCGCTCGGGCCTCACCGAGCGCGTGCGCGCCTCGACGGTCACGGAAGAAAGCGCGACCGAACAGATCATGGCGTTTCTTTCGCAATACGTGCCGCCGGGCAAGTCGCCGATGTGCGGCAACTCGATCTGCCAGGACCGCCGCTTCATGGCGCGCTGGATGCCTACGCTCGAGCGCTTCTTCCACTATCGCAACCTCGACGTGAGCACGCTCAAGGAACTGTGCCGCCGCTGGCAGCCGGCCATTTACAAGGGTTTCCAGAAGCGCGCGATGCACACGGCGCTTGCCGACATCCACGAGTCGATCGACGAACTCAAGTACTACCGCGAGCACTTCCTCGTTCCGGCGCCGGGCATCGTGCCCGACGTGGCGGCAGGCGAGGCCGGTCCGGCGCTGTGACTGTCGTCCACGCGCAGCGGCGCTGCCGCCGTTGCGCGATCGCACCTGTGTGAGTCTTACGCGCGCGGCGCTCGCTGCGCGCTCTTCGGCCGGAACGCCGCCACGACGTTCGGATCGGTTTCGATATACGGGCCGCCGATCAGATCGATGCAATACGGCACCGCAGCAAAAATTCCAGGCACCTTCACCGCGCCCTGCTCGTCGCGCAGGCCTTCGAGCGTTTCCTTGATCGACTTCGGCTGCCCCGGCAGGTTGATGATGAGCGCCGCGTGGCCGTCGGTTTCACGAATCACGGCGACCTGACGCGACAGAATGGCCGTCGGCACGAAATTCAGGCTGATCTGGCGCATCTGTTCGCCAAAGCCCGGCATCTCTTTCGTCGCGACCGCGAGTGTCGCCTCGGGCGTCACGTCGCGGCGCGCGGGGCCGGTGCCGCCCGTGGTCAGCACGAGGTCGCAGCCCAGACCATCGACGAGCGCCGTGAGCGTGGCGGAGATCGTCGCCGCGTCGTCGTGGATCAGGCGCGTTTCGGCGCGCCACGGCGTTTTCAGCACGCTGCCGAGCCATTCCATCAGCGACGGAATGCCCTTGTCCTCGTAGACGCCGCTCGTCGCACGGTCGCTGACCGACACGAGGCCGATCACGAGTTCGTCCCGCTTCTGCTCCAATTCGCTGCGCTCAGGCTTCGTCATCTTCGCGGTCCTGGTCCTCGTCGGCGCGCTCTTCGTCGTGGTCGTCAGCTTCGCCCGCGCCTTGCGCGCTTACGTCCTTGATCCACTGGAACAGCTCGCGGAAGGACTTGGGCGGCTTGCCTTGCTCCTGCTCCCGGCGCGCGTTGCGGATCAGCGTGCGGGCTGCCTGCGGGTCGGCAGCGGGGTACTGGCGGATGAATTCGGTGAGCGCGCCGTCGTCCGCGAGCAGCTTGTCGCGCGTGCGCTCGATCCAGTGCAGGCGCGCCGTGGCGGCCTTGTTCACGCCCCGATGCTCGTCGAGCTTCGTGCGCAGCGCGGCGACTTCGGCCTCGGTCAGGCCGCGCATCATGCGGCCTACGTACTGGAGCTGGCGGCGCTTACCTTCGTGGTCGGTGATGCGGCGGCACTCGTGGACGGCGTCCGCGAGGTCTTCGGTCATCGGCATGCGCTTGAGCGCGTCTTTGGGCAGTTCCACGAGGGCCTGGCCGAGTTCCTGGAGCGCTTCCATGTCGCGCTTGAGCTGCGATTTGCTCGGGCGATCGTAGCCGTTGTCGTCCTGGTCGGCGACAGCGTCGTTCATCGGTTGAATGCGGGTTTTGCGTTTCATGGGGCGTATTGTAGCGTGCGCGGGCGCGCGGCTCGGGCTGCAAGGCGGCGCGCGCCCGCGCTGGCGGCCGGATGGCGATGCAAGCGCCGGGCGGGAAAGCGCCTGTGATGCGTGTTCACATACCTTGCTATGATCGCGGGATGCGCTTCGCGAACGCCGCCTGTTCCGAAGCACCTGAATCGCCCCCGAAGTCGCGACCGAACTCGCAACCGAAGCGACACCAGCGAAACACGACACCAGCGGGCCGCGGCAACGCGTGGCCCAGAACCGGACCGTAACGACAATGGCAGCAGACATCGAAGCCCGGCAGCGCTTTTTCCCGCACACCCAGGACGAGCTGAAGGAGATCGCCTCAGACATCCTGCGGCACGCCAACGCGCTCGGCGCGAGCGACGCCGCGACCGAGATTTCCGAAGGCGACGGCTTGTCCGTCTCGGTGCGGCGCGGCGAGGTCGAGACGATCGAGCACAACCGCGACAAGATGGTCGGCGTGACCGTCTATATCGGCAACAAGCGCGGCAACGCGAGCACCTCCGACTTTTCGCCGCAGGCGCTCAAGGACACCGTGGCGGCCGCGTACAACATCGCGCGCTTCACCGCCGACGACGACTGCGCGGGCCTCGCCGAGCGCGAGCTGCTCGAAACGGCGCCGCGCGACCTCGACCTCTATCACCCGTGGAATCTCTCGGCCGACGAGGCCGTGGAAATCGCGCGCCGCGCCGAAGACGCCGCGTTCGCCGTCGATCCGCGCGTGAAGAACTCGGAAGGCGCGAGCGTTTCGGCGCAGCATTCGCAGTTCGTGCTGGCCACCAGCGGCGGCTTTATCGGCGGTTATCCGTATTCGCGCCACTACGTTTCGTGCGCGCCTATCGCGGGCACGGGCCGCAACATGCAGCGCGACGACTGGTACACCTCGCGGCGCAGCGCGGCCGAGCTGGCGTCGCCCGAAGCCGTCGGGCGCTATGCGGCCGAGCGCGCGCTCTCGCGCCTGAACGCGCGCAGTCTCGACACGCGCAAGGTGCCGGTGCTGTTCGAGGCCCCGCTCGCGGCGGGACTGCTCGGCGCGTTCGTGCAGGCCGTGAGCGGCGGCGCGCTGTATCGCAAGACCTCGTTCCTCGTGGACAGCCTCGGCAAGCCGGTGTTCGCGCCGCATATCCAGATCGTCGAGGACCCGCACGTGCCGCGCGCGGCCGGCAGCGCGCCGTTCGACGAAGAGGGCGTGCGCACGCAGCGGCGCGAGGTCGTGAAGGACGGCGTCGTGCAGGGCTATTTCCTGTCGTCGTATTCGGCGCGCAAGCTCGGCATGCAGACGACGGGCAATGCCGGCGGCTCGCACAACCTGCAGTTCCAAAGCTCGCTCACGAAGCCGGAAGACGACTTCGAGGAGATGCTCAGGAAGCTCGGCACGGGCCTGTTGCTGACCGAACTGATGGGGCAGGGCGTGAACTTCGTGACGGGCGACTATTCGCGCGGGGCATCGGGTTTCTGGGTGGAGAACGGCAAGATCCAGTATCCCGTGGAGGAAATCACGGTGGCTTCGACGCTGCAGGAGATGTTCCACCATATCGTCGCCGTGGGCGCGGATACGCTCGCGCGCGGCACGCGTCAAACCGGCTCGGTGCTGATCGAGCGGATGACGGTGGCGGGGCAGTAAGCGGGTTTTCCGCGGGTTCAAAGCACAACGGCACGCCAAGGCGTGCCGTTGTGCTTTTGTGCGCTTGCCGCTTCGCGGCTCAATCCCGCCGCACGTACCGCACGAACGCAAAGTCGAAATCGTTCGGCGCATTCGCATGCAGCGTTTCGCGCGACGTTTCCTGCCATACGTCCGGGTTCGGCGCGGGGAACGTGGCGTCGCCCTCGAAGTCCGCGGAGATTTCCGTCACCACGAGTTCGTGCGCAAGCGCGAGTCCTTCGCCGTAGAGCTGCGCGCCGCCGATCAAAAACGCCGTGGGCGCCTGGTCCCGCGCCGCGAGCGCGAGCGCCTCGGCGAGGCTCGTGGCCGTGTCGCAGCCGGAGAAGCGCCGGCTCGCGTCGCGCGTCACGACGATGTTGCGGCGGCCCGGCAGCGCGCGGCCGATCGATTCGTGCGTTTTACGGCCCATGATGATGGGCGCGCCCATGGTGGTGCGCTTGAAGAACGCGAGGTCTTCGGGAAGCCGCCAGGGCAGTGCATTGTCGCGTCCGATCACGCCGTTGCGGGCGCGGGCGACGATGAGGGTGAGCGTCGTCATCGAAAGGGTAGAGGTGCGAGGTTGTAAGCTGTTCGCAGCGATTCTACCTGAGCGCGCCGGGCGCCCCGGCGCGCTTGTCCCGCGCGCTTCTGCGATTCCGTCGCGCGTTTCAGTCCGGCGCGTCGGGCGGCAATTCCGCCTGGTTCTCCGCCTCGCCGCCGAACAGTGTTTTTTCGTCGCGCAGGCCGTGCGTGCCCATCAGCCGGTAGAGCGTCACGCGCGAGATGCCAAGGTCGGCGGCGGCTTCCGTGAGCCGGTGGCGGTGCCGCAGCAGCGCCGCCTCGATCGCGCGCCGCTCCGCGGCTTCGCGCGCCTGCGCGAGCGTGACCGTCTGCTGCGCGGTGAAGTGCGCGAGATCGAGATCCTCCGCCGAAATCAGCTTGCTTTCGGCCATGACGATCGCGCGGCGCACGCGGTTGATGAGTTCGCGCACGTTGCCGGGCCAGTTGTAGTTGTACAGGGCCTCGATGGCGTCGGGCGTGAAGCCGCGGATGCGCCGCGAACTATCCTGCTTGAACTTGTGCAGCACGTGGTGCGCGAGAATTTCGATGTCCTTGCCGCGCGCGCGCAGCGGCGGCTCATCCACGCGCAGCACGCACAGGCGGTGGAAAAGGTCGGCGCGAAAGCGGCCTTCGCGCATCGCCGTCTCGAGATCGACGTGCGTGGCTGAGATGATGCGCACATCGACGGGAATCTGCTCGTGGCCGCCCAGGCGCTCGATCTTGCCTTCCTGCAAAAAGCGCAGCAGGCTTGCCTGGCTTTCCAGCGGCAAGTCGCCGATTTCGTCGAGAAAGAGCGTGCCGCCGTTGGCCGATTCCACGCGCCCGATCTTGCGCTGGTTCGCGCCCGTGAACGCGCCGCGCTCGTAGCCGAATAGTTCGGATTGCAGAAGATGATGCGGGATCGCGCCGCAGTTGATCGGCACGAACGTCGCCTTGCGCCGCGCCGAGCGCTCGTGGATCGCGAGCGCCGTGAGTTCCTTGCCGGTGCCCGATTCGCCCGAGATGAACACGGTGGCGTCGGTGTTGGCGACCTTGCGGATCGTGCGAAAGAGCTGCTGCATCGCCTCGCAGGTGCCGACCATCTCGTCTTCGTCAGGACTCCCGACTGCGGCGCCCGGCGCGTCGAGATCGCACAGCGACACCATGCCGAACGCGTGGCCCACGAGGTAGTCGAGCGTCGCGTGCGCGACGGGCACGTGCACGTAGTCGAAGCAGTAGTGGCGGATCAAGCGCCGCACTTCGGCGTCGGTCAGGCGCGAGTCGTCGGTGAGCGCGATCCATCCCACCTGCTGCAGGCGCAGGATCGTCTCGAGGCCCGCGAACTCGCGCGGCGCGAAGCCCGTGAGATCGACGATGCCGGCATAGGCCGCCTCCGGCTTCAGGAGGCGCGTGGCCTCGTGCACCGTGCGCGCGCTCGCGATGTCCCAGCCGCGGCTTTTCAGGTACGCGCCGAGCAGCGGGTCGGGCGTACGCGCGACATACAGCAAGGTGCGATCGAGACCGGCCGCGGGCTTCCCGTCGCGCGTGCGGCCGGCGTCGGAGGTTTCGCCGGCACGCGGCGCTCCGGTCGCGGCGAGACGCTGACCGGCTCCCGCGAGCGGTGTCACAGTGGCGCCCAGATGTGAGGATTCGCGCACGATCCGCCTCATGTCGTCAGAAGGTGTAAGGGAAACGCACGCCGACGACGAAGTTCGGTGCATCGGGCGTGAGCCCGACGGACACCGCGCCGTTGATCGTCAAGTGCTTGTTGACCACGTGATTCAGGCCGAAGTTGAGCACCGAGGCGGTGGTCTGGCTGCCCGGCACGCCGGTCCAGGTGCCGCCCGGCGATTTGGTCTTCGACTGCGGTTCGATGGCCATGGTGTACGAAATGCTCGCCGAGTCCTTGTCCGAGAAGGCGAGCGCGACGCCGCCGCCGAACTGGATGATGTCGCCGAGCTTGACTTCGGCAGGCTCGGTTTGCCCGATCACCGAGGAGATGTCGGAGAACGAGCGCGAGATGTTGTACGTGTACGAGAAGCTGCCGAACAGCACCACGGGGTCGTAGGTCTTCAGGACGGAGAGGCCGGCCGTCACGTTCCAGAAGCCCGTGCCCGTGGGCAGCTTGCTGGGGGCGACGAGATTGGTGTTGTCGGGCGTGATCTGCTGCACCTTGATGCCGAACGGCGAGGTGCCGGTCGCCGTCTTCACGCGCAGGCTGCCCACCACGTCGGGAATGTTGTTGGTCTCCTTCAGGAACTGGTAGTAGATCCCGAAGTTCACGTCGCCGATGGCGTTCGAATTGACCGATGCGTCCGTGAGCGTGCTGGCCGAGCCGCCCGCGCCGCCCACGATGAAAGTGCTGTGGCGGTAGACGTACGGCACGTCCACGTCCACGCTCATGCGGTCGGTGAGGCCGTAGCGCGTGTCCAGGTCGGCGGTGATCTGATGCGACTTGGTCTGCCCCAGATTGATGTTGCCGAGGAAGATCGCGTCGAGCGCGAGAAAGCCCGAGAGCTGGAGCTGGCGGCGATCGTAGTAGCTGTCGCTGATGCCCCAGTCCAGCGTCAGCTTGTGGTCGAAGAGCGGCGCGTGCTCGCGCTGCACGACGGCTTCTTCGGCTTGCGTGCGCGAGGGCTCGGCGCTCTTTTGCGTTTCGCCCACGGTCGTGCCGCCGCCAGGATTCGCGCCCGCGTTGACGCCGACCGGCGCGCCCTGCTGCGGGCCGCTCGAAGCGGCGGTGCCGGTCGCGCCGTTGGTCGTCCCGGCGTCCGGCGAAGGCGGATTCACGGGCACGCCCGTGGCCGTGCCCGTGAGCGCGCCGGGCGCGGTCGCGCCCGGCAGCGCCTGGGCGAGCGGCGGCAGGGGCACGGGCAGGCCGTCGGCGCCCGGCTGTTCCGCGACCGCGGCGTCCGGGCCGGCGTCCGGCGCGCCCGCGCCCGGCATGCCGCGACCGCGTTGCGCCATTTCCAGGTTCGTCACCTGGCGCTCGAGCGACTGGATCTGCCGCTGCTGCTCGTCCACCACCCGCATGAGCGTATTCAGGCGGTCTTCGACCGACTGGCTTTGTAGCGCCTGCGCGTGGGCGGATTGCGAGAGCGCGAATAGCAAGACGGCTGCTGGTATGGCGGCCAGCGTCACGTGTGGCGCGGCCGTCCTTGACATCATCTTCATTGTTCTTCCCCCGGGATCGAATGCGGGCGCCAACTGGAACCCCCTGGTTCCACGCCCGCGCACGTCGATGCTCCTCCTTCAAAGTTCTGCTTCTCGCGCGGGCCCCCGCCCGCGTGGTGATCTCCTGGTGTGGTGTCTCGTCACGAGTCCTGGTTAATGGAGATTTCGCAGTGCCTGTAATACGCCGGTCTGCCGGATCATTTGCGACGTCATCTGCTGCGTCTGCAGACTCAGTTGCAACTGGTTGGCGACCTGCTGGTTATTGCCTGCGACCTGGACCAACTGGGCGATCGCGCCGGCCTGTTGCGCGTTGCCCGGCAGGATGTTTTGCGTGGCGATGCCGGCCGGCGTCTGCAGCGACACGTTCACGCCGTTACTGCCGAACGACACGCCCGCCTTGATGCTGCCGCTCGCGTTCGAAGCCGACGCGCTCGACTGGCTGGCGCCTGGCAGGTTGGCGATCTGCGGCGCGTTGTTGTCGTAGGAGAGGGTGGCGGCATTGGCGCCCATATTGCCGTTGCCGGCCACCTGGGTGATCTGCGAGACGCCGTTGACCGAGACGTTCTGGCCGCCGGTGGCCGTCGCGTTCGGATTGGCGCCGCTGTTCGCGCTCGTGCTCCCGCCCTGCGTCGGGTCGATCACCGTTGCGTACGTTTTCACCTGCGCGCTCACCTGATTGGCGGCGTTCTGTGCGACCGCGAGCGCGCCTTGCGCGACGGCGGTCGCACCGTTGGGCAAATGCCATTGGGAAACCAGGTTCAGGACGAACCCGGAGATCATGTCGCTGCCGGCGTATTTGCCGGTCTGGTGCGCGAGCACGTCGTCGCCGACGGCCTCGCAGCGGATGCCTGGCGCCTCGCCGTCGGCGTTCGAAAGAAACGCCGGCACCGGCTGCGGCAAGCCGATGCCTCCGGCCGCTAGCGCACCGCTCGAAAAAGCGCCGGCGAGCGCGGAGACGACTGCCGCGATGCCACACTGTGAGAGGTTGCGTTTCATGATTCGCGGGACTTCAGAACATGACGGCCTTATCGAGGCCGTATTCGAAGAAGGGTGTCGCGGCCGTGCCGTTGAGCAGCGCGTTTTCACGCAGCTTGAGCGCGAGCGACTCGTTGTTCTGCAACAGCGGAGAGTCCTCCAGGAACGGTTTGCCGAGCACCGCGAAGACGAGGCCGTTCCATGTTCTGGCGAAGTCGTCTTCGGCGACGATACGGTTGCCGAGCGCGGGGTCCGCGATGAAGATGCGGCCGTTCTCGGCGTGCTTGACGATCACGAAGTGCTCATAGCCATCGATATTCATGAGCACCAGCACGGGAACCTGCAGGTGATAGAGCGCGTCGGTGTTGACGCGAAAACCGCGGCCGCGCAAACCGATCGTCTCGACGAACTTCTTCATGTCGAGCATGGAGAAGCCGTTCTTGACGACCACCTCGGGCGTGGAGAACACCATCATCTGGCGGATCAACTCGGGTTCGGGGATGTCGATGCCGTAGCCGTACTTGAGCAGGGTGGCGAGTGCGGCCGCGCCGCAACTGTAGTCGTACTGCTGGCTGACGATGCTGCGATAGCGCAGGTCCCGCATCGAGTGGACCGGAAGCTTCACCGGCACGCCCACGAGATGGGTGACGTCGATCGTCGACTGCGCTTGTACAGGCACAAGGGCCGCGCCGGCAGTGAGCGTGAGCGCGAGCACAAACATCCTTGACGCCGGGGTCGAAACGGGCCCGGACATGATGGTCTCCTACTTTTCTGATATGCGCGCCGGCTGCAGTGGGACAACCGGCGCGCGTGCTGCCTGGTTTGCTGACTACGCTTTCTGTCTGGGCGAGCCCAGTCCTGCAGTGCTGCCTGCCGTGCCTAGTGGCCGTTGTTCATCGCGGCAATGGCCATGCCGTTGTGCTGCAGGTTGCCGATGCCGCCGGCAATGTTCACGCCGATGTTGCCTTGCGCGCCGGTGAGCGTATTCGCGCCGAGGCTGGCCGTGCCCTGGAACTGGCCGGTGGCGCTCATGCCCGCGTTCTGCACGTTGTTATCCGACGCGACCATCGCAACCGTCGAGTAGGCGCCCGGGGTTGCCGTCGTCACGGAGCCGGCAAGGCTGTTGTTCTGCGCGTTGCCGACGCCCGACGCGACGTTCACCCCGACGTTGCCCGAGACGCCCGCGAGCGAGCCGTCGCCGACCGACGCGTTCAGATTGAAGTTCTTCACCGTGGCGGAACCGCTGGACGCCTGGTTGTTGAAGATCTGCGCGTTGCCGAAGACGTTGCCCATGTCGACGGAAGCGAGCGCGACATCGTTGCTCTGCGCGTTGTTGATGCCTTCCGCGATGTTCACGCCGAGGTTGCCCGTCACGTTCGTCGCGGCGCCGCTGCCGGTGGTGGCGTTGAGCGTGCCCGCCGCCTGCGTGTTGTAGTGCTGCGTGACCGAGCCCGTGGTGCGCTCGTCGACCGTGTTGAGCGTGTCGCTCACGTTGTAGCCCCAGCCGCTGTTCGAACTCGAGCTTCTCGACGACGAATGCTCGTGCGAATCCGCGCTCGTGCTCGACGTGCTGTACGTGTGCGCGTAGGTGTCCGAAGAATTCTTCGTCTTCGAGCTGGTGCCGTTCACGCTGGCCGTGAGTGCTGCGCTGCCCGTGCCGTCGGCATACGCCGTATTGGCCGTGGTCGAGCTGTTGCTCGTGTTCCTGTTGTTGTTCAGGGCCCACGATGCGCCGGCGTTCGTCGTGTCGCTGTTGTTATGCGAGTTGGTCGTCGTATGCGACGTGCTTTCCGAGCCGCTGAGATCCACGCCGGCCGAGCCGTTCCTGCGGTTGCCGCTGTGCGACCACGATGCATTGGCCTGCAGGTCGCCGTTGCCGCTTTGCGACTTCGTCGACGTGTTGTTGCCCACGCTGCTGTAGCTCGTGCCGAGCGCCGCGTTGCCTGTGTCGCTATACGTGCTCGCGGTCGTATGGTCGTGCGTGCCGCCGTTGTCGGTGGACACGTGATAGTTCGCGTTCACGCTGGCGTTGAGCGTCTTGCCATAGGTCGAGCTGCTCGACGAAGCTTTCGTCGTCGACGCATTGACATCGTGCGTATGCGACGAGCTGCTCGACGAGGACGACATGCCCGTATTGCTCGCGTTCGAATACTTGTAGGACGAGTTGGTGCCGGTGCCCGTCACGCTTGCGTTCGTGTTGTTGAACGTCGTCGTGACGTTGCCGCTCACGTAGCTCTGCGCCTGCGGAAGAAGCGTGCCGCCGCCCGTGGTCTGGCTGTTGTTGATGACGGCGCCGGCGGTGCTCGAAACGGAGACGCAGCCGAACAGGGTGACATAACCTTCGATGCCGACGCCTTCCGATACGCCCGTGGCGTTGAACAGATACGCCATATTCGATGGAACTGCGTAAGCGGAGCCGGCCGCCGACGCGAGAACTGCCGCTGCTATGAGGGTGCGCTTCATGATTTCGCTCCGATACTGAGTGGTCAGTTAGAAAAGAGTGCCCGCCGGGGGACGGAGCACAAAACTGTTTGCCGTAGCGTTACCGGCGCCGGCTGTCTGGTTCACCTGCACGAGGCCCGTCGCATTCCTGAATGCCGCATTGTCGATGCGTACCTCACGAATGCCCCCTGCCTGGGCCATTTGCCCCGGACTGCCGTTTTGAGCAGCCGCTGCGGACAATTCGCCGTCCGAGACCGCCACTACACCAATCGCACCACTGCCGATGAGAGCACTGTTGCGCTGGACATTGCCCACGCCCGCCGACTGATTCACCATCATTGCGCCGTTCGTGTTTGCAAAAGCTCCTGCACCTATCGTCGCGCTCGCGCCTTTGAGCCGCGCCGTGACGCTCGCGAGCTGGTCGTCGCTGTTCACGTTGACCGCCACGTTGCCGTTCGTGATCGTCAACTGGTTGGCCTGCGCGTTGTCGAGACCCGCGGTTTCGTTCACCGTGAGCGCGCCCGTCGTCGAAGTCGCGGCGCCCGGGGCGATGCTGGCCGTCGCGCCGACGCTCACCTGGGCCTGCGCGGCGCCCGTGAAGGCGAGAGCGGCCGCGCACGCGAGCGCGCCCTGAAGCGCCGCGCGTAACGTGCGTAACGTGCATAGCGTGCGCGGGGTGCGCGGGGTGCGCGGGGTGCGCGGCGTCTGGATCGAACGGCTCATTTCATGCCTCCCATGGCGCCCGTGAGCGGGGCGAGCGCGCCGGTGATCGTCGAGGAAATCGTGCCGCCCAGGCCCGCGCCGACGCCGGCGCTCGCGCCCGGTCCGGCCGCCACGTTCGCGCCGGTCGCGCTGCCCGTGAGAATGCGGTTGAGCGCCTGGACGCCGGCGGTTTGCGCGCTCAAGGCGCCGTTCGCGTTCACGCCGCTCGAGCCGTGCGCGTTGGTGAGATCCGTGTCGTTGACGAGCGTCGCCATCGCCGGATCGAAGCTGTTCTTGGGGAAGGTCGTGGCGCGCACGAGCACCGGGTCCTGGCTCTTCGGCACGTTGTCGAAGGCGCTGCGCGGCGTGATGTCACGTTCGACGATGATGTCGCCGGGGTTCGTGACCTGCTGGGCGGCGGCGCCTGCCGCGACGCCCGCGGCCAGCGCGCCGCACAGGGCGGCCATGAGCCGGGCCGAACGGCGGCGTGCGCCGCGCGTCGAGTTGCGTACTGTCATGCTGGTCTCCTCCTGGCCGGAGTCGGCGCCGTGGCGCCCGTCCGGTCCTTTCGTCCTGGCTGCGCGATGCGCGCCGCTAGCCGGACACCGCGCCGCAAGCGGCGCGGGTGCTATCTCATCGTTACTTTCTCGTGTAGCTCGCGAGGTTGCCCTGCGCGTTCTGCGTGGCGTCGACGGGGATCGGCAGCGGGGTGGGCGGCGCGATTTCGTCCCAGAGCGTCACGCTGTTGTTGCCGCGCATCAGTTGCTGCGTGGCGGCCACCATCACCATTCCGACAGCGCCCCCGCGCTGGCGCGAAAGCGTCTGGTCGTCGAGCGAGCCGATGCCCGCGAACACGCCGTCGTTGCCGGCGACGACAGGGTCGGCCGGCGCCTGCGCGCTGGCGGCCGCGGCGACGGTGCCGCTCGCGTCCGTGCCGGTTGCGCTGGCGTCATCGGCCGGCGTATTCACGGCGAACGTGGCGGGAACGATGGCGGAAGCGATGGTGGAAAGGGGGGCTTCAGGTGTTGCAGGAACGACATCCGGCGCGACTTGTGCGGCGCTCACTGTGGCGCTGACAACGGCGTTGGGGGCGGCAGGCGCATCGTCCAGTGCCTGTGCGCGTGCAGCGGGCGAGAGGACGAAGAGGGCGGCGGGAACGAGCATGACGGCGAATGCGCTGCCGTAGCCGATGACACTGCGCCGGACCTGCTGGATGTTGAATCGCATGGCGTATCTCCTGATGCGAGACATTTAGCGAAACGTGTGCCATCGCCCGCAATCCATTGATACGCTTCGAACCGCACTATTTTCTGCACAGTTTGAATGGCGGATATTCGCCAAAATGTTTCAGCGCTGAAACGTGAGCCCGTTTAAACCGGTTTGGAATGCCATACGGTTTCAAACGAGAACGTTTGCGCGTGACACGCTTAAGTATTCAGAGAATGAAAACATCCGTAATTATTTCTGCACTGACAAAATAAGCGGAAAAATAGTGGAAACATTTCCATCAGTCCCTTATCCATTCCTATTGCATAAATTCTATCCAAGTGCCACGAGGCTATAGTAAGCTTCAGAAAAAGCCGTAACGCCTAAAAGAAAAAGCCTGCAACCGGGCAAGTTGACACACACGCCACAACTCGGGGATTCACTGTCAGCAAAGCAGCGCGTTCACTGTTTTTCAGGTACGCGGAAGTGGCTTTTTGCTGCGTGTCTGTACATTCAGGTGCGTGCCGTCATTCCCAAACGATGGTGTTGGCAAGAGGATCTGAATAATGGAACCTGCAACGCGGCAATTGGTGTACGTGACGCGAAAACCGGTCGAAGCGTTGAACGAGCGGTTCCACGAGCGTGGCTGGCAGGTGGAGATCGTCGGCAATGCCCGGGACGCGCGGCGAGCGCTTCGCGCGGGTATGCCGGCTGGGGGCCTGCTCGATCTGTCGAGTGAATTTCATCTGCATGAGATCGGCTCGTTCGAGCCTTGCCTCACGCTGCCCAATGTCGGCTGGGTCGCCGCCACCACGACCGGCCAACTGCAGGATGCAACGCTGCGCCGTCTGGTGCGCGATTACTGTTTCGATTACGTAACGGTGCCCTGGAACGGCGACCGCATCGTCGATTCCGTCGGCCACGCGTACGGCATGGTTTCGCTCGGCGAAGTCGCCTCGAACGACACCACGGGCGGCACCGAAGGCGAGATGGTCGGTTCCTGCGAGGCGATGCTTGCGCTGTTCCGCTCGATCCGCAAGGTCGCGCTGACCGACGCGCCGGTGTTCATTTCGGGCGAGTCGGGTACGGGCAAGGAACTCACGGCTGTCGCGATCCACGAGCGCTCGTCGCGCCGCAGCGCCCCGTTCGTGCCGATCAACTGCGGCGCCATTCCTCCGCATCTGTTGCAGTCCGAACTGTTCGGCTATGAGCGCGGCGCGTTCACGGGCGCGAGCCAGCGCAAGATCGGACGCGTGGAATCGGCCAACGGCGGCACGCTCTTTCTCGACGAAATCGGCGACCTGCCGATGGAAAGCCAGGCGAGCCTGCTGCGCTTTCTGCAGGAAGGCAAGATCGAGCGTCTGGGCGGCCATCAGTCGATTCCCGTCGACGTGCGCATCATCTCGGCCACGCACGTCGATATGCGCGCGGCGATGGTGGAGGGGCGCTTCCGTCAGGACTTGTATCACCGGCTGTGCGTGCTGCAGATCGACGAGCCGCCGCTGCGCGCACGCGGCAAGGACATCGAGTTGCTCGCGCGCCACATGCTAGAGCGTTTCAAAAAGGACGGCAGCCGCCGCTTGCGCGGCTTCTCGCCGGACGCCATTGCGGCCCTGCATAACTACAGTTGGCCCGGCAACGTGCGCGAGCTGATCAACCGCGTGCGGCGCGCCATCGTGATGTCGGAGGGCCGTGCGATCACGGCGCGCGATCTCGAACTCGGCGATTACGTCGAGGTGGTGCCGGTCTCGCTCGCCCAGGCGCGCGAAGCCGCCGAGCGCCAGGCGATCGAACTCGCGCTGCTGCGCCATCGCGGCCGTCTTGGCGATGCCGCGCAGGAACTCGGCATCTCGCGCGTGACGCTGTACCGGCTGCTGTGCGCGCATGGCATGCGCCACATGGAAAGCGAGCCGCTCGCGCCGCATCCGGGCGGTCTCGCGTCGGGCGGTTGAGGCTTGCGGCGGCGGGCCTCGCCTGAACGGGATCGGGGTTGCGCCGCGAGCATTCGCGCGGGCTCGTCGTAGCCCGCCCTGCGGGCGTTTCGCCCTCGTCCCCGTTTCCTCATGGGCTCGCGCTTTCTGCGCGGCCGGCTGCGGACGCGCGCGCCGGGTAAAATCCTTCTTTTCCATCCTGAATCCGAACCGGGCGCTCCGTGCCCGACGAGGGAACCGCGCATGAAACAGTATCTCGAGCTCGTCCGCTCGATTCTCGACACCGGCACCTGGCAGGAGAACCGCACCGGCATTCGCACGATCAGCCAGCCGGGCGCCATGCTGCGCTTCGACCTGCAGGAGGGCTTCCCCGCCGTGACGACGAAGAAGCTCGCGTTCAAGTCGGCGGTGGGCGAGCTGATCGGATTCCTGCGCGCCTCGCGCAGCGCAGCCGACTTCCGGGCGCTTGGCTGCAAGGTGTGGGACGCCAACGCGAACGAGAACGCCCAGTGGCTCGCCAATCCGTACCGCCAGGGCACGGACGACCTGGGCGACGTGTACGGCGTGCAATGGCGTCGCTGGCCGGCCTACAAGGTGCTCGACGCACACGCGGGCGCGCAGCTCGCCGACGCGCAGTCGCGCGGCTACGCGCGCGTGGCGGAATTTACCGAAGATGGTCGCGCCAGGGTGCTGCTCTACAAGGCGGTCGACCAGTTGCGCCAGTGCCTCGACACGATCATGAGCAACCCGACCGACCGGCGGATTTTGTTTCACGGCTGGAATCCGGCGGTGCTTGAAGAGATCGCGCTGCCGGCGTGCCATCTGCTGTACCAGTTCCTGCCGAACCCGACGAAGCGCGAAATCTCGCTGTGCCTGTATATCCGCAGCAACGATGTGGGTCTCGGCACGCCGTTCAATCTGACAGAAGGCGCGGTGCTGCTGCACCTGGTTGGCCGGCTGACGGGTTATACGCCGCGCTGGTTCACGTACTTCATCGGCGACGCGCACATCTACGAGAACCAGCTCGACATGCTGGGCGAGCAATTGCGCCGGGAGCCGTATGCGAGCCCGCGTCTGGCCATCTCGGAGCGCGTGCCCGAGTATGCGAAGACTGGCGTCTACGAGCCGGAGTGGCTCGAAAAGGTCGAGCCGTCCGACTTCTCGCTCGTGGACTACCGCCATCACGAACCGCTCACCGCGCCGATGGCGGTGTGAGGCGCCTGCATTCGCGTTAGCGGCGCTTGCCGCGCGATGAAAAAAAGCCTGCGAACGTCGACGTTCGCAGGCTTTGTCGTTAATGGAGCGGCGATCAGCCGTGGTGGTGATCGTCGTGGTTGTTGCCGCTTGCGCGCTCTTGCGGATGAGGCGCCGGTTGCGGCTGCGGACGCGGTTGGGGCTGCGGGCGGGCCTCCGCGTGCTGCTGCGGCTGAGGTTGCGGATGGAACTCCGGGTGCGGCTGCGGTTGGGGTTGCGAATGGACTTCGGCGTGCTGCGGCTGAGGTTGCGGATGGAATTCCGGACGCGGCTGCGCCTGCGCGTGAATCTCCGCACGCGGTTGCGGCTGGGCTTGCGTCTGCGGATGAAACTCCGGCCGCGCCTCGGGTTGCCGCGCCTCTGCTTGCGGCGGCATCTGCGGACCGTGTTGCGCCGCTGCCGGCTCGGGCATGCGTGGCTGCGGTTGCGCCTGGGGCTGGCCGCGCGCCGGGTCGCGCTGCTCCTGCATCGCCACGGCAGGCGGTCTGCCTGCCTCGTTGCCGCCCGGCTGGCCACGCGTAGCCATCGGCGCGTGCGGCTGCGTCCATGCCGGTTGGTGCGCTTCGCCGCGCGCCGCGTTCGCCGCATTCATCGCGCCGGGACCCGGCTGGCCGGCCGCGGGGGCGCCGCCTTCCGGACGACCGGCAAACTGGGGCGGGCGCGGCACGCCATGTTCCTGCGCGACGTTGGCCGGCACGCCCGGCTGGCCATGTTCGGGGCCGTGCTGCATACCGCTGGCGGCCGCGGCGCCGGGCTGGGGCGCGCCGCCAGGCACGCCCGGACGGCTGGCTTGCGCCTGCGGGCCACCCGGCCTGCCGCCCGCGCCCAGCACCGGCGAATGCGGCGGCACGACGCGCACGTTCTGCGCGGGCCACGCGCCATGCGCAGCCGGAGAAAACAGCGAGGAGGGCGCATGCGCGGGCGCCGAAACGCGCACCACCGGCGCGCCCGCGCCCGGCACCGTGCCGCCCGCATGGGCGAAGCGCTGCGCGAGGTTGTCGTGGAACGCGGGCGGCGCGACGGGCGCGCGCGTGGCGACGATCTGGCGCTGGTTGAGCGTCGCGGGCGGCCGGTAGTCGGCGCGGCGCATGCTGGGCCCGAAGCTGCCCTTCACCGGCGCGATGCCAGGCGTGCCCGGATCGATGCGCGCGTTGCGCCACTGCTGCGGATCGACATGCTGCGCGAAACGCGACACCGGCTGACCGTGCACGAACGCCGTGGCCGGCACGGCCGTGACGGCGCCCGGCGCGCGATAGTTCACATAGGTGTTGCGAACGTTGATATTCGTGACGTTGACGTCGCGCCGGTAATTGTTGACGACGACAGTCTGGTTCACGCGCTCGTAGTAGTGCGGGCTCCAGCCGCCCCAGTGCGGATGCCACGGCTCGCCCGGCCCGAGCGCGAACCACGCGACGCCCGCGGCCGCGATGCCGCCCACGGCGAGGTTGACGCCCCAGTCCGCGCCCCCGCCTCCGCTGCCGTCGCCGACGAACGCCACGAGCGCGGGCGCATAAACGGGCGGCGCGCTTTCGACCATCTGCCCGGGCACCCAGGCCCACGAATTGTCGACGTACGCCCAGCGGCCGTAGTGGTACGGCGCGAAGCCCCAAGGGGCGTCGTCGACCCATGTCCAGCCCCACGGCGCCTGCCACACCCAGTGGCCGTCGTGATACGGCGCCCAGCCCGCGGGCACGGAGTTCGGCGTCCAGACTTCGCCGTACTGCGGATCGCTGCGCCACGTGCCGTTGTTGTCGAGGTCCTGGTAGCCGGGGATGTCGCGCGAGACGTAGCGCGCCGAGACCGAGCGGTCTTCGGCGGCGTCGCGTGCGAGCGCCCACTGGTCGAAGGCGTCGGGCGGCGGCGCCGGCTCGCTTGCCGCCTGCTGAAGGTCGGTGCCGGCGAAGCGGATCTGCTGGCCGGCCGTCATCGGCGTCTGACCGTTTTCGCCGTATACGGTCACGCTGCCGCTGCGCACGGTGACGGTCGTGGTGCTGCCGTCGGGCGCCACGTCCACGCGATAGTCGCCGGGGCTCGTTACGCCGAGGGCGAGGTTCGGCGTGTCGATTTCATACGAGGTGCCGGGCGGGACTTCGCGCACACGCGTGGAGAGCGTGCCCTGCGCCACCTTGAGCTGCGCCGTCTGGTCGTCGAGATTGAGGACGTCGAGGCTTGTCTGCGCGCCGAGGCGCACCGCCGTCGAGCCGATGTGTAATTCCGAGCGGCCGTTGGCGTCGTTCCAGAGCTGATCGCCGGTCGTGAGCGGACGGTTGAGCTGCGCGTACGACCAGTCGCTCGCGCCGGCCGGCTCGGTGGTCACGGCGCCGGCCGTGTAGTCGAGGCGAGCGACGCGGCTCGGCGGATCGCCGCCTGTGGCCGCAGGCGCCGTCGCGGCAGCGGGCGGCGCTTCCTGCGCGAAGATCGCGGGAGCCGCGGCGAGGTTCAGCGCCGCGAGCGCGGCCAGCGCGAACAGCGTGCGGCGCGGCGTGCGGCGAAAACCGGTGATCGTAGGTGTGCGCGTTGTCATCCTTGTTCTCCTGTCGACGGGATCGGGTGCTCGCGCGCTGAAGTGCGGAGCGCCGTCCCATGCAGGGCACTGTATCCGGCAGGCTTGTTTCCATGCGCACGGATTTGTTAAGGCTTATGCACCAGATGTAACAGAACGTGTGGGCGCGGGTGCGGCGCGCGCTTTTACGCGCCGACCAGCGTCTCGAACTCGTGCTGTCCCTTTGGCGTGATGCGCAGCACGCGCGGGCGGCTCGTGCGTTCGATCCAGCCGCTGTGCGTCCACGAATCGAGCAGCGCCGCGCCAAGGGCGCCGCCCAGGTGCGGCCTGCGCTCGCTCCAGTCCAGACAGGTGCAGGCGAAGCGCCGCCGCCGCGCGCGCAGCGCCGCGACGTCCACGCCCCAGGCCGCGAGGCGCGCGGCGCCCTCGGGCGTGGCTTCGAGCGCATCGCCGTCGCGCACCAGCAGGCCGCCTTGCACGAGACGCTCGAACACCTGCACGGCCACTTCCCCGGCCATGTGGTCGTAACAGGTGCGCGCGTGGCGCATCTCCAGCGGCACCGTCCGCGCTGGGCGGGGCGCCGGGCGCTGCGCGGTGACGGCATTGGACACCTGCGCGACGTTCATGAGCGCCTCGATCGCCGCCGCGATTTCAGGCGTGGCGATACGGTAGTAGCGGTGACGCCCGCGCACGTCGAGCGCGAGCAGGCCCCCGTCGGTCAGGCGCGCGAGATGGCCGCTCGCCGCCGAAGGCGAGAGGCCCGCGATCATCGTCAGTTCGCCCGCGGGCCGCGCGCTGCCGTCCATGAGCGCCCAGAGCATGGCGGCGCGGCCGGGATCGGCGAGCAGCGCGGCGACGCGCGCGAGACCGGGAAAGTGGGTCGATTCGTCGTTGGCGGGGAGATTCATGGCGGCTCCTTCATGGCTTGCGAAGGCGGCGGCGCCGCCCACATCGTCACTTTAGCGAACTGGCAGATTCGACGTTTCAGTCTACGATGAAATATGGATTGCAGACGACCCATGCGCGTTCGATGCGGTTAGCGCGGCGCGCTAGAATCGCTCATTCACGCCAATGGTTTGCCCCTCATGAAACGCTTTCTGGCCCTTTTTGCCGCCGCTGCGATCGCATGCCTGTGCGCCGCCTGTGCAGGCGGCTCCACGCCGTCATCGAACAGCGCTAGCGGCATCACGATGTACGGCACCCTCGACGAGGGCGTCGTAGTTCGCAAGTGAGCAGCCGCAAGAGTCTGGCAGAATTTGACGCAACTTTGACCTGACTGCCAGCGTCGCGCGTGCGATGATGCGGCGATATCGTCAGCATCGAGTTCGCCGTCATGCCGCCTCAACCGTCGTCCCATGCCGCCGCACGCCATGTCGTGTTCGCCGTCGCGCCCGATCTCGTGCTGCTCGACGCCTGCGGTCCCGTCGAGGCATTCTGGCGCGCCGAGCTGGCGATGCGCGCCCTACGCTCCATGCCGGGCGCCGAGCCTTGCGCCTACCGCACCACGCTTGCCTCTGTCGCCGGCGGCGTGCTGCCCACCTTCGCGGGTATGCCCATCGTCACCGGGCGGCTCGACTCGCTCGACCCCGCCACCATCGACACGCTGATCGTCCCCGGCGTCCCCATCGACGACACCACCGCGCTGCAACCCGAACTCGTCGCGTGGATCGAGGCGGCTGCGCCGCACGCCCGCCGTGTGGCGTCGGTCTGCACAGGCGCGTTCTATCTCGCCGCGGCGGGCCTGCTCGACGGCCGCCGCGCCGCCACGCACTGGCGCAACGCGGCCCAGCTTGCGCGGCGCTTCCCTCGCGTCGAAGTCGATCCCGAGCCGATCTTCATCCGCGACGAGCGCGACGGCCGCGTGGTCTGGACCTCGGCTGGCGTGACGGCGGGCATCGACCTCGCGCTCGCGCTGATCGAGGAGGACTGCGGTCATGCGGTCGCGATGCAGGCCGCGCGCCGTCTCGTCGTGTTCATGAAGCGGCCCGGCGGCCAGGCGCAGTTCAGCGAGGCGCTCGCGGCGCAGGCCACGGCGGGCGGCGAGTTCGACGCGCTGCACGGCTGGATGGCCGCCAATCTGCACGGCGAGTTGAGCGTCGAGCGCCTGGCCGAGGAAGCGCGCATGAGCCCGCGCACCTTTGCGCGCCGTTATGTCGATGCGGTCGGGCGCACGCCGGCGCGCACGGTCGCGGCGATGCGCGTGGAGGCCGCCGCGCACGCGCTCGCGCAGTCGCGCCGGCCGCTCAAGCGCATTGCGGCCGACTGCGGCTTCGGCACCGAACAGAATCTGCGGCGCGCGTTCGAGCGCTGCTACGGCGTGCTGCCGCTCGATTACCGGGCGCGATTCGCGGCGAGCTGACGCAAGCGCAGATGGCGTTCGAGAGCGGCGGCGGCTGTCCGCCTTATTGCGCTCGTATAATCGACGCCTCTCAATCCCACAATACGAGCCGCCGTAAGCGGCTTTTCGCCATGAGCCAAGCCGAAAAGAAGATGCCTACCCAGCCGCTGGACCGTTCGGAAACGACGTTCCGGTTCCTCGCCGAGCCGACTTCGGTGAACTTCGGCGGCAAAGTGCACGGCGGTGCGCTGATGAAATGGATCGACGAGACGGCGTATGCGTGCGCCGCGGTCTGGTCCGGCCGCTATTGCGTGACGGTGAGCGTGGGCAACATCCGCTTTCGCCGGCCGATTCTCGTCGGCAACATGGTCGAGCTGCGCGCGCGCGTGGTCGCCACCGGACGCACCTCGATGCACATTCACATCACCGTGCATGCCGGCGACCCGAAGAGCGGGCAGTTGCGCCTCACCACGGACTGCCTGATCGTGTTCGTGGCCGTCGACGAAAACGGCAACCCGATTCCCGTGCCGACCTACGTGCCGGAAACGGACGAACAGAAGCGCCTCGCGAAGTACGCGCTCGACGTGAAGGAAGCGCTCGACGCGATCGTCGAACTCAAGCCCGAGGAAGTGGCGAAAGGGCAGATTTGACACGCACGCGCGACGATATCGCGGCAGCATGAAAAAGGGCGGCGAAGGTGTAAACCTCGCCGCCCTTTTGCGTTTTAGCCCTTCAAACAAGGCCTATTTCTTCTCGCTCGTGTTGCCCACCATCTCGCCGGGCTTCACCCATTCGTCGAATTGCTGCTCCGTCACGTGGCCGAGCGCGAGCGCGGCGGCCTTGAGCGTGGTGCCTTCCTTGTGCGCCTTCTTGGCAATCTGCGCGGCCTTGTCGTAGCCGATGTGCGGATTGAGCGCTGTCACGAGCATGAGCGATTCATTGAGCAGCGTGTCGATACGCGAGCCGTTCGGCTCGATCCCCACGGCGCAATGATCGTTGAAGCTGAGCGCGCCGTCGGCGAGCATGCGGATGGATTGCAGCACGTTGTGCGCGATCATCGGGCGGAACACGTTCAGCTCGAAGTTGCCGCTCGCGCCGCCCATGTTCACGGCCACGTCGTTGCCGAACACCTGGCAGCAGAGCATGGTCACCGCTTCGGACTGCGTAGGATTCACCTTGCCCGGCATGATCGAGCTGCCCGGCTCGTTCTCGGGAATCGACAGTTCACCCAGACCGCAGCGCGGGCCGCTTGCCAGCCAGCGAATGTCATTGGCGATCTTCATGAGGCTCGCGGCCACGGTCTTGAGCGCGCCGTGCGCGAATACGAGGGCGTCGGCGGCGGCCATCACTTCGAACTTGTTGGGCGCGGTGACGAATGGCACGCCCGTGAGTTTCGCAATGCTCTGCGCCACCTTGTGCGCGAATTGCGGATGCGCGTTCAGGCCCGTGCCCACGGCCGTGCCGCCCTGCGCGAGTTCGTAGAGATGCGGCAACGACGATTCCACGTGCTTGATGCCGTGATCGAGCTGCGCGACATAGCCCGAGAACTCCTGGCCGAGCGTGAGCGGCGTGGCGTCCTGCAGGTGCGTGCGGCCGATCTTCACGATGCCGGCGAAGGCTTTTGCCTTGGCGTCGAGCGTATCGCGCAGCGTCTTCAGCGCCGGCAGCAGATGCTTGACGATTCCCACGGCGGCGGCCACGTGCATGGCCGTGGGGAACACGTCGTTCGAGGACTGGCCGCGATTGACGTCGTCGTTCGGATGCACCTTGCGCGCCTCGCCGCGCTCGCCGCCCAGAATCTCGCTCGCGCGGTTCGCAATCACCTCGTTGAGATTCATGTTGGTCTGCGTGCCGGAGCCCGTTTGCCACACGGCAAGCGGAAACTCGCCGGCATGCTTGCCCGCGATGATCTCGTCGGCGGCCTGCATGATGGCGTGCGCTTTGGTCTCGTCGAGCACGCCCAGCGAGAGATTCACTTCGGCCGCCGCGCGCTTGATCGTCGCGAGCGCGGTGATCAGTTCCGGCGACTGCTTTTCGGTCGAGATGCGAAAGTTTTGCAGCGATCGCTGCGTTTGCGCGCCCCAAAGCTGCTGGGCGGGCACGGCGATCTCGCCGAACGTGTCGCGCTCCATGCGGACGTTTTCGTTACTTGCGGTCATTGGATACTCCGGTGAATGCACAGCCGCGCTTCGTAGCCGGTTCAAAGCTGGCTATCGACCGGCAACAGCAAGAATAGCCCGGTTAGGACATTTCTGTAGAAACCCGCACCGGGATCGAGGTTGTAGGTGCGGATCATGCCGTCCTCCTCGCCGGTCCAGACGAGCGGCGAGTTGACCGCCGTGCCGCGAAGTTGCGCCAGTTGCGCGGGCGTCGCGAGTGTCACGCGGTAGCTCACCCGCGGCGAGGTCGCGCGCTCGAACAGATCGGCGACCTGGTGCGCGATCTGCGGACTCTCCACGGTGAGCGCAAGCTCGGTGTTTAGCCGCGCCGAGCGGGGATCGAGATTGAGCGAGCCGATCACGAGCGTGCTCTCGTCGATCACGTAGGCCTTGGCGTGCAGGCTCGCGCGCGAGCGCGAACCGACCACCCCGAAATTCCGCTGAGCCGTGTGTTCGGGCTGCAACGGCTTGAACTCGTAGAGTTCGGCGCCGGCTTCGAGCAGCGGCTGGCGGTAGGGGCTGTAGCCGGCCTGCACCGCGACGGCGTCGGTGGCGGCGAGCGAGTTGGTAAGGATCGCCACGCGTACGCCGCGCGAGGTGAGTGCGCGTATGGTCTGCACGCCGGTGTCGTGCGGCACGAAGTACGGCGAGAACACCAGCACGCTGCTTTGCGCCTGCCGAATGCGATCGAGCAGCGCGCGCATGGCGTCGCCCAGCTCGCCTTGCTCGCTGCCCGCGATCTTGCCGGGCGAGTCGGCCACGAACGCCCATTTCGCCCAGACGAGCCCAAGCGTGTTGTCCGCGATCTGCTGCGCGAGCGGCGTGGCGTTGAGCGGCTTGGCGTCGTAGGAGTCGGCGCTTTCGCGCCAATGGTTGCGCAGGTCGTCGCGCGCGGCGTCCAGGTCGTGCGCGTCGAACTTCTGCCGATTGAGCACGCTCAAGGGGTACGAAATCGAACTGTTCCAGTACTCGTCGAAGCTTGCCGAGACGCTTTGCGCGACCGGGCCGGCCGTGAGCACGTCGAGGTCGCGGAAGTCGAGCGTCGGGCTGGCGTTGAAGTATTCGTCGCCGAGGTTGCGGCCGCCGACGATCGCGAGTTCGTTATCGACGATCGTCGCCTTGTTGTGCATGCGCCGCGTGAACTGGTCGACGTTCGTGAAGAAGTTGCGCGTGCGCAGGTACATCGAATCGCTCGTACTGCCGTACGGATTGAACACGCGGATCTGGATGTTCGGATGGCTGTTGAGCGCGGCCATCAGGCGATCGATGTCGTGAAAATTCAGGTCGTCGACGAGCATGCGCACGCGCACGCCGCGATCGGCCGCGTAGAGCGCCGAGCCGAGCAGCAGCTTGCCGGTGGCGTCCTCGTTGGCGATGTAGTACTGCATGTCGAGCGTTTTCGTCGCCGCGCGCGCGAGCGCGATACGCATTTGCAGCGAGTCCGGGCCGGTGGCGAGCAGGCGGAAGCCCGATTCGCCGGAATGCGCGGCAACGGGAGCGGCGAGCGCGGCGCCGAGCGGTGTGGCGCTCGCCTGCGAGGCGGGGAGCGCCGCGCTCGTCTCGCGCGGGTAGTCGTTGGCGGGCGGCCGCGTGGCACAGCCCGCGAGCAGCGCGAGGCACACGAGCGCGAGTGGAGCGAAGAGGGCGAAGGGCGCGCGCGGCGAGGCGTGGGGCCTGGTCGTGCGTCGCGTAAAGGCGGTGGGTCGGGCGGGATGCGCGGGCAAGCGGGTTCTCCAGTGCGGCACGCCGCGTGCCGGTTCGTTTTCAATGCACGGCTTGACGAAGATTCTACGGGAAGCAGGCCGGCCGCCCTGTGGGGCGAGCCTGCTGCCCTTGCAATTTTCGGGCCGCATGCCGTTGACGTTTCAGCGCGGCCGGAAACTTCCGTGGCGCTCTCGGGGCGACACTGCGCGCATCTTGAACGACGGGAGAGCGCCATGGGAGCAGGAAACCGCGCGGATATCGGTGCCGAATCCGCGGGCGCGTTGGCGCTGTGGGTGGCGTGTGACGCCTGCCGCACGATTCGCCTCGCGCAAGGCGGCGTGGTGGCGGCGCTCGAAGGCCGCGTGTGGATGACGGTCGAAGGCGACGCCGGGGATTACTGGCTCGAACCGGGCGAAGCAATACCGCTCGCGCCCGGCGAGCGCGCGCGCATCGGCGGCTGGCGCGAGGCGGTGCGCTTCGAAGTGCGCAGCGAGGTCGAGCCTGCGGCGCAGCCGCACGAATGGTGCTTCGGGCGGCTGCGGACGTGGCTGTCGGCGAGATTGCGTGTGAGGTTTCCCGCGAGATTGCCTGCGAGATTGCCTGCGAGGGCGGCGCAGGCGCGAAACCGCGCAGTGCCGGAGCGGGTGGCATAAGCGCGGGAACCACGGCGGCGGCCCCGCGCGCCGCCGCCGCGTTGTTCAGTCGCGTTGTTCAGCCGCGTTCGGGCGTCGCGTTCGGGGCACGTTGCGCATCGTGCGTGCTGCCGCGCGCGGGCTTTCCGGCCCAGTAGCCCGCGAGCACCGAGCCCGAGAGGTTGTGCCACACCGAGAAGAGCGCGCCCGGAAGGGCGGCAAGCGGCGAGAAGTACAGCTTGCCGAGCGTGGCGGCGAGCCCCGAGTTCTGCATGCCCACTTCGATGGCGAGCGTGCGGCACACCGATTCGTCGAAGCCGAGCAGGCGGCCGCCCCAGTAGCCGCCGAGCAGGCCGATGCCGTTGTGCAGCACCACGCCGAGCGCGACGAGCGGACCGACCGTGGCGATGCTCGCGTGCGTGCCGCCCACCACGGCGGCGATGATCGCGAGGATCGACACCATGGAGACGAGCGGCAGCACCGGCTCGACGCGGCGCACGAGGCCGCCCGCGAGCCGGTTGACGACGAGGCCGATGGCGATCGGCAGGCCGACGATCTGCAGGATGCTCATGAGCATGCCGCGCACGTCCACGACGATCGACGCATCGACATAAAGGCGCGTGAGCAGCGGCGTCGCGAATACGCCGACGAGCGTCGAGAGCGCGCTGATCGTCACCGAAAGCGCGACGTCGCCGCGCGCGAGATAGATCATCACATTGGATGCCGTGCCGCTCGCCACGCTGCCCACAAGCACCATGCCGGCCGTGAGATCGGGCGGCATATGCAGCACCTTGGCGATGGCCCACGCGGCGAGCGGCATGACGAGGTAGTGCAGGAAGATGCCGGCCGCGACCGGCGCGGGGCGCGTGAAGACGCGCTGGAAGTCGGCGAACGAGAGCGTCACGCCCATCGCCAGCATGATGATCATCAGGAGCGTCGTGACGTGCGGCGCGATCGGCGCGACAAGGCCCGGATCGAAGTAGGCCAGCAAAGAAACGAGGACGGCCCAGAGCGGGAAAAGTCGGGTAATCGGGGCAAGCATGAAAGGGTGGTCCGTGAGTGGGTTCGTTATAAGTCGCGGCGCGGCGAGCGGCGCCGGGGTGGCCGGCTGCGCTCGCGGGGCGCGCTGTCTCCAAAGTGTTCTTGCCCTCGTGGGACGGACGCCGCTCGCGGCGCCAGGCGCGTATTTTAACCGCTCGCGCCGGCACGGGCCGGCCCCGGGTCGGCCCCGGGTCGTCCCGTTAAGCGAACGCTTTAACTCACGCGGCTCGTCGTGCTCGCTGCGACGGCCTGCGCGCGCAGGCTCATCCGGTGAAAGCGCCACGTCATGAGCACGGCGACGGTGGTGAGCCCCGCCGCGAGGCCGCACCAGAGGCCGAGCGCGCCAAGGCCGAAATGGAACGCTAGCGTGTAGCCCAGCGGAAAACCGATGCCCCAGTAGCCGAGCGTGGCGGCGAGCATCGGCACGCGCGTGTCTTTCAGGCCGCGCAGACAGCCCGAACCCACGGTCTGCGCGCCGTCGACGATCTGGAAGATTGCCGCGACGCCGAGCAGCGTGGCCGCGAGCGAAACCGTCGGCGCGTTGGCCGGGTCGTCGAGATGCAGATAGAGCCCGACGATCCAGTGCGGCGCGAGCACCATGACGAGCGCCGACAGCGTCATGAAGCCGACGCCGAGCCCGAGCGCGACGAAGCCCGCGTGGCGCGCCGCGCGCGGGACGCCCGCGCCCGACCAGTAGCCCACGCGCACGTTCGCCGCCTGCCCGATCGCGAGCGGCACCATGAAGGTAACGGAGGCGACGTTCAGCGCGATCTGGTGCGCCGCAAGCGGCGTTGCGCCGAGCAGGCCCGCGAGCAGGCCGGTGGCGAGAAAGAGCGTCGCTTCCACCGCATAGGTGATCGCCACCGGCCAGCCGATCGTGAAGAGTTCGCCCATGAGCGGCGCCGTGGGCCGGCGCGCGACGACGAAATGCTGGTGCGAAGGCCGCAGATGCAGCAGCGCCATCAGCACGAACGCGGTGAGCCAAACGGTGATCGTGGTGGCCACCGCCGAGCCGAGAAAGCCCAGACGCGGCAGGCTCCATGCCCCATGGATCAGCCCGTAATTGAGAAAGCCGTTGATGAACACGCACGCAATCGACACCCACAGGAGGCGCCGCGCCGCGCCGATGGCGGGCAGGAACGAGCGCATCAGCCCCACGCCGATGAGGCTCGCGGGCGCGCCCCAGCGCAGCACCGCCGTGTATTCGCCGATGTGATGCGCGAGCAGCGTCGGCTCGCCGAGCGCGCGCAGGATCGGCTCCGCGAAGGAGAGCAGCGCGAACGCCGGCACCGAGAGCAGCAGGGACAGCGCGAAACCGGTCCAGTAGATGTGGGGCACGTGGCTTTCGTTATCGGCGCCGCGCGCCTGCGCGACGCTCACGCTCACCGAAGTCAGCACGCCTTGCAGCACGGTCACCACCACGAAGAACATGTTCGCGCCAAGGCCGCCCGCTGCGAGGGCGTCGGCGCCGAGCGAGCCTAGCAGCACGGTATCGGTCACGCTCATCGCCATCTGCGAGAGCTGGGCGATTGCGAGCGGGCCGGCGAGGCGTGCGGTGTCGGCGGCGTGGCCGCGCAGCGTGGGCGGCGCGGCGTAGGCGCGGCGGGAAAGGGTGGTTCGAGTCATGAAAAACAAGCGGCGCGAGAAAGCGCGCCGCGCGGCAGGGATCGTCTGTCGAAACTGAAAGCTTATTGCGAGACAGCGACCTTGTCGATCCGCACGCTCAAATATGGTGCATAGCGGGCGCCTGTTAGCCTTCTTGCTGGCCTTCCTCCGGGCGAGTTCACTCGTGCGCCTTGATGGCGATACGCGTATCGCCGAGCAGCACGGCCTGACCCGCGCGAATCTTGCACGTCTTGCGCAACTCCACTTCGCCGTCCACCTTCACCGCGCCCGAAGCGACGATCTGCTTGGCCGAGCCGCCGCTGTCGGCGAGTCCAGTGATTTTTAGGAGATTGTGCAGTTCGACGTAGTCGCCGGTCAGCGTGAAATCGAGGTTGGGCATGGCGGATGGAAATTCGGAAGGCGTGCGGGGCGCGCGCGAAGGGTGAGCATCATAAGCGATGGCGGCCCGGCGCGGCGTCTGTCACATCTCGGGGTCAGATGTTATGAATTCGTCAGCAAATGAAACGGTGAGTAACGTTGCGGGACGGCACGGCGATCTTCATACCAGAATGGTCTCACCCGGATCGACAGCGCCGCTCGCGTTTCCTGACGCGGCCGTCGAGCGGGGGCGCGGCTCCAGCGGGCTTTGCCCGCTGCAAAAGCGCCTTCGGAACCACTGCAAGGAGGATAACGCCATGACCCAGATTCGCAAGCTGCTCACCGCTACCGCCGCTTTTGCCACCGTGACCACTGCTGCCGTATTCGCGCAGGGCGCTTATGCGCAAAACGCGGCGCAAAACGCGGCGCCGGGCGCGGCACAGGCCGGCGGCGAAGCCCCGACGATGACGCCCCCGGGCGCGCCGGCCCCGGCGGCGGCTGGAATTGCGCAACCCACGCCTGCGCCGCAAAACCTGACCGCGCCGCAGTCGCCTGACCCGCTGGTGCAAAAGCGCAACGCCAACGCCGAGGCGAATGCCGAATACCGCAGCGCGAAGAAGTCGGCAAACGCCGAGTACAGCGACGCGAAGAAGCAGGCGAAGTCGCAGTACAAGGCTCAGGTCAAGGACGCCAAGATCAACCACAAGGCCGACCGTCAGGCCAATGATTCGGAAATGAAGGACCAGATGAACGGCATGTCGGCTCAGCAGCAGGGCGGCCAGTCGCAGTAACAATCGCTGTAACCAACGGTAGGCGCTGCCTTCGACAGCGCTTTCTCGCGGCGGCCTCCGGCAACGGAGGCCGCCGCTTCGTTTGGGCGAGATGCAGCGAGGCCGGGTGGCGTTAAATCCCGCCAGATCGCCATGGAATCAGGCGCTTGCGGACGCAGGGTGTATGGATATACAGTGTGCGTCGCTCCTTCCCGATTCGCCACGTTCATCGTCCCAGCGCCCGCCGTGTCCACTGTCTCCGTTGCCGATTCCTCCGTCTCCGACGCCAGCCAGGCGCACGCCGAAGCGGCGAGTGCCGTATCCGCGTGGCTCGCGAAGCTCAACGACGCGCAGCGCGAGGCCGTCGAGCACGGCGGCGAGGCGGGCTATGCGCCGGGCTCGGCGCTGCCGGGCCCGTTGCTCGTGATCGCGGGCGCCGGCTCGGGCAAGACGAATACGCTCGCTCACCGCGTCGCGCATCTGATCGCGGGGGGCGCCGATCCGCACCGCATCTTGCTGCTCACGTTCTCGCGGCGCGCCGCGCAGGAAATGACCCGGCGCGTGGCGCGCATCGCCGCCGGTGCGCCGGGCGCGGCCGCCGTGCTCGCGCAGGGGCTCACGTGGGCGGGCACTTTTCACGGCGTGGGCGCGCGGTTGTTGCGCGAGTACGCCGACCACATCGGCCTTTCGCCTGCGTTCACGATCAACGACCGCGAGGATTCCGCCGATCTCATGAACCTCGTGCGCCACGAACTGGGCTTCTCGGCGAAAGAAAAGCGTTTCCCCTCGAAATCGACCTGCCTTGCGATCTACTCGCGCGCGGTCAACACGGGCGATTCGCTCGCCAACGTGCTCAACCGCTCGTTTTCGTGGTGCCTCGAATGGGAGCCGCAGTTGCGCGCGCTGTTCGCGGCCTACGTGGACGCCAAGCAGAAGCAGAATGTCCTCGACTACGACGACCTGCTGCTCTACTGGGCGCACATGGCCGCCGAGCCGGCCATCGCCGCCGATCTCGCGGGCCGCTTCGACCACATCCTCGTCGACGAATACCAGGACACCAACCGCCTGCAGGCCTCGATCCTGCTCGCACTCAAGCCCGACGGCCGCGGCCTGACCGTGGTCGGCGACGATGCGCAGGCGATCTACTCGTTTCGCGGCGCGACCGTGCGCAACATTCTCGACTTCCCGGCGCAGTTCGACCCGCCCGCGCGTCAGGTGACGCTGGAGCGCAACTACCGTTCGACGGCGCCGATCCTCGCGGCCTCGAACGCCGTGATCGACGCCGCCGCCGAGCGTTTCACCAAGAACCTGTGGACCGATCGCCCCTCGCAGCAGCGCCCGCGCCTCGTCACCGTGGCCGACGAGGCGACCCAGGCGCGCTACGTCGTCGAGCAGATTCTCGAAGCGCGCGAGGCGGGCATGAAACTCAAGCAGCAGGCCGTGCTGTTTCGCGCGGCGCACCACAGCGCGACGCTCGAAATCGAACTGGCGCGGCGCAATATCCCGTTCGTGAAGTTCGGCGGCCTGCGTTTTCTCGACGCCGCGCACGTGAAGGACGTGCTGGCGGTGCTGCGCTGGGCCGAGAATCCGCTCGACCGCGTGGCGGGGTTTCGCGTGACGCAGTTGCTGCCGGGCGTCGGGCCCGCCAACGCCGCGCGTCTGCTCGACCAGGTGGCCGCGTGCACGGGCGCGTATCGCGCCGCCGAGGCGCTGGCGGCCTTTGCGCCGCCGCCGCGCGCGGCCGGGGACTGGCCCGCGTTCGCGGCGCTCATCGACAGCCTCGCCATGCGCGCGACGCCGTGGCCCGCCGAATTCGAGCGCGTGCGGCGCTGGTACGAACCGCATCTGGAGCGCAACCACGAAGACGCGCCGGTGCGGCTCGCGGACCTGCTGCAAATGGAAAGCATCGCGAGCACCTACGCCTCGCGCGAGCGCTTTCTCACCGAACTCACGCTCGATCCGCCCGACGCCACGAGCGCCGAATCCGCCGATCCGCTGCTCGACGAAGACTACCTGATCCTCTCGACGATCCATTCGGCGAAAGGGCAGGAGTGGCGCAACGTGTTCGTGCTCAATGGCGTGGACGGCTGCATTCCGTCCGATCTGGGTGCGGGCAGCGACGACGAACTGGAGGAGGAGCGGCGGCTGCTCTACGTGGCGATGACGCGCGCAAAAGAGGATCTGCACATCGTCGTGCCGCAGCGTTTTTACGTGCACAACCAGGCGGCGTCGGGCGACCGGCACGTATGGGCTTCGCGCACGCGCTTCATCGCCGCGCCCATGTTGCCGCTGTTCGAATCGCGCGCGTGGCCGCCTGCGCCCGTGGCGGGCGCGCCGAGCGCGGCGGGACTCGCCGCCGCCGCGCAGGCGAAGGTCGAGATCGCCGCGAAGCTCAGGAAGATGTGGGACTGAAGAGGCCCGGCGAGGCGCTCAACGCCGCTGCTCGCGCGCCGTAGCGCGCTGCGGCGGCATGAAGAAGTTGCGCAGCCACGCGGCGAGGCGCGTGAAGACGTCGTCGGGCTCCTCGACGAAAATCTCGGGCTTGAGCAGCCGCAGATACTCCATGATCTGTTGCGCTTCCTGCTTCTGGAACACGCCGTGCGTGACGCCCAGCCTCAGAAGCCCGCGCAGTTCGCCGAGGCGCTCGCGCGCCAGGCTGCCGCTGGCCTGCTCGCAGCCGATCTTCGCTTCGTACACGCGTTGACGCAGCGATTCGGTGAGCCGCCACGCGGGCGTCTGCATCGACTCTTCCAGCGCCTGGATGTCCTGCACGCCCGATTTGATCTGGGCCGCGAGCGGATCGACCAGCGTGTCGTCGCCCTGGGCCTCGCTCACGATAGCCGCCGCCCAATCGCGGCACTGCTTCGAGAGTTCGTCTGGCGTCCATTCGGGCCGCGACGCGAAGCCGAAACCGAATTCGCCCGCCTGCCGCATGAGGATCGAGACGACCTCGGGGAACTCCTTGTCGAGCGTGCGCTTGGCCCACGCGTACTGGCCGCCTTGCAGGAGCCGCTGCACGGCGTGTTCCGTGAGCGGCGTCATGTTGTCGAGCAGCTTCGCGCGCAGGTAATCCTCGAATTCCGGCGTGGCGAACTGCGGGTCGAGTTTGAGCGAGACGCGCAGGAACGCGTCGAAATCCTTGCGCAGCGACGCAAGCGTTTCATCCTTCAGCTTGAGGGTGATATGCCCCATTGTGGTTGCCCCGGTGTAATCCTTAGCGCTTCTCGCGTGCTCTCGCCGTTCGAGCAGTGGCCTGCCAGAGCAGGCCTTGACGGGTTTAACGGCGGCCCGGGGCGAAACTTGAGCGCAAGGGGCGAGGGGCTGCCCTAGCGCAGGACCACGCCTTGCCAGAGGAAGAACACGCCGAGCCCGACCGCGATGGTGAGCAGCGGCCGCTTCGTGAGCGCGCTGACGACGACTGCCGCGAGCGCGCCGACGAGTTGCGGATTGTGCCAGGTCAGTTCGGCGCCCTGGCCGTGGGGCGAGACCGCCATCGGCACGATGATGGCCGTGAGCACGGTGACAGGCACGAAGCCGAGCGCGGTGCGCACGAGCGGCGGGAACACGAGCCGCTCGCCGAGCACGAACACCGCGGTGCGGATGACCAGGGTGATGAGGGCCATGCCGAGAATCAGGATGACGTAGCTCATTGCCCGGCTCCTGCGGTGCGTTGGACGTTGGGGGACTTGTGCGGGGACTCGCTGCCGGCGCGGGCGCCGCGCGACGAACCCGGACGCGAGAGAACGACACCCACGACCACGCCCGCGAGCACGGCGCCGAGCAACCCGAGCTTGTACGGCCAGCCCTGCCAGAAAAAGGCGAGCGCGCCCGCAGTCGCGGCGGCGGCGAGGTAACGCACGGCGACTAACTGCGGCACGACGATGGCGATGAAGGTCGCGACCATCGCGAAGTCGAGGCCGAGCGACTGGAGGCCGGGGAACGCCGCGCCGAACAGCAGGCCGGCGGCGGTCCAGAGCTGCCAGTTCAGGTACATCGAGACGCCCGAACCGAGGAAATGCCACGGCGAGACATCGTCGCCGGGCGGATGACGGCGGAAGTGCGCCCACGCGACGGCGAAGACCTCATCGGTGAGCAGGCCGCCGAGCACGAGACGCCAGCGCAGCGGCAAATGCGAGACATAAGGCGCGAGCGTCGCACTGTAGAGCACGTGCCGCAGGTTCACGATAAACGTGGTAGCCCAGATCACCGCGAAGCTCGCGTGCGAGGCGATCAGCCCGAGCGCGATGAACTGCGCAGAGCCCGCGAATACGGCGAGCGACATGAACTGGCCGTGCCAGAGCGAAAGCGGCCCCGACGTGACGAGCGTGCCGAAGATCACGCCGAAGGGCGCGGCGCCGATCATCATGGGGATCGTGTCGCGCGCGCCTGCCATGAATTCGGCGGTGCGGTGAGGGTGCGGCGTGGGATGCGTGGTCAAACTGTCCTCCTGATACATGGGGACAGCATAGCGGGCGGCGATGCGCGTGGCTTGTACGTTCTTGCGGCGTGGGGCGGTCGGCGCGCTCAGGACGATTGCCAGCGCCCCGGCGGCACGCCGAACATGCGCCGGAAGTGCCGCGTGAAATGGCTCTGGTCGGTGAAGCCGCTCGCCACGGCGACGTCGGCGACCGTGGCGCCTTCGCGCAGCGGGCCGAGGGCGCGTTGCAGGCGCAACTGCGTGCGCCAGGCGTGCGGCGGCAGGCCGGTCGCCTGCGTGAATAGCCGCGTGGCGTGAAACGGCGAAAGGCCGACCGCCTGGGCAAGATCGGCCACGCGCAGCGGCGCGGCGAGATCGGCGGCGAGGAGGGCCTTCATCGTTTCCACGCGCGGGTCGTTCGGACCGTGCCTGAACGCCGCCTCGCGCGTGCGGCCGTAGCGCGTGAGCAGCGTCGATAGCGCGTCGAGCAGCGCGCCTTCCACGGCGAGCAGATCGGAACATGACGCGGTAGACGGCGCGCCGGGAAGTGGGGGAATGGGGGCCACGCCAGCCGGGCCGGCGCCGGGTTCCGGCCCGGCCGTGGCGCGCCGCCAGTCGGCGTCGGCCTCCAGCAGACGGTGAGCGCGCGAGAGCCGATGCGCGAGATCCAGATCGTGGATCACCTGGACGTCGAACCACGGCAGCGGCTGCGCGCGTCCGGCGATTTCGCCGGCCAGTTCGTGCAGGAAGTCGATCGGCACGTACATCACCCGATAGCTCCAGCCTTCTTCGACGGCGCGCGAGCCCGTGTGCAATTCGCCCGGATTGATGACCGGAACGCTGCCCGTTTCGGCGACATGCTGCGCGCCGCGATAGCGAAAGCATTCCGCGCCACCCTCGATCACCGGGATCGTGTACGCATCGTGCCAGTGGGGCGCGAACGCGTGCTCGTGATATTCGGCCGTGACGAGATCCGCGCCGGGCAGAAGCGGCGTGCGCCAGTAGCGGGCGGAATCTCGAAAGCGGGAGTCGGTCATGGTGAAGGATCCTGCGCGGATCCCCAGTTTAGCGCAGCGGAATCGTCGTGCCCGCCGGCACCGGCACGGCCGTGACGCTATTCTTGGCGCTGCCGCTCACCACGCGGTCGCTGTAGGTCAGGTAGACGAGCGCGTTGCGCTTCGCATCGACCACGCGCACGACGTGCAGCGTCTTGAAGAGGAGCGACATGCGCTCGTTGAAGACATCGGCCTGCTGTTTGAGCGGCCCGGCGAACGAGATCGGCCCGACCTGCCGGCACGCGATGGACGCCTCGGTCGGATCTTCCGCAATTCCGAGCGTGCCCTTCACGCCGCCCGTGCGGGCGCGGGAGACGTAGCAGGTGACGCCTTGCACCTGCGGATCGTCGTAGGCCTCGACGACGACCTTGTCCGAGCCGGTTACGCGGAAATTGGTGTTCACGCTGCCGATCTGCTCGGCGTGGGCGGCGGCTAAAGCAGCGAGGCTCGCGCAGGCGAGAAGCGGGCGCGCGAGGATCAGGGCAAGGCGGGCGGATTTCATGCGGATTCCCGAAGATGACGAAGCGACATTATCGGGGAGGGCGGGGTGGTGCGGGCGGTGATGCGGAGCAACCGCCAGAAATGCCGAGGCAAATCCATCGCGTCATGAAGAATGCGCAGCACGTCGATACATTGCGCGTGGGTCGCGCTGACGCGGAACAGGACGAAATGGCGCCCCTTGCGGCGGTTGCGGGCGACGTGAAGCGATCTCAAGCCCGGAAGAATGTCATCGCGCACACGTGTACCGGGCACGGTCGGGCCGGCCATCAGTTCCTGCAGCGCATGAGAAAGTGTCTTTGCGTACGCAGTTGCCTGGCGCTGTCCGAACTGCCCGGCGCTCCAGCGCACGATATTGCGGAAATCGGTTTCGGCAGAGTCCGTGAGGCGGATCGTCCAGGCCGCCTGGCGGCCGCTCATCGTACGGGTTTTGCTGGCCTGCCGGACGCGAGTGCGCTACCGGTGAGGCTATCGAGATGGTCGCCGAGGGCTTGCGCAGACGTGAAACTCTGCAGGCGACCCGCATCGACATCGGAGAGACCGTTGCGCGCGGCGTCGCGCAACGCTTCGAGCCGGGCCTGCGTTTCGGCCTCTTCCCACTCGATCAGGCGCAGGCCAGCGCGCAGCACTTCGCTTGCATTCTGAAACCGGCCCGAACTAACGAGCGAATCGATCAGATGAGCCTGATGTTCGGAAATTACGATATTGCGGGTTGGCATGGCGACAGCTTGGGAGGAGGCGCAGTGATTGGCAGATTATGCCATAGCGAGCCCTGGCTGCTTTTGACGGAAAAGAACACGCGCCCCAAAAGAAAAAGGGGTTGCGTGCAAACACGCAACCCCTCGATATTTGGCTCCCCGACCTGGGCTCGAACCAGGGACCTACGGATTAACAGTCCGGCGCTCTACCGACTGAGCTATCGGGGAACAGCAGTACAGCTACAACGCTTTACGTCATAAAAAAGCCCGCTCTGATTAACGGGCTTTTGCGAATCTTGGCTCCCCGACCTGGGCTCGAACCAGGGACCTACGGATTAACAGTCCGGCGCTCTACCGACTGAGCTATCGGGGATCAACAAAAGCAGAGAACGAGATTCTATGGGGTACGGAAAAGCCTGTCAATACCCTGTCGCTATCTCTTTAAAGGCAATCCGCGATGACCGGGCGACGACCGCGCAATTAACGTGCGAGAAGCGCGAGCTTGTCCTTCACGTCCTTGAACTCGTCGGCTTCCGGCAGCGGGGCCTTGGTCTTGGTGATGCTCGGCCAGCCCTTCGCGAGATCGGCGTTCAGTTCGATGAACGATTGCTGGTCGCCAGGCACGTCTTCCTCGGCGTAGATGGCGTTCACCGGGCATTCGGCAACGCACACGGCGCAGTCGATGCACTCGTCCGGGTCGATCGCGAGGAAGTTGGGACCTTCGCGAAAGCAGTCCACCGGGCACACATCGACGCAGTCGGTATAGCGGCACTTGATGCAGCTTTCGGTCACAACGTGAGTCATTCAGGCAGCTCCTGCAAGCTTTTTGTATCGGGGGATGGCGGTTCGCCAAAAGCGGTATTGTAACTGATGAGGAATTACCCCAACCATGGGCCCGCAACCGTGCTTATATCGTTTCGTGATTAGTTTATAAGACCGGGCGTTCCGCAATGTTTTACCCCTCGCGCGCAAGGGGACGTGCCGACGGGCGCGCGGCGCGCGCGGGCATTCGGGTAACATGGGCGCACCGCTGGCGCCCGCCGCCCGGAGCGGCTGCGAGGCATCTGCCGTGCAGCGTGCCGGTTTCCGCTGCGCGGGCGCTATCCGATTGCAGTCCGGCTGGCCCATCATGATCATTACTTCGCTGCTCGATACCGATCTGTACAAATTCACGATGATGCAGGTGGTGCTGCATCATTTCCCCGCGGCCAATGTGGAATACCGTTTCCGCTGCCGCACGCCGAACGTCGATCTCGTGCCCTACGTCGACGAGATCCGCAGCGAGATCCAGAAGCTGTGCAGGCTGCGCTTTGCCGAGACCGAACTCGAATACCTGCGCAAGATGCGCTTTATCAAGAGCGACTTCATCGACTTTCTCGCGCTCTTTCATCTCAACGAAAAGTACATCTCCGTTACGCCGTCGCCCAAGGCCAATGGCGAGATCGACATTGAGATCAAGGGGCCGTGGCTGCACACGATCCTCTTCGAAATCCCGGTGCTCGCCATCGTGAACGAGGTGTATTTCCGCAATACGCAGCACCATCCGCAGTACGAGGAGGGGCGCGAGCGTCTGCGCCACAAGATCGAGCTGCTCGGCGCGAAGCCCGAATTCGCCGACTGCAAGATCGCCGACTACGGCACGCGCCGCCGCTTCTCGAAGCGCTGGCACGAGGAGGTGATCCTCACGCTCAAGGCCGATCTGGGCGAGCAGTTCACCGGCACGAGCAATGTCTACTACGCGATGAAGCACAACCTCACGCCGCTCGGCACGATGGCGCACGAGTATCTGCAGGCGTGCCAGGCGCTCGGGCCGCGGCTGCGCGACTCGCAGATCTTCGGCTTCGAAATGTGGGCGAAGGAGTACCGCGGCGACCTCGGCATCGCGCTCTCCGACGTCTACGGCATGCGGGCATTTCTGCGCGACTTCGACATGTACTTCTGCAAGCTCTTCGACGGCGCGCGCCACGACTCGGGCGATCCGTTCGAGTGGGGCGAGCGCCTGCTCAAGCATTACGAGGACAACCGTTGCGACCCGCGCACGAAGACGATGATCTTCTCGGACGCGCTCGACATTCCCAAGGTGCTGCGCCTGTACGAGCGTTTCGGCGAGCGCTGCCGCCTCGCGTTCGGCGTGGGCACGAACCTCACCAACGACCTCGGCTATCAGCCGCTGCAGATCGTCATGAAGATGGTGCGCTGCAACGGTCAGCCCGTCGCCAAGCTCTCAGATTCGCCGGGCAAGAACATGTGCGACGACAAGGCGTATCTCGCCTATCTGCGCCAGGTGTTCGGCATCGAGCAGCCCGTGGAAGAAGAGAACGCGGGTAAGTAAGCCCATCCGGGACCCGCAAATCGGAAGGCGGCGCGCCGGTATAATCGGCGCGTCGCCTTTCTTCATCTGACGAGGACGTTCATGGACACGACGGCCGCCCGCCGCAGCATACTCGCGCGCATTCGCGCCGCGCAGGGACGCGAGGCCACGCCCGCGGCGCACGAGCGGCAAGCCGTCGCCGACTACCTCGCGCTTCATCCCGAGGGCCCGCGCCCGCCGCTCGAAGGCGACCTCGTCGCGCGCTTCGTTGGCGAGGCGCGCAAGATGTCGAGCACCGTCGAAGAAGTCCAGCAGATGGCCGACGTTCCCGCCGCCGCGCAACGCTATCTCGCCGAGCGCAATTTGCCGATGCAGGCGGTCGCGTGGCAAACGCTCGAAACATTGGATTGGGCCGGCGCGGGCCTCGCCGTTCAGTTCCGCAAACCCGAAGATCGCGATCTCGTCGGCCTGACGGGATGCTTTTGCGCGACCGCCGAAACCGGCACGCTGGTGCTTCTCTCCAGCCCGCAAACGTGGGCCTCGGGCGCACTGCTGCCCGAAACGCACATCGCTGTCGTGCCCGCTTCGCGCATCGTCGCGGGTCACGAAGACGCCTTCGCGCTCATGCGCCGCGAACGGGGGGAGCTGCCGCGCGCGGTCAATTTCGTCTCGGGGCCTTCGCGCACCGGCGACATCGAGCAGACCATCATTCTGGGTGCGCACGGGCCGTATCGCGTGCATGTGATCGTCGTGCATGGCGCGTAAGCGCAACGCGGCGACGCTCCTCGTCACGCTCGCGCTGTCCGGCACGAACGCACACGCAGCGGCGTTCGACGGCACGTCGCTCGGCCCCGCCTGGGCGCTGCCTTTCGCGGGCATGCTCCTCTCGATCGCATTCTTCCCCATGTTCGCGGCCACGTTCTGGCATCGCCACTTCGGCAAGATATCGGCCGCGTGGGCGCTTGCCTTCCTGCTGCCATTCGCGGCCACGCATGGTGCTGGCGCGACGTATCCGCTCTTCGTGCACGCCGTCGTCGAGGAATATCTTCCGTTCATCGTGTTGCTCGGCGCGCTCTACACGATCGCGGGCGGCATCTGCGTGTACGGAAATCTGCGTGGCTCGCCGCGCATGAACACGTCGATCCTCGCCCTGGGCACCGTGCTCGCAAGCGTGATGGGCACGACGGGCGCGGCGATGCTGCTGATCCGCCCGCTCCTGCGCGCGAACGACAACCGCCGGCACAACGCGCACGTGGTCGTGTTCTTCATCTTTCTCGTCGCGAACGCGGGCGGTCTGCTCACGCCGCTCGGCGATCCGCCGCTTTTCCTCGGCTTTCTGAACGGCGTGGGATTCTTCTGGACTGCTCAGCATCTCGCGCTGCCGATGCTGTTCGTCTGCGGCGTGCTGCTTGCCGTGTTTTATGCGCTCGATAGCGGGTACTTCCGCCAGGCTGGCGAAGTCCATGCGACGACGCTCGACCCGACACCGGACACAGGCAAGCTCTCCATCGGCGGCAAGGCCAATTTCGTGCTGCTCGCGCTGCTCATCGCGCTCGTGCTGATGAGCGGCGTGTGGCGTCCGGGCGTCGCTTTCGAAGTCGCTGGCGCGCAACTGCAGTTGCAGAATTTCGTGCGCGATGCGGGACTCGTTGCGCTCGCACTCATTTCGCTCGCGTTCACATCGAGAGAGGCGCGCGCCGACAACGGGTTCGAATGGGCGCCGATCGTCGAAGTGGCCAAGCTCTTCGCAGGCATTTTCGTGACGATCGCGCCGGTCATCGCGATGCTGCGCGCCGGCGAGGCGGGCGCATTCGCCGCGCTGATCCGCTTCGTGAACGACGCGCCGGGCCGCCCTAACGAAGCGATGTACTTCTGGGCGACGGGTCTGCTCTCGTCGTTTCTCGACAACGCGCCCACGTACCTCGTGTTCTTCAATCTCGCGGGCGGCGATGCCAACGCGCTCATGTCCGGCGGCGCGAAAACGCTCGCCGCGATTTCGGCGGGCGCGGTGTGGATGGGCGCGCTCACCTATATCGGCAACGCGCCGAACTTCATGGTGAAGGCCATCGCGCAGTCGCGCGGCGTGCGCATGCCGGGCTTCTTCGGCTATCTTGGCTGGTCCGGCGCGTTGCTGGCGCCGGTCTTTCTCGCGGCCACCTGGCTCTTTTTCGTTTAGCCGCCAGCGCGCGCGAGACTTCCCGAGCGCCCCGTCACGCGCAACAATGGCGGACAACGACTGAAGTGTGGAGAGCAACGATGCAAAAGATTCTCGTGGCGCGCCCGATCTTTCCCGACGTGATCGATCGGCTCAAGCAATATTTCGACGTGGACTGGAACAACGGCGAAGCGCTTTCGCCCGAGGCGCTGCACCAGCGTCTCGCCGACAAGGACGGCGCGCTCACCGCGGGCGACCCGATCGGCGCGGCCGCGCTCGCCGCCGCGCCGCGTCTGCGCGCGGTGTCGAACATGGCCGTGGGCTACAACAACTTCGACATGGCCGCGTTCAATGCGGCCAACGTGCTCGGCACCAACACGCCCGACGTGCTCAACGAAACCACGGCCGACTTCGGCTGGGCGCTGATGATGGCGGCCGCGCGCCGCGTGACGGAATCGGAGCACTTCCTGCGCGCGGGCAAGTGGGACAAGTGGTCGTTCGACGCGTTTCTCGGCTCCGACATTCATGGCGCCACGCTCGGCGTGATCGGCATGGGCCGCATCGGCCAGGCGCTTGCGCGCCGCGCGCGCGGCTTCAACATGCGCGTGGTGTATCACAACCGCTCGCGCGTCGCGCCGGAGATCGAGCGCGAACTGAACGCCGAATATCTCTCGAAGGAAGACCTGCTCAAGCAGGCCGATCACGTCGTGCTCGTGCTGCCTTATACGGCGGAAAACCATCACACGATCGGCGCCGCCGAACTCGCGCTGATGAAACCCACTGCCACGCTCACCAACGTTGCGCGCGGCGGCATCGTCGACGACGCGGCGCTCGCGCACGCGCTGCGCACGCGCCAGATCGCGGCGGCGGGCCTCGACGTGTTCGAGGGCGAGCCGCGCGTGCATCCGGCGCTGCTCGAAGTGGAGAACGTCGTGCTCACGCCGCACATTGCGAGCGCGAGCGAGGCCACGCGCCGCGCCATGGCGAACCTCGCCGCCGACAATCTCATCGCCGCGCTCGGCGAGGGGCCGCGCGCGGGCCAGCCGCCTAACCCGATCAACCCGGCCGTGCTGGGGAAAGCGCGTACATGAGTCCGTTCGCAGTGATGTCGCTGGCCGTCGTCGCGCTGGCGATCGCGTTCGTCGCGACGCTCGTGGCGCTGCTGCGCGCGCGCCACGGTCATGGCGAGGGCGATGCAGAGGCCACGCTCGACGCGCTCGATCAACTGAGCGACCGCCTCGCGGCCTCGACCGACACCCAGGCGCGCGCGGCCGAGCGCATCGAGCGCGATCTGCGCAACGAGATCGCGCGCACCGCGCAGGCGTCGCGAAGCGAGTTCGGCGGCGGTTTCGCGCAGGTGCAGCAGGCGCTCGCGGCGCAGCTCGGCAGCATCGCGAGCGTGCAGAACAGCCAGATCGACGGCTTCGCGCAGCAACTCGCCAAACTCACGGCAGCCAATACGCAGCAACTCGACGCCGTGCGCCAGAGCCTGCATCAGCAGGCCCAGCAGGCGCGCGATGAGCAGGGCGCCGCGCTGCGGCACTTCGGCTCGTTGCTCACGCAGCAACTCGGGCAGCTTACCGAGGTCAACGACCGGCGCTTCGCCGAAGTGCGCGCGACGCTCGAGCAGCGTCTGAAAGACATCGAAGCGAACAACGCGGCGAAGCTCGAAGAAATGCGCCGCACGGTCGACGAGAAGCTGCACGCCACGCTCGAACAGCGCCTTGGCGAATCGTTCAAGCTCGTTTCCGACCGGCTGGAACAGGTACATCGCGGGCTTGGCGAGATGCAGACGCTGGCGGCGGGCGTGGGCGACCTGAAGAAGGTGCTCACCAACGTGAAAACGCGCGGCACGTGGGGCGAGGTGCAGCTCGAAGCGCTGCTCGAACAGATGCTCACGTCCGACCAGTACGCGAAGAACGTGGCGACGGTGCCGAAGAGCACGGAGCGCGTGGAGTTCGCGATTCGTCTGCCTGGACGCGGCGTTGGCGCGACCGAACAGGGCGAGCCGGTCTGGCTGCCCATCGACGCGAAATTCCCGCGCGAGGACTACGAGCGCCTCATCGACGCGCAGGAGCGCGCGGACGTGCTCGCGATCGAGGAAGCCGGGCGCGCGCTGGAACTGCGCATTCGCGCGGAGGCGCGCACCATCGCCGAAAAGTACGTCGCGCCGCCGCACACGACCGACTTCGCGCTGCTATTCCTGCCGACCGAGGGGCTGTATGCCGAAATCCTGCGCCGCCCAGGCCTGACCGACATCCTGCAGCGCGACTATCGCGTGAGCGTGGCGGGGCCGACCACGCTCACCGCGCTCCTCAACAGCCTGCAGATGGGCTTCCGCACGCTCGCGATCGAACGTCGATCGAGCGAGGTGTGGCAGGTGCTGGGCGCGGTGAAGACGGAGTTCGGCAAGTTCGGCGACGTGCTCGCGCGCACGAAATCGCAGCTTGAAACCGTCACGCGTTCCATCGAGGCCGCGGAGGTGCGCACCCGCGCGATGAACCGCAAGTTGCGCGATGTCGAGGCGCTGCCGGGCGAAGCGGCGGCAAACCTGCTCGGCGATGCCTTGCGCAACGGCGAAGCGGGCAATGAAGCAGGAAGCAAAGCGGGAAGCGAAGGGGCATTCGGCGACGAGTGAGCCAAACCTGCCGCGTCAAAAGCAAACGGGCCGCCCGATTTCCAGGCGGCCCGTTCGCATTCGAGCGTGCGTGGCGCTCTGCTTATTCGCTCATCGTAACGTCTGGCGCGGCGAGCTTTTCGAGCGCGTCGCCGGTCATGCGCACCACGCGCCAGTCCGGCAGGACCGTCGCGCCCAGTTTTTCATAAAAGCCGATGGCCGGCGTGTTCCAGTCGAGCACGGTCCACTCGAAGCGGGCGCAGCCGCGCTCGACGGCAATCGCCGCGAGCGCGCGCAGCATCGCCGTGCCGAGGCCGGTGCCGCGTTGCGACGGCTGCACGTAGAGGTCTTCGAGATAAAGACCGCGGCGGCTCAGGAAGGTCGAGTAATTGTGGAAGAAGAGCGCGTAGCCGACGATGCGGCCGCCGTCGTGCGCCACCAGCGCTTCGGCGGCCGGGCGCGCGCCGAACAGGGCGTCGGCGAGGCCTTCTGCCGTGCCCGTGAAGAGGTGCGTGAGCTTTTCGAACTCGGCGAGTTCATACATCAGCGCGTGCATTGCGCCGACGTCGGCGGCCGTGGCGGCGCGGATAGTCGCGCTCATCACGCTTCCTCGGGCACGTCGGAGAGATGGATCTCGATGCCGCCGAAGCGCGAGGCCACCCAGTTGTACGCGTGGCAGGCGATCCACAGCAGGATGAAGCCGACGATCGCATTGAGCAGCAGCGCGCTGAAGATGGTCGAGAGTTCGACCGAACCATAGCGCACGAACGCCACGAGCACGCCGAGCAGCACGATAGGCACGCTGAACGTCAGGTACACGAGGATGAGCGCCTTGGCGGTCTGGCCCGCAGCGATGAACGAGATCTGTTTTTTCATAGTAGTCGGTCCGTTATGCAGGTGTGGACGTGTGGTTACGTTTGATGGCATCCGGGGCGCCGTCGCGCTAGACGAGACCATCGAACAGCATGATGTCGACAGCGTCGCCCGCGTCGAGATCGCCGGCTTCATGGGCGAGCACGATGAAGCAGTTCGCCTCGCTCATCGTGCTGAGCGCGCCCGAGCTTTGCGAGCCGGTCGGCGCGACGCGCCATTGGCCGCGCTCGTCGCGGAGCGCGAGGCCCCGCTGGAATTCGGTGCGGCCCGCGCGCTTGCGGATCGGCTGATCGCTGAGTGCGGGCACGAGCGGTACGGGTTGAGCCTGCGCGCCCGCCATCGCCATGAGGGCCGGGCGCACGATCTGGTAGAACGAGACCATCGTCGCGACCGGGTTGCCGGGCAGGCCGAACAGAAGCGCCGCGCGGCCCGCGCCCGGGCGTCCGCCCGACCAGATGCGGCCGAACGCGAGCGGGCGGCCGGGGCGCATGGCGAGACCCCAGAACGAGACGTCGCCGAGCGTTTGCAACTGGGTGCGCGTGAAATCGGCCTCGCCGACCGAGACGCCGCCGGAGGTTAGCACGACATCGGCGGTTTCGGCAGCGAGTTTCAGCGTGGCGGCCAGCGCCGCGGGGTCGTCGCGCACGACGCCGAGGTCGATCGCCTCGACGTTCAGGCGCTGGAGCATCGCGCCGAGCGCGTAGCGGTTGCTGTCGTAGATGCAGCCCGGTTCGAGCGGCTCGCCCGGCGAGCGCAATTCGTCGCCGGTCGAGAAGTAGGCCACGCGCAGACGTTGCTTGACGTTCGCCTCGACGAGGCCGAGCGAGGCCAGCAAGCCGATGTCGGACGCGCGCAGCACGCGGCCGGCCGCGAGCGCCACGCCGCCGCGCGCGAGATCCTCGCCCTTGCGGCGCGCGTTTGCGCCGCGCTTGACGGCGTTCGCTTCGAAAGCGACGACGTCGCCTTGCGCACAGACGTGTTCTTGCGGCACGACGGTGTCGCAGCCCGCGGGCATCGGCGCGCCGGTCATGATGCGCACGCATGCGCCCGCGCCGACTTCGCCCGGGTAGGCATGGCCCGCGAAGGCCTTGCCGCACACGGCGAGCGAGAGACGGCCCGAGGCGTCGGCGAGCGCCGCGCCGTCGAATGCGTAGCCGTCCATCGCGGCGTTGTCGTGCGCGGGAACGTCGATGGGCGAAGTCACGTCTTCGGCCAGCACGCGCGCGAGCGCCTCGCGCAGCGGCAGGCGTTCGGCCGCCGCAAGAGGCGTCACCCACTGCAGCACGATGGCCTGCGCGGCGCTGACGGGCAAAGCTTGCGGATCGTACTGGCTGATGCACCCGGCCTGGCCGGTGGGATGGTTAAGCGTGGTCATCGAGTGAGGAAGCGTCGCATCCGCACGGCGTGTGCGGCGATCGTCCAGGCGGGCGCGCCGGCCGTGTGCCGGGGACGGCGGCTGGCCGCGCGCCGCCCGATTGCAATTCAGGCGCGGTCGAGTTCGGCCAGTTCCTGTAAGGAATTGATATTGTAAAACGCACGTTCATCGGCAAAGGCGACTTCGGCGGCCGTGTGGCGCGCGTACCACGCACGCACCTTGCGCTCGCCGGCGGCGAGGAAGGCCGCGAGGTCGTCGGCGAGCGAGGTGCGCACGAGTGCGAATACGGGATGTAAGGAGACCTCGCCTGCGGCATTCGTCGTGGTCGCGGTCACGATTCCGGCGTGCCGCGCCAGTGCGGCATGGCCCAGACGTTCGGCGAGATCGGCGGGCAGCCAGGGCGAGTCGCACGGCGCTGTGAGGAGCCATTCGGTTCGCGCCGCGCGCAGTCCGGCAATGAGGCCCGCGAGCGGGCCGGGGAAGTCGGGCAGGGTGTCGGCGAGCACGCTCGCTCGCCACGGCGCGCCGAGGTCCGCATAAACGTCGGCATTGCGGTTCGCGCTGATCGCGAGGGCGCCCACCTGCGGCGCGAGGCGCGCGAGAACGTGCGCCGCCAGCGGTCTGCCGTGCAGCATCTGCAGCCCCTTGTCCGCGCCGCCCATGCGCTGGCCGCGGCCGCCCGCGAGCACGAGACCGGTGATCGATGCGGTGGAAACGGTGCTGGCGCTTGCCGGCGTCATGGCGTCCTAGCCGCCGATGTAGGACATTTCGATGCGCCGCTCTTCGGCGGAACCCGGCGCCTGCGCGCTCCCTCGCAATTGCGAGTAGCGGTCGGCGCGGCCTTCCCACACCTGCGCGATGGCGCCCGAGATTGCTGCGTCGGTCGCGCCGTTGCGCAGCAATGCGCGCAGGTCGTAGCCCATCGTGGCAAAGAGGCACAGGTACAGCTTGCCTTCGGTCGAAAGGCGCGCGCGCGTGCAGTCGCCGCAGAACGCGCGCGTCACGCTGGAGATCGCGCCAATCTCGCCCGCGCCGTCCGCGTAGCCCCAGCGCTGCGCCGTTTCGGCGGCGTTGTGGGGTTCCAGCGGCACAAGCGGCCAGTGCCCGGCAATGCGCGCGACGACCTCGGCCGACGGCAGCACTTCGGCCATGTTCCAGCCGTTCGAGGTGCCCACGTCCATGTACTCGATAAAGCGCAGCGTTACGCCCGTGCCGCGGAAATGCCGGGCGAGCGGCACGATCTCGCCGTCGTTCGTGCCGCGCTTGACGACCATGTTGACCTTGATCGGCGCGAGCCCCACGGCCTGGGCCGCGGCGATGCCGTCGAGCACGTCGGCCACCGCGAAGTCGGCGTCGTTCATGCGGCGAAAGAGGGCGTCGTCGAGGGCGTCGAGGCTCACTGTCACGCGCGTGAGGCCCGCGTCGCGCAGCGCGCGCGCCTTGCGGGCCAGCAGCGAGCCATTGGTGGTGAGCGTGATGTCGAGCGGCTCGCCTTCGGGCGTGCGAAGCGCGGCGAGGCGCTCGATCAGGAATTCGATGTTCTTGCGCAGCAGCGGCTCACCGCCCGTAAGCCGGATCTTGGTGACGCCGTGCGCGACGAAAAGCCGCGCGAGCCGCTCGATTTCCTCGAGCGAAAGCAGCGCGGAATGGGGCAAAAACGGGTAGTCCTTGTCGAACACCGCGCGCGGCATGCAGTACACGCAGCGGAAATTGCAGCGGTCCGTGACCGAGATGCGCAGGTCGCGCAGGGGTCTGGCGAGCGTGTCGAAGACCGCGCCGGAAGGGGCGCGCATCGCTCCCGCGGCCTGGCCGGGCAGTGCCGGCGGCAGCGATCGAACATCGGCAACGGGGATGATGCGTCGTGGCATGGTCTCTTCTTTCTCGCGTTGATTCGATTTTAGCCGAACCGGCGCGCACCGACAGACGAGGGAGAACGCTGATATATCAAAAAAAAGCCCGCCGGGAAGGGCGGGCTTTTCGGGAGCGCACCGGACTCGAGGCCGGTGCGCGGCCAGTTGCGCTTGCGGCGCTTACTGCTGGCGCGTGGTTTCGACCTGCTGCATCGGCGTGCTGTCGGCCGGCGGCAGCGGTTTGCGCTCGCGCGGCGCGCGCGCGGGCTTCACCAGTTGCGCGGCGGCTTGCTGGGCGGCGCGCAGCTTGTCGGCATCGGTATTGACCCACACGAGACCTGCCGATTCCAGCATCGGGCGCAGCGTGTCCGCCGCGGCCGGAGCCGGCGAGGGCGCCGCCGGGGCCGGACGCTGCTGCGCGGCAGGCTCGGTGATCGCGCCGACTGCCGGAGCGGCTGCCACCGCTTCCTGCGCCGGTTCCCGTTGCGCGACGGGCGCTGCCGCCGGCACTTCGGTCTGGGCGGTCTGCGGCGCTTCGACGCGGTCTTCACGCACGACAGGCAGCGCTTCGGCCTGAACCGGCTCGGCCGGGGCTGCCGGCGCGACCTGTTCGTCCACAGCCACGGGCGTCACGGGCGCGGCCGGCGTTGCCGGTGACGCGGGTTCCTCGGCCTTCGGCTCGACCACAGGCGCGGTTTCCACGTTCACCGGCGCGGCTTCGGCGGGTGCCGTAGCCCGAGCTTGCTCCGCAGCGGGCGCGACGGTTTCGACCGGCGTAGTCGTGACGGCTGCGGCGGGCACGTGCCCAGCCTCGGCGACGACGGCAGCGGCCGGCAATGCGGTCACGACGGTATCGACAACAGTCCCGGTACGGGCTTCCACAGCCGATGCTTCGTGCACTTGCGCGGCAACGGCAGGCTGCTCGATTGCCGGTTGAGCCCGTGCGGCTTCGTCCGAATCTTCCGGCGCGTCGGCGTCCGTCCCGAGGCCTGCGGCATCCGTCTCGCGCTCGCGGCGACCACCACGGCGGCCACGGCGGCGACGGCGGCGCTCTTCGCCTTCACGCGGCGAGCCTTCTTCGTCGGCACCCGCACTCACGCCTTCGGGCAGTTCGTCCATCTGCGGCGCTTCGATGCCTTCTGCGCCTGCCGATGCGGCGTCAAGACGCGCTTCCTGAGCTTCCGCCGCCTCGGCCTGCTGACGGCGGCGCGACTCGCCGCGTTCACCACGCTCGCGGCGCTCGCCACGTTCCTGGCGTTCGCCGCGTGCGGCGCCGGCTTCCGCCGTCACGTCGCCGCGTTCCTGGCCGCGCTCCACGCGCTCGATACGCTGTTCGCGCTCGGTGCGTGCTTCGCGGGTTTCACGCGGTTCACGTTGCTCGCGCGGTTCGCGTTGTTCACGCGGTTCGCGAGCGCCGCGGCCTTCGCGTGCTTCGCGCGGCTCACGGGCCTCACGGGGCTCACGTTGCTCGCGTGCTTCGCGCGGTTCGCGCTCCTCACGGCGCCCGGCTTGCTGGCCGGTGCGTGCGCCGCCCGTGGCTGCGCCTTCGCCGCGGCCTCCCGCGTCGCGGCCGCCGGAGCGGCGATTGCGATTGCGGTCGCCGCCGGACTTTTCACCGCGCTCGGTCCGCGCTTCGCGGGTCGGGCGAGCGGTCTTTTCGGGCTGGGCGACCGGTGCCGGCGCGGGGGCCGCAGCCGGCTCGCCGGTAAAGAGACGCTTGACCCAGCCGAAGAAGCCGCCGCCCGCGGGCGTGACGGCCACGGGCGCGGCCACCGGCGCTTGCGCCGGTTTGACCGGCGCGCTCGGGGCCGGACGCTCCGGCGTGATGCCCTTCACCGCGGCTTCCTGCTTGGGCTTGGCTTCGGCGGTGCGCTTGCTGTAGCCGGTTTCCGACTCCAGCTCGCGCGCCGCTTCCTCGGCCATCTTCCACGAGGCGCGCGGGTCGTCCAGACGCGCATCGTCGTGACGCAGACGCTCGAGCTTGTAGTGCGGCGTTTCCAGATGCTTGTTCGGGATCAGGACGACCGCAACCTTGAAGCGCGACTCGATCTTGTTGATTTCCGAACGCTTTTCGTTCAGCAGGAAGGCGGTCACTTCGACCGGCACCTGGCAATGGATCGCCGCGGTGTTTTCCTTCATCGCTTCTTCCTGGATGATGCGCAGGACCTGAAGCGCCGACGACTCCGTATCGCGGATATGACCCGTGCCGTTACAGCGCGGGCAGGTGACGTGGCTGCCTTCCGAGAGGGCGGGGCGCAGGCGCTGGCGCGATAGCTCCATCAGGCCGAAGCGCGAGATCTTGCCCATCTGCACGCGCGCGCGGTCGTGGCGCAGCGCGTCTTTCAGGCGCTGCTCGACTTCGCGCTGGCTCTTGGCCGACTCCATGTCGATGAAGTCGATCACGATCAGGCCGCCCAGGTCGCGCAAGCGCAACTGGCGCGCGACTTCGTCGGCGGCTTCGAGGTTGGTGCGCGCGGCGGTTTCCTCGATGTCGGCGCCCTTGGTGGCGCGCGCCGAGTTCACGTCGATGGCGACCAGCGCTTCGGTGTGGTCGATCACGATCGCGCCGCCCGAGGGCAGCGGCACCGTGCGCGAGTAGGCCGTTTCGATCTGGTGCTCGATCTGGAAACGCGAGAATAGCGGCACGTCGTCGTGATACCGCTTCACCTTGTTGACATTGTCCGGCATCACGATGTCCATGAAGGCGCGCGCCTGGTCATGGATTTCCGTGGTGTCGATGAGGATTTCGCCGATGTCGGGCTGGAAGTAGTCGCGGATCGCACGAATGACGAGGCTCGACTCCAGATAGATCAGCATGGGCTGACCCGACTGGCCGGCCTGGGACGCGGCTTCGATGGCGCGCCACAGTTGCAGCAGGTAGTTCAGGTCCCACTGGAGTTCTTCGGCGGAGCGGCCGATACCGGCCGTGCGCGCGATGATGCTCATGCCGTCCGGCAGTTGGAGCTGCGCCATGGTTTCGCGCAGTTCCTGACGGTCGTCGCCCTCGATGCGGCGCGAGACGCCGCCGCCGCGCGGGTTGTTCGGCATGAGGACGAGGTAGCGGCCGGCGAGCGAGATGAACGTGGTGAGGGCCGCGCCCTTGTTGCCGCGTTCTTCCTTCTCGACCTGAACGATCAGTTCCTGGCCTTCCTTGAGCGCGTCCTGAATGCGCGCGCCGCGCATGTCGACGCCTTCGCGGAAATACTGGCGCGCGACTTCCTTGAACGGCAGGAAGCCGTGGCGGTCTTCGCCGTAGTTGACGAAGCACGCTTCGAGCGAGGGCTCGATGCGGGTGACGATCCCCTTGTAGATATTGCCTTTGCGCTGTTCGCGCCCGGCGGTTTCGATGTCGATGTCGATGAGCTTCTGTCCATCGACGATGGCGACACGCAGTTCTTCCTGCTGTGTCGCGTTGAACAGCATTCGTTTCATTGAACGACTCCAGTGCGTTCGCGCGCGAGCCGCACGATGCGCGGCGGCGACGCCAGGCGGCATGGTGCGGGCAGCGGCGAGCCGCGCCTTATTGTGTTGTCACAAGCACGCTGGAGCGGGAACGATGGCGGGGAGAATTGCCTTTTCTGGGCGCCGGTCCGGCGTTGCGTTGCCGTGGACGGGGCCGCGTGGGCACATGCGAAATACGTCTTCAAGAAGCGAAGAGACATGTCGCGGGTTCGCGACGGCAACGTTTTCCTGCGCTTCCAGTCCATCTGGCTGCCGTGGCCGCCGATGTGCCGATGGTTGTACTCATCGTGTGCCCATCGCGTGCATTTCGCACTGGCCTTGACAGACGCCTGCCGCAGCGGCGAACCGCGCGCGCGTGCGACTGGATCAGGTTCGCGGCCTCAGGATTCAATCGGGGCCGCGCACGGGAAGCTATTCAGGAACGCCCGTCTTCCCCCTCGGGTGTCTCGCCACTTTTGACGTCGCCGTGTCCCGCACATTGCCGGGACGCTTCGGGCGCTCGCCGTATTTTCGCCACCAGCGCCTCCTGCGGCGGTCACTTCGACCGCGCGGCGGGACGCGCCGGATAAATTCTTTATACCGTTGTTCCGTTACCGTCGGAGCCGCCTCTGACCGAACGTGCCTGTGGGCGCCGTCCCTGCCGAAGTGGTGATCCGTGCGTGCAACTCGTTGCTTCTCATCAAGCGGGGTGAGCAACCAGCCCCGGGCGCAAGTAAAATAACCGTTTATCGCTTGCAGCCTGCGCTCGCCGCGCGGTTCGAGTCCAGGATCACCCTCTTGGGGTTCGCAGGACATTTGGCCTGATGGCCTGGGCCATTCGGCCTACCGTTGCGTCGGCGCTGGGCAAATTATATTCAGAATGAAAGGGTTAGGCAAAACATCCCAGAATCAGGTCGCAAGCGACCAGGTTTCGTTCGTCGAAATCGACGAGAGCGCGGCCGGTCAGCGCATCGACAACTTTCTCGTGCGCGTCTGCAAAGGCGTGCCGAAAAGCCACATCTATCGCATTTTGCGCAGCGGGGAAGTGCGCGTAAACAAGGGGCGGATCGACGCGCAGTATCGGCTCGCGGAAGGCGACATCGTGCGCGTGCCGCCCATCCGCACGTCGCAATCGAGTGCGCCGGCCGGTACGGCGCCGGTTCCGGCGGCGCAGTTTCCCGTGATCTATGAGGACGACGCGCTGCTCGTCATCGACAAGCCCGCGGGTGTCGCCGTGCACGGCGGCAGCGGCGTGGCGTTCGGCGTGATCGAGCAGTTGCGCGAAGCGCGCCCGCACGGCAAGTTTCTCGAACTGGTGCACCGTCTTGACCGCGAAACTTCGGGCGTGCTCATGCTTGCCAAGAAGCGCGCGGCGCTCGTGGGCCTGCATGCGCAGATACGCGACAATCAGACCGACAAGCGCTATTTCGCCTGCGTGCACGGCGAATGGGCGGCCGACTGGGGCCGGCGGCGCGCCGTAAAGGAGCCGCTGCACAAGTATCTGACCCCGGAAGGCGAGCGCCGGGTGCGCGTGCAACCGGACGGCTTGCCCTCGCATACGGTGTTCAATCTCGTCGAGCGCTGGCCGGGCTATGCGCTCCTCGAAGCCGAGCTGAAGACGGGCCGCACGCACCAGATCCGCGTGCACCTGGCGCACCTCGGGCTGCCGATCGTCGGCGACGCCAAGTACGGCGACTTCGCGCTCAACAAGGAACTCGCGCGCGCTGGCGCCCGGCCGGGCATCAAGCGCATGTTTCTGCACGCGCACCGGTTGAAGCTCGTTCACCCCATTACGGGCGCCTCGTTGCAGTTCGAGGCGCCGTTGCCCGCGGATTGCCGCGCCTTCGTGAATGCACTGCGCGCGCAGCGCGAAGATGACGCCGGCGAAGACGCCACCCGCGAGGCGCGGCCTGACGCGGCGCGTCCCGAATGACACCGAATCTGACAGCGTTTGGAGAAGTTCTGCATGGCTCGAGACTTATTTGACCTGATTGTGTTCGACTGGGACGGCACCCTGATGGACTCGACCGCCCATATCACGCGCAGCATCCAGGCGGCGTGCCGCGATCTCGGCTTGCCCGTCCCCGGCGACGAGGCGGCGAGCTACGTGATCGGCCTGGGCCTGCGCGAGGCGCTGCAGATTGCCGCGCCCACGCTCGATCCGGCCGATTACCCGCGGCTCGTCGAGCGCTATCGCATCCACTATCTGCTGAAGGACCAGCAGACCGAGCTGTTCGCGGGCGTGCGCGAGATGCTCACGGAATTGCGCGACACCGGCTACCTGCTCGCCGTGGCGACGGGCAAGAGCCGCGTGGGGCTGAACCGCGCGCTGGCGGATTCGCGCCTCACGAGCCTCTTCGACGGCACGCGCTGCGCCGACGAAACCTTCTCGAAGCCGCATCCGGCCATGCTTCAGGAACTCACGCGCGAACTGGGGCAGGATCTGGGCCGCACGGTGATGGTCGGGGATACGACGCACGATCTGCAAATGGCGATCAACGCGGGCGCGGCGGGCATCGGCGTGGCGTATGGCGCGCATGCGTCCGGCGCGCTCGAAAAGCTCGAGCCGCGCTTCGTCGCCCAGGACGTGGCCGCGCTCGCGGGCTGGCTGCGGGAGAACGCATGAGCGCGGCTCCCGAGGCATCGGCGCTCGAAGCGGTGCGCGTCTGCGCCGCCGATGAACTCGCCGAGGGCGGCGAGGGGCGGCGCATCAACGCGACTTACGCGGGCGGCGACGCCGTGGTGTTCTTCGTGCGCTACGGCGGCGAGGTCTACGGCTACCTGAACCGCTGCGCGCACGTGCCGATGGAACTCGACTGGGTCGAGGGCCAGTTCTTCGAGTCCTCGGGGCTTTACCTGATGTGCGCGACGCACGGCGCGATCTATCAGCCCGACACGGGCAAATGCGTGGGAGGCCCCTGCCGGGGCGGCCGTTTGCGCCCCGTGCGAGTCGAGGAACGCGACACGCCGGAGGGCCGTGCGGTATTCTGGCTGCCGGACGACGCTTTGCGTCCGACCCCAACCTGATCCCCCGGCTGCCTTCCGATCTCTTTTCGACCCTCTTTTCGACCTATTACGCGCTCGCATGTCCGACAATCCGACCCCTGATTCGAACGAAGCGCGCCGTGCGGCTTCGTCAGACCGAGGCGCGCCCGCGCCCGGCTGGGAGCGCGAGGCGCTCGAACGCATCGCGCTCGCGGCGATTACCGAGCAGCGTGCGGCGCGGCGCTGGCGCATTTTCTTTCGCTTCGCGTTTCTCGCCGTGTTCGTGGTGATCGCGTGGGTGGTTCTCGATCTTTCGGGGGCGCGCGTGGAGAGCGAAGGGCGCCACACGGCGCTCGTGTCGCTTGACGGCGAAATCGGCTCCGATACGCCGGCGAACGCCGACGACATCATCAGCGCGCTGGACAGCGCGTTCGACGACGACGGCACGGCGGGCGTGATACTCCATATCGACAGCCCCGGCGGCAGCCCGGTGCAGGCCGGCATCATCAGCGACGAGATTCGCCGTTTGCGTACGAAATACCCGGCCATTCCGCTGTATGTGGTGGTGGGCGACATGTGCGCCTCGGGCGGCTATTACGTCGCGGCCGCCGCGGACAAGATCTACGTCAACAAGGCAAGCATCGTGGGCTCGATCGGCGTGCTGATGGACGGTTTCGGCTTCACCGGGCTCATGGACAAACTGGGCATACAGCGGCGCCTGCGCACCTCCGGCGAAAACAAGGGCTTCTTCGACCCCTTCTCGCCCGACACGCCGCAAATGGACGCGCACGCTCAGGAAATGCTCGACCAGATCCACCAGCAGTTCATCGACGCCGTGAAGGCCGGCCGCGGCAAGCGCCTGAAGGACTCGCCGGATATCTTCTCGGGCCTGTTCTGGACCGGCCAGAAAAGCGTGGAACTCGGTCTCGCGGACGGCTATGGCGACACCGATTACGTGGCGCGCGACGTCATCAAGGCGCCCGACGTCGTCGATTACACGGTCAAGCAAAGCCTCACCGATCGCGTGGCGAAGCGCGTGGGCGCGAATATCGGCTCGGCCGCCATGCATTCGCTGCTGATGGGCGGCAAGCTGTCGGTGCGCTGAGCGCTGGCGGCGCTTTAGCTTCCGGTCTTCCGGGCGTCTTCAGGCAAATTCGGCCGCTGCGCGAAGGTTGCGCGGCGGCCGATTCGTTTTTTGCGGGCTGAAAACGCCTGGGTCCTAGTTTGCGAGCAGCAGGAAAATCGCCGGCCGTTTGTGCAGTTCGGGCGCGGGCTTCTTCTTCCAGTCGGCCACCGCGCGGCTCACGATCGTCTCGGCCGGCAGCGTGAGATCGGCGGCGACGCACACGAGCGTGGAGGGCGCGCAGGTCGCGAGCAGCGCATCGAGCAGCGTGCGGTTGCGGTAGGGCGTCTCGATGAAGATCTGCGTCTGTTTGCCCTTGCGCGAGGTTTGCTCCAGATCGCGCAGCTTTTTCACCCGCTCGTTGGCGTCGACGGGCAGGTAGCCGTGAAACGCGAAGCTCTGGCCGTTCAGACCCGACGCCATCAGCGCAAGCAGGATCGAACTGGGACCCACGAGCGGCACGACCTTGATGCCGCGCTCGTGCGCACGCCGCACGAGCAGCGCGCCCGGATCGGCAACGGCGGGCACGCCCGCCTCCGAAACGAGGCCCGTGTCGATGCCCGCGAGCAGCGGCGCGAGCAGCCTGTCGACTTCGCCGGCGGGCGTGTTGACGTTGAGTTCGCGGATTTCGATTTCCTGGATCGGGCGCGTCGTGCCCACGCGCTTGAGGAAGGCGCGCGTGGTCTTCGCGTTTTCGCCGATATAGCTGGCGAGCGCGCCCGCGCGTTCCCGCACGGGCATGGGCAGGACGGCGTTGAGCGCGGCATCGTCGCCGTCGCCGAGCGTGTTGGGGATCAGATAGAGCGTGCCCTTCGTTCCATTCGTCATGCTTCGCCCTCCAGCAGCGGATAGCCCGCGGCGAGCAGCATGCGCGTGAGCGCGATGAGCGGCAGGCCGATCAGGGCGGTGGGATCGTCCGATTCGATCGCTTCGAGCAGCGCGATGCCTAGCCCCTCCGATTTCGCGCTGCCCGCGCAGTCATACGGCGTTTCGGCGCGCAGATAGGCGTCGAGCGCGGCATCGGGCAGGTCGCGAAAGCGCACCTTCGTGACGACATCGACGGTATCCGTTTGGCCAGTAGCGGTGTCGAGCACGCTCAGGGCACTATGGAACAACACTTCGCGGCCGCGCATGGCCTGCAACTGTTCGAGCGCGCGTTCGTGCGTGCCGGGCTTGCCGATCTGGCGGCCATCGAAGGTGGCGACCTGGTCGGAACCGATGACGAGCGTGCGCGCGGCGCCCGCTGGCAGCGCCGCGGCCACGGCGCGGGCCTTCGCGGCGGCGAGGCGCAGCGCCGTCGCTTCGGGCGTTTCGCCCGGCTGAGGCGTTTCGTCGATGTCGGGCACGGCGGTCTCGAAAGGAATGCGCAGACGTTCGAGCAACTCGCGCCGGTAGCGCGAGCTGGAGGCCAGAATGAGGGCGGGGCGGCCCGTGCGCGGGGCCTGCGAGAGAGAATCCTGCATGGTCGATCGGTGTAGCGAGTATGAAGACGGCTGAAATGTGTGGCTGCGGGCTGAAGTGTCTATGCCCGCGAGGCATACGCGAGCTTAAGTGTTTGACTCACAAAGATAAAGGCGATATGATTTCGGGCTTTTCATCGGTATGCTCTCGTCGCACGTCTTGCGCGGGCGCCAAGCCTTGAAGCAGGGGAGCGCACATGACCGAACATTCTGGTAAGCCTGCTGGCGCCGAACTGAATCCGCGTGACTTCGACATCTTCGAATTCGCGCGCAGCGAGCGTGAAGCAGCGGGCGCCGTGCGCGTCTCGCAACTGCCGCGCATGTTAAACGAAGTCCCGGCCGAGGCGCGAGATCGCGAAACCGCGTTCACCTGGCAGGCTGCGGGCTTCATCCAGCAGGAATTGCAGGACAACGGCACCGAAGGGCCGCAGCCATACCTGCGCCTTGCCGTTCACGGTGGCGCGTGGCTCGCATGCCAGCGGTGCCTCGCTCCCTACGAGCAGGCATTCGATGCGGCTGCGACCTTCCGTATCGTCCAGACGGAAGAGGAGGCGGATGAGTTTCCGCTCGACGACGATGAAGTCGAAGTGATCGTGGGCTCGCGCCATTTCGATCTCGTCGACTTGATCGAAGAGGAGCTGTTGCTCTCGCTGCCGCTGGTGCCGAAGCACGAAGTCTGTCCGGAAATTCACGAAAGCCTCGCCTCGGGTCCCGACGGCGCGGAAGGCGTGGATTCGGTGGACGACGTGCCGGAGCAGGAAATCGAGCCGGAAGAGCGCGTCAACCCGTTTGCGGCGCTCGAATCGCTCAAGAAGGACGGTCCCGGCAGCAAGCACTGAGGCAAGCCTCGGGCGGCTGCGCGGGGCGGGCAGTACCAGACGCGTGGGCCTGAGCCCGGAGTCCGGCCACCTCCCAAGGGTGGCGGCGGCCGGATCGGGCTGTGTTAGAATTCGGAAAATTTTCAGGAGTTATCATGGCAGTTCAACAAAACAAGAAGTCGCCGTCGAAGCGCGGTATGCATCGCTCGCACGATTTCCTCACGGGCGCGCCGCTGGCCGTCGAGCCGAGCACGGGTGAAGTGCATCTGCGTCACCACATCAGCCCGAACGGCTACTACCGCGGCAAGAAAGTCGTCAAGACCAAGAACGACTAATCGTTCCAGCGTGCGGCGCATGGCTTTTCGCCTCGCGCCGTATCTGACGATTCCGTTCGCTTGACCATATTTCGGCTCGGCAAAAAAGGCGGCATTCAACTGCCGCTTTTTTGTGCCTGAAATCCGTCGCATTCCATGACTGTTACGCTCACGATAGATTGCATGGGAGGCGACCACGGCCCGTCCGTGACGGTGCCTGCCGCAGTCCATTTCGTCCGCTCGCACCCCGACGCGCATCTCATGCTCGTGGGCGTCGAGTCGGCGGTTCGCGCCCAGTTGAAAAAGCTGAAGGCGGCGGACCATCCCGCGCTTACCGTCGTGCCCGCCACCGAGATCGTCGAAATGGACGATCCGGTTGAAGTCGCCCTGCGCAAGAAAAAAGATTCGTCGATGCGCGTCGCGCTCAATCGCGTGAAAGAGGGCGAGGCGCAAGCCTGCATCTCGGCCGGCAACACCGGCGCGCTCATGGCCGTTTCGCGCTACGTGCTCAAGACGCTGCCCGGCATCGAACGCCCGGCCATCGCCTTTGCGCTGCCGAACCCGCGCGGCTACACGACGATGCTCGACCTCGGCGCGAACGTCGACTGCGAACCGCAGCATCTGTTGCAGTTCGCGGAGATGGGCCACGCGCTCGTCGCGGCGCTCGAGGGCAAGGATCGCCCGACCATCGGGCTCCTGAATATCGGCGAAGAAGTCATCAAGGGCAACGAGACCATCAAGCGCGCCGGCGAACTCCTGCGCGCGAGCACGCTGAACTTCCGCGGCAATGTCGAAGGCAACGATATTTACAAGGGCACCGTCGACGTCATCGTCTGTGACGGCTTCGTTGGGAATGTCGCGCTCAAGACGTCGGAGGGCCTCGCGCAGATGCTCAACGACATGATCAAGGAAGAGTTCGGCCGTTCGTGGCTCACCAAGCTCATGGCGATCGCCGCACTGCCCGTGCTGATGCGCTTCAAGAAGCGCGTGGACCATCGCCAGTACAACGGCGCGGCGCTGCTCGGCTTGAAGAGTCTCGTCATCAAGAGCCACGGCTCGGCCGACGCCTACGCGTTTGAGTGTGCGATCAATCGCGGGTATGATGCCGTCAAAAATGGCGTTCTGGAGCGCCTGGCGCACGCCATGGAAGAAAACGCCGGTTCGCTCGAACAGGCGGCAGACGAGCCCGGCGGCGCGCAGAACGTGCCTGCCGCGCAGGCTGCACAGGCCGGGCAGGCCGCGCATGCGGCTGGCGCGCCCAGCCAGGCAGCGGGCGAAATACCGCCCGGCGCCGCATCATCCTCGAAGGCATAATGGCTCAATCGACTCTCTATTCCCGCGTGATCGGCACGGGCAGCTACCTTCCGCCTGATCGCGTCACCAACCAGGAACTGGCCGAACGGCTCGCCGCGAAAGGCGTCGAGACCAGCGACGAGTGGATCGTGGCCCGCACGGGCATTCACGCGCGCCACTTCGCCGCGCCCGACGTCACCACGAGCGATCTCGCGCTTGCGGCGTCGCAGCGCGCGATCGCGGCAGCCGACGTCGATCCGCAGTCGATCGACCTCATCATCGTCGCCACTTCCACGCCTGATTTCGTCTTTCCGAGCACGGCCTGCCTGTTGCAGAACAAGCTCGGCATTCGCAACCACGGCGCGGCGTTCGACGTGCAGGCCGTGTGTTCGGGCTTCGCCTACGCCGTTTCGGTGGCCGACAGCCTGATCCGCAGCGGCCAGCATCGCACGGCGCTCGTGGTGGGCGCGGAAACCTTCTCGCGTATTCTCGATTTCAACGACCGCACCACCTGCGTGCTGTTCGGCGACGGTGCCGGCGCGATCGTGCTGCAGGCGTCGAGCGAACCGGGCGTGCTCGCGAGCGCGCTGCACGCCGACGGCAGCTACGCGCACATCCTGTGCACGCCGGGCAACGTGAATGGCGGCGTGATCGCGGGCAACGCGTTCCTGCATATGGACGGCCAGGCCGTGTTCAAGCTGGCTGTGAACGTGCTCGAAAAGGTCGCGATCGAGGCGCTCGACAAGGCGCAACTCACCGCCGACCAGATCGACTGGCTGATCCCGCACCAGGCCAACATCCGCATCATGCAGGGCACCTGCCGCAAGCTCGGCCTGCCCGCGGAGCGCATGGTGGTGACGGTGGGCGAGCATGGCAACACCTCGGCGGCCTCGATTCCGCTCGCTTTCGACGTTGCCGTGCGCGACGGCCGCATCAAGCGCGGCCATAACGTGCTGATCGAAGGCGTGGGCGGCGGCTTCACCTGGGGCGCCTCCGTCATCCGTTTCTAGGCATTCCTGAACGGGCTTTCGCGCTCCCGCGGCCGGACTGTACGCACGAGGTGCCTGTTGCGTGCGGCCGGCGGCGGTTCATCCGAGCGCATGGCCTACCCGTATTGATCGAATTTGGGGACGTTATGAAATTCGCGTTCGTTTTTCCCGGACAAGGCTCGCAGGCCGTCGGCATGCTCGACGCCTTCGCCGATAACGCCGTTGTGCGCGAGACGCTGCAAGAAGCGTCCGACGCGCTCGGCCAGGACCTCGGCAAGCTGATCGCCGAAGGCCCCGCTGAAGAACTCAATCTCACCACCAACACGCAGCCCGTCATGCTTACCGCCGCCTACGCCGTTTATCGCGCGTGGCAGCAGGCGGGCGGCCCGGCGCCGGCCATCGTAGCGGGCCATAGCCTCGGCGAATATACGGCGCTCGTCGCGTCCGGCGTGCTCGCGTTCCGCGACGCCGTGCCGCTCGTGCGTTTTCGCGCGCAGGCCATGCAAAACGCGGTGCCGGTGGGCGAGGGCGGCATGGCCGCGGTGCTCGGTCTCGACGACGACACCGTGCGCGCAGTCTGCACGGAAGCCGCGGCCGCGAGCGGCGGCGTGGTCGAAGCCGTCAACTTCAACGCGCCGGCGCAAGTCGTGATCGCAGGCCACAAGGCCGCGGTCGAGAAGGCCTGCGAAGTCGCCAAGGGCAAGGGCGCCAAGCGCGCGCTGCCGCTGCCGGTTTCGGCGCCGTTTCATTCGTCGCTGCTCAAGCCGGCCTCGGATCAACTGCGCGACTACCTCGCGAACGTCACGCTGAATGCGCCGCAAATCCCCGTGGTGAACAACGTGGACGTGGCCTTCGAAACCGATCCCGCGAAGATTCGCGACGCGCTCGTACGGCAGGCCGCGGGCGCCGTGCGCTGGGTCGAGTGCGTGCAGGCCATCGCGGCGCAAGGCGCGACGCACGTGGTCGAATGCGGTCCGGGCAAGGTGCTTGCGGGCCTCACCAAGCGTATCGACGGCAACCTGGTCGGCGCCTCGGTGCTCGATCCGAAGTCGCTCGACGAAGCGCTCGCGCTTCTGAAGGCCTAAGCGCCTACGCCACCCCCGCTAACGGATTCAAACGATGGAAAAGACTCTCGACAATCAAGCCGCGATCGTGACCGGCGCCACGCGTGGCATCGGCCGCGCGATCGCGCTGGAACTGGCGCGCCAGGGCGCGACGGTGATCGGCACGGCAACGAGCGAAGCCGGCGCGCAGGCCATTTCGGCCGCGTTCGAAGAAGCGGGCCTGAAGGGCCGCGGCGCCGTGCTCAATGTGAACGACGCTGCTGCGGCAGAAGCGCTCATCGACGCAACGGTCAAGGAATTCGGCGCTCTTGCGATCCTCGTCAACAACGCGGGCATCACGCAGGACAACCTGGCGATGCGCATGAAGGACGACGAGTGGGACGCGGTCATCGACACCAACCTGAAGTCGGTGTTTCGCCTCTCGCGCGCCGTGCTGCGCCCGATGATGAAGGCCAAGGGCGGCCGCATCATCAACATCACCTCGGTGGTGGGCTCGTCGGGCAACCCGGGTCAGGCCAACTACGCCGCCGCCAAGGCCGGCGTGGCGGGCATGACGCGCGCGCTCGCACGCGAGATCGGCAGCCGTGGTATTACCGTGAACTGCGTCGCGCCGGGTTTCATCGACACCGACATGACGAAGGACCTGCCGGCGGAGCAGCAAGCCGCCCTCAAGCAGCAGATTCCGCTGGGCCGCCTCGGCAGCCCGGACGACATCGCGCATGCGGTGGCGTTTCTCGCGTCGCCGCAGGCGGCCTATATCACGGGCACGACGTTGCACGTGAACGGCGGCATGTATATGTCTTAACCGGATTCAGGTACTATCCGCGCCTTGATGCGCTTGATGCAAAAGCCTTGTTCAAGCGCCGTCGCGGATAGCCGTTCCGGAACCTCGAGCGCCGCTTTTCAGCCAGGTCAAACCTGATAAAATGCGCGCACTCGCACTCATGAGCTAACTTTTTTCCCTTGGAGGGGTAATGGACAACATCGAACAGCGCGTCAAGAAGATCGTCGCCGAGCAACTGGGCGTCGCCGAAGCTGAAATCAAGAACGAAGCTTCGTTCGTGAACGATCTGGGCGCCGACTCGCTCGACACCGTCGAACTGGTCATGGCTCTCGAAGACGAGTTCGGCATGGAAATCCCGGACGAGGAAGCCGAGAAGATCACGACGGTTCAGCAAGCGATCGATTACGCTCGCGCGAACGTCAAGGCCTAAGCGCCGGATTCCCGCCTGGGCCGCGCAACGCTCGCGCTGGCGGCCCGCGAGGACGCTCGCCCGTGAAACCGCATACGCCTGCCGCACTCGCTGCGGGGCATCTGCCGGTCAACTAGCCACAGGGCTCACAGGAGCATTTCCTGTGGCCTCTGTGGCTTTTGTTTTTGTCATCTATGGATAAGGGGTTACCGTGAGCCGTCGTCGAGTTGTTGTTACAGGCCTGGGGCTGATTTCGCCTGTTGGCAATAATGTTGCCGACGGCTGGGCCAATCTGGTCGCCGGGAAGTCCGGCATCGCCAACATCACGAAGTTCGACGCCACGAACTTCTCGACCCGCTTTGCCGGGGAAGTGAAGGGCTTCAACGTCGAAGACTACATGCCGGCCAAAGAAGCGCGCCATATGGATACGTTCATCCATTACGGCATCGCGGCGGGCATGCAGGCGATCAAGGACAGCGGTCTCGAAGTCACCGAAGCGAACGCGGAGCGCATTGGCGTGAACGTCGGCTCGGGCATCGGCGGTCTGCCGATGATCGAAGTCACGCAAACGGAACTGCTCAACCGCGGCCCGCGCCGCATTTCTCCGTTCTTTGTGCCGGCTTCGATCATCAACATGATCTCGGGCCATCTGTCGATCAAGTACGGCCTCAAGGGCCCGAATCTGGCGATGGTCACGGCGTGCACGACCGGTTTGCACTGCATCGGCGAAGCGTCGCGTCTGATCGAATATGGCGACTGCGACGTGATGATCGCGGGCGGCGCGGAATCGACCGTCTCGCCGCTCGGCATCGGCGGCTTCGCGGCGGCGCGTGCGCTCTCGCAGCGCAACGACGATCCGGCAACGGCGAGCCGTCCGTGGGACAAGGATCGTGACGGCTTCGTGCTCGGCGAAGGCGCGGGCGTGATGGTGCTCGAAGAGTACGAACACGCGAAGGCGCGCGGCGCGAAGATCTACGCGGAAATCGGCGGCTACGGCATGAGCGGCGACGCGTATCACATGACCGCTCCGCTGGAAGATGGCGACGGCGCGCGCCGCTGCATGATCGCGGCGATGAAGAACGCCGGCGTGAACGCCAACGAAGTGAACTGGCTCAGCGCCCACGGCACGTCCACGCCGCTCGGCGACCTCGCGGAAACCACGGCGATCAAGCGCGCCTTCGGCGACCACGCAAAGGAAATCGTCGTGAACTCGACCAAGTCGATGACGGGCCACCTGCTGGGCGGCGCGGGCGGCCTGGAGTCGGTGTTCACGGTGCTGGCCGTGCACAATCAGGTGTCGCCGCCGACGATCAACATCTTCAACCAGGATCCGGCATGCGACCTGGACTACTGCGCGAACACCGCGCGGGACATGAAGATCGACGTCGCGCTGAAGAACTCGTTCGGGTTCGGCGGCACGAACGGCACGCTCGTCTTCAAGCGTCACGCTTGATTCCGTACGACGGCACAGCGGCCGCGCCGAACATTTCGGCCGGCCGCGTTTCTCCTGCCTTCCCCTCGCGGCGCGCGGGCGCGCCGCTTCTTTCCCTGCGTTTCTCTCTCGCGCTGCAACTCGTCGTTGCCGCGGGGCTGGGCGTCGCCACGGCTGCCGTCCATACGACGCTTGCGCCCTGGCTCGGCGCATGGCAAACCTTGCCGGTTACGCTGGCGTTTGTGGCCACCGGCGGCCTCGCCGCTGCGGCCTGGCGCCGCAGGCAGCCGGCCTTTCTCGAAATCGGGCCGGATTTCCTCGCGGCGTATTCGCGCGATGGCGCGTGTCTCGCGGCCGGGCGCATTGCAGGCGCCTCGCAATGGGGCGCGTGGCTGCTCGCGCTCGTCGTGGAGCAGGGCGCGCGCCGCACGACGATTCTCGTCGCCGCCGACGCCGTTCCCGCCGATATCTTCCGCACACTCGCCGTTCGCGCACGCAGCGCAGCCGGCCGCTGAGCTTTCTTTCGCTGTAAAGCTTGTAACCTCTGTTACTCGCGTAACGTGAGACCGTGGCGGGGACGCTACAATGGTGCCCCCACGTCTACTTCATGTGCTAACGGATTTTTCAGGTGAGCGAAAAAGAAATTGATCAGGTCCTGGTCGAGCGCGTGCAAAAGGGCGACAAGGCCGCGTTCGAGCTCCTGGTCTCGAAATACCACCGCAAGATCATCCGGCTGATCTCGCGCCTCGTGCGGGACCCCGCCGAGGTCGAGGACGTGGCCCAGGACGCCTTCATCAAGGCTTACCGCGCACTTCCCCAGTTTCGTGGCGAATCGGCTTTCTATACGTGGTTGTACCGGATTGCTGTCAATACGGCGAAGAACTACCTTGCGACCCAGGGAAGACGCGCGCCGACTTCTACCGAGGCAGATGCTGAAGAAGCTGAAACTTTCTCGGACGCCGATCAACTAAGGGATATCAATACGCCCGAGTCGATGTTGATGAGCAAACAGATCGCACAGACGGTCAATGCTGCAATGGCGGTTTTACCGGAAGAGCTGCGCACCGCCATTACGCTTCGGGAAATAGAAGGCCTAAGCTATGAGGAAATCGCCGAAATGATGGGATGCCCGATCGGCACCGTCAGATCGAGAATTTTCCGTGCGCGGGAAGCCATTGCGGCAAAATTGCGTCCGCTGCTGGACACTCCGGAAGGCAAGCGCTGGTAACAAGCACCACCAGCCACGCCCCGGGCGGCGACGCGATTCATCAGAATGAGTGGGTGTCACAGGGACGTCTGTCAGGAAATGGGGAGCATCATGGGTTCGGTCTCGATGCAATCGGTATCAAGCTCGCGCGGCGAGCGTCTGTCCGCCTTCGTCGACGGTGAAGCGTCGGCGCAGGAGCATCTGAACGGAAATTTTCTGGAACTCGACGGCGAAGGGCGCGCAGCCTGGTCGGAGTACCACTTGATCGGCGACGTGCTGCGCTCGGACGATCTGGCCCTCGGCCAGGCCGCGAGCCGCGCGTTCATGACGGGTTTCGCGGCGCGCTTCGAAGCGGAGCCGCATCTGCTCGCGCCTGCCGGGCTGCCGCAAGCGGCGGCCGGCCGCAATGAGCGGGTTGGCCGTATTCTGGCGCTGCGCCGCCGCGTGATGCCGTCGCTGGCCGTGGCCGCCGCCGCTGCCACGCTCACGTGGATCGTCATGCCGCAAATGCGCGGCGCGGGCATGGCCGGCGCGCCGCAAATCGCCGCCGTGCAGCCGCAGGACGGCGTGCAGCGCGTGGCGATGAACGCCACGCCCGCGCCTGTCACGGGCGGCCAGGACGGCAACATCATCCGCGACGCGCGGCTCGACGAATATCTCCAGGCGCATCAGCAGTTCGCGCAGCAGCCGGTCATATCGGATTCCATGCCCTATATCCGGTCAGCCGCTCTCACCACGCAAGGCCAATAAGTTTGATGCAGACATTGCGGTTGAATAAAAAGACGATCTGGGGGCGGTTGCCGGCATTTCTTTGCTGCGCAGCCGTGATGTTCACCGCTCTGTCTGCCGCCCAGCGTGCCCACGCGCAAGGTGCGTCGGCGGCCGACGCCGCCACGCGCCAGAGCGCGGCGCAGTTGCTCGACCGCATCCAGCAGGCCGCCCAGCAGCAAAGCTACGAAGGCACGTTCGTGTACCAGCGCGGCGAGTTCGTGCAGTCCTCGCGCATCACGCACTATGCCTCGAAGCAGGATGGCGAGTTCGAGAAGCTCGAAAGCCTCGACGGCAAGCCGCGCACGATGCTGCGCCACAACGACGATCTCTATACTTTCGTGCCCGAGCGCAAGCTGCTCGTCGTCGAAAAGCGCCAGAACAAGGACGCTTTCCCGGCGCTGCTTTCCACGAGCGGCGACCAGGTGCTGAACGTCTACGCGCCGAAAATGCTCGGCAACGACCGGGTGGCCGGCCTTGACAGCCAGGTCATCCAGCTCGATCCGAAGGATAATTTCCGCTTCGCCTACAAGCTGTGGGCCGACGCGAAAACCGGCTTGCTGCTGCGTTCGCAGATGCTCGATCCTTCGAACGGCCAGGTCCTGCAGCAGCTCGCGTTCACGCAGGTGCGCATCGGTGGTCCCGTCGACAAGACGCCTATCGTGAACGGCATGCGCAATATCGAGGGCTGGAACGTGGTGCGCCCGCCGCTCCAGCCGGTCGACATCGAAGCGCAGGGCTGGTCATTCGGCCAGACCGCACCGGGCTTCGAGAAGATTCGCGAAGTGCGGCGGCCCATGGCGGCGCGCGACGCGAGCGATCCGCCCATTCCTGTCGATCAGGCCGTATTCTCTGATGGACTGTCCACGCTTTCCGTGTTTATCGAGCCGGTCAAGAACAACAGTCGCAAGGAAGGCTCGGGCAGCAGCGGGGCGACCCACGTGCTCGTGAAGCGCAACGGCGATTACTTCATCACGTTGCTCGGCGAAGTGCCCCAGACCACGTTGCAGCAGTTTGCGTCTGCCATAGAATACAAGGCTCCCAGGTAACTCCTTCCTTCGGCTGACTTCGATATGACGATTCTCCCGCTGCGCAAATTCTTCGCGGCCGCGGTCGTGGCGGCGTGCCTGCCGTTCGCACCGCACGTGGCATCGGCGGCGCCGGCCGCCAACCTGCCGGACTTCGCCGACCTCGTGGACAAAGTGGGGCCGTCGGTCGTCAATATCCGCACTACCACACGCGTCTCCTCGGCCCAGCGCGGCCTTCCGCCGGGTATGGACCAGGGCGACATGTCGGAATTCTTCCGCCGCTTCTTTGGCATTCCGCTTCCGCAAGGGCCGCAGGGCGGCCAGGGCGGGCAAGGCGGTCAGGGGGGAGGAGGCCAGGCGCCGGGCGGCGGTTCGGATTCAGGTCCGGACAGCGGCAACGACACCGAACAGAACAGCGGCGTCGGCTCCGGCTTCATCCTCTCGGCCGACGGCTACGTGATGACCAACGCGCACGTGGTCGACGACGCGGATAGCATCTACGTGACGCTCACCGACAAGCGCGAATTCAAGGCGAAGCTGATCGGCGTGGACGACCGCACGGACGTTGCGGTGGTGAAAATCCAGGCCGCGAATCTGCCGGCTGTGACGATGGGCGATTCGAACAAGGTGCGCGTGGGCGAGTGGGTCGTGGCGATCGGTTCGCCGTTCGGCCTCGAAAACACGGTAACGGCGGGCATCGTGAGCGCGAAGGGCCGCGACACGGGCGACTATCTGCCGTTCATCCAGACCGACGTGGCCGTGAACCCCGGCAACTCGGGCGGTCCGCTCATCAACATGCAAGGCGAAGTGATCGGCATCAACTCGCAGATCTATAGCCGCACCGGCGGCTTCATGGGCATCTCGTTCGCGATTCCGATCGACGAGGCGATGCGCGTGGCGGATCAGCTCAAATCGACGGGCAAGGTCACGCGCGGCCGCATTGCCGTGGCGATCGGCGAGGTGACGAAGGAGGTCGCCGACTCGCTCGGCTTGCCCAAGGCGCAAGGCGCGCTCGTTTCCAGCGTCGAGCCGGGCGGTCCGGCCGACAAGGCGGGCATCCAGCCGGGCGACATCATCCAGAAGTTCAACGGCGTAGTGGTCGATGCCGCGACCGACCTGCCGCGTATGGTCGGCGACACGAAGCCGGGCACCAAGGCCACCGTTACGGTCTGGCGCAAGGGCACGACGCGCGATCTGCCGATCACGATTGCCGAGATGCAGACCGACAAGAGCGCGAAGGCGGACCAGAAGAAGGCGCCCGAGCCCAAGCCGCGTGCGTTGAACGCGCTCGGTCTCGCGGTGGTTGATGTTCCCGCCGACCAGCTTGCGCAGCTCAAGATAAAGGGCGGCGCGATGGTGGACTCGGTGGACGGCCCGGCGGCGCGCGCCGGCCTGCAAAAGGGCGACATCATCCTGCGCGTGGGCGACACCGATATCACGAGCGCGAAGCAGTTCCAGGAGGTCACCTCGCATCTCGACCCGCAGAAGATGGTGGCGGTGCTCGTGCGGCGCGGCGACAATACGCAGTTCGTGCCGCTGCGCCCGCGCGCGCCGGGGCAGAAGTAAGACGCGATGCGCGCGCCATTGCGGTCTTCGCCGGCAGCGCAGGGCGCGCTCGAACGTGCGAGCGCGCACCTCGTGCTGTATGGGCGCGCGTGGTGTCATCTGTGCGAGGACATGCGCGTGGCGCTGGAGCCTCTTGCGGCGGCGGCGGGGGCGCGGCTCGACGTTGTCGATGTCGATTCCGACCCCGCCCTTCAGGCGCGCTACGACGAATTCGTGCCGGTGCTCGTTTGCGACGGCGTCGAACTGTGTCACTACCATCTCGACGAAGCGCGCGTGCGTGCGACGCTCGGCTTGGGCGCCGACGCACCGGGCGTGCCGCCGGAGGCACCGCGCGGCGCATGAAATCCGCGCGCGGCGAGCACGCGCGCCACGACACATCCATTACATGACCGGACGGTTCGCCCGTGGGACCCCTTTTCGGCTAAAATAGTCCGGTTTTTCATCTGTTTACGAGGCGTGCCCAGCTTTCGTTGGGGCGCGCCTTTTTCGCTTGATCGGCACTGAATGGATCATATTCGTAACTTCTCGATCATTGCGCACATCGACCATGGCAAGTCGACGCTCGCCGATCGCATCATCCAGTTGTGCGGCGGCTTGTCCGACCGCGAAATGGAATCGCAGGTGCTCGACTCGATGGATCTCGAGCGCGAGCGCGGCATCACCATCAAGGCGCAGACCGCCGCGCTGTCGTATAAGGCGCGTGACGGCAAGGTCTACAACCTGAACCTGATCGACACGCCAGGGCACGTCGACTTCTCGTACGAGGTGAGCCGTTCGCTCTCCGCGTGCGAGGGCGCGCTGCTCGTGGTTGACGCGAGCCAGGGCGTCGAGGCGCAGACGGTGGCGAACTGCTACACCGCGATCGAACTCGGCGTGGAAGTCGTGCCGGTGCTCAACAAGATCGACCTGCCCGCCGCGAACCCCGAAAACGCGATCGAAGAGATCGAGGACGTGATCGGCATCGACGCGACCGACGCCACGCGTTGCAGCGCGAAGACCGGCCTCGGCGTGGAAGACGTGCTCGAAGCGCTCATCGCCAAGGTGCCCCCGCCCAAGGGCGATCCGGAGGCGCCCCTGCAGGCGCTCATCATCGACTCGTGGTTCGACAACTACGTGGGCGTGGTGATGCTCGTGCGCATCGTCAACGGCACGCTGCGTCCGAAGGACAAGATCAAGCTGATGGCCACCGGCGCGCAGTATCCGGTCGAGCACGTCGGCGTGTTCTCGCCCAAGTCGCGCAACCTGGAATCGCTCTCGGCGGGGCAGGTGGGCTTCATCATCGCCGGCATCAAGGAACTCGCCGCGACCAAGGTGGGCGACACCGTCACGCTCGCCGCGAAGCCCGCGCCCGAGCCGCTGCCGGGCTTCAAGGAAGTGAAGCCGCAGGTGTTCGCGGGCCTCTATCCGGTCGAGGCGAACCAGTACGACGCGCTGCGCGAATCGCTCGAAAAGCTCAAGCTCAACGACGCTTCGCTGCAATACGAGCCGGAAGTTTCGCAGGCGCTCGGCTTCGGCTTCCGCTGCGGCTTCCTCGGCCTCCTGCACATGGAAATCGTGCAGGAGCGTCTGGAGCGCGAGTTCGACATGGACCTCATCACCACGGCGCCGACCGTGGTGTACGAAGTGCTTCAGGCCGATGGCACGCAGATCATGGTCGAGAACCCGGCGAAGATGCCGGAGCCTCCGAAGATCGCCGAGATCCGCGAGCCGATCGTGACTGTGAACCTGTACATGCCGCAGGACTATGTGGGCTCCGTGATCACGCTGTGCACGCAAAAGCGCGGCTCGCAGATCAACATGCAGTACCACGGCCGCCAGGTGCAGCTCACCTACGAAATCCCGATGGCGGAAATCGTGCTCGACTTCTTCGATCGCCTGAAGTCGGTTTCGCGCGGCTATGCGTCCATGGATTACGAGTTCAAGGAATACCGCAGCGCGGACGTCGTGAAGGTCGACATGCTGATCAACGGCGACAAGGTCGATGCGCTCTCGATCATCGTTCACCGTTCGCAGTCGCAATATCGCGGCCGCGAAGTGGCGGCGAAGATGCGCGAGATCATTCCGCGCCAGATGTACGACGTGGCCATTCAGGCCGCGATCGGCGCGCATATCATCGCGCGCGAGAACATCAAGGCGCTGCGCAAGAACGTGCTGGCCAAGTGTTACGGCGGCGACATCACGCGTAAGAAGAAACTGCTCGAAAAGCAGAAAGAAGGCAAGAAGCGGATGAAGCAGGTCGGCTCGGTCGAGATTCCGCAAGAGGCCTTCCTCGCCATCCTTCGTGTCGAAGATAAATAAGTAACGCAAATAAGCCGGACAACGGATCTCTACATGAATTTTGCGCTGATTCTCTTTGTGCTCGTCATCTTGACGGGCGTTGCGTGGGTTGCAGACAAACTGGTTTTCATGCCGCGCCGGCGCCTCGCCGCCGATGCGGCGGTCGCGGAGTTCGACCGTCAGCAGGAGCGTATCGGCGAGCGTTTTGCCGATGAAAACGCGCCTGTCACGCGCCAGAACCTGCGCAACGAAAAGCTGCGCCAGCCGTGGTGGCTCGAATACACGGCGAGCTTCTTTCCCGTCATCCTGATCGTGTTCCTCGTGCGCTCGTTCGTCGTTGAGCCGTTCAAGATTCCGTCGGGTTCGATGGTCCCCACGCTGCTCGTGGGCGACTTCATCCTCGTGAACAAGTTCGACTACGGCATCCGCCTGCCGATCACGAACACGAAGGTCACGCAGGGCCGTCCGCTCGAACGCGGCGACGTGGTCGTGTTCCGCTATCCGAAGGACGAGTCGGTCGACTACATCAAGCGCGTGATCGGCCTGCCGGGCGACGTGGTGTCCTATCAGGACAAGCAGCTCACGATCAACGGCCAGCCGGTGCCGGAAGTGCCGCAGGGCGACTTCTTCGACGAAGAGCGCATCGGGTACGCGAAGCAGTTCACCGAAGACCTCGGCAACGGCCGCAAGAACAACATCCTCAACAACCCCGCGGTGCCGCCGTTCATCGTGGGCGCGGAGGATTATCCGTATCGCGACAACTGCCAGTACAACGCACGCGGCGTGATCTGCAAGGTGCCGCCGGGCAACTACTTCATGATGGGCGACAACCGCGACAACAGCGCGGACAGCCGTTACTGGGGCTTCGTGCCCGACGCGAACATCGTGGGCCGCGCGTTCTTCATCTGGATGAACTTCAGCAACCTGCGGCGCATCGGTTCGTTCGAATAATGCGTGTTTGATCGACGCGCGATGCACGTCGATCGCGCCGCGCGAAGCAGCCATGGAAGCCGCAACAAAACAGCGTAGGCGCGAACACGAGTCTTGCTCGCATCACGTACATTGCCTCTTCGCGCGCTACTTGAAGAAACCCCGGTAACGTCGCTTCATCACGGTTTTTCGCCCGCCGCCCCTGTTTTCGCCGGGGGCGGCGGGCGCGTTATACTCTCCCCATGCCCCAATCTCCGTTGGAAAGCCGTTTGCGCTACGAATTTCGCAATGCGGAATTGCTGCGCCAGGCTTTAACCCACCGCAGTCACAGTGCCACGCATAACGAACGCCTCGAATTCCTCGGTGATTCGGTTCTGAATTGCGCGGTGGCTGCCCTATTGTTCCAACGTTTTGGCAAGCTGGACGAAGGCGACCTCTCGCGCGTGCGCGCGAATCTGGTGAAGCAGCAGTCGCTTTACGAAATCGCTCAGGCCCTCAATATTGCCGACGGCCTGCGTCTCGGCGAAGGCGAGCTGCGCAGCGGCGGCTTCCGCCGTCCGTCGATTCTCGCGGATGCTCTGGAAGCGATCTTCGGCGCGATCTTCCTCGACGGCGGTTTCGACGCCGCCCAGACCGTTATCAAGCGCCTTTACGTGCCGATTCTCGATCACATCGATCCGCGCACGCTCGGCAAGGATTCCAAGACGCTGCTGCAGGAATACCTGCAAGGTCACAAGATCGCGCTGCCCACCTACACGGTCGTGGCGACGCATGGTGCGGCGCACAATCAGCAGTTCGAAGTCGAATGCACGGTGCCCAAGCTCGACGTGAAGGTGTCGGGTTCGGGCGCGAGCCGTCGCGCGGCGGAGCAGGCCGCGGCGAAGAAGGCGCTCGACGAGGTCGTGGCCGCGGCGCCCGCGCTGGTGGCGAAGCCGCGCCGTTCGAAGGGCGCGCGCGCGCCCAAACCGGAACCCGAGGTCGTCCCCGGCGTGACGGGCGTGCAGGGCGCGCTCGATCTGCGTTCGCCGGAGCGCCGTGAGCGTGCTGCCGCGCGTACCGAGCGTCCGGCCCAAACCGCGGCGGCCGAAGGCGCGCCGTTGGCGGTGATTCGCGCCGCGCACGTCCAGGAGCGCCCGGCGGAGAAGGCCGAACGCGGCGCCGACAAGGCCACGGGCTTCGACGCCGTGCCGAGCGCCGGCTCGATTGCGCACCGTTCGGCTCCGGTCAAAGCCGAATCGGCGTTGCGCAACGTCGAGCGCGCGCAAACCGCGACTACCGGCGGCACCAGCTCCGAGGCCGAGACGCATGCCGAAGCCACGACGGCCATTCCCGTGCGCGCGGCCGATGCCGGCCACTGATTCCACTCAGGCGCGCGGCGAGCGCGCCTACCGTTTTTCTATTCCGGTCCGATCATGAACGCTCCCACTTCCACTCCTGCCGGTTTTCGTTGCGGCATGGTCGCGATCGTCGGCCGTCCGAACGTCGGTAAATCCACGCTGATGAATGCGCTGGTCGGTCAGAAGATCAGCATCACGTCGCGCAAGGCGCAGACGACGCGCCATCGCATCACCGGCATCAACACGATCGACGACGCGCAGTACATCTTCGTCGATACGCCCGGTTTCCAGACGCGCCACAGCACGGCGCTGAACCGTTCGCTGAACCGCGCGGTGACCTCCACGCTCAGCTCGGTCGACGCCGTGCTGTTCGTGATCGAAGCCGGCAAGTTCGGCCCCGACGATCAGAAGGTGCTCGACCTCATTCCGCCGAACGCGCCCACCATCCTGATCGCCAACAAGATCGACCGCGTGACCGACAAGGGCACGCTTTATCCGTTCATCCAGCAGGTGCAGGATCTGCGCGAGTTCCGCGAGATCGTGCCGCTCTCGGCTCAGAACGCGGACGACATCAAGCGCTTGCTCGCGACGCTCAAGCCGTATCTGCCCGAAGGGGAGCCGATCTACGGCGAAGACGACCTCACCGACCGCAGCGAGCGCTTCCTCGCCGCCGAAATCCTGCGCGAGAAAGTGTTCCGCTGGACCGGCGACGAGCTGCCGTACACGAGCACTGTGATCATCGACAAGTTCGAGCAGGAGGGCCGTCTGCGCCGCGTCTTCGCCACGATTCTCGTGGAGCGCGACACGCAGAAGGCGATGGTGATCGGCCAGAAGGGCGCGAAGCTCAAGCAGATCAGCACCGAGGCGCGCCTCGACATGGAGAAGCTCTTCGACGGCCCCGTGTACCTCGAAACCTTCGTGAAGGTGAAGAGCGGCTGGGCCGACAACGAAGCCGGGCTGCGCGCCTACGGTTACGAGTAAGCACGACGGGCAACGCGTATGAGTGACGGCGCAGCCGGAACCCTGCACGACGACTGGCCCGCGCACGACGAAGCGCAGGCCGACGAGGCATTCGCGCCGGGCGAAGAAGCATCCGGTTCCGGCGGCGCGCGGCGCTCCTTGGCGAAGAGCACGCAAGGCGCGCGAAGCGCGAAGGCGACGAAGAGCGCCGCCACGCGCAACGCGATGACCGAAGGCGCCGACGCCACGCTCGAAGGCCGCGCCGAACCGCGTGCCGAATCGCGCAACAACCGCAAGACCACCGCGCGCTCCCAACTGCCGCGCGCCTCCCGCAGCACCACGCCCGATTACCGCATCGCCGAGCAGCCGGCCTTCGTGCTGCACAGCTACCCGTACCGCGAGACGAGCCTCATCATCGATGTGCTCTCGCGCGATCACGGCCGCGTGGCGCTCGTCGCGAAGGGCGCGAAGCGTCCGCACTCGGCATTGCGCGGCGTGCTGCAAACCTTCCAGCCACTCGCGCTTTCGTGGACCGGCAAGGGCGAAGTGCGCACGCTCACCGGCGCCGAGTGGGTGGGCGGCATGTTGCCGCTGACCGGCGACGCGCTGCTGTGCGGCTTCTACGTGAACGAGCTGCTCGTGAAGTTCATCGCGCGCGAAGACCCGCATCCCGAACTCTTTCGCCATTACGTCGTGACGCTCACGCGCCTCGCGCACGACGAGCCGCCCGTGCAGGTGCTGCGCTCGTTCGAGCGCGTGCTGCTGCGCGAGGCGGGCTACGCGCTCGCGCTCAACCGCACCGTGAACCGCAAGGCGGTGGTGGCGGAAGCTCGCTACGTGTTCGATCCCGAACGCGGCGTGCGCGAAGCTTCGGACGAGTGGCCCACTCAGTGGCCCTTGCTGTCGGGCCAGACGTTGCTCGACATGGAAGAGGACGATTACCATCGACCTCAGACGGTTGCGCAGAGCAAGGCGCTCATGCGCTTCCTGCTGAACACTTACCTTGGCGGCACGCCGCTCGCGACGCGCCAGATTCTGATCGACTTGCAGAACCTATGAGCTTCTTTCTCACTTCTCCCAATGTGATCGACCTGGGCGTGAACATCGACCACGTCGCCACGCTGCGCAACGCGCGCGGCACCGCTTATCCCGACCCGATCCGCGCGGCGCTGCTAGCCGAGGAGGCGGGCGCCGACGCGATCACCCTGCATCTGCGCGAGGATCGCCGACATATCGTCGACGCCGACGTGCGCGCGCTGCGCCCGCAACTGAAAACGCGCATGAACCTCGAATGCGCGGTGACGGCCGAGATGCTCGACATTGCGTGCGAGATCAAACCGCACGACGTTTGCCTCGTGCCCGAAAAGCGCGCCGAGCTGACGACCGAAGGCGGTCTGGACGTAGCGGGTCACTTCGACGCCGTCGCCGCCGCGTGCCGTCAGCTTGCCGATGCGGGCTGCCGCGTCTCGCTCTTCATCGATCCGGACGAAACGCAGATTCGCGCGGCGCATGAAACGGGCGCACCCGTGATCGAGCTGCACACGGGCCGCTACGCCGAGGCGCACGACGCCGGCGAGCAGGAGCGCGAATACGAGCGCGTGGTCACGGGTGTTAACTGCGGCAACAGCCTCGGGCTGAAGGTGAACGCCGGCCACGGCCTGCACTACACGAACGTGCAGCAGATCGCGGCCATCGACGGCATCGTCGAGCTGAACATCGGTCACGCGATCGTTGCGCACGCAATCTTCGCGGGCTGGGAGAACGCGGTGCGCGAAATGAAGGCGATCATGGTCGCGGCGCGTCTCGGCACGCGCGGCTGATCCGGTTACGGCGCCGCGCGTCGCGCTCACGCAACCGACACATTCGACGGGAGTCTCATGGCGATCTACGGTATCGGCACCGACATCATTCAGGTGAGCCGCGTGGCGGCAGTCATGGCGCGCACCAACGGGCGCTTCGCGCCGCGTGTGCTCGGGCCGGACGAACTCGCTGTCTACGAGGCGCGCAAGGCGCGCTCGGAAGCGCGAGGCCTCGCGTATCTGTGCACGCGGTTCTCCGCGAAAGAGGCGTTCTCGAAAGCGATCGGCCTCGGCATGCGCATGCCGATGACATGGCGCGCCATGCAGACTCTCAACGAGCGCGGCGGCCGGCCTGTCATAGTCGCTTCGGGCGAACTCGCGCAGTGGCTCGACGAACGCGGCATCACGGCGCGCGTGAGCATCACCGACGAACATGAGTACGCGGTTTCCTTCGTGGTAGCGGAAATCGACGGCTGACCTCCATCGCCGTGCGCCGCGCGGCATCTACGCAAATTCACCGATGAAGAATAATCCCGGACCCGTCATGCTCGACGTGGTCGGCACCACCTTGAGCGACGACGACGTGCGCCGTCTGGCGCACCCGATGACCGGCGGCGTGATCCTGTTCGCGCGCCACTACGAGAATCGCGCGCAGCTCGTCGCGCTCACCGACGCGATTCGCGCGGTGCGCGAGGACCTGCTGATCGCCGTCGACCATGAAGGCGGCCGCGTGCAGCGCTTTCGCACCGACGGCTTTACGGTGCTGCCGGCCATGGGGCGCCTCGGGGCGTTGTGGGACAAGGACGTGCTGCTCGCGACCAAGGTCGCGACGGCCGTGGGCTACATCCTCGCGAGCGAATTGCGCGCATGCGGCATCGACCTCTCGTTCACGCCGGTGCTCGATCTCGGCTATGGCCAGTCGAAGGTCGTGGGCGACCGCGCATTCCATCGCGACCCGCGCGTCGTGACGCTGCTCGCCAAGAGTCTCAATCACGGACTGGCGCTCGCGGGCATGGCCAATTGCGGCAAGCATTTTCCGGGGCACGGCTTCGCGACGGCGGACTCGCACGTCGCGGTGCCGGTGGACGAACGTCCGCTCGAGGCGATTCTCGGCGAAGACGCGCTGCCCTACGACTGGCTCGGTCTCTCGCTCACGGCCGTGATGCCGGGCCACGTGATTTATCCGAAAATCGATTCGAAGCCCGCGGGCTTCTCGCGCATCTGGGTCGAGGAGATTTTGCGCAAGCGGCTGCGCTTCACGGGCGCGATCTTCAGCGACGATCTCTCGATGGAAGCCGCGCGCCAGGGCGGCACGCTGACCGAGGGCGCACGCGCCGCACTCGAAGCGGGCTGCGACATGGTGCTGATCTGCAACCAGCCGCACGAGGCCGAAAAGGTGCTCGACGCGCTGCGCACAACCGAGCCGCGCCGCGCTGCCAAGGCTTCGGCCCGGCGCATCAAGCGTATGCGCGCGCGCGGCAAGGCGCTGCGTTGGGACAAGCTGGTGGCGGACGCAGCGTACATCGAGGCGCAGTCGTTGCTGCGCAACGTATTGCCTTGACGCGCTGATCGCCGCGCCGGTGCAGTGGCTAAAGGCTGCCCTTCGTTTCCGAAGGGCAGCCTTTTTACATGCTGCGCGCCTGCAAGGAGGCTCAGTTCAGCCGCATGCGCTGCAGCTTGTTGTAGAGCGTCTTGGGACTGATGCCGAGCAGCGAAGCGGCGCGGTGCCGCGTGCCGCCCACGGCGTCGAGCGTCGCGCGGATCAGCATTTCTTCCACGTCGGCGAGCGGCGTGCCCACCGTCACCTGCACGCGGCCGCCGTTCATGTCGCGCGGTCCGGCGCCGCCGCTTTCCTCGGCCTGGAGGGTTTCCAGCACCTCGCCCGAGGCGTGCCACGCGCGCCTCACGCGCTCGTGCAACTCGCGCACGTTGCCGGGCCAGTCATACGCGAGACACTCGCGCACGAATGACGGCGCGACGAGCCGCGTCGCGCCCGCGAGGCCGTGTGCCTGGGCTTCCTGATTGAGTTCGTCGATGCACGCGAGCGCGAGCAGGGCGGAGTCGTCGTCGCGCTCGCGCAGCGGGGGCAGCGGGATTGCTGCGGCGTCGAGGCGCAGCCACAGATCGTTGTGCAGCACGCCCTGCTGTACGGCGTCGCGCGGCACCGCACGAGTCGCTGCGATCAGGCGGAAATCGGTGCCCACTTCGCTGTTGCCGCCCACGCGCATGAAGGTCTGCGAATCGAGCGCACGCAGCAGCGTTTCCTGTTGCTCGCGCGGCAGATCGGTCAGCTCGTCGATGAAGAGCGTGCCGCCGCTCGCCTGATCCACGAGGCCCGGCTCGCGCTGTTCCGCGCCCGTGAACGCGCCGCGCTCATGGCCGAACAGCACGCTCGCAAGCGGCCGGCCAGCGGCCGCCTCGGCCACGAGCGAACGCGCGTCGCACACAATGAACGGCCCCTTGCGGCGGCGGCTCAACTGGTGAAGCGTGCGTGCGGCGACTTCCTTGCCGGTGCCGGCTTCGCCGTGCACGAGCAGCGCTGCTTCGGTAGGCGCGAGTTGTTCGAGCGTGTCGTACACGCGCTGGATCGCGTTGCTACGTCCGAGCATGGGCCCGAAGTGGCCCATCTGGCGCAGTGTGGCGCGCAGCGAGCGCACTTCCTCGGTCAGCTCGTACGGACGCGGAATCCGCGCGAGCAGGCTGCGCAGGCGCGGAATGTTGACCGGCTTGAGCAGATAGTCCCAGATGCCGTGGCGCAGCCCTTCGATCGCGCTCTCGACCGTGGCGTTGCCGGTCATCACGATCACGGGCAGCGCGCCGCCAGGAGGTTGTGCGGGCAAATGCGGCAGCAGCTCGAGGCCGCCGCCGTCAGGCAGATTCAAATCGACGAGTACGACATCCGGAATGAAGCGCGCCAGGGCGGCGCGCGCTTCGGCGAGTGTGGCGGCAGTGTCGACGGAGAACCCATCGGCCGACAGGATCGCAGAGAGACCTGACAGGCTATTGGGATCGTCTTCGACAATCAGGGCGTGTGGCATGACGGTAGCGGCTTACGGATGAGCGCATTCGCGCCGGCGCGGGCCGCACGGGGTAACGCGCGCGCCCCGGCAGGCAACCGCGCGGCGCGTGGGAGCGCGGCACGATGCGAAAGATTTCACCGAGATCACGGACATGTCTCGAAGCAGGGTGTTCAGTTCCGGTCCTCCCAGTTGTGCTGCGCCAGAGCGGGGGCGCGGCGGCGTTGTCCGGCAGGAAAGCGCCGGCGGCCGCAGCAACGCAGGCCCGAAGCGCCAGGCGCTTGGGCAAGCGTGCATCCCCCCTATGTACTTCTGTGCCTGCGGTGGTGCCTGTTTGTGGCTGTGTGCCTTTTATGCCCGCAAGTGGGCGCCAGCCGGCAACCGCCGGCCGACAGCCATACCGGCATGCCGCGACGGTACGTTACTCGAGCGGCCTGTGCGCGTCGAACCAGCGGCGCACTTCCAGTTCAGCCTCGTCACGCGTCTTGCCGTAACGTTCCTGAATCAGGCCTGCCAGGCGGTCGGCATGGCCTTCGGCTTTCGCGAGTTCGTCGTCCGTCAACTCGCCCCATGCCGCTTTGGCCTTACCGATCAACTGCTTCCACTTGCCTTCGGCGATGTCGTTGTTCATTGTGTTTCTCCTGATAAGGGAAAGAGGTGGAACGCATGCTCTTTCAGCTACAGCAGAAACCGTGCCGCGGGATTCCTTTCTGATCGGTGCGCCTGCCTGGTGCACGTTATTTGAGCACGGCAAGTCCGACATTCCTGGCGCATAACCGGTAAGGTTTTCCGCAGACCCTCAAACATACACGTTAAGCAAAAAAAGAAAAAGCGCCCCGAGGGGCGCTTTCGCGACGCTCGCCGCCCTCACCACCGCGGCAGCGTCCTTGCGCTAATGATCTTAGGCGCGGCTGCGGTACTCGTTCGTACGCGTGTCGATTTCGATCTTGTCGCCGATGTTGCAGAAGAGCGGCACTTGCAGTTCGAAGCCGGTGTTCAGCTTGGCGGTCTTCAGGACCTTGCCCGACGACGTGTCGCCCTTGACGGCCGGTTCCGTGTAGATGATTTCGCGCACGAGCACGGTCGGCAGTTCGACCGAGATGGCCTTCTCGTTGTAGAACACGACTTCGCAAGCCATGCCGTCTTCGAGGTAGTTGAGGGCGTCGCCCATCATCTCGCCTTCGACTTCGAACTGGTTGTAGTCGGCGTCCATGAACACGTACATCGGATCGGCGAAGTACGAGTACGTCACTTCCTTGCGATCGAGCACGACGACGTCGAACTTGTCGTCCGCCTTGTACACGGTTTCCATGCCCGCGCCGGTCAGCAGGTTCTTGAACTTCATCTTCACGACGGCGGAGTTACGGCCCGACTTGTTGTATTCGGCCTTCTGCACCACCATTGCGTCGTTACCGATCATCACGACGTTGCCGACGCGGAGTTCCTGTGCGGTCTTCATAATAAAAAACTGTCCTGTCCAGATTAAGTAGCTTCGAGTGTGCTCGACGGCAAACGTCGCAAGCGGATTCGGTTGTTGCTGCAGGGACTGCGACCCTCTTTCATACTTCACGCACCACCATAAAGGGGCGCAAATCAAGGGGCGCAAAACGCGAAGCGCTTGAGACGGCTGCCGTCGGATAACCGCTTATTTTAACTGACTTTTTGCGAACTCGGCGAGATTTCCCGCGAGATCGCCAACCTGCCCGAGTTCGCCTGACCAGGCGTTCGCGCGCGCCTTATAAGCAGGCAGATGCTGCGCGAAATCGGCCCAGTCGGGCGTGCCGCGGCCATTCCACGCATGCCAGAAGCGCGCGAGCGCGGCGCGCGGCGCCTCCGGCAAGGTGCGGCCGTAATGCGCGAGCGCGGCGTCGAGCTTGGGCAGGTGAGCGTCGTCGGCTTGCGGGTAGATGTGCCAGACAAACGGCCGCGCGGCCCATTGCGCGCGCACGAACGAATCTTCGCCGCGCACGAAATTGAGGTCGCTTGCCCATAGCAGCGGGTCGTAGCCGCGCTGCTCGGTGAACGCCAGCGCGTGCGCGCGCAGGGAGCCTCGTGCGGCGTGCGAACCGGCGCCGAACGTCGTCGCCCCGAAAAAGCGCGCGAGCGCGCCGGAGATACGGCCCTCGGGCACGAGCAGGACGACCGGCGTCGCGCCGTCGCGCCATTGTTCCAGCAGATGATCGACGGCCGGGTTTTCGTAGGCGAACAGCGAGATCACGGTGGCTTCCGGGCCGGCAGGCGGCCCGCCCGTCGCGTGCTGCCACCACGCGGCGCGCGCGTCGTGCGAGTGCTCGAAGTCCGCGCGCGCCGCGTCGAGCGTGCGCTCCTTGAGCACGCCGCCCGTGCCCGGGCCAAGGCCGGGAAAGAAGAAGTGCTTGGCGAGCGCGTAGCGCGGGTGCGGCGAGGGGCGCAGATGAAAATCGGCCACCCAGTCCTCGGCGCTCAAATATTCGAGATTGAGCCAGACGGGTTTGCGCACGCGTTCGGCCATTGCGGCGACGTAGACGGGCGGCAGCTCGCACGCGAACGCCTCGATCACGACATCGGCGATCTGCAGCGTGTCGCCCGCATGACCGGGTTCGTGCCAGTGCTCGACGAGCACGCCCTCGACCCATTGCGTGGCGCGGCTTGCGTCGAGCGCAGGGCAGAGTCTGCGGAAGGCGTGCAGGTCGTCGACGAACAGGCGCACCTGCCAGGCGTGCTCGCGCGCGAGCTGGCGCGCGAGCCGCCAGCACACGCCGATGTCGCCGAAATTGTCGATGACGGCGCAAAAGAGGTCGCAGGCGATGGCGTTATCGCTCGCGGCGGCGGGAGTGTGAGGTTCGGTCATGATGGCGTGCGAAGGAGCGCCGGCGGCTTCGGCGCGGGTTCCGTGCGGCAGGGAATGATCTAAACTTGCGATTCTAGGACACGGCCACGAACGCGTCGCGACGGCGGCGCGCAGCCGGGTCTCACTTCTCTTGACGCACCGCCCGTCCCCGAAACTGGATGACCGACACCGACGTTTTCGACCCGAAAAAGGCACTCGCGCAGTTGCCGCATCTGCCCGGCGTTTATCGCTACTACGACGCGCATGGCGCGGTGCTTTACGTCGGCAAGGCGCGCGACCTGAAAAAGCGCGTGTCGAGCTATTTCACCAAGACGCTGTTGTCGCCGCGCATCGCGATGATGGTCACGCGGATCGCGCGCATCGAAACCACGGTCACGCGTTCCGAGGCCGAGGCGCTGCTGCTCGAAAACAATCTCATCAAGGCGCTCACGCCGCGCTACAACATCCTTTTTCGCGACGACAAGTCCTATCCGTTTCTCAAGATCACGGGACACAAATTCCCGCGCATGGCGTACTACCGTGGGGCGGTCGATCGCAACAACCAATATTTCGGACCGTTTCCGAGCGCTTCGGCCGTGCGTGAGAGCATCCAGATCCTGCAGCGCGTGTTCCAGTTGCGCACCTGCGAGGACTCGGTCTTCAACAACCGCACGCGGCCTTGCCTGTTGCATCAGATCGGGCGCTGCACGGCGCCTTGCGTGGGCGCGGTCAGCGAAGAGGACTACGCACGCGACGTGAACAACGCATCGCGCTTTCTGCTCGGCCGCCAGAACGAAGTGATGAAGGAACTGGAGACGAAGATGCATGCGTTCGCCTCCGAGCTGAAGTTCGAGCAGGCGGCGTCCGTGCGCAACCAGATGAGTTCGCTTTCGACCGTGCTGCATCAGCAGGCCATCGAAACGGGCAGCGAGAGCGACGTCGACATTCTGGCCGTGGTGGCGCTCGGCGGGCGCGTCTGCGTGAATCTCGCGATGGTGCGCGGCGGCCGTCATCTGGGCGACAAGGCGTATTTCCCCGCGCACGTGGAACGCGCGCTGACCGACGAGGAAGGCGGCGTCGCCGAGGAAATCGACAGCGAGACCGTAGCCGCGGCGAGCGCGCTGAAGTCGCTGCCGGCGCTCGCGCGCAAGACGGTGGAAGATTACGTCGAGGAAGCGCAACAGGCCGACGCACAAGACGATGCGGCGTTCGAAGCCGAGCCGCTCGATCCGCTTACGATGGCCGCCGACCTCGCCAGCGCCGCGGACGATGCGGACGATGCTGGCGATGCCGAATACGACGACGCATCCGCCGACGCCACCGCGCCCGAGCCGCCAGCCGATTCCCGCAGGAAGCGCGAGATCGGCATCGAATCCGAAGTGCTCGACGCCTTCATCGCCCAGCATTATTTCGGCAACCGCGTGCCGCCCGTGCTCGTGGTGAGTCATCCGCCCGCGAACCGCGAACTCGTCGACGTGCTCAGCGAGCAGGCGGGGCACAAGGTCTCGGTGCTGCGTCAGCCGCAAGGCCAGAAGCGCGCATGGCTCGCGATGGCCGAGCAGAATGCGCGGCTCGCGCTCGCGCGCCTGCTCTCCGAGCAGGGTTCGCAGCAGGCGCGCACGCGCACGCTCGCCCAACTGCTGGGGCTCGAACTCGACGATCTCGCGCATCTGCGCATCGAGTGTTTCGACATCAGCCATACGATGGGTGAAGCGACGCAGGCGTCGTGCGTGGTCTATCACCATCACAAAATGCAGTCGGGCGAATATCGCCGCTACAACATCACCGGCATCACGCCCGGCGACGACTACGCCGCCATGCGCCAGGTGCTCACGCGCCGCTACGAAAAGATGGTTGCGCAGGCAGCGCGCGCCGAGGCCGACGGATCAGCGGAACCGGCGCCCCCGCCCGTGCCTGCGGCCGATCCCGCGGACCCGAATGCGGGTTCGGACGCCGTGGAGGCCGTCGAAGCGCCGCCGCCCGCCGGTACGCTGCCCAACATCGTCCTGATCGACGGCGGCAAGGGGCAGGTCGAGATCGCGCGCCAGGTGTTCACCGAACTGGGTCTCGATCCGGCGATGCTGGTGGGCGTGGCGAAGGGCGAGGGGCGCAAGGTCGGTCTCGAAACGCTCGTGTTCGCCGATGGCCGCGCGCCGCTCGAACTCGGCAAGGAGAGCGCCGCGCTCATGCTCGTCGCGCAGATTCGCGACGAGGCGCACCGCTTCGCCATCACGGGCATGCGCGCGAAGCGCGGCAAAACCCGTCAGACTTCGCGTCTCGAAGAACTGGAAGGCGTGGGGGCGAAGCGCCGCCAGCGTCTGCTCGCACGCTTCGGCGGCTTGCGCGGCGTGATGGCGGCGAGCGTGGAGGATCTGGCGAGCGTGGAGGGCATCTCGCGCGCGCTCGCCGAGCAGATCTACCAGCAGCTTCACTGACGCCGCGTCCCGTTGGCCGCGCCCGGCGCGGCCATTCCTTACGGTTGCTTGTGGCACGTGCGGCGACGCGGCACAATTGCATCTCCCATAATTGCATCTTCCCCGACAGATAGCGCCAGCCGATGCCGTTCAATATTCCGATTCTCCTCACGTGGCTGCGGATCCTGGCGATTCCGCTCGTGGTGGGCGTGTTCTATCTGCCGCAGACAATGCTTTCCCCGATGCAGCAGAACGTGCTGGCGATGCTGCTGTTCGTGCTGGCGGCGCTCACCGACTGGTTCGACGGCTTTCTCGCGCGCAAGTGGAATCAGACCTCCTCGTTCGGCGCCTTCCTCGACCCCGTCGCGGACAAGCTCATGGTGACCGCGGCGCTGCTCGTGCTCGTGCATCTGCAGCGGCTCGACGCCGTGATCGCGCTCGTGATCGTGGGGCGCGAAATCGCGATCTCGGCGCTGCGCGAGTGGATGGCGCAGATCGGCGCGTCGAAGAGCGTGGCCGTGAATTCGCTCGGCAAGTTCAAGACCGCGTGCCAGATGGTCGCGATTCCCATGCTGTTGTTCTACGCGCCGCTCACGCTCGGCGGCGTGACGTTGTTCGACTCGCGCGTTTGGGGCGCGTGGCTCATCTACGTCGCCGCGTTCCTCACGATCTGGTCGATGCTCTACTACATGAAGCTCGCGTGGCCGCAAATTCGCGAGCGCGGCAGTTTGTGATCGCTCCGCTGTGAATCCCTCATGCCTTTTTCCAAAAAGATCACACGAAGGGGTTGACACGATTCTACGGGTTATACATAATCTCACTTCTCCGCTGCACGCCGCAGTAACAAGCAGGCGAATGCGGGGAGATAGCAGAAGATAAGCTGAAGTTAGGCGAAATCTGAAGCAACCATGCGGGAGTAGCTCAGTTGGTAGAGCGCAACCTTGCCAAGGTTGAGGTCGCGAGTTCGAGACTCGTCTCCCGCTCCAGAATTCAAGGTGCGGTGTTTTTGCGGTAGAGAAAAACGAAGCGCCGAAGCAGGAAAGTCGCAGTAAAGCAGGACATTTGCGGGAGTAGCTCAGTTGGTAGAGCGCAACCTTGCCAAGGTTGAGGTCGCGAGTTCGAGACTCGTCTCCCGCTCCAAATGCCAAAGGGGAAGCAGCGCTTCCCTTTTTGTTTGGCGGGATTTGATCTGCGTATCAAGCCCTCCAACAAATCTGTCCGGTGGTTGCGGGCGCACCTGGTGTGCCTCGTGTTCGCTTCATTCCGGTCAGTCCGCTTCTGGCGCGATAGCAAAGCGGTTATGCAGCGGCCTGCAAAGCCGTGTAGGCCGGTTCGACTCCGGCTCGCGCCTCCAGATGCAAAACAAAAGCCACCTTCGGGTGGCTTTTGTTTTTTGCGCCAAAATAGCTGGACTCCATTCTCTCCGGCTTTCCGACATGTCCATCGAACTCCCAGAAGACGCGCGCACCGAAGCGATCGCCTCAATCCAGCGTTATTTCGACGCGAACATGGAAGAGCCGATCGGCAACATCGCGGCGGGCGCGTTGCTGGGCTTCTTTCTCGAGGAGATCGCGCCGGCGGTCTACAACAAGGCCGTCGCCGATGCGCAGGAAAGCATGCAGGCGCGCATCGTCGATCTCGACATCGATCTGCATGAAGAGCCGTTCCAGTACTGGCGCAAGTACGGGCAGCCGCGCCGCCGAAAGTGAGCGCGGCGCAAACGGCGGGTTTGTGGCGCGCGCGACGCGCGGCATAATCGTGGTCATTCACGACGTTTGACGGAAATCACCGACCATGACCGTGCAGTCCCCCGCCTTGCTGCCCCAGTTCGACTGGCAATGGAAAGCTTTCGATGCGCTCGACGCGCGCGAAGTCTACGCCATGCTCAAGCTGCGCTCCGACGCGTTCGTCGTCGAGCAAAACTGCGTGTACGGCGATATCGACGGTCTCGACTTCGGCGCGTGGCATCTGTTTGCATGGAGCGGGCAGGGCGGCGAGCGCGAACTCGCGGGCTACTTGCGCGTGCTGCTGCCCGATACGGACGACGCCGATGTGCGTATCGGCCGCGTAGTGACCTCGCAGAAGCATCGCGGCATCAAACTCGGCAACGCGCTGCTCGAACGCGCCATCGCGCAAGTCGCGCGTCAATGGCCGGGCGTCGCGATGCGTCTGCATGCCCAGGCGCATCTGCAGAAGTTCTACGGGGCGTTTGGCTTCTCACCCGTTGGTGAGATTCACGACGAGGATGGCATTGCGCACGTGTGGATGCGCTCGGCTTGATTCGATGCTCGCCGCCCGTCGCGCCGGAATTCAGGTGCGCAGCGTGCGCCCTTCTTTTGCGGAAGGGCTCTGCGCAACGCGCACGCCGGCGCGCCGGTCCTGCTGCAAACGGCCGCGCGCGGACAGCCGCATCCAGTGTCTCAACGCGACCAGCGCGCCGATCACGCTCATCATCGATCCCGGAATCCACAGCAGCAGCCCGCCGATCTGCTGGTCGCGCATGGGCGATAGCCACGTGAACGCGCGCCCGCAAATCGAGTAGACGGGGTACAGCTCGCGCGGCGTGAAGAAGATGAACGCGCCGAGCACGATCTGCGGCGGAATCGCCGCGATCACGACGAGCACGCGCTTGCCCGGCGAGAGGCGCGCGGGCGGCGCCGGGCGCGAGTCGAGCACGAGCCACCAGAACAGCAGCCCGTCGATCACCATGCTCCAGTTCATGACGCGATAGAGGCGCCAGTCGAGCATCGCGATGAAGTGGATCGGCGAAAAGAGCCAGAAGTAGATGAGCCCGACGAAGAGCCCGACCGCGACCACGGGATGCATGACGATGTCGAGCGCCACGCGTATGGGGCGCGCGGCGAGCGCGGGGCGCACGAAGCGCTGCCGCCACCTGAACGGAATGCCCGCGCGCAGCGCCGCGCCCGGATAGGCGAGCGCAATGAAGAACGGCCCCAGATGATGCAGCACGAGGTGCTGCGCGCGATGCATGAAGAACTCGTGCTCGAAGTAGTAGTCGAGCCGCGTATGCAGCACGACGTAGAGCGCGCCGAGCCCGAACCAGAACGAAATCTGGCGCGCGAGCGACACCCGCGCGTGCCGTTTGCCGCGCACGAATAGCACCGCCGCGAGCATGGTGCAGATCATCACGGTCGGCGAGGGCTCCCACGGCTGGAGCCAGTAAAGCAGGGTCATCGCGAGCACGGCGGCGGCCTCATCGTGGGTTCCGGGGGTTCCGTGGATTCAGCATGCTTGCGCGCGCAACCACGCCGAATGTGCACGTGTGCTTCGCCTTTTCCAGCGCGGCCTGCGTGCTCAGCGCGCAGCCGAGCGAGACGGTGAGCGGCTTGCGGTTCTTCGTCATAACGTTTCCTGTTGCGATTGCCGTTTCGTCAAGACTCGATGAAGCGACCCGCGAGGCGGCATGCGTTCACGACGCCGAGTCGTGGATGACGCGGCGCAGATCGTGCGCGATGGCGTCCGGTGTGTCGTGGTCGGTGGCGAGCAGGCGCGCATGGCCCTGCGCGTCGAATACATACACGGCCGAACTGTGTGTGACTTCGTAGCTGCCGTCGGGGTCGCGTTTTTCCATCTGGTACGCCACGCGATAGCGCCGCGCGAGCGACTCGATCTGCCTGTCCGTGCCGGTCAGGCCGCGCGCATGCCGGGCGTCGAACGCGCCGACGTAGGCGTGCAAGGCCTGCGGCGTATCGCGCGCCGGATCGACGCTGATGAAGAGTATCCGCACTTGCTGCGCATCGGGGCCGAGCTGCGTAATAACCTGCATCAGGCGCGCCATCGTCTCCGGGCAGACGTCCGGGCAATGCGTATAGCCGAAATAGACGAGCGTCGTATGTCCGCGAAAACTGGCGCCCGTGACGGGCTGGCCGTTGTCGGCGGTGAGCGCGAAGTCGAGGTCGGGCAGATGGCCGCTCACGTTCGCCAACTGCCAGGGCTCGCCCGGGTGCGAGCACGCCGCGAGCAGCACGGCGCCTGCAACGATCGCTATGCGTTGCATTCCGCCGCGCAGGCGGGCGCGGAACGTGCGCAACAGGGGCTCGAAGGTGGGGAGCAGAGGCAATTTCGTCGATTCGATGGGATGACTTCGATACATGACGCCAGCGGTGCCCGACCCGGCGACGGGCCGCGGCTTGTCGCTCCGACTTTAGCAAAATTAGGTCCGCGCGGTCGGGAGTGCCACCACAGTCGTGCGAAGTCGTGCGAAGTCGTGCGAAGTCGTGTGAACCGCGCGCGTCGATATGCCGCATTTGCTGAACGAGCGCCCCGGCGCTGGTGGGCGTCGGTCGAACCCGCGGACCGCCTGACGAGCGGAGTCGGGCCCGAGGCCCCCCGCGCAGCCGTCAGCCCCTGACTTTCTCGATAATCGATCCAAGGCGCGGTAAGATTCGCACACTTTCCCTGGGCGCAGCCCGGACCATACCCGGCCAGCAGGCCGATGGGCGAAAAGAACGCAATGCATGCAATCCCGGCAGTCCTGCCGCCTGACCAGACGGCATTTTTCTTCGATTTCGACGGCACGCTCGTCGATCTCGCCCCCACGCCCGACGGCGTGCTCGTGCGTCCCGACATGCTAGCGCATCTGCGTGCGTTGCGCCGCGCGACGCACGGCGCCGTGGCGATCGTCTCGGGGCGCGGCATCGAGAGCATCGACGGTTTTCTCGGCATGCCCGATCTGCCCGTGGCGGGCCTGCACGGCGCCGAGCGGCGCGACGCCAACGGCGACACGCAGCGCGTGGGCTTCAACGATCAGCGTCTGCTGCACATGGAGCAGGTGCTCGCGGAAGTGGTGCGCACGCATCCTGGCATGCTGCTCGAAATCAAGGGCGCGTCGCTCGCGCTGCACTACCGCAACGCCCCGGAGCACGAGGGCACCGCGCGCACGGCGACCGAGCGCCTCGCCGCCGAGTTCGCCGACGCCTACGTGCTGCAACCCGGCAAGATGGTCTACGAAATCAAGCCGAAGGACGTCGACAAGGGCCGCGCGCTGCGCGCGTTCCTCGACGAGCCGCCGTTCGCGAGCCGCCGCCCGGTGTTCGCCGGCGACGACCTGACCGACGAGAAGGGCTTCGCCGTCGTCAACGATCTGGGCGGCCTGTCGATCAAGGTCGGCGGCGGCGACACCATCGCCCGCACGCGCGTCGACTCGGTCGAAGCGCTGATCGGCTGGCTCGCGTCGCTCGTCGCGGCCATGCCGGGCGCCCGGTGACCGCGCGCATGTCACGCCTGGTTCCCCGCACGGCCTCTCTGACGCCAGGCGCCGCTTTTGGCACTCACGCGCCACGTTTTCCCGATTTCCTGGACGGACCCCGCCCCTCATGAGCAGATTGATCATCGTGTCGAACCGCGTCGCGCCGATTTCCGAAGGCGGTCCGGCCGCGGGCGGCCTCGCCGTGGGCGTGTACGACGCGCTCAAGGAAACCGGCGGCATGTGGTTCGGCTGGAGCGGCGACGTGCTCACCTCCGGCCAGCCGCAAATTGCGCTCGAAGAGCGCGGGCCCGTGACCTTCGCGACCATCGGCCTGTTGCGCAAGGACTACGACCAGTACTACCGCGGTTTCTCGAACGCGACGCTCTGGCCCGCGTTCCATTACCGCGCCGATCTCGTCCAGTACGACCGCCACGAGTACGAAGGCTATAGCCGCGTGAACGCGTGGCTCGCGCAGCAGCTCGTGCCGCTCCTGCGCGACGACGACGTGATCTGGGTCCACGACTATCACCTCATTCCGTTTGCCCAGGCGCTGCGCGCGGCGGGCGTGAAGAACCGCATCGGCTTCTTCCTGCACATTCCGTTTCCGGCTTCGCAGGTGCTGCTGGCGGTGCCGCCGCATCGGGAACTGGTCCAGGCGCTGTGCGCGTTCGACCTGCTCGGTTTCCAGACGAAGCCCGACTTGCGTGCGTTCTGCGACTACATCGTGAACGAGGCGGGCGGGACGACCGCGATGCAGCCGGACGGCCTCACGCGCATCGAGGCGTTCGGGCAGACGCTGTGCGCGGGCGATTACCCGATCGGCGTCTATCCCGACGAGATCGCGGAACTCGCCAGGGCCGGCGAGCGCGGCAAGCCGGTGCGCACGCTGAAGTCCACGCTGCACGGGCGCAAGGTCATCATAAGCGTGGACCGGCTCGACTATTCGAAGGGGCTCGTGGAGCGTTTTCGCGCGTTCGAGCGCCTGCTCGACCACGCGCCGGCGCAGCGCAACAAGGTCTCGTTCGTGCAGATCGCGCCGCCCACGCGCGCCGACCTGCACGCCTATCAGGACATCCGGCTGCGCCTCGAGGCGGAATCGGGGCGCATCAACGGCCGGTACGCGGAACTCGACTGGACGCCGATCTGGTACATCCACCGCCAGTACGAACGGGCGGTGCTGGCCGCGCTGTTCCGGGCGTCGAACGTCGGCTACGTCACGCCGCTGCGCGACGGCATGAACCTCGTCGCCAAGGAGTACGTCTCGGCGCAGGACCCCGAGAACCCGGGCGTGCTCGTGCTTTCGCGCTTCGCCGGCGCCGCGCAGGAGCTTTCGGGCGCGCTGATCGTCAATCCGCTCGACATCGACGGCATGGCCGACGCGCTGGGCGCGGCGCTCGCCATGCCGCTTGCCGAGCGCCTCGCGCGCCATCGGGACATGATGGTCCAGTTGCGCGAGAACAATGTCTCGGTCTGGCGCGACCGTTTCATGCGCGATCTCGGCCAGGTCGGCGGGCGCCAGGCGGCAAGCTTGCCGCCGCTCGAGCGCGCCGAAGGCTGAGCACCCGCGCTTCACGCCGCGCAACAGGGCGAGAGCAAAAAAAAGCCGCTTCAGTCGATGTGAACTGAAGCGGCTTTTTTGCGTGCTGGCGGCGTGAACGGCGTCAGGCTACGTGCTTTTCGTCGGCCTTCTTGCTGCCCAGATGCAGCGTGGACTGCTTGCCGTACTGCTTGGCGAGCAGGTCGCGGTAGAGGCCGGGACGATTGCGCAGCTCTTCAGGGCTGCCGTCGTCGATCACCTTGCCCGCGCTCATCACGATGATGCGGTCGAAGTTGTTGAGCGTGGAGAGACGGTGGGCGATGGCGATCACCGTGCGGCCCACCATGAGCCGGTCGAGCGCTTGCTGGATCGCCTCTTCGGACGCGCTGTCGAGCGCCGAGGTGGCTTCGTCGAGCAGCAGGATCGGCGAATTCTTGAGAATGGCGCGCGCGATGGCGATCCGCTGGCGCTGGCCGCCCGACAGCTTTACGCCGCGGTCGCCCACGATCGTGTCGTAGCTCTCGGGCATCGCTTCGATGAATTCCGCGCAGCGCGCCTCGCGGGCCGCGGCGAGCACTTCTTCGCGGCTCGCCTCGGGGCGGCCGTAAGCGATGTTCTCGTAGATCGAGCGATGCAGCAGCGAAATGTCCTGCGGCACGAGGGCGATGGAGTGGCGCAGGCTGTCCTGGGTGACATGCGCGATGTCCTGGCCGTCGATCCTGATCGCGCCGCCCTGGGTGTCGTAGAAGTGCTGCAGCAGCGCGAGCACCGTGGTCTTGCCCGCGCCCGACTTGCCGATCAGGCCCACGCGTTGACCGGCCTCGATGCGCAGGTCGAAATGATCGAGGATCGGCTTGCGGTGCGGATACGCGAAGGTCACGCCCTCGAAATCCACGCGGCCGCCCTGGGCCACGAGTTCCCTGGCGTCGTCGCGGTCCGGCATGCCGTGCGGCTCCAGCAGCGTTTGCACGGCCTCGGCAAGGCGCGCCACGTGCTGGGTGACGTCCACGAGCGCCACGGCGAGATCCCGCGTGCCGTGCAGGATCGTGAAGCCGAGCGAACTCACCAGCACGATGTCGCCCGAAGTCGCCTTGCCCTGATCCCACAGCCATAGCGCCCAGCCGAGCAGGCCCGCGGACAGCATGGCCGTGATCACGGCGTGCAGCAGACGCAGCTTTTCGAGGTAGAGCAGGCTGGAGCGGCGCGCGTCGAGTTCGGCCTTGACGGTCGAGCCGAAGCGCTTTTGCTCGCGGAAGGTCATGCCGAAGGCGCGCACGAGCGCCATGTTGCCGATCACGTCGACGAGTTCGCCGTCCACCGCGGCCGCTTTCGAGGCGAAGGTGTGGTGGCGCGACGAGCCGCGCCCGGCGAGCTTGAAGAGAATCACCGAAAGAATGGCCGAGCACAGCAGCAGGCCCGCCGCCATGAGCGGATTGACGGCGATGATCATGACGATCGCGCCGGCCACGGCGATGCAGGGCGGCAGCACGTTCCACGCGGTGGTGTTTTCGGCCGTGTAGACGGCGTTCGACGTCGCCGTGATGCGGCTAGCGAGCGTGCCGGGCTGCTTTTCGGCGTAGTACGTGGGGGAGTGCCCGCTCAGATACTGGAAGAGGTCGCGCCGCAGGTCCCCCGTCACGGTGACGAAGGTGTGCGCGGCGAACCAGCCGCCGACGCGCCAGAGCAGGTTGTCGGCGGCGATCAGGCCGACGAGGATCGCGAACGCGGTCCACAGCGGGCCGGGATGGTGGCGTCCCGCGCCGAGCACGTCGATCAGATGCTTGATGGCATATTGCGACGCGAGCGCGCAGCCCACGGCCGCGAACACGCTGGCGAGCACGATGGTGTGGGCGAACGGATGCCGCTTGATGTAGCGGAAAAGAAACGCGAGCGGGCGCCGCGCATAGCTCGCGAGCTTTGCGTTGTGGGCGTTACGCTGGGCGGTGGTCAGATGTTCCAATTGATCGGGTGGTCGGTCTGACGGAATTTCGTCCGTGCAAGTTCAAAGGAGTTAGCTGGCGCTGAGGCGACGAACGGCTTCGGGCGCGCGGCAACGAAGGCGGACTTACCGCATTGTAAACACCCCATGCGCCTGGCGCACCGCCTGTGCCCGGCGGACGCGCATCATATCGCGACACGATAGCGCGCGATACAGATTGGGGACACGGTGTTGCGGCGTAGGTTCAACAGGAATCGCGGACCGTTTTAGAGACAGGTATTTTAGAGATAGAATTACGGATTGCATTCGGAAACGCGCCTTGCCTGCTCGCCAGGCGTGTTCTGCCGCGTGACGAACCGGAAATGAAAGGAGCGGGCGGCATCGTTCGATGAACGCACCAGCCGCGCCAAAAACTTCCAGCCATTGAATTCCGCAGCGCAGCATCCAATCTAGAACTGTCTGGGAAAACAATGGGTTGCGGAGTGTTTCCGCTTTGTAACAACCTAAAGACTTTGAAATGATCCAGCCGGTATTTACCCTGAACCGGGGATAATGCCGGCTCGGACGGCGTAGGGAATTTGACAGCTTTTGTGTCAACGGCCGCGAACCCTGCGCGTTTACCGCCTGAACCGCCGCGTGTGCGCTTTCTTGCCGCTTCACCATTGCGTCGGGTCTGTGTCCGGAATTCCGGCGCGGTTAGCGGTACGGAACGCCTGGCAGGCGCGCGGCGACAAACAAGCTGCAGCCGGCATAGGTCGATTGCCAAATTTGCAGTCTATTGCCCGATTTATTACGAGGAAGGAGTTCACCACTATGCGAATCGCTCAAATCGCTCCGTTGCACGAGGCGGTTCCTCCCAAGCTGTACGGCGGCACGGAACGGGTGGTCTCCTACCTGACCGAAGCGCTGGTCGAACAGGGCCACGATGTCACGCTGTTCGCCAGCGGCGATTCGGTCACCTCGGCAAAGCTCGAAGCGTTTTGGCCGCAGGCACTGCGCCTCGACCCCACGATTCGCGACGTGATGGCTCCGCACATGCTGCTGCTCGAAGAAGTCCGCCGCCGCGCGGACGAATTCGACGTGCTGCATTTCCACATCGACTACTACCCGTTCTCGCTGTTCGCGCGTCAGGAAGTGCCGTTCGTCACCACGATGCATGGCCGTCTCGACCTGCCGGAACTGCAGCCGGTCTTCAACGCGTTCAACGACGTGCCGGTTGTGTCGATCTCGGACAACCAGCGCCTGCCGCTGCAGCAGGCCAACTGGCAGCAGACGGTCTACCACGGCCTGCCCGAAGACGTGCTCACGCCGATTCCGAACGTCGAGCCCGGTTACCTCGCATTCCTCGGCCGCGTCTCGCCGGAGAAGGGCCTTGACCGCGCGATCCGCATCGCCGGCCAGGCGGGCATGAAGCTCAAGGTCGCCGCCAAGATCGACAAGGCCGACCGCGCCTACTATGAAGAAGTCATCAAGCCGCTGATGGCGCTCCCGCACGTCGAGTACATCGGCGAAATCGGCGAGCACGAAAAGCGCGAATTCCTCGGCAATGCGCACGCGCTGGTATTCCCGATCGACTGGCCGGAGCCCTTCGGTCTCGTCATGATCGAAGCCATGGCGTGCGGCACGCCGGTCATCGCGTTCAAGCGCGGCTCGGTGCCGGAAGTCATCGAGAATGGCGTGTCGGGTTTCGTGGTCGAAGACGAAATCAGCGCCGTCGCGGCGGTCAAGCGTCTGCCGACGCTGCCGCGCGAGAAGGTGCGCGCCGCGTTCGAATCGCGTTTCTCGTCGAAGGTGATGGCGCGCAACTACGTGGCCGTGTACGAAGAACTGCTGCGCCAGAAGCACCGTACCGTGCTGCGCGAAGTGAACGCCGGCTAAGGTCGATACTGAAAACGGACGCGCCGCGGCGCGCCCGGTTTTCCCGCATTTCCCCAGCGCCCCGGTGCCCGTGCACCGGGGCGTTGTCACGTTCGGGGCGGCGGCAAGTGAGGCGAACGCTTAATGTCCCTATAATGGCCGTGCCGTAAAATCCGCGGCGCCCACGACGACAGCGAGAGAAGGAGTCCTCCCTTGGCCAGAACCCGACCGACGCCCACGGTCACCGTCCCCGGTGCCGGGACGCTTTTCGCGCTGCGCGCGATCGGGCTCGTGATCCTGGCGCGCTGGCTGCACTCCATGGCGCAGATGAATTTTCTCGCCGCGCTCGAAGGCATGGCGTCGTCGCCGGCGGCGAGTCTGAATCTCATCTTCCTGTTTCTGCTGATCGTGCTGCCGGGCGGCAAGGCGCGCGTCGAGCGGCCGTTTCACCCGCTGCCGCAGTGGCTGCGCCAGGCGCTGCGCTTTTTCGGCGTGCTCGGCTTTCTGTTCGCGATCGGCTCGATCGGCTTATTCGTCTGGTCGGCCGGCTGGCGGCGCACCTTCCACGCGGTAGCCGATACCAACGGCTGGCTCGTGGCCGCCCCCGCGCTCTACGCCGCCGTGGTCTGGATCTGCCGGCCGCGCGCGCTCTGGCGCAGCAATTTCGCCGCGCGGCGTTTCGCGATCGGGCGTTTCGCCGTGTCGATCGACGCCGCCACGCGCACGACGGTCGTCTGGCAGGAGAGCCGCAAGGTCGGGCAGTACGATGCGCGCGAGTTGTCGGTGCGCTGGCTCTCCGGAGCGCCGCAGGGCGCGACAGCGGCGTGGAGCCCCGGGCTGTTGCCCGCGCCGGCGCAGGACAACGATCCCGCGCCCGAGCCCGTGGCGTTCGCTGCGCCGCAGCCGGCGTCGCCGCCTTCGGCTGCGGCGCATGCGCACAAGCCGGCGCGCAGGCCGAAGATCGAATTGCTCTGGGATTCGCCGGCCGCCGCTGGTCACAACCGTCAGACCGTATTTCGGGCGTGGCTCGCTTCGGAAGGCGACCGCACGGCCGCCCGCGCCCTCGACGCCGCGCTGAAGCAGGTCTGACACCGGTTGCAGATGCGCGTTTGCAGATGCGCGGTTGCAGATGCGCGGCCGCATTGCGCCGCGTCCGCGCTCGAGCCGCATTACCATGGCTTGCCGTTCCTCGCGTCCACTGGAAGGAGTCGCAATGCTGATACGCTGGTTGCTCGCCGCCGTTCACCTGCTCGCCTTCGGCTTCGCGCTCGCCTCGATCCTGCGGCGCACGCGGGGACTGCGCCGGTGCACGTCCACCGAAGGCCTGCCGGTAATCTTCAGCGCCGACAATGGCTGGGGCGGCTCGGCGGTCGTCCTGGTCGTGACGGGCGCCATGCGCGCGTTCGGCGGGTTCGAGAAGGGCGCGGCGTACTACCTTCACGAACCGCTCTTTCTCGTGAAGATGGGTGCGCTCGTAGTGATCCTTCTGCTCGAAATCGCACCCGTGACGGCGCTGCTGCGCTGGCGCGTCGCCGTGCGGCGCGGCGACGTGCCCGACCTCACCGCAGCGCCGAAATACGCGCGCATCGGCAGATGGCAAACGCTGCTGCTCGTCGTGATGGTCGTTGCGGCGGCGGGCATGGCGCGCGGCATCGGTCTCGATACCGGCGCGGAGTAGGGCAGTTCTCCGGTTAGCCGGCCAGTCAGGCCGAAAAAGGAAAACCCGCGCAACGGCGGGTTTCCTGTCATGGCCAAACTTTGCTTCGCTTTACTGAAGATTCCCGGCTACGGCCACCGTCTGCCCGGTGATGTAGTTCGACTCGGGCGTGCAGAAGAGATAAACGCCGCCCGCCGCCTCCTCAGGCGTGCCGCCGCGGCCAAGCGGGTTGCGCTGCGCGTGCGTCTTGAGCATCTCGGGGTTCAGGCCCACGCGGATGTCGCGGCCATCGATCTTCACGGTCGCGCCGGCCTTGGCGTCGGCCGACGTCATGCGCGTGTGGATCAGGCCGAACGCCACGGCGTTGACGTTCACGTTGAAACGCCCCCATTCGCGGGCGAGCGCGCGCGTCATGCCGATCACGCCGGCCTTGGCCGACGAATAGTTCATCTGCCCCGCGTTGCCGTTGAGCGCCGACACCGACGAGATATTCACGATCTTGCGATACACCTCGCGGCCTTCCGCGACGTCGGCGGCGTGCAGCGCCTTCACGTGCGGATACGCGGCGCGCAGAATGCGGAACGGCGCGGTCATGTGGCAGTCGAGGATCGCGTACCACTGCTCGTCGGTCATCTTCTGGATTACGTCGTCCCACGTGTAGCCGGCATTGTTGACGATGATGTCGATGCCCTTGTACGCGCTCATCGCCGTGTTGATGAAGCGCTCGGCGAAGTCCGGCGCCGTGACGTTGCCCACGCAGGCCACCGCTTCGGCGCCCATCTTCTTCAGCGCTTCGACCGTTTCGTGCGCCGGGTCGGCGTCGAGGTCGTTCACGACGATGCGCGCGCCTTCGCTCGCGAGCTTTTCCACGATCGCGCGACCAATGCCGCGTCCCGAACCGGTGACGAGCGCCACCTTGCCATCGAGCTTGCCCATGCTGCTATCTCCTTCGAATATTTGCTTCGGATTGCTTACAGTGAAACCACGGCGTCGCCCACGACGCGCGGTTCGCCATACTGGTTGGCCGTCTGGATTTCAAGGCGCACGCGGCGCTCGCCTTCGGCCTCGAACTTCTCCACCACGCGCCCCGTGCAGACGATGCGATGGCCGAGATGCGTGATGCCCACGAAACGCACGCCGAACTGACGCAACTGGCGCTGATCGACCCATTGGGTGAGCAGGCGTCCGAGCCAGGCCATCGAGAGCATGCCGTGCGCGAACACGTCGGGCATGCCCGCGCGCCGCGCATAGTCGATGTCGATATGCACCGCGTTGTGGTCGCCCGAGGCGCCCGCAAAAAGCGCGAGCATCTTGCGGTCCACGCCCGGCAATTCGAGCGGGGGGAGCGTGTCGCCCACCCGGATCGTGTCGTACTGGATAGTCATGCGAGTTCTCCCTTCAGCCATTGCGTTGCACGATCACGCTGCGCAGATCGGCCACGTGCTCGCCGCGCTGGTTCGTCACTCGTGTTTCGCGCACGACGAATTCCAGCGCGCCGCCCTTCTTGTCGTAGATGTCGGCGATGCGCGATTCGAACAGCAGCACGTCGCCCGCATAGGCGAGCCGGTGATACGTGAAGGACTGCTCGCCGTGAAGGATGCGCGGCAACTCCACGCCGATTTCGTCGCGCCACGACGTATCGGGCTGCTCGAACTCGAGCGAGAAGAGAAACGTGGGCGGCAGCGGCAGGCCCGGATGGCCCGCGTCGCGGGCGGCGGATTCGTCGAAGTAGACCGGGTCCGTCTCGCCGATCGCCTTCGCGAAAAAGCGCAGCCGGCCCGCTTCGGCCACCGCGCGAAACGCGGGTAGCATCCTGCCGATGTGTTGCTTGTCGATCATGTGGAAAGCTCCATGTCGTTAGCGGTGCTTACGTTCAAGCGGACTTGTACACCGTGACGACGCACGCGCCGCCCAGCCCCACGTTATGTGCGAGCGCGACCTTTGCGCCCTCCACCTGGCGCTCGCTCGCCGTGCCGCGTAGCTGATGCGTGAGTTCGTAGCACTGCGCGAGGCCCGTTGCGCCGAGCGGATGGCCCTTCGAGAGCAGGCCGCCCGAAGGATTCACGACCCATTCGCCGCCAAAGGTGTTGTCGCCGTCGTTGACGAGCTTCTCGCCTTCGCCTTCCGCGCACAGGCCCAGCCCTTCGTAGGTCAGCAGCTCGTTCTGCGCGAAGCAGTCGTGCAGTTCGATCACGTCGATATCGCGCGGGCCGATGCCGGCCTGTTCGTACGCGCTCTTCGCCGCCGAGCGCGTCATGTCGAAGCCGACTACGCGGATCATGTCGCGTGCGTCGTACGTGCTCGGCGTGTCGGTCGTGAGCGCCTGGCCCGCGATGATCACATTGGTGCGCAGCCCGCGCTTCTTCGCAAACGATTCGGAGACGACGAGCGCCGCCGCCGCGCCGCAGGTGGGCGGGCAGGCCATGAGACGCGTGAGCACGCCGTCCCAAAGCATGGGCGCGGCCATGACGTCTTCGGTCGAGACGACATTGCGGAACACGGCAAGCGGGTTGCGCGCCGCGTGGCGGCTCGCCTTCGCGCGGATCTTCGCGAAGGTTTCGAGCTTCGTGCCGTACTTCTTCATGTGCGCCATGCCCGCGCCCGCGAACTGGCGAATGGCGTTGCTCAAGCCCTCCTGGCGGCCGACGAGTTCATCGACGACGACGTTGGCGCGTTCGAGCGCGCTTGCGCGGTCCACCCACACGGACTTGAGCGCGCCCGGCCCCATGAACTCGAAGCCGACGGCGAGCGCGCAGTCCACGGCGCCGCTTTGCACCGCCTGACGCGCGAGGAAGAGGGCGCTCGATCCCGTCGCGCAATTGTTGTTCACGTTGATGACGGGAATGCCCGTCATGCCGACGTGGTAGAGCGCCTTCTGGCCACAGGTCGAATCGCCGTAGACATAACCCGCGTACGCCTGCTGCACGTCGGTGTAGTCGAGGCCCGCGTCGGCGAGCGCCTGGCGGATCGCGGTGGCGCCCATCACGTCATAGGTGTCGCTCGTGCCGGGCTTCTTGAACGGAATCATGCCGACGCCGGCGACATACACGTTTTGAGTCATTCTGTACTCCTGATGGAATGGAAATTTTTTTAAAGCTTGCGCGAGATGAGATCGCGCATCACTTCGCTCGTGCCGCCGTAAATGCGCATGACGCGGGCGTCGGCAAATGCGCGCGCCACGGGATATTCGAGCATGTAGCCGTAGCCGCCATGCAACTGCACCATCTCGTCGAGCGCCTTGCCGAGCGCCTCGGTCGCGAAAAGCTTGGCCACGGCGGCCTCTTCCAGCGTGAGGCGGCGGCGCACGTGCTCGGACAGGTAGTGATCGACCATGAGCCGCACGGCAACGGCCTGGGCCTTGATGTCCGCGAGCTTGAACTTGGTGTTCTGGAAGTCCCACACGGTCTGGTTGAATGCGCGACGGTCCTTCACGTAGTTCAGCGTGTGCTCGAGGCACGCCTCCAGCTTGGCGGCGGCGCCGACGGCGATCGACAGGCGCTCCTGCGGCAGTTCCGCCATCAGGTAGCTGAAGCCCTTGCCTTCTTCGCCGAGCCGGTTCGTGACGGGGACACGCACGTTGTCGAAAAAGAGTTCGGCGGTGTCCTGCGCGTGCTGGCCGACCTTTTCGAGCTTGCGGCCGCGGCGGAAACCTTCGCGGTCCGCTTCGACCACGATCAGGCTCACGCCCTTGGAGCCCGCCGCCGGATCGGTCTTGCAGACCATGACGATGAGATCGGCGTTCAGGCCGTTGCTGATGAACGTCTTGCTGCCGTTGATCACATAGTCGTCGCCGTCGCGGATCGCGGTCGTGCGCACGGCCTTCAGGTCGCTGCCCGTGCCCGGTTCGGTCATGCCGATGGCGAGGATGTATTCGCCTGAGCAGACCTTCGGCAGCCAGCGCTGCTTCTGCTCTTCGTTGCCAAGCCGCGCGATGTACGGCGCGATGATGTCCGAGTGAACCGCGAAGCCGAGGCCGCTGATGCCGGCCCGGTTGACTTCCTCGTTGAGCACGGCCGCGTGGCCGAAGTCGCCGCCGCCGCCGCCGTATTCGGTGGGCAGCGTGACGCAGAGCAGGCCTTCGCGGCCGGCCTTGAGCCAGGTTTCGCGATCGACCTTGCCGGCCTTGTCCCATTCGGCCTGCTTCGGCGCGCATTCTTTTTCCAGGAAGCGGCGCACGGTAGTGCGCAGCATTTCGTGGTCGTCGCGGAAGACGTTGCGGTTGATATGCATTTCGGAATCCTTAGCGGTAGTGGGCTTAGGTGAGCTTGGGTGAACGTAAGCCGTAAGTGTCGGGGGTGGATTACCGCGCGCGTGCTACATGCGCGGCGGGTTCGGAGTGAAACAGCGCCTCGACGAGATGCGCCCGGCGCGCTCGCGTGACGGCCTGATTGACGTAACCCTTGTCGGCGATCTCGTTGGCGTCCATCGAAGGCGGCTCGGCCATCAGCATCAGGCGTTCGACATGAACGCTCGCGCCTTGACCGCGCTGACCTCGCAGCCGCTCGCTCAGCGCGGCGACGAGAACGGGGTGCTGCACCAGCGCGGCGGCGTCGAGCCCCGCGAGTTCCGGCGCGAACCGCTGGCACGCGGCGACGTTAGGCCACGCGAGCGCGGCGACGTACTCGTGGTCGTGTCCGCAGATCACGGCGTCGGTGAGAAGCGGGGCGCAGCAATCGAGCAGGCCGAGGCGCATGGCGCCCGTGCGTACCCACGTGCCGTTGACGAGCTTGAAGTCTTCGACCACGCGCCCCGCGAACAGCAGGCCGTCGGACGGATTTTCCGGATTGGCGAAGCGTACGGCGTCGCCCAGACGGAAGAATCCTTCTTCGTCGAACGCGGCCGCGGTGAGTTCGGGGTGTTTGATGTAGCCGCCGAACACGTTCGCGCCGCGCATGCGGATTTCGTAGCGCGCGTCCGTGCCTTCGAGCGGCACGAGCTTCACTTCCGATCCCGGCACCGGTGTCCCGATGTTGCCGACGGTGTCCGTGGGCCAGCCGCAGAAGGTGCCCATGCCGGACGTTTCCGTGCAGGCCAGGCCGCTCACGAAGGCGATGCGCTGGCCGATGGTCTTCACCGCGACGCGCTGGATGCGCTCCCACACCTCGGCGGGCAGGCTCGCGCCGCCGTAACCGAAGAAGTGAACCTTCGAGAACAGGTTCGCCGCAAGTTCGTCGTCGCGTTCGAGTTCGTTGGCGAGGACGGTCCACGCCGAGGGCACGCTCGTGAAGACGGTAGGCGCGACTTCGCGCAGGTTGCGCACGGTGCGCTCGATCATGCCCGGCACGGGGCGGCCGTCGTCGATGTAATGGGTCGAGCCGAACTGGATCGAGCGGCCCAGGTTGAGCACGCCGCCGAGGCCATGGTGCCAGGGCAGCCAGTCGAGGAACACGGGCTCGGTGTCGCGCAGGAAGGCGAGGTTGTCGGCGAAATAGGAGGCCACCGCCTTGAAATTGCGGTACGTGAGGTTGACGCCCTTGGGCGAGCCGGTGGACCCCGACGTGAACAGCACGCGCGCCGTGGCTTCGGGCGCGATGGCCGCGTGCGCGGCGGCCACGGCCGCGCGGCGCGGCTCGGTCAGTTCGGTCTGCGCGAGCGTTGCCCAGTCGATTTGACCGGTGCGGGCCCCGCGCACGGCGACGACCGGCGCGTTCAGGTGAGCGAGCGCGGCGAGGGCGCGCTCGAAGGCCGCGGCGTCCTGCACGAACAGCGCGGCGGGCGGCACCAGGTCGACCACGGCTTTCAGGCGCGCGAAGTCCTGGCTGAGCATCGAATAAGCGGGCGACACCGGCGCGACAGGCACGCCCACATATTCGGCGGCGAGCAGCACGATGGCCTGCTCGATGGAGTTGCCCGAGAGCAGCATGAGCGGATGTGCCTGCCCCAAGCCCATCTCGAGCAGCGCCGCGCCCACGCACTGCACCTGTTGCCACAGTTCGCGCCAGCTCACGCGCCGCCAGGCGCCGTCGCTGCCGCGTTCGCAGAAAACAGCGGTTTCGCCGCGCGTGTTTGCCCAGCCTTCGATGAAGTCCGCGAAGCTCGTTTGCGTGATGGCGGGGGGCGGGTTCGACGAGCGCAGGATCAGGCTGCCGTCGCTTCGGCGCTCGACGAGCGTCTGGCGGTGGGGCATGCGAACCGGCCGGACGGCGGCCGTCGGCGAATTACTGGCCGTGAGCGTACTCATTGAGCCAAGTCTCCTTAACGTTTGCGTGCGACCTGGCGGTCGCACCACGCTGATTTTGTCGGGAGGGGGCCGCTGCGGCGCGGCACCCCTTAAAACAAGCATAGCGGGCGGGGCGGTGGGTCGTACCACCCGAACCGGGTAGCGCCTGGCGGCGAGCCCGCTTGGCGCCGCTCAGGTGTCGATGCCGAGATCGCGCACGCGCGCAACGGCCTCATCGCGGCTCGACACGCCGAGCTTGCCGTAGATGTTCTTCAGGTGCCACTTGACGGTTTCGGGCGAGATGCCGAGCGTGCGGGCGATCTTCTTGTTGGGCAGCGCCTGGGCGAGCAGGCTCACGACCTTCGCTTCGCGCTCGCTGAGGGTTTCGGCGATATTCGGCGCCGCGCCGCGCGCGAGCGACGTTTCGTTCGTAGTGCTTGCGAGCGCCGCGGTCGATTCCTGCGCCGCGCGCAGCCGGTCGACGTAAAACGCCAGCACCGGGTCGCCGCCGTTTTCCAGTGGGTTCTGGGCCGCCGATGGATCAACCGATGCGCCCGGCGCACCCCGTACGACCTGTTCGGCGAACGCCACGATGTCGGGGCCCGCGTCGAGCACGCTGCGCACGAGGCCGAGACGGTGGCCAAGGCGCAGGCCCATGAGGGCGCTCTCGCGGGCGGCTTCCGTGCGTCCGCGCCGGTGGTCCACGAGCGCCGCCTGCATGCGTAGCTGGACGACGCGATGCTGCCAGCCCCGTTCGCCGCAAAGCGCAATGAGCGCGGGCAAACGCAGCGCCGCGCCCTCGAAGTCTTCGTGCGCGATGCACCAGTTCACATGGGCGCGCTCCGCGAGCGCGTGTACGTCGCACCACGCGTGCGGCCGCGTGGGACGCAGGCGCGCCGCGATCGTGTCGAGGCGTGCGATCTGGCTTTGCGCGTCGTCGAACTGGCCGCATTGCAGATGCTGCAGCGCCTGCGCTGCCAGGCTGTGCGCGAGCAGCCGCGGCAGGCCGTGCCGGCTCGCATATTCCTCGAGCCGCTCGAGGTACGCGAACGCGTCGAGCCGATGCCCCTCGGCCCAGTGCGCGGCCGCGAGCACGGTGAGCACGCGCACGACGGAGTCCGGTATGGAGACGCGCTCGAGCACGTCGACGCGGTCTTCGAGCAGGCGTCGCGCACCGGCAACGTCGTTGAATTCGTAGAGCGCTTCGCCGAGCAGCGCCGCCGCGAGACACGCGGGCTCCGCGGCGCTGCTGCCGCGCTGGTCCGCTTCGGCGAGGACGTCGCGGCTGATGCGCTCGACCTGCACGAACTGACCTTCGAGCGCGTGGCTGAAGCCGACCATGCAGCGGCCGTTGAGCACGCCCGCCGAGGTGCCCATCAACGGCGAACCGGCGAGCAGCGGGCGCGTAGCTTCGGTTTGAAACGCGCGCGCTTCGTCGTATTCGCCCAGGCGCATATGGAGCCACGAGAGCAGGTTGTTGCGCGCGCCGATCGACATGCTGCTGGCATTCGCGGGCGCGGCGAGGATTTGCGGCAGGAGCGCCACTACGCTGTCGGCGTCGTCGCGCTGCACGTCCACGGCGGCTTGGAGCACCGTGAGCCGGTAGCGCGCATGCGTGTTCTCCTCGGGAATATCGGCTTCGAGGCGTTCGATGGTCGCGGCGCAGGCTTCGAAGTCGCGCGCATAGAGTTCGAGTTGCAGGCGCCACAAACGCAACTCCACGCGCGTCTCGATCTCGGCGTGCGGCAGCAGATGCATGAGCGAGACGAGCTTGCGCAAATCGCCGGAAATCTGCAGCTCGCGCGCCACGGCGAGCACGAGGTCGGCTGCGGCCGCCGATTCGCCTGCCTGCAGCGCATGGCGCACCGCCTCTTCGGGCAGGCCGTGATCGCGGAACCAGCACCATGCCGCGTGATGCACCGAGCGCTGGAGCGCTTCGCTGCGCGTGCGCAGGCGTTCGAGCAGGGTTTCGCGAAAGAGCGGATTGAGCCGGTACCAGGTCTCGTTGCCCACGCGCTCGATCTGCGCGATGAAGAGGTTGTCGGTTTCGAGACGCGCGAGCAGCGCGAGGACTTCGTTCGAAGGCTGTTCGTCGCCGACGAGCGCGACGCACAGCGACGAGCACAGCCGCGCGCAAACCGACGTGCGCACGAGCAGCTCGACTTCGTTGGCGGAAAGACGCGAGAGCACCGCGCCCTCGAAGTACTCGGCGAAGCCGCGCGCGTCGTGCAGATGCGTGCTCGCGAGCGAAGCCGCGACGTCCGCCGCGCCGGCTGCCGTGCGGCGGCGCTTGAGGTGGATGGCGAAGAGCTGCAGACCCGCGACCCAGCCGTCGGTCAGCTCGTGCATTTCGCGCGCGTCGCGCTCGCTCACTTCGCCGAGTTGCGCGCGCAGATATTGCGCGGATTCGGCAAAGGTGAAGCGCAGGTCGCGCATGTTGAGTTCGAGCACCAGATCCTGGTCGCGCAGGCGGCCGAGCGCTACGGGAACGTGGCCGCGCGACACCAGCACGAGGTGCAGGTTGGGCGGCGCGTAGTCGATGAGCCACTGGAGCGCGCGATGGCTGCGCGCATTGGTGACGTGGTCGAGGTCGTCGACGACAAGGGCAAGGTCGGACGAACGGGAGGCGATGGCGCGCACGAGCGCGATCACGGTGCGCTCGACGGCTTCGTCGTCCGCGCCGCGGCCGCCAAGAATCGCGGCTTCGCGGCAGATGGCCGGATCGACCTGGGCGAGGCTCGCCACGAGACCGTCGACGAAACTCGAAAGGTCGTCGTCTTCCGGGGCGAGGGTAAGCCAGGCGAGGTCGAAGCCGAGCGGCAGGAGCGCTTCGCGCCAGGCGAGGAGCGTGGTGGTCTTGCCGCAGCCGGCGGGGCCCTGGAGCACGATGCAGCGCTTGCGCCGGGCGTCGATCAATTGCCCGACCACGCGCTCGCGCGCGACGACGCGGGTTTTGCTGCGCGGCGCCATCACGCGGGACGCTGCGCCGGCAGCGGCGGAAGGGGAATCGGACCAGCGTTGCGGCATGTTCGCGTGCGCTCAACCGTCCAGGCGCTGCGACCCATGCGCGCGCCCGATGACGAAACGAGAATCGAACTATTGTAGCGCGCGCGCTCGCGCGGCCACGCGGGCGAGCACGCACGGCGAACCGTACTGTTTTGTCGTAGCGCAACGCGGTGCGTTACGCGCGGGCGCGGGCCGCTAGACATCGGCGCAGGCTTGCGCCGCGGCCGCGGCGCTGCGCTCGCGCAGTACCTGCACCACTTCGCCGTCCGCGCGCCAGGCGTGGCAGGTGTCGAGCATGGGAAGGAGCGGCGTTCGCTCGCCGCGCGCGGCGCCGGCGAGGCGCTCGTGCGCGTCTTGCCGCAGCCCGAAGAGCGTCTGGAACGCGGTGGTGGCCATCGGGCCGAGTAGCTCGGTGAGGTGCGTGCAGCCGCGCGCGCCGCCAAGCCGTGCCTTCACTTCCTTCATGAAGCCGTTGCCGATCGCGACGCCCGCGAGCTTCGCGTAGGCCTCGTTGATCTGCGCGCACCAGGGCGTGGGCGCGGTGTCGGTGCGCGCGTGCGCTGCGCGGATCACGAGATTCGCGTCGACGGTGATCGTGTGCCACATATCGTGAATCTCGCCGCCAGCGGGCACGTCCTTGAAGAGGAGCGTCGAGTTGTGGCCCTTCGTGTCCGTCATGCGGGCTTCGATGTCGTAGAGGCCGTCTTCGCGCACGTAGCCCGTGCAGACGATCTGACGTACGTGCGCCACCTTGCGCGGCGCACTTGCATTGGCATTTTGAGACATGCGATTGCGCTCCTGAATGCGCCACGGCAACGACCAGGCGCGATATCGCGATGGTGCCTCGCGCGGGACGCGGTGTCCCCACCCCGCGCGGGTGGCCGGCGCGCCGCGAAGCGCGCGGCGAGCGCCATGACGCGCGCGCCGCTCGGGGTATTCCCGTCCCCACTCCGTTCGGGTAGTTGCCCCTCCCGATGTCCCTGCAAAACTGCGCCGCATGTGGCTCGCAGTGCCGAACGGGTTACACATTCGCCGCGCCTGTTGCAGGCGGCAATCATAATGAGGAGACGTGCATGCGTTTTATCAGCAAGGGAATTTGCGGAGCAACGCTGGCAGTGGTGGCGGGCAGCGCCGCGGCGCAGTCGAGCGTGACGTTGTACGGTGTGGCCGATACGTTCGTGCAATATCTGGACAACGGCGGCAACCATTCGTATTCGCTCCGAAGCGGCGGGAATACCGGGTCGATGTTCGGCCTGAAGGGCAGCGAGGATCTCGGCAACGGGCTGAAGGCCGCGTTCGATGTCGAGAGCGGGTACAACATCAACAATGGCGGTTTATTCGCCGACACCACCACGCTCTTTTATCGCCAGGCGTGGGTGGGACTCACGCACGACCAATACGGCTCGCTCACGTTCGGGCGTCAGTATCAGCCCACGTTCTGGATTGTCTATCCGACCGATCCGTTCCGCGGCAACGAAGTGCTTTCGCCGCTTTCCGCCGCCGTGCTCGCGGTCGATCGCAATACGCTCGCGGCGCAATCCGTAACGGGGCGCACGAGCAATTCGGTCCTCTACAAGTCGCCGAATCTCGCGGGCTTCCAGCTTTACGCGATGTACGCCTTCGCGGCCACCGTCACGCAGCCGGTGCCGCAGAACTCCGGCAACATGCTCGACCTCGGGCTTTCGTATTCGGCCTACGGGCTCTACGCGGGTATCGCCTACCAGTATCAGCATCCCGGCACGGAGACCATTGCGTCGTTGCCCGGCCCGCTCAACCTGCTCGGCACCGAGCACTACACAGGCGCGCTGGGCTACCGGATCGGCATCGTCAACCTGCAGTTCAACTACTCGTACAACAAGCCGCACGACGCGCCCGCGCACTCGCTCGCGGCTTTGCTCGGCGCGGGCAAGTCGTCGAGCATCATGGAGTTCGGCGCGACGATCCAGGCCACGCCCGCCGACACGGTGGAAATCGCCGGCATCGAGCGCAACGTGCGCGGCGCGCACGACAACACGCCGGGCGTGCAGATCGGCTACGACCACAGCGTATCCAAGCGCACTTCGTTCTATATGCGAGCGGGTTACCTGAAGAACAATGGCACCGCGACGATGAGCTGGCCGGGCGTTTCGGTCACGAGCACGGACACCAAGCAGGTGCTCGCGGTGCTCGGCATGACGCATCGCTTCTGACCGCGCTTCTGGCAGGGCAACGCCGCGCTTCGGCGCGGCCGCAATTCACAATCGACGAGGAGGGACCAGGATGAATGTCATTCGCAACGGCCGCGCGGTAGCCGTGGCCACCGTTTTTGCCGCTTCTTTTGCCGTTCCTTTGCAGGCTCATGCGCAGGACAGCGGGTCGGCGTCTTCCGCGCCCGCGACGGCTTCTTCTTCGGGCGCCGGCGCGACGCCGGGTTCGCAGAAGGCCGCCGACCGCGCGCTGCGCCGGCGCGTGCTGAACGCGCTCGCCAAGGCGAAGGGGTTGCGCGCGAGCGGCATTACCGTGCGCGCGAACAATGGCGCAGTGAGGCTGGAGGGCTGGGTGCCGGAGCAGGCGCAGATCGATCAGGCCACGCGCATCGCCCAGGGCGTGGCCGGCGTGACTTCGGTGGAGAATACGCTGACGCTTTCGACGTTCTAGGATCGTCGATCCGGCAGGTGCGGGAAGAACGGGACCGGCGACGGTCCCGTTCCGCTTCGAGGCTTGGCTTCGAGGCTTACATCGTCACCGACTTGCACTCGAGGAACTCGGCCAGCCCTTCGGCGCCGTATTCGCGCCCATTGCCCGACGTCTTGTAGCCGCCGAACGGCACGGTCACGTCGAGCATCGCGCCGTTGATGCGCACCGAGCCCACGCGCAGTCGCGCCGCGACCTTGCGCGCGCGCTGCGCGTCGCTCGTCGCGATATAGCCCGCGAGCCCGTAGGGGCTGTCGTTCGCGATGCGGATGGCGTCTTCTTCGTCGTCGTAGGGGATCATCGCCAACACCGGCCCGAAGATTTCCTCGCGTGCGATGGCCATGTCGTTGCGCACGCCGGCGAAGATCGTGGGCCGCGCGTAGAAGCCGCGCGCGAGTCCGTCAGGGCGGCCCGGGCCGCCCGCCGCTACGCGCGCGCCTTCTGCGATGCCCTTCTCGATCATGTGCTGCACCTTGTCGTACTGGGCGCGGTTCGAGATGGGGCCCATGCGCGTGGCCGGGTCCGCCGGATTGCCGACTGTCAATGCATTCGCGGCCGCCGAGGCAATCTCGACCGCTTCGTCGTAGCGCGCGCGGGGCACCAGCATGCGCGTGGGTGCGACGCAGGTCTGCCCGGAATTCGCCATGCACTGCGCGACGCCGCTCGCCACGGCCGATTTCAGGTCGGCGTCGTCGAGAACGAGGAGGGCGGACTTGCCGCCGAGTTCCTGCGTGACGCGCTTGATCGTGGGCGCGGCGCTGATCGCCACTTCCACGCCCGCGCGCGTCGAACCCGTAATGGAAACCATGTCCACCTGCGGATGCGAGGCGAGCCGCGCGCCCACGGTGCGGCCTTCGCCGAACACCATGTTGAAAACGCCTGCGGGTGCGCCGGCCTCATGGACGATCTCGGCGAAGATCATCGCGTCGAGCGGCGCGATTTCCGACGGCTTGAGCACGACAGTGCAGCCCGCGGCGAGCGCGGGGGCAACCTTGGCCGTGATCTGGTTCAGCGGCCAGTTCCACGGCGTGATGAGCGCGGCGACGCCGATCGCCTCGCGCCGCACATAGCTCTTGCCGTGCGTCGTTTCGAACGCGAAGTCGCGCAGGACTTCGATGGTGGCGCGCAATTGCGCGAGGCCTATCGGCGCCTGCAACGCATTGCACAGCGAAACCGGCGCGCCGATTTCCTGACGCACGGCCTCGGCGATCTCGGGCAGACGGCGCTGGTAGATCGCGGCGATGCGCTCGAGCAGGGCGATACGAGTTTCGCGGCTCGTTTCCGACCATGCGGGAAAGGCGGCGCGCGCGGCGGCGATGGCGCGGTCGGCGTCTGCCTCGCTGCCCATGGCGAGCGTGCCGATGCACGCTTCGGTGGCGGGATCGACGATCTCGAAGGCGGCGGCCGGCGACGCAGAAGGCGTGCCTTGCCGGGCGGGCTCGACCCACTGTCCGTCGATATAAAAGCGGTTCAATGTTTTCATGATGGGTTTCCGAGGTCGAGAGTCACAGGTTCAAACCGGCCGGTCGCCGATGATGGTTGCGCGCACCATGTGCCGCACGGCGGGGAAGTAGTCCTGGATCGCGTAGTGCTGGCACGAGCGGTTGTCCCAGAACGCGATGGTATTCGGTCGCCACTTGAGCCGCACCTGATACTCGGGCACTTGTGCCTGACGGAACAGCAACTGCAGCAGTTCCATTTCGGCGAGTTTGAAGTCGAAGCCGACGCGATACTGGTCCACGGTCTTGTGCCCGTAGTTGGCCAGGTGCGTGGTGAAGGCCTCGTTGACATAGAGGATCTTTTCGCCCGTTTCCGGATGCGTGCGCACGACGGGATGCGTAACGGGGGCAAAGCGCTTCCTCATTTCGGCGTGCTGATCTTCAGGAATGGCAATCCCGAACAGCGGCATGAAATCGTGGACGGCCGTGAGGTTGGCAATGCGGGTCTTGATATCTTCGGGCAGGCCTTCGTAGGCCGCGACCATGTTGATCCACATGGTGTCGCCGCCTACTTCGGGGCACGCCACGCAGCGCAGCATCGACGCCATCGAAGGAATCTCGCGCCATGACACATCGGAATGGTAGAGATTCTCGCGTCCGCGCTTCGAATCGTTGCGCCCGAGAATGACGAGTTCGGGATGGTCCGCGTGATGCGGAAACGTGGGATGGACTTCGAGCTCGCCGAAGCGGCGCGCGATGGCCACGTGCTGTGCCGGCGTGATGTCCTGGTCGCGGAAGAACAGCACTTTGTACTTGAGCAGCGCGCGGCGCAGGGCCGCGTAGGTGAGGTCGTCGAGCGGCGCGCGCAGGTCGATGCCGCCGATCTCGGCGCCGATTGTCGGTGTGTGCCGCGTGAGTGTGAAAGGCCAGCGTTCGGCATCGACTGCGCCGGCCTGGAAATCGTTAGATACGCTAACGGTTGATTGCATGTAGTCCTCCATCGACAAAAGTAGTTGCGGCCGTCGTGCGCGGCCTTCAACGGCTTGCGCGTCGTGCGTCGTGCTTCGCGCGCAACGCATCGCATGGTCATTCAGGCCGTGAGTGGTGCCGCGTCCTCGTCGGGCGCGCGCAGCGCGCGTTCGGGGTGCAGCCAGCGCAACGCCACGAGCGCGGCGACGACTAGCAGCGCCGCCGTCACTGCGATGGCGACTTCGTAAGCGTGCGCGCCCGTCGCGGCATACGACTGGACGAGCCGGCCGACGACGGCCGGCCCGATCGCCGCGCCGAGGCTCGCCACCGCGGTATTGATCGCGATGACGGAGCCGCGTTGGACGAGCGGCACCATTTCGGCGAGCATCGCCGGCGCGAGCGTCAGGCAGAACGTCGACAGGCCGCCTGCAACCGCATAGCAGAGTACCTTCTGCATGGGCGTGAGGTCGATCGCCGCCAGAGCGAAGAAGAGCAGCGCGCCCGCGATCATGACGGCGCTCGTGAGCCGCACGCGGGCCTCGCGCGAGGTCGCGCCCTGCCGGAGCATGCGCTGCGAAAGCGCGCTCAGGCCGATATTGACCGGGGCCGCGAATGCAATGACGAGCGCGAAGAGGCGTCCCGAGGCGATGCTGCCGAAACCGAGTCCCTTTTCGAGGTAAGTGGGCAGCCACGTGATGGTCTGGCCGAGCAGCCAGTAGGCCACGAAGCCGAGCAGGAAGACCGAGAGCACGGACGCGTCAGTGAGAATCCTGCGATAAGGCAGGCGCGGTGCCGCGGCGCTGGCCGCGGCCGGTTCGTGCGGCGCGCGGCGGACGACGTCGAGCGTGCCTTCGCGTCCGAAGGCGAGCCACAGCGCGCACCAGAGCACGCCCACCATGGCGAGCACGAAGAAGTTCGTGCGCCAGCCCCAGCGCTGCGTGATGGCGGGAATGACGAGCCCCGCGAGCACCATGCCGCCTACCGCGCCCTGATTGATGACGGCCACGGGCAGGCTGCGCTTGTGGTCCGGGAACCACTTGAAGAGCGAGTGGACGGAGACCGGAAACGAGGGGCCTTCGGCCGCGCCGAGAATCACGCGGCACAGAAGCAGCGCGAGCGCGCTCGTGGTAAAGGCCTGGGGGATCTGCAAGAGCGCCCAGCTTGCGCCCATGACGAGCAGGATCCAGCGCGTCGGGACGCGATTCGAGAGAAAGCCGACGAGCACGGTCGACGTCGAGAAGAGCCAGAAAAAGCTGCCGGCGACGAAGCCGAATTGCATCGGCGAGAGATGCATCTCGGTCATGAGCGGCACGGCGACCATGCCGAGGACGATCTTGTCGAGAAAGTTGATCGTGGAGAGTCCGGTGAGCAGGGCCGTGATGGTCCAGGCGGACTTTGGCTGCCAGGAAGGGGCGTTGAGCATGGGCGATCTCGTTGTATCGGCTGGCGCCGGCTGATAGGGGCAACGCAAGGACGCGACCGGACGGGCGAAGGCGTTGCGCGCATCGGCCGGTGCTGGCGGTTGATTCAGTACGGGGATACCGCGAATTCGAGAGGGAAGGGGGGAGCCGCGACGCCCGATGCTTTCATGATGTCTCCTTGTCCGGGCGCGGTTTTTTGATCCGGATCGCGCTTCGGTATTGCCTGTGTCTGGCGTTACCTTAGAAGCCGCGCCACCCGGCGAGACCACCCCAACCGGGTAGGGCAGGGAATACCTCAGTCGGGCGGGGGTACGCTGGCGGTGTCGCTCTGTCTCGCGCAACGCGGCGGCATAAGTCAAAGACAAAGCAAAAGGCCCCGTTGCTTTCGCAACGAGGCCTTTTATTCTTCGGTAGTACTTCGACCAGACTGATGCCAGCAAAGCCTTGTCGCGTGGGGAGCGGCCATCGGAACATGGCACGATATGCCCCCAAACATGCCCCCAGTCTGATTCGATATCCCCTCGGTAAGCTCGCCAGAACTGCACGCTACCTTAACATTCCTGAACATTTTCCGCGCCGAGCGCGCCTCATGCTCGCCGCATCAAATGAGCGCCGGTCCAGATAGCGCAAGGTG
>NZ_CAJMZJ010000020.1:0-93672 GCF_905220295.1 Paraburkholderia sp. J76
TGCGCTACTCCCGGCTGCGCTCCGAAGAACGAAACCAGGCCGCCACCGCATCAAGCGCCCACACTTATCGGCTGTAAATTTTTAAAGAGCAATTCGTCTTAATCGCTTCGTTTTCGTTCGCAGCGATCAGCGAAGGAGGCGAATTATGCGGGTCATTCCAGATATCGTCAAGCGACTTTCGAATTTTTATTTTTAGGGGTCGCTACGCCGGCTCGTCGAGGTGTCGGTCACCCGTAGACCGGCTCGACCGCCCCTTCGGGAAGAGGCTGAGGCAACCCAACACAGAAGCCTTGCGCGTAATCGATGCCGATCCCGCTGAGGCGCCCGATGATCGCCTCGCTCTCCACGAACTCGGCGATAGTGGCCTTGCCCGCGGCGTGCGCGACCTGGTGAATGGACTGGACGATTGTCCGATCGAGGTCGCTGCTGGCAATACCGCGCACAAAGCTGCCGTCGATCTTGAGATAGTCCACCGGCAGACGCTTCAGGTAAGTGAACGAGGACATGCCCGACCCGAAATCGTCGAGCGCGAATCGGCAGCCAAGCGCACGCAGGCTTTCCATAAGCGCAATCGCTTTCGAGAGATTGGTGATTACAGCCGTTTCAGTAATCTCAAAGCAGACGCTTTCAAAACTGATACCGCAGCGTTGTTGCTGCTGCACGATATATGCGAGCAAGTCCTCGTCGCCAAGCGACGCGCCGGAAAGGTTGATCGACCAGACGTTTGCCACGAGATGGCCCGCCGCGATAGCTTCGAAGGCACGGCGGATCACCCATCGATCGACGAGCGGCATCAAATTGAAACGTTCCGCGGCCCCAATGAAATACGCGGGAGGAATGACGCCGCCGGATTCGTCGATCATGCGCAGCAACAATTCAACATGCACTTCCTCGCCGGAACCGCTCTCCTTGAGCGACTTGATTTGTTGCGCGTACAGGCGGAACCGGTCGTGCTCGAGCGCCGCTCTTACGCGGGCCACCCACTCCATCTGCGTATGGGTGGTCGACTGGAGCTGGTCTTCGAGGCAATATTGATGCACGCGGTTGCGGCCTTTTTCCTTGGCCATATAACAGGCGACGTCGGCCGCCTTCATGATGTCCCACGTCGAGGTTTGCGCGGCGTCCACTTCCACTACGCCGATGCTCACGCCGGTCGTGAGCAGGTGCTGGTCCCACGGCAGCCGGATGACTGTCACCGCCTCCCGCAGATCCTCCGCGACTCGCAGAGCGTCGTCGACGCCGCACTGCGGCAGTACGACGCCGAATTCATCGCCGCCCAGGCGCGCAAGTATATGGGCCGCGCACAGTTGTTGTTTCAAGGCGGTGCCTACTCTGCGAATCAGTTCATCGCCGGCCGCGTGGCCGCACGTATCGTTGACGACCTTGAACTGATCGAGGTCGAGGAACATCACTGCATGCGAATGTGTCCATGTCTTCTCGAGCAAAGCCGATAACCGGCGCTCGAATTCACGGCGGTTCAGCAAACCGGTCAAATGATCGTGCGTTGCCTGATATTCGAGTTCGGCGGCGTGCTTGCGCGCCGTGCTGGCGTCGCGAAGCACCATCACCGTGCCCAGCATTTCCTCTTCGTCGTCGCGGATCGTCGCAACGGAGCACGCCACGGGCAGAAGCGAACCGTCGGGGCGCGTCACCGAAAGTCTGCGTTCCGCGTCGTCGGCCGCTGCTGCGCGGTTGTGCAGGCATTGAGCAGTGACGATATTGCCGGTCCGCTCATCATAGAGATCACAGACGTCGAACAGCGGCTTCTGATAAACGTCGCGCGAGGGACGCCCCAGCATGCGTTCGGCGGCGGCGTTGCAATAAGTCACGCGCGCCTGGTTGTCCATTCTGATCACACCATCGTCGATGGAAGCGAGCGTCGCTTCAGTGAGGCTCTTTTCCTTCGCGGCGGCCGCTTCTGCGCGCTTGAGTTCGGAGATATCGAAGAGGCACCCGACGATACGCGTCGCACGGCCGCTCTCATCGCGTATGGCCTTGCCGCGCCCTCTACACCAAAGGTATTGACCACCGGCCATTCGCAGCCTGTACTCCACGTCGTAAAGGCTGTCGTGCTTCAGGTGATCGATGATGGTCTCGCGCAAGCGGAGCAGATCCGCCGGATGCACGAGCGCGTTGAAGGCGTGGGTGTCCATGGGGAGATCCCCGTCGCCGTAACCGAGTTGCTGATACAGGTAGCGAGAATAGTAGGCACGGTCGTTGACCAGGTCCCAGTCCCATAGCCCCGCATTGATGCCCTCGAACCCGAGGCTAAGGCGCTCTTCGCTCAAACGCAAACGGGCGGCAAGGCGCTGGAAGAGGCGCAGCAGCAGCATCGTGGTGCAAGCGGCCATCGCTGCGAGCCACGCTACCGCGGCACGGGAATGCTGAGCAAGCACGGCCGCCGCCACGGCACTCACCCACCAAGGGACGAGCACCGCAACGATTCGACCGCGGCGGTTGCCTTCGGTAAGCCAGTTCACTGCGCGTGTGATCAGTCTCATGGCTGATTTAGTATTCTTCTCGGTTCAGCTTCCATGCGTCGCCTGCGCGCGGCACTACAAGACAGAGTCACAGCGAAGCGTGACGATGCATCTCTGGAAAACGCGCAAACGGAGGAAGGCCCACGGCCGGGTGGGTAAGTTTATCCGGTATCCCTATTCAGAATGAATGGGGATTACCCGCGCAACTCATTTGCGCTTACGGCAATTCGCATTTGCGATTTCGCGCGTGCGAATGACGGATACGAAAAGCGTTGCGAATCTGGTTTTGAACCGGCTCGCAAACGTTCGCGAGCCCGGCGTTCTCACCTATTGAAGCGTGGAGGCCGCCAACGCAACCTCCACGCGCCTCCCTGATTATCGGCTTTGCAGGCGGATATCGCGCGAAGATGCGCCCACATAGACTGCGCCGCCGGGCACATAGGCCCAGTTATTACGCGTCGTGTCCCAAACGCTCTGCGCACGTTCGGTGATCGTCACGCGCACCGGCTGCGACTGGCCCGGCCTCAGAAACACCTTCTGGAAGCCCACCAGACGATGCGGCGGCTCGCCCGCATAACTCACGCCCAGATACACCTGTGCCGTTTCCGCGCCAGCTACGCGACCGTCGTTGCGCACCGTGAACGACGCCGTGAGCGAATGTCCCGGACCCTGTTTCACCGTCAGTCCCGAATAGCTGAAGTGCGTATACGAGAGACCATAGCCGAACTCGTAAAGCGGCGTGATGTTGTTCGCGTCATACCAGCGATAGCCCATGTCCAGCTTTTCGGAGTACACAGGATCGGTCGCGAAGGCACCGTTCGCCCCCCACGTCGGCGTATCCTGATCGCGCACCGGGAACGTGACCGGCAGCTTGCCCGAAGGATTCACCTCACCGAACAGCACGTTAGCAATTGCCTTGCCGCCGCCCTCGCCCGGATACCACGCCTCGACGATCGCCGCGACCTGGTCCTTCCACGGCATCAGCACCGGATTGCCGCTTTCGATGATCACGATCGTGCGCGGGTTGGCCTTTGCAACGGCCTCGACCAGTTGATCCTGATTCGACGGATTAGCAAGCGCCAGGCTTTGCAGATCGCCGAAGTCTTCACCCGCGGGCTGTGCCACGACGACGATCGCCACATCGGATTGACTCGCGAGCGTCGCGGCCTGGGTGATCTCCTGCTGCGTATAAGCGCGGAACGGCTGCGTCTGGTCGGTGTTGCCCGCGAAGCTGACCTGCGCGGAGGGCGCGAGTTGCTGGATCGCCTGGGTGATCGGCGTATTGAGCTTGAGCCAGGGGTTAGTCCACCATCCGCAGCCCGTTGACGAAGCAAAGGCAAGGCCGCCGCAACCCGAGAAGTTGCCCGTCACAGGGTCGCGCGTATTGCCCGAGCCGCCGCCACTCAGCACGGCCGTATCGGCATGAGCGCCGATCACCGCGATCTTGTGCAGGCTCGGCGCCGAAAGCGGCAACTGGCTGTTGTCGTTCTTCAGGAGAACGATAGATTGCTCTTCGGCGGCTTGCGTGAACACGTTGTACTTCGCGAAGTCGATCGTGGCGCCGCCCTTCGCCGGATGATCCATCACGCCCGTGCTGATCATCACATAGAGCTTGCGCCGCACCATGTCGTCCAGTCGGTCCTGCGAGACCGCCTTCGAGGCGATGGCCTGTTTGACGAGATCAGGCGTGAGATAGACCGTCGGGCCGACGTCCTCTTCCTCGTCAAGGCCCGCGTTGATCGCCGGGGCCGTGCTATGCGTCGCGCCCCAGTCCGATTGCACCTGGCCCTGGAAGCCCCAATCCTTCTTCAACACGTCGGTCAGCACATGCGTGTTTTCGCATGCGTAAGTGCCGTTCAGGCGGTTGTAGCTGCACATCACGCTGCCCGGCCGCGCTTCCTTCGCCGCGATCTCGAACGGCAGCAGATAGAGTTCGCGCAGCGTGCGCTCGTCGATCTGGCTGTTGCCACCCTGTCGGCCTGTTTCCTGTTCGTTGCCGACGTAATGCTTGATCGTGGCGATCACCTGCTGGCTTTGCGTACCGATAGTGCGCGCTGCCAGCATTTCGCCCGCGAGAACCGGGTCTTCGCCGAGGTACTCGAAGAGGCGGCCGCCGCGCGGTTCGCGCGCCAGGTTCGTGCCACCGCCCAGGCCCATGCCGAATCCCTGCTCGCGCAACTGGTCGGCTATGCGTGCGCCGAAATCGCGCGCGAGGTACGGGTCCCAGCTTGCCGCAAGCGCGATCGTCGCCGGGAAGGTCGTGCTCTTCTGACTCGTGCTGCCCGAACCCGTTGCGGAGTCAACCATATTCAGGTCGGGAATGCCCAGACGCGGCACGCCCTGAATGTAGCCTGCGCCGCCGCCCGGCACGGCGCTCATCTGATATTCGGAATGGATGAACTGGAGCTTCTCGTCCTGCGTCATGAGCTTGAGCAGCAGGTCCGCGCGAATGTGCGCGCCGAAGTTTTGCGGGACGGCCATCAACGGCATCGGCAATGGATAAGGTACGTCGTTGCTGCTGTCGCCGGCATGGGCGGTAGCGGCCATCGCAACCATTACGGCAGCGGCGGGCCAACGGGTGATCCTCATATGTCTCTCCGAGAGTTCGAATACGTTATGGAGTACTGATCAGACCGGTAAACACGGTCTTGCAGAGTGTCGGGCCGCGTCAGGCACCGGCAAACTTCCTGCGGGGGAGACCGGCTGAGTCGCGCAACGCAAACGTTTGCCTTTTTGCGTCCGCTCTGGTCTCGCCGATCGATGTAGCAAAACTCCAAATAATCATATAAAAACTATTGAGTACCCTTACGGGCTTTTATCTCAGTATTTTCCCGGCTAGCAGTAGCTAACACGCATGAAAGGCGCGAATTCGACAGCAAAACGTAATATGTAAGTAATCTGATTGTTGCGGATGCAACGGAAAGTCAGAATTCGATGTGAACGGCATGACGCCGGCGAATACGGCAGGGCACCCTCCGGACGTAGCGTGCAGGGCGCGGGGCGGGCCGAAAAACGCTAATCTGTTACGACGCCGACGCAAGCTTCAGCGCGCAAAATCGACATCACCGTAAGGAGTGACCACGATGGAAAGGCAACGCAAGGTTCCCGGCATCGCTTCTACCGTCCTCGTCGCCGCTTGCGCATTCGCGCTGGCCGGCGGCGCGCTCGCGCAAACGGGCATGCCGCAAACGGAGCAGCAAGGCGACGTTTCGTTCGTGTCCGGCGGGGTTGGCCGCGACGAATCCACGGCGCTGCGGCACGCGCGCAGCCAGTGGCCACTCTCCCTGCTGTTTACCGGCCCGGGTTCGAGCTATGTCGCGGACGTGCAGGTGCAGATTACAAGCGCAGGCGGCGCATCCTTGCTCGACACGCGTTCGCACGGTCCTTACATGCTCGTGCGATTGCCCAGTGGACGCTATACGGTCACCGCGACCTATAACAACGTAACGAGGACACAACGCGTGAACGTCGCCGGCAACGGCAGCGCGCGTGCGACGTTTTCGTTTCCCGGCAAGCGTTGAGCACGAAAACGCATCTCGCCCGCCGAGATGACTTCTGAGGGTTGGCACGTACCTGGCCAAGGGAAGAAAGGATGAAAACTAACCATAAAAGCCAAATCGGCCGCACGCTGATTTCCATAGCCATCGCAGCTTGCGCGGCTAATGCGCACGCACAAACGGCCGCGAGCGCGCCCGGAGAGGCGTCCGCTCAAGAAAGCGGGCCTGCACAATCGAGCCGATCGGACAGTGCGTTGGTGCGCGACGTACGCCGGGCCCTCACACGCACCACGGGATTGAATTTCGCCGCGATTCATGTCACGGCCCGTCATGGCGTCGTGTCGTTGACGGGGTCGGTTCCGCACCAATCGCAGATCGCGCGGGCTGGCGACGCGGCTGCATCGGTGCGTGGCGTCACTTCGGTCTCGAACCATTTGACGGTGCGTACGGCTCGCGACAGCGGACCTTGATCAAGGGAGCGCTACCACCCCCGCAGCGAACGGATTACCATGGAAGTCTCGCCTCGGGGGTAACGGCTATGGCTACCTACGGTATCGACGGTGTACGTATTAGTTCCTCAACCGACCGGGTCACACACGTGCGCTGGGCGCAAATCGACCCCGAAACGCACGATTGGCTCTCGACACCGACCATTTCCGAGGTCGCGGCCGTCACTAACGACATCCGCTCGGGCGCAGTAGTGTATTCGGTATTTACGCTTGGCGGCATGAGATTTCTTGGCCCGAAGATCAAGCCGGTGCCGCATCCCAACGGCGTCGATGGAATCGATCTGGAAGTGCCGGACGGCAACGTCGAAAAGTCCATCGACGATCTTCCGCGCGTGTAGCGACTCGTCTTGTAATCCGGTGGAATAAATTAATTCGGAATGCCGATTATATGAATCGGCATTCCCAGGCCATGCTCACGGTTATCCACCCCGTTGCCCGCCTATTGCGAAGTCGTCAGTTTGAGGCTCGGTCGCAAATCGTGCGTCACCGGTTCGCGTTGCCCTTTGCGCTGGTCAGACACCTGTTCGATGCCCGCCTTCAGCACTTCCTCGCAAAACGCAATTCGCGTGCGGTAATACTCGGCCTGTAATTGTGCATCCAGAACCCGCTGCTCGGCCTGGAACAGCGCCATGCGCAATTCACCCAGCGCGCGTTGAGCCTGCTTTTCCGGCGTTGCGGCATTGTGAGCAATCAAATTCGAAAGCCAATGCAACATGGATAAGCCCCCCTCTTTTCGATTTCACGCTCGCACGCGTCAAGTTAGATAACCGCCAAAACTGTCGCTGGGAAAAGACTAGCAGAGGCGGTGCAAAGTCGTGTGTGCACAAACGAACGTGTTGTATAAACGATGCAAAAGAGGGGTGTGCAATGCGCTTTCGTCTTTCGTCACATGTTTGCGTCGCACGCTTTCATCACAAATAGGGTCGATGCATGACCGCGCCAAATCAGTCATGACTATTCATAAGCTGAGGGTTTGCACACTCGCGTTCTGCATAACGCTCGCGTTGATGGGTCCGAGTGCGTGCTTGGCGGATCAGGTCAAGGTCATGGTGTCGGGCTGGTTTGCGCCCGCGTATCGCGAGTTGGGCCCGCTATTCGAAGACGAGACCGGCAATACATTGGTCACTGTTTGGGGAGCCGCGACGGGTACAGCCCTGAATGCCATTCCTGTGAGGTTTGCGCGTGGCGAGTGGGCGGACGTGCTGATCGTGGCCAGTTCTGCGCTGGACGACCAGATTCACGCCGGCAACGTCGTGCCCGGCAGCAAGGTGGACTTCGCACGCTCGCCTATCGGTGTGGTGGTGCGCGCGGGTGCGCCAAAGCCGGACATCAGTTCTGTCGATGCGTTGCGCCGCACGTTGCTTGAAGCAAAGTCGATTGTTTATCCGCAAACCGCGAGCGGCATCGATATCGCCGACCAGGTGTTTGCGCGCCTGGGCATCGAAGGGCGCGTAAAAAGCAAAAGCCACATGGTTTCCGCCGAACGGGTCGCCACTGTCGTTGCGAACGGCGACGCGGAAATCGGCTTGCAGCAGATCGTGGAACTGTTGCCCGTGAAAGGATTGACGGTGGTCGGCACTTTGCCCGCCGAGTTGCAGCGTTATGTGGTGTACTCCGGCGCCGTCGCGACCACTGCGAAAAATCCCGCTGGCGCCGAGGCGCTGATTCGCTTTTTGTCTTCGCCGGATGCGGCGCCCGCGATCATGCGCAGCGGGCTCGAACCGATCACCGCGCCGCAGCCGCTAACGCCTCAACCGCAACCGCCTCAACCGCTAACGCAGCCGCAGCCGCAACCGAATTGAGCGAAACCACACCACGCACCACTGCCGAAAAGCGCTCGGCATAACTAAACTTTAGCTCGCAGCCATCCCCTTTTCTGCAAGTTCCTTTTTCGCGCTTTCGTTCTTCGTCAAATGCGTGAGACCCATTCCGCGCAGGACGTTCGGAGCCTTGGTGTACTGGATGTTCTCATAGCCCACGATCTCGATGCGGTTGCCCCATGGATCGCGGAAATCCAGAAACGGACCGTCTAGCAACTTGACGCCCGCCGCCGTGAGCGCGGCCCGCGCCGCCTCCTTGTCATCGACGACGAGACCGAAATGCCGTCCGTCGTCGGCGGCCTGTTTGCGTCCCGCCTGCAGTGCGATGAATTGATCGCCGAGATCGATGAAGGCCATCGTCGTGCTCTTGCCGCGCAACTGAAAGTCGAAGATGCGTCCATAGAAAGCGAGTGCTTCCTCGATATCGCCGACTTCCAGCGCGACGTGATTGAAGCCGATTGCGCGCGGCCTCGTGGTTGTGGTGTCAACCATTTCACCCTCCTTCTGCAACCCATGCACAGCGTTCACAAACTCGCCCGGAACGGGTTTCCGGTAAGACACCTTAAGTATGGCGATTGAAACGCCTGCGCACCAGCCAGCCGAACAGGATTTGTTGGATCCGTAACTGGATGAATTGCGTACCGGATCGACCGCCAAACTCAATCGCCTAACGCATCCAACCGCTCCACAATCTCATCGAACGAGGGACGCATCCCGACCTGCTGGGCGAAACAGTCGGCTGTCAGTGCTTCGAACCCGGCGGCGCGATCATGCCCCTGCCCAACCAACCGTTGCGCGAGTTCTTCCAGCAGGCACCCGAACGCACGCACCTCGATACGCTCAAGCGCCTGCGCCTGATCAGGATCGCCGATATCGTGCAATGACGCCGCGCCGAAGTCGCCGAGCAATACGTGTCCGGCGCCGTCATGCAGGATGTTGTGCGCATAGAGATCGCCGTGCATGATCCCGCGCGCATGCAGATGCCGCGCCGCCGATGCGATCCCACGCGCGATCTGCAACGCCACCGGCCTGTCGAACCGCACATCGGGCGCGTAGACGTCCCGCGTGCACGAGTCGAGGTTCGGAGGCCCGGCGAGATTGCGCAACGACGGCGGAATCAGTTCCATCACGAGACCATGCTCGCCCTGCGGATGACCCGTGGCTTTGCCAAGCACCGGGATGAGATTCGGGTGCGCCCCGGCCTGCAGGCAAGCCGCCATTTCAAGCTCCGGCAAACCGTCGCTCGTCACCGCGCCCTTGAACAGCTTGACGGCGACCGCCTCCACGGGATGGCCGTCGCGCAACAGGCGCGTCGCGCGATGCGTCACGCCCGAGGCACCTTCGCCGAGCGTTTGTCCAAGCGCGAGCGTGTGCCAGTCGATATCGGGCGACGGCGCATGGGCCAGCGCCATCTGCTCGCGCATGGCGTTCAGCGGATTGCCCGCGTAGGCCAGCCACGCGAGTCGCGGCAGATGCAACAGCCAGTCGGGCAAAGCGTCGAGCCGGTTCGCCGCAATGCGCAGCAGTTCGAGCCGGCTGCAAGCGGCCATCGTCTCGGGCAGTGACCTCAGCCGGTTGCCCGCAAGCATCAGCTTCTGCAGATTCGGGCGCTCGCCGATTTCGGGCGGCAACGCGTCGACGTCGTTATCGGTCAGGATCAGCCAACGCAATTGCGGCGGCAGCGCGCCGCCCGAAACATGACGAATGCGGTTCGCCTTGAAGCCGATCATGCTCAGCGATTCGCACTCACCCAGAACGGGCGGCAACTCGGTGAACGGGTTATTCGAGGCGAACAGAATGCGCAGCTTGCGTAGCCTCGGCAGATCATGCGGCAACGACGTGAGCGCATTGCCCGAGAGGTCGAGCACCTCCAGGGTGTCGGCGAGGTCGAATATCTCGCGCGGAAATTCGGTCAACCCGCAGGCGAGCTTGAGGTGTCGCGCGCCAGCGAGTTGCCCGTCGCGCAGTTGTTCGAGGATAGCGGTGTTCACGCGTGGACTGAGTGGGAATGGGCAAGGAAATCACGAGCGCTGGAGCCTGCCCCAGCGCCGACCGTTGCAATTTTAACGGGTCGCGCGCCGCGACCGCATTTAGCCCGCGTACCGGCTCATCCGCATCAACAAGGCGCGACGTGCGGAATCATCGCAGCCTGCCCGCGCAACACGCCGGCTTCGTCGATCAGTTGCCATACGGTGGCGCGCTCGATCCAGAAGCGCTGCCCCGACTTCGTGATCCGGATGCCGCGATAGTCCTTTACGAAGCCTTCGCGCGTCACCGAATCGAGAAATGCCTGCCGCTCGCCGCGCTCCGGCGCCTGCGCCGAAAGGCGCGAAGGCAGCGACGTGATTTCGTCCCAGTCATAGCCGAAGATCGCCTGCGCGCGACGATTTCCATACATGAAAACGGGGTCCGCCTGCGTACCGTGCGCGAGCAAGCCGAACGGCGCGCACTCGTAGAGCCAGGCCGCGCCCGCTGTGTCGCTCATGCCCTCGGGTACGAGCGCGACGCCTAACAGGCCGCGATAGCTGTTTGCCAGAAGGCGAAAAAGTTCGGTATCCGTGTGCGCTGGCATTTAAACGGACTCCGTCGAATGAAGGCGTTGCGCAGGCTCGACCTCACCCTTGCGCGCACCATACGGATTTGCTTCGCTAACCTTATTAATTTCCAATCTCCACTTTTTCGAGGAATATGCTTCACCGATCGCGTGTTGTGCCTTCCAGATCGCCGCTTCCCAAGCCGCGACGACTCTCGAAGGGCTACGCAATTGAAAGGCAATCCCAAATCGCTGCGACGCTGGCTTTCCCTGTTGTACGTGCCGTGGCTGGCCCTTATCGTCGTGCCCGCCTGCGACAAGATCGACCCCATGTGGGACGGCATGCCGTTCTTCTACTGGTATCAGCTTTTGTGGCTCCTGGGCGGCGGCGTGATAACCGGCATCGTGTTTTTCGCGAGCGACGTCGTTGCCTTGAATGGCGCCGCACGGGAAAACGCTACATCGACGCCAGACGCGGATGCACCCCCTGCGCTTATCGCCGATTTTCATTTTGAAGCGTTTGAAGGGGAGGCAGATCTCTAGTTCGCCGGCGTGCCCTGGCTCAACCCAGGCAGTCGCCATGCACACGCAGCGCACGCCGTGCGTAATAGGCGAACGTCACGCGATCGCGCTTTTCCGTGGAGACCCAGTCGTGCGCCTCGCTCGCGAGCGCGCGCGGCAGCGGGCGAATCGTGCCGGCCGCCATCGCGAGCAGTTGCAGCCGCGCGGCTTTTTCCATCAACAGCGCGAGCATGCACGCTTCCTCCACCGACTTGCCCACCACGAGCTGGCCATGATGCGCGAGCAGGATTGCGCGCTTTTCGCCAAGCGCCGCCGAGATAATTTCGCCCTCTTCGTTGCCCACCGGCACACCGGGCCATTTCTCGAGAAATGCGCAGTCGTCGTAGAGCGGGCTCGTGTCCATATGCGAAACGCTCAGCGGTACCTCCAGCATCGACAGCGCGGATACATGAGGCGGGTGCGTGTGGATAATGCAGTTCACCTCCGGCCGCGCGCGATAGATCCACGTATGAAAACGGTTCGCCGGATTGGGAATGCCCTCTCCCGCAACGACTTCGAGATCCTCGTTCACCTCGATCAGGTTGGTCGGCGTGATCTCGTCGAAGCCAAGACCCAGCCTCTGGGTGTAGTACGTGCCGCTGCCTGATCGCCCGGTAATCTGCCCGGCAAGCCCCGAGTCGTGACCACCATCGAAAAGGATGCGGCACGTCAACGCCAGTTTCTGCGGCAGATTCCACGCGCCGTCGCTGACGCCGCTTTCGAGCCGGCGCTCGGCGAGCGCCACGAGTTCCTGCTTCGACATGCCGAGTGTGCTGCTCATGCTGTCCCTCCGATCGCTATCGCATTAGATGGATGTAACGCACTGTAGAAGAGTATTGTGAGTGAGTAAAGCGAGCAGCGCGGATTCATGTTCGCCCTATTGCACCGTAGTGAGCAGCCCGATGATTTCAGCTTTGGTATCGAACGCCGCGTAACGGGACTTCAGCGTTTTCGCCGCTTCCGAATAGTCGGAAGTCTGCAAGACCTCGTCGATCGCTTCCCGTAGCGACGCGGGATCGGGCGCATTGGATTTCAGATCGATGCCGCAACCCGACCACTGAACGCGCGCCGCGATCTCCGCCTTGTCTTCGGTAAGGCCGGCCACGACAATCGGCACGCCTTCGCTTAGTGCGTGATTGACGGTTCCGTATCCGCCGTTTGTGACGAGTACGTCCACGAACGGCATGATCAGTTCGTAAGGCAAAAACTCCGTGACATACGCGTTGGCCGGAATCGGCGCGGGAATGGCCGTTGCCGGCTTGCCGCCCGTCGTGACCAGCACGACGAGATCGTCGCGGCCATTCAACGCGGTCAGCGTTGGGCCGACGAGTTGCCCGAGGTCGAAATTCGCCACCGTTCCCTGCGTAACGAGAACGACCTTTTTCGCGGGATCGATATCGCGCGCCCATTCCGGCAGCCGCGTCTGAACCGAACCGGGCAGGTGCCCGACGAACCTCACGGTTTCCGGCAGCGTTGCGCGCGGATATTCGAATTCCGGCACGGTAGCCTGTATATAGAGATCCGGCCGATAGACCGTGGCGTCGAAAAGCGTTTGCGCAACGGGCGCCGCGCCGACGCTCGCCAGAACTTCATTGAGCGAACGCGCGACCGGCTCGTAAAACGATTCCTGCAACCCGTCGAGAATCTGCTTATAGGCGCTCACCTGCTCGTCGGTTTGCGCGGGCGGCAGGCCTGGTCCCATCGGCGCGTGATCGTCGCGGGCGGACCATAGAATGCTGATGGCGCAATGCACGACAGCGGGTCTCTGTTCGCGAGGGCGGTCCAGAAGCGGAAACGAGCCGAGAAAAAGCTGGTCGCAAATAACGACGTCTGCGGGAAACTCGCGCAGCGTCTGCGTCAATTGCTGATACTGCTCCGGAATGATGTCGATGAACACCTTCTTCATGTCGAACAGCAGCATCTCGGCGCCCGGCGCAAGGTCGGCTCGTTCGGGAAAGTATTCGAATATCCTGGAAAGATCCCTGTTGGGTTTTCCAGTGAACGCCTTGTGCTGCACGCCGCTTTTTATGAACCGGTCTTTGAACGCCTCCGCCGTCAGCGCGAGGACTTCATGTCCTTCCTCGACCAGGACGCGCGCGATGGCAAGCAGAGGATTGATGTGTCCAGCCGCAGACGTTGCAGTAACGAGAAATTTCATTTGAGTCCGCCTCAGCAGTTTCGGGGGTGATCGCAGGAGACAAAGTGCTCACGGTCAGCCCCTACAACAGCCGACAAAGCCGATCTATTCCGGGCGGAAGGGAAGATTCGATTTAATAAGGATGACGTATCAAATAGATTGAAATTGCTTTCCGGCGACATCACCGCTACGGCATGCCCGGTATCTCACCGTCGATGCTGACTGCGGGTGCCCGGTAGCGTAATATACGCGAAGCTATATCGAACGACCGGAGACTCATGTATGGAAAGCGCGAGCGCCCTCGACCCAATCGACAATACCGCTGCGCAATGCGCCCCGCTTGTCCTCACGGGCAGCCTCGTGCGGCCGATGGCCCTTTCGATCGAGGCGCTCCGGCAATATCCGGCCATAACGTGTCCCGCGTTCGATCTGCGCTGCTACACCACGCAGCGCTTCATCCGGACTGTCGCGCCCTACCGCGGCGTGCGCCTCACGGACCTGCTGGCGCGGGCGGAACTGCGCAACGACGTGGACGGCGACTTCAAGCGCATGGTGTTCCTCGCCGTGGGTCATGACGGTTACTTCGTGACGTTTTCGTGGCACGAACTGTTCAATACGGCCGTGGGCGAGCAGGTAATTGTCGCGTACGAAAGCGGGGACAAATCGCTCGACGCGCAGCACGGCGCCCCTGTGCTGTTTTCCGGCGCCGATCTCGTGCCCGCGCCGCGCCACGTCAAACGTCTCGCGCGCATCGAGGCCCGCGTGCTCACACTCTAAGGGCGCTTGCCTGGCTGGCTCGTGCAACGCAAGCTGGCCCCCGCTTTCGCCGCTGCTAAACGCGGCGCCTCCGGTAGCCTCGCCCTCCGCATTCGTGTCCGTCATTTCGTGGCATATTCCCCGCAGCGCGGCCTGAACGCGCCCGACCGTAGCTTGCGCACGCAATGTGCTACCTGCACGGCATCGTTCCCAGGCGGGTGCCGGGGACATCCACGGATCTATCCGCCAAGCGAGGCCTACGCATGTCGACAATTGCCCTCATAGCCGTGACCGTCGTGGTGACGCTAGTCGTTATCCTGATGATCGCGAACCTCACGAGCGGCGAGAAGAAGGTCGAGCACAAGATCAAACGGCTTTACGCAAGCGACAGTCCGCAGTTCATCCGCTCGATGGGACTGCTGCTCGGGCCGCCCGTCGTCGGAGGCAACCGCTTCGAGGCGCTCGTGAACGGCGACGAAATCTTTCCGTCGATGCTGGAGGGCATACGCTCGGCGCAACACACCATCACGTTCGAAACGTTCATTTACTGGTCAGGGGCGATCGGGGAGGAAATCGCCAGCGCGCTGGCCGACAAGGCGCGAGCGGGAATCGCCGTGCATGTGCTGCTCGACTGGGTGGGCTCGTCGAAGATGGAAAAGCGCTATCAGCGGATGTTGCGCGAGGCCGGCGCCGAGCTGGTGCTGTATCACAAGCCGCACTGGACGGGACTTGGCCGCATGAACGACCGCACGCACCGCAAGCTCCTCGTGATCGACGGACGCATCGGATTTACGGGCGGCGTGGGAATCGCCGACGAATGGACCGGCCATGCACAGGACTACAAACATTGGCGCGACACTCACTTTCGCCTTGAAGGCCCGGCGGTCGGACAGATGCAGGCCGTCTTCATGGACAACTGGGTCAAGGCGACGGGCAGTGTGCTGCACGGTCCGCAATACTTCCCCGAGATAGACGCCGCGGGCGAGGGCCTCGCGCACATGTTCAGCAGTTCGCCCTCGGGCGGCAGCGACGACATGCAACTGATGTATCTCATGGCGATCACCGCTGCCTCGCACTCGATCCATTTGTCGACGGCCTACTTCGTGCCAGACAAACTCACGATCAACGCGATCGTCGAGGCCGCGAAGCGCGGCGTGAGGGTGCGCATCATCACGCCGGGCAAGCGCATCGATACGCACACGGTGCGCGAGGCGTCGCGTGCATGCTGGGGCGACCTCCTCGCGGCGGGCGTCGAGATGTACGAGTATCAGCCGACCATGTTCCACTGCAAGCTGATCGTCGTCGACGAATATCTCGTGTCGGTCGGCTCGACCAACTTCGACAGCCGATCGTTCAAGCTCAACGACGAAGCCAATCTCAACATCTACGACCGCGATTTCGCGCGTCAGCAGACGGCCATTTTCGACGCCGACGCCGCCCTCGCGAAACGCATCACGCTCGACGACTGGCGCCGCCGCTCGCTGCCCGAAAAGCTGCTCGAATACGTGGCCGCCCTGCTCGATTCGCAGCTTTGACGCGCACAGACGATGTCCGCGGCGCCTGCGCGAGCGCTACGGCGGCAATCGACAACGAGGCGCAGATCGCCGACAATCGGTGCCCAACCAATCGGTGCCTAACATCAAGCAGCCCATAAAGCAATCAAAAAAGGGGACGGGAATTCATGCTGCACGTCGAGGATCTGACCAATCCGCCAGTGGGTTTTTTGCACGAAGAGACTGAAGGGGCGGACTATTATCAAGCCTTTCAAACTGCAGGCCTGGATGATTTCAGCTTCGGTTATTTCGCCGTTTACCGCGACGGCGCGCTCGCTACCGTGGCGCCCTACTTCGTGATGGATTTCCGGCTCAACACCCTGCTTCCCAACGGCTGGCTGAAGCGCAGTTTGAGTTGGGTCCACTTCAAGCTGGCCTGCATCGGGCATCCGAGCGTGGATCTCGGCCGCATTCACGGAGAAGTCTCGCGGGAGACGCTCGCCGCCATCAGCACGGCGCTTGCGAAGAAAGGAAGCCTGCTCGCCTACAAGGGTTTCGGCGAGGATATGCCGTTGCAGGGCTTCGTGGCGGCAAAAGGCCTGCCCGTGCCCGTGCTTTCAATTGGCCCGGAGTACTACGCGGCGATGAAGAGCGACCGCAGAAACCTGCTTAAGCGCAAGCTGAAGAAAGCAGCCGCTCTGCGCTATGAAGAGTGCGCGAATCTGCCCGATCATCTCATTGCATGCGTGTATGCGCTGTATCTGAACACGTGGCAAAAAGCCGAATTGAAGTTCGAGAAGCTGACGCCCGAGTATTTCGCCAATACCCGTAGCCTGAGCCATTATTTACTGTTCTTTCTGGACGACGAGCTGATCGGGTTCACTCAGTTGCTCGGGAACGGGCGCTATCTGGTCAACCGCTATATCGGACTGGATTACACCAGGAGTCATGAATACGGCCTGTACTTCGCCATGTTCATTCGCGCGGTCGAATTCGGCATCCGCGAAGGCTTCGAGGAAATCGAACTGGGCGCGACGTCCTATGAGTTCAAACGCATTCTGGGAGCCCGCCAGATTCCCACGTGGAATCACTACCGGCACAACAATGCGCTCGTCAACTGGCTGCTCGGCAAGCTGCGCGGCGTGCTGGAACCGTCGGAATCCGAACTGCGTTAGCGCAGCCGCCCGCGCTTCCCCATGCCGGCAACACGCGTTACAGGCGATAATCTGCCTGACTGAACCGACTTGAGAAACGGAGTAAGGATGAGCAAGCAAGGCTTCACCACTGGCATCGTTCACGGCGACAGAATATCGGGCACCGAGCACGGCGGCGTGCGCCAGCCGATTCATACCTCCGTGCAATATGGTTTCGAGCGCGTCGAGGACCTGATCGGCGTGTTTCAGGGCACGAAGAAAGGCGGCTTCAACTACGCGCGGCAAGGCACCCCCACGACCGCCGCGCTGGAGCGCAAGATCACGAGCCTGGAAGGCGGCACCGGCACGGTCTGCTTCAGCACCGGCATGGCCGCGATCACGGCCACGTTCCTTACGCTGCTGCGCGCGGGCGATCATCTCGTGTCGAGCCGCTACGTGTTCGGCAACACCAACAGCCTGTTCGGCACGTTGCGCGCGCTGGGCGTGGAAGTCACGACGGTCGACGCCTGCGACGCCGCAAACGTGAAGGACGCCATCCGGCCGAACACGCGCATGGTATTCGTCGAAACCATCGCGAATCCGGGCACGCAGATTCCCGATCTGCAAGGCATTGGTGAGTTGTGCCGTGAGCGCGGCATTGTCTACGTCGTCGACAACACGATTACCTCGCCCGCCCTGTTCCAGCCGAAGGCGGTCGGCGCGAGCCTCGTCATCAACTCGTTGACGAAGACCATTGCGGGCCACGGCGCCGCGCTCGGCGGCGCGGTAACGGATACGGGCCTGTTCGACTGGAGCGCCTATCCGAACATCGCCGAGGACTATCGGCGTTCGGCCGCGAAGGATCAAGGGCTCCTGCAAATCCGCAAGAAGGGCCTGCGCGACATGGGCGCGTCCTTGTCGTCCGAGCAGGCGCATTCCATCGCACAGGGCGCGGAAACGCTCGCGCTGCGCGTGAAGCAAAGCAGCGATAACGCGCTCGCGCTCGCACAGTTTCTCGAAGGCCATGACGCCATTGGCAAGGTGTTTTACCCGGGCCTCAAGAGCCATCCGCAATACGAGGTCGCGCAAAAGCTGTTCAAGGGCGCGTCGTGGCTGCTCTCGTTCGAACTGCTCAATGCGCAACGCATGATCGACGTCGTGAACGCGCTCGAACTGCCGATCAAGGCCACGGGTCTCGGCGACACGCGCACGCTCATCATTCCCGTCGCGCCGACGATCTTTTTCGAAGCCGGCCCGGAAACACGCAAGGCAATGGGCATTTCCGACGGCATGCTGCGGCTTTCGGCGGGCATCGAGGATATCGACGACCTGATCGCGGACTTCTCGCAAGCGCTCAAGCTCGCGGCGTAACGCGAGGGGCGTCGCTTTCGTGAACGGGGCCGGCGTGAAGCTGGCCCCGTGCCGTTTACAGCGTTGACCGCGCTTACGGATTGAAGCGTTTCGCCTCGTCGCGCCAGTAGTGCTGCTGCTTCCAGCCCAGCAGCCGTTTGAGCTTCTCGTTGCTGAGCAACGTTTCGAATTCGCCGAGCGCCTTCTTGACCGGCACGCCCGGATAGTATCGATCCAGCAAGGTCTGGGTGGGCAGGTCGGACGACACGTCGTCGGCCGCAACGTTCATGATCTCGAAGCCGAGGCCGCTGGTTTCGATGGCCAGCCGGCACGCGTTCGCAAGGTCCCGCCCATCGATATAGCTCCATGCAATGCGCTTGCGCAGCGCCGGGTCCTTGAGCCACGTGGAGAACTTCGCGTAGTCCTCGGGATCGAGCACGTTGCCGATGCGAAAACAGTAGATGTCCGAGCCGGTGCGCGCCTGAAATGCCTTCGCTGTCACTTCGTTGACCACTTTGGAGGTCGCGTAGCTGTCCATCGGGTCCACGGGATAGGTCTCGTCGAGCGGAAAATACGCGGGATCGCGGTGCCGGTGGGCGAACACCACGCCGTATGTCGTCTCGCTCGACGCCACGATCACCTTGCGCACGCCCAGCTTCGCAGCGGCGTCCAGAATGTTGTAGGTCCCCATCACGTTGATGCGGTAGACCTCGTTATCGGGCGTCAGCATGATGCGGGGAATGGCCGCAAAATGAACGATCGCGTCGATCGGCTTCGGCTCGAGGTCGTCGGCGAATTCCACGGGCGCCGTGGTCGATGCGATCGCATTGAAAACCTGGCCCGCGTCCGTAATGTCCGTGATCAGCGTGCGCGCGGTGCGCTTCGGCATGGGCACGCGATCCAGATTCAGCACTTCATAGCCGTGCGCCACCAGGTTTTCGACCACCCATTTTCCGGCGAGGCCGCTGCCGCCGGTCACTATGACTCGCTTTGTCATCTGTCTGTCTCCAGTTGGTTGCTCGATGGTCGTCAGGTCAGAATCATAGTCCCGATCGCGGTGCATAGCTTGGCGCTTCCAACAGCGAAGACAACAGCCAGCTACACTAACGAACGCAGAGGAACTTCGCCAACTCAGGACCAACTCAGGACCAACTACAGGAGGGGCAAATCAATGACGCTTTCGACGAGAAAATTCGGTCGTACCGGCTGGAATGTGTCGGAAATCGGTTTCGGGGCATGGGCAATCGGCGGGTCGTGGGGCAGCGTCGCCGAGGATGACGCGAGGGCCGCGCTGAATGCCGCGCTCGATAACGGCGTGACGTTCATCGACACCGCCGATGTTTACGGCGACGGCCGCTCAGAGCGCATCATCCGTGACGTGCTGCGCGAACGCGGCGGCGAACGCCCCATCGTGGCCACCAAGCTCGGGCGCCGGCTCGACCCGCACGTGACCAGCGGCTATTTGAACAAGCGCGAACTCGAGAGCTTCGTCAACCGCAGTCTCTCGAACCTGGGCGTCGACACGCTCGACCTGGTGCAATTGCACTGCCCGCCCACGGAGGTCTATTACCGCCCCGAAGTGTTCGACGCGATGGACGAATTCGTCGCCGCCGGCAAAATCCGCTTTTATGGCGTTTCGGTCGAAAAAGTCGAGGAAGCGCTGAAGGCGATCGAATATCCCAATGTGGTCTCGGTGCAGATCATCTACAACATGTTCCGCCAACGTCCTGCCGACCTCTTTTTCCGCGAGGCGCAAAAGAAGAACGTTGCGGTCATCGCGCGCGTGCCGCTGGCGAGCGGCATGCTCACGGGCAAATTGTCTGCGGATTCCGTTTTCGCGGCAGACGACCACCGCGCGTTCAATCGTCATGGAGAGGCGTTCGATGTGGGCGAAACGTTCTCGGGCGTGCCCTACGACGTCGCCTTGAAGGCGGTCGACGAACTGCGCGGCCTCGTGCCGGTGGACGCGACGATGGCCCAGTTCGCCCTGCGTTGGATCCTCATGGAAGATGCCGTCACGGTCATCATTCCAGGCAGCAAGAACGCGGCCCAGGCGGCGTCGAATGTCGCGGCGGCGAACCTCGCGCCCCTGTCCGACGACGCGATGCAACGCGCGCGGGAAGTGTACGTTCGCCATATCGCGCCGCACGTTCATCAGCGGTGGTAAACCGCTTGGTCTGCCTGATTCCCCCTGGAATCATGACATCGGCGAAGTAGCGGCTTCGATTGCGTGAAAAATAGGGTGCGCAATGGCGCTTTGCGAGGCCGGGTCACGCCAGCGCGGAACGGCGCTTGCGCGCACGACCGGGTCACCCATCAAGGAGAGCCAAAATGCCCGAGAAGAAAACCATCGAGCGCGCGCACGCCGACAAGCGCGCTGGCAAGTCCGCAAGCACCCAGGCCGGCGAATTCGTGAAGGAAGAATTCGATCGCGTGCGCGAGGGCAAGCACGGCGTGCGCTCCGCGAAGCAGGCTGTCGCGATCGGCCTCTCGAAGGCGCGCCGCGCCGGCGTAGACCTCAAACCGCCGGCGCCCGGCAAGACAAGCGAGGCGACGCGCAAGAAGGCCGCAAAGGATGTCGCGGCTGGCCAGGGCGAGAAAAAAACCCGCGCGAGCACGGAATCGACGGCCAAACGCTCACGCACGGCGACGAACGTGCTCAAGCGCGAGAGCCAGGCCGGGGCATCGCCACAAGCCGTCTCGAAGCAGGCGAAGGACGCGGCGGCGCGACGCCCGGCGGCTAGCCGTTCGGCCGCCGCGAAGAAGGCGGCGCAGACCAAGGGCGCGGCGGGCCGCTCCGCCGCGGCGAAGAAGGCGGCGAAGACGCGCGCCGCACGCGCGCAGCAGGGGCGCCACTAGCGGAAGTGCGGGGTATGAGACCATGTGCTCATCACCCCGCATATTCACGCCGCAACGTTGCCAATGCCCATCCCAGCTCCGCTGCTTGAAACCATCCTCCGCGACGTCCCCCGTCGTTATCGCTTGCCGCAGGATATTGCCGCTTCCGCGTCGCTGCTTCGGGACGCCGCCCCCGCCACGGCGCTGGCGGTCGTGATCGAACAGACACGTCAAGCCGTGTCGCATGGCAACGCGCCGGACGCGGCGCTCAAGTCGCGCTTTATCGACGCGCTCGCGGCCATGATTACGGAAGCCATTCAGCCCGATTCCGGCGACCGTGCATTCCAGGCGATGGTGCTGCGCCACCGCAACGCCGAAGTGCGCGAGTTTGCGTCGCTCTCGGCGCAGGCCGACCAGGACCGCCGGCAAATCCATGTCGCAGTCAACGCGATCGCGCATCCGGCGAGGCAGCAGCGTACCCGCGAGGCGTGGCAGCGCGAAGCGCTCGCGCAGTTGCACGCGTGCGCGTCGGCCGCTCACCATCAGTCGCACTATGCGGGACTTCATGACACGTTACGAATCCTTCTCGCCGTGCCGGACCTTGCGGCGAAGGACGCGGCTTTCGAGCGGGCGCTCACGAATCTCCTGGAAAGTCCCGCACTCGCGCGCCTGTGCAGGCTCGAAGCTCTCACCACCGGCACACTTGTGCAGCAGTACATATCATTGCTCGATGCGTATGGTCCCCGTCCGGGGACGCCGGCAGCCGTGGCGCAAGGCCGCGCTTCCCAGCAGCGCGGCGCGGCTGTCGAGGCGCTGGCCGTCAAGGCGCTCGAAGCCCTGGCTCAACGGCTCAACGCAACGCACACGGAGCCGCAGACATACCGCGTGGTGAGTTCGATGCGCGTTCCGGCCTCGATACCGGGCATGCACGAGCGCGCAAAAACGGAATGGGACGTGGTCCTGCTGGAGCGGCCGCACGAGCAGCCGCTAGACACCGAACCGGTCTGGAACGCGCGTCTGTTCGTCGAAGCGAAAGCATCCGTTGAGTCCGCAACGACCGACCTCCCACGGCTAATGCGCGGCTTGCGCCTGCTCGCGCAGGCCGAGGAAAACGTCGTCTACACGTTCGAGACGCGGCAGGGCGCGGTGCGGTTGAACGGCGCATCGCTGCGCACGCACGGCGCCGAAGCCTCCCGCTTGATGCAAACCGTTCTTTATTGCTGCGACGCGCCCGCCGAAAGCGCCCCGCGCGTGCTCAACGCCGCGAGCCGCATGCAGCTTCTATCCGCGCAGGCGAGCATCGAATTCGCCAGCGCCCAACAGGACGGACAACACACGGATCCGGCAATGCTGGGTGCGATCTGGCAGCAACTCACGCAATCGCCGCGATGGCATGCGGTGCTCAACCAGTACGCGACGCTGCACCTCGTGCGTGAATTAATGGTGCATCCCGGCGATCTGATCGCCGCCATTCCAGGCAGCGCACACAGCACGCCCGCAGAAGCATCAGCAGATGTTTCGACACAACAGCAGAAGTAATCGAACAGGTTCGATCGTTCGATATGAACAACTAAGCAAATCATTATTCGTTGGTTTGACTGAAACCGTTGCAGATCGACAATCATCGAGCATCGTCAATTCACTTATCCTGCTCGTTGCCGAGTCTCCGCACATGATGGCACTCCCCTTGAATATCCGTCGGCGCTCCGCCGGAACCCTCCTGCTTGCCGCGTGCGCCGCAGCGGCGCTGATTCTTCAAGGCGGCTGCAAGCCGCATGACGATCAGGCGCAAGACGCATCTGCAACGACCCGGCAAGCGTCGGCGCACCAGGAGGTCACGTATTTCAAGTATCCCGACAATCCCGCGTTCGATCTGGTCTATCTCGCCGACAAACTGGGCTATTTCGACAACACGAGCACGCGGCCCAAATACGTCGGCAAGATTTCCGCGCCACAGATCATTCCGCTCGTAGGCACGGGCGATATCGATTTCGGCACGCGCATGGTGCCGCTCGTCATCTCCGCGATTGCCAGTGGCGCCGATATCAAAGTAATTTCCGCAGGCGGCGAAACGCTGCCCGACGCGCCGCATATGAAATATTTCGTGCGCAAGGACTCGGGCATTCTCGGGCCGAAGGACTTCGAAGGCAAAACCGTGGCGTTCAACAGCTTTGGCGCTTGCGCGGAGTTCGTGACCAAAAAGTACCTGGCGCAGCATGGCGTGAACGTCTCGAAGGTCAACTGGCTCGTCGTGCCCGACAATCAGTCGGAGCAGGCGCTCGTCACGAAGAACGTCGACGTCGCGATCATTCATCCGCCCTTTTCCGGGTCCGCCGAAGCCGATCCGCAATTGCGCAAGCTGTGGAGCGACTGGGACGAGGACCACGGCCTTGGCGGCATGGCGCCCTATAGCGTAAACGGTGCGTTTGCACGCGCGCACCCGCAGGCGGTGCGCGACTTCGTCACGGCCATCGCGAAGGCGGGCAACTGGGTCAACGCGCATCCCGACGAAGCGCGCAAGCTCACGGCCGAGCGGCTTGGCATCGACGTCCGGCTCGTGGAGCGCTACGCCTACGTGAAAGATCTCGTCGTCACCGAGCCGCCCATTCAGTACTACATCGACATACTCGAAGCAGCCGGCAAGATTCCGAAGGGGCAGGTCAACGTTAAGGATGTCTACACGAACGATTTCAATCCGTTTGCGAAGCACGAAGCGCAGGCCAGCGTGACGACGCCGCGCAACGGAACGCGCTCGTGAACACGGCTGCGCTACGCGAGAAGATCGTTGCGCACGATCTATCGCTCACCTATGTCAACGCGCAAACGGACACGCGCCACACCGTGCTCAAGCGTTTCGATCTCGCCGTGCGCGAAGGCGAATTCCTCTCGCTGCTGGGGCCGAGCGGCTGCGGCAAGTCGACCTTCCTGAATGTGCTCGCCGGGCTCATGCCGCCAACCTCGGGCGACATCCGCGTGGACGGCGCTCCCGTGAGCACCGTGCGCCAAAAGCTCGGCTTTGTGTTCCAGGGCTATGCGCTCTTTCCGTGGCGCACCGTGCGCCGAAACGTGGAAGCGGGGCTCGAAATTCGGGGCATGAAGGCCGCCGCGCGGCGCAGCGAAGCCGAACGCTTTTTGCGCCTCGTGGGCCTGCTGGATTTCGCCGATCACTATCCGCACCAGCTTTCCGGCGGCATGCGCCAGCGCGTGGCTATCGCTCGCGCGCTCGCGTATGGCCCGGAGATTTTGCTGATGGACGAACCGTTCGGCGCGCTCGACGCGCAGACGCGCGAATTGCTTCAGCAGGAATTGCTCGCGATCTGGGAACACAGCGCCACGACCGTCGTGTTCGTCACGCACAGCATCGACGAGGCGATTTTTCTCTCCGATCGCGTCGCCATACTCGGCCGCGGTCCTGGCCGCGTGAAGGAAATCATCGACGTCGATCTGCCGCGCCCGCGCGACGCCGCGCTGCGGCACTCGCCCGCGTTCGTCGCGCTGCGGCAGCGCGCATGGGAAAGCCTCAGCGCGGAACTCGACGCGCAGCCGCAAACCCCCGCATTATCGGGAGCCCAGCATGGCTGATTCGATGTCCGACCCGGGCGCGGTGCATGAAGCGCCCGCACTTTTGCCTCGCGGCGTGCGGCGCACACGCGTTCGTGCGTCTATCGCCCGTGTTTCCCTGGGCGTCGAGCGCTCCATCGCGCTCGTCGCGTTCCTGCTGCTGTGGGAGTTGCTGCCCAGGCTCGGCGTGGTCAACGCGGCCTATCTGAGCCCGCCTTCGCAGGTCGCGCTCGCCATTGCCCGCCTGTTCGAAAACGGCGACGCGTGGACGCATATCGGCGCGAGCGCCGTGCGCTCCCTGAGCGGCCTGCTACTCGCCGTGGCGGGCGGTATCGTGTGCGGCTTCCTGCTGGGCTGGTTCCGGCGCGTCGAGCGCATTGTCGACCCCGTCTTTCAACTGCTGCGGCAGGTGTCGGCCTTCGCGCTTTTTCCCGTGTTCATGCTGTTTCTCGGCATCGGCGAATCGTCGAAAATCGCCATTGTCGTTTGGGCCGCATTCTGGCCGGTCCTGCTCAATACGATTGCGGGCGTGAAGCAGGTCGAGCGCGTGCTGATCGACTGCGCGCGTTCGATGGGCGCCTCGCAACGCTTCATCGCGACGAAGGTCGTCTTGCCGGCGGCGCTGCCGCAGATTCTCACAGGCGTGCGGCTCGCTGGCGCCTACAGCATTACCGCGCTGGTGGCAGCGGAAATGATCGGAGCGCGCTCCGGGCTCGGCTTCTATACGCTCAATTCGCAGGAAACGTTCCAGATTCCCGACATGTATGCGGGCATCGTCCTGCTCGCTATATTTGGACTGCTGATTAATCAAAGCCTGTCGATACTGGAAAGGCAACTGCTGCGCTGGCGAGTCGGACTCGCGCAGAATGGCTAGAAGCGCTCCGACGGCCGCGTCACCCATTCCGCGACGTTGGCCCTGGCCGGTCGCGTTCATCGTTGTCTCGCTGCTCATGTGTGCGCTGAAGAGCGACTTCTTACGCAGCCTCATCGACAACGATCCGCCGTTCGTTGCGGCGGCGGCGCGCGGCGTGCTGATCGTAGCGGTGCCCCCGCGCCCCGCGCCCACGCTTTACGTCGGCAAGGTCGACCGCACGGTGCGCGCGCCCGATCCGTTCGCGGCTGCGCTCGCATCCGATCTCGCTCGCCGCTTAGGGCTGCCCGTGCAACTCCTGCTCACGGAACCGTCCGCCGCGCGCGCCGCCGTGGAGTCGGGCAATGCCGATGCCGCCATCGCGGGACTGAGTTTCTCGCCCGATGGCCGGCTTGCGTTCGCACCGGCCTCGTACACCAGCGGACGCGGGATGGCGCTCGTGCTGAGCCATGGGAACGCGCGAACGTGGCGCGACCTGCGCGGCCGCATGATTTGTGCGTCGCAAGGCAACCCGTATGCGGAGCGCGCGGCACGCGAATTCAATGCGAGCGTGCGCGGGTTCGAGCGGCCGCTGGATGCGCTGCTGGCATTCCAGGCGGGCGACTGCGCGGCCCTCGTCGACGACGAATTCGTAATCGAGGCGCTGCTCAAACAGGCCGACTGGTCCTACTATCGCGCGCTACCCGGAACGATCGCTCCACAGGCCGCATTCATCGCAACGCGCGCGGGAGATGCAGCGAGCGCAGCGTTTGTCGGCAACACGGTGAATCAATGGCGGCGTAGCCGTTGGCTTGCGACCGTGCGCAGGGATCAGGCCATCAGCCTCGCGTTCGATATGTTCAATGCCGAAAACGACTTGTATTGCCACTAGCCGCCGCGCGTCGGTTGCATGAAACGCAAGCCGGTCTAGAAGCCGCGCCTGAGGTTCCGGTCGCGCATCGGATCGGGCGTCCTTTGCGTGAGCCGCAGGATGCCCTGATCGTCGAAATAAAAGTGGAACATCATGTAATCGATGTTGTTCTCGATGTAGCGGTAGGACCAGACTTCCCGCTGCATGCGCGAAAAGTATGCGGTTTCCGCGGGCCTTCCGAAATTGATCAGGACGTCGTTGCGCGTCCACTCGTTGACCCTCGCGCGATTGAATTCGCTCAACTGCAAAACCTGACGCACGCTCACGATCCTGCCGCTCGCATCGAGGTCGGCAACGGTGTTCGTCGACCCCATCGGTTGGGTCGGCCACATGAGCCGCTTGCCGCCGTCCGGCAGGTTATAGGTTTCGCGCGGCGGCCCGAGACGCGCAATCAACGCGGACGGGTCCGAGCCGGGCTCGTAGCTCTGCCACGGCTGGGCGCAAGCGGCCACGAGCGCCATCATTGCGACGAGCCACACGCGCTTCACGATATTGAACAGAGCACCCATTCACATTTCCCCAAGCAGCAAACCTGGCGAGCCGCACGGGCAGATCATGCCGGCAAGCGCGCAGGCGGGCAATCGGACCATGGTCCTATCGGCAACGCAACCACGGCGGCGCCTTGGTTCCGTTGCAAACATGGCGCCGCGCATCATTTCCATGGCCCACTAATCAGGTCTGCAAATTGTCGCCGAGGGCGTGGAGTCGGGCGCTCAGGCGACGTGGCTGCGCAATATAGGCGTCCAGTACGGCCAAGGCTGGTGTTACGCGAGGCGATGTCCGCCGCCGATCTCGCGAAATGGCCGGGCAAGCGCCGCGCGAGGAGAACAGGTTGCCGGCGATATAAGCGCGGTGTGAAGCGCCCGGCCGTCCAGCCGCGGCAAGCTGCCGCGCCATGTCGGCCTGCAAACCCAGCGGCCGCGCGCGGCGCCGTTTTCGCGGGAGAAGCGTCTCCTGGGCGCGACACTCTGACATACGCCACCGTGCCGCGGAAGGACGACAATCTCGTTATTACGTTTTGTCCGGGATCGCACAGGGGCGACATCATGGCAAAGAAGTTTCCCATTCACCCACAGCACCCCGAGCGGCTGTGCTGGGGCTGCGACCATTACTGCCCGGCCCACGACATGCGATGCGGCAACGGCCAGAGCCGCACGCAGCATCCCGCCGAACTGCTCGGCGACGACTGGCTCGAACACGGCGACTGGGGCATCGAAGTCGATGCTTCCGGCAAAAGCCTCGCGCTCTGACCGGCGCGCCCCGCATGAAAGCAACGCGAAAAGCCGCACAAGTCACTCGCGGCGTGAAAGCGACACGTCCGCTTTCACGCCTTAAGCATTGCTAATCAAACATTACTTTCCGTACACGTCGAAGTCGAAGTACTTCTTCTCGATCTTCTTGTACGTGCCGTCCTTGATGATGCTGGCGATCGCGCCGTCGATCTTCGTCTTAAGCGCCGTGTCTTCCTTGCGCAGGCCGATGCCCGCGCCGTTGCCGAGCGTGGCCGGGTCATCCAGATCGCCGCCCGCGAAGCTGTAGCCCTGGCCGCGCGGCGTCTTCAGAAAGCCCACTTCGGCCTGCACGGCGTCTTGCAGCGCCGCGTCCACGCGGCCGGCCAGCAGGTCCTGATAAACCTGGTCCTGGTTCTGGTAGGGCACGACCTCTACGCCCGCCGTCGCCCAATGCGCCTTTGCATAGGTCTCCTGAATCGTGCCCTGCTCCACGCCCACCCGTTTGCCCTTGAGCGATTGCGCGGTGGGCATGATGCCCGAGCCCGTCTTGACGACGAGGCGCGTCGGCGTATTGAACAGTTTGTCCGAGAACGCGATCTGCTCTCTGCGCGCGGGAGTCATCGACATCGACGAGAGCACGCCGTCGAACTTGCGCGCCTTGAGCGCCGGAATCATGCCGTCGAAGTCGTTTTCGATCCAGACGCATTTCGCATTCAGGCGATGGCAAATCTCGTTGCCGAGATCGATGTCGAAGCCGACCAGTTTTCCGTCTGCCGCTTTCGATTCGAACGGCGGATAGCTCGCATCGACGCCGAAGCGAATGGTGTCCGCCGCAAAGGCTCCGGCGCTGGCCGTGGCGGAGATCAAGGCAATGGATATGGCTGCAAACAACTTTTTCATGGGATCTCCCTCGGTTCTCGATAGACAGGGTAGTCAAGACATGGATGCCGCAAGCGTGATCGACGCTGCGGAAGCACCTGCGCGGGGCAAGGTAGCAGTCCAGAATACCCTCGTCGAGTCGTCAAAAACACGAGGAAACACCTGGTTGCCCGGGAGAACCCTGAGGACGCCTCGACAAGCGGGGACAGCCCGCCCTCATGGCAGGGAAGACCCTGAACGAATGAAAAATAGATGGCTTCAGCGGCGCGGTAGTGAACGACTGCCCGCCTCTCTGCGCACTTCGCGAAGCCTCCAGACACGGCGGCGCGAGCGGGCCGCGCGCGTGCCCGCACAGTCGCGCGAACGGGACAACGCGTTTTCCCGTTCGATGGCCGCTTCGTCAAATGCGCTGCACGGGAGGTCGTTCATGGCCGGGAAGTCGGGGGTTCGCCCGTCCGCAACCAACACACGGGCGAGTTCGGAAAGAATGCGCTTGAACATGGGCAGTGATCCGGCAGGACTACCGTTGCGGACGCCATTGCCCGGAAATGATTGAGCCGCCCGGTACGACGCGCCGGGTCGCAGGAAGCCGGCGTCGATGCCGGTTCCGTCAGCGCGCATTCTCCCTGGAATTAATTTACGGAGCAAGCGTTGATTCATCGCGGCAGCGCGCTTCGCCTTCTTCGGCGTCCGATGTCAGGATGACGCAATGGCGCCCCGCCGCCCTTGCGACATGCCGCGTATCTCAGGTTTCGCAAGGTTCCATGCCAGCCCGCGAAACCGACGACGAATCGACGCTACACTAAGCGCCTTCTGGCGGACTCCACGAACGAGGTGTTTCCCATGCCCGCACCTGACACCAGGCGCCAACTCCGACTCTTCTTCGCGTTGCTTTGCCTCGTTTTCTGGCTGGGCGGCTGCGCGGGCTGGATGGGCCAGGAGCCGCTGCGCGTCAACGTCGCGGGGCTCGAACCGCTGCCGGGCGAAGGCATGGAGATGCGCTTCAATGTGAAGCTACGCATTCAGAATCCCAATGACGCGCCGGTTGAATTTAGCGGCGTGTCGCTGCAACTGGATCTGAACGGTCAGTCGTTCGCCAGCGGCGTGAGCGCTCAAGGCGGCGTCGTGCCACGCTTCGGCGAAGCGTTGATCGTCGTGCCGCTAACGGTGCCGGCGTTCGCCGCCGTGCGTCAGGCGTTCGCCTTGGCGGGCAGCGCGCAGACCGGAAACCTTCCCTACGAAATACGCGGTCGCCTGGCCGGCGGCCTGGGCGGCACGCGCTTCGTCGACCATGGCAAGCTGTCCCTGCCCACCGAGGGTCTGCTCGGCCCGTAACCGTTGCGCGGCCGCCGTGGAGCCGCCGGCAGCCTCGGCGAACTACTTGAAGTCCTCGGTTGCGAGGTCGATCTCGACATGCCGGGAGTCGACGGCTGCCAGTTCGCGCGGCGGGTCCGCGCGCGGACCGATCTGCGCGGCTTGTATCTGGTCGCGCTCACCGGCCGGCCTCAGGACAGCGACACGCTGGGCAGCGCCCAGCCAGGCTTCGACCGGCATCTCGCGAAACCGGTCCGGCTCGCCCACCTCACCGCCGTGCTCGCGTCGGCACGCGCGCAAAAGCCGCTCGTCAGCCGCTGACGAGTCGCCGCTTCAGACAGCGGCATCCCGCTTGCGCGGGTACACGCACGCACCGCGTTACCTGGAGGCACCGTGAAAACGCTCCCGCATCTCACCTATGCCGCGCTGCTCTGCGCGTCGGCGGCCTGCCCGGTCGCGATGGCGCAAGGCACCGGTCCGTCGCCCTACGGCTCGGAACTCGGGCAGCACACCACAGCGCCCGGCTCCAAGGGCGATCAGCAGCACAAAGCACGCTCGCATGGCGGCGCTGCCCACCCGAAAGAAGCCTCCGCCCCGCGCGCCAATCCCGCCGAAGACACCGGCGCCAAATAGCCGTCTGCCAGCCTTCTGCCGGCCTCGACGCGAAGGTCGCAGCTTTTTCTTCGACGCGGCACGATTCGTGCGCTGCGGCTCTCGACCTGCCTGCCGGCTCGCCACGCCGTGCGGGCCCTACGACCGAAAGGGGGAGCGCCATGGAAGATACCGATCGACTCGCGGCTGACTACGCAAATGCACGCACTGCGGAGCAGCCCTATGAACGCATACGCGCCGCCGTTTCCTGGAGCGCCATCCTGGCCGGCGCGACGGGCATGGCCGCCTTCGCGCTCATTCTGCTTACGCTCGGCACGGGCCTCGGCCTGTCGTCGATCTCGCCGTGGCCCGGGAGCGGCGCGCATGCCAAAACCTTCGGCGTGGCGGCGGTTATCTGGATCTGCGTGACGCAGGTAATGTCCGCCGGCCTCGGCGGCTATCTCGCGGGGCGGCTGCGCCGCCACTGGCCCGGCATCGGCACCGACGAAACCCACTTTCGCGACACGGCGCACGGCTTTCTTGCCTGGGCGCTCGCCACGGTCGTCACCGCCGCGTTCCTCACATCGGCCGTTTCCGGGCTGACGCGCGCGGGCGTGAGCGCGGGCGCACAAAGCGCCGAACGCATGGCCGCCGGCGCAGGCACCCTCAACCGCGGCAACGCCTTCGTCGCCTACAACACCTGGCCCATGGGTTATCTGATCGACGGGATGCTGCGCCCGCCCGCGGGCGCCGCCGCGAACGCCGGCGCTTCGGCGGGGTCGGCCGCTTCGGACGCCTCGGGCGCGGACCAGGTCTTCGCGAGCGCGCAACAGAGGCAGGAAATCGTGCGCATCTTCCTCAATAGCCAACCTGCCAGCGGCACGCTTTCGCCCGAGGACACCGACTACGTGGCGAGCATCGTCGCGCAAAGAACGGGGCTCGCGCCCGCCGATGCCCGCGCGCGCGTGACGACTACCTGGTCGCGCCTGCAGGAGAAGGCGCAAGCCGAAGAAAGCGCCGCGCGCGCCGCGGTGGAAACGGCCCGCAAGGCGACCGTCCAGGTAACGCTGTGGCTTTTCGTCTCCCTGCTGATGGGCGCCTTCGCCGCGAGTCTCATGGCGACGATCGGCGGCCGGATGCGCGAGTTTTAACGCAAATTTTATCGACAATGGCAATCACGCCAGTTTCCGAACCTTAAGGAGGCAGACATGCGCTCGATTCTTCTTTATCTGCTCGGCGTTCCGATTCCGATCATCATCCTCATCGCGCTCTTTTGGCACTGACGCGGCGATGCTTGCTGCGCCCGGCTCGCCGCTGAGACGTGGGGCACCGATTCTGCGAAACCCGTCGCGCGAATGTCCGCGACTGTTGTGAGTCGCGCGACATTCCAGGCTTTTATCGAAACGCAAAGGAGCACGATCATGGACACGAGAGACGCACAAGCCGTCGCGAACAAGGTCGCCGGTCAAGCGCAGGATCTGGCCGGCAGCCTGCTGGGCGACCCCGCCATGGGGCTGGCCGGCAAGGCCAGGATGCTATATGGCAAATCGCAGCAGGCGTTGAACAATGCCGCTGACGTCACGCGCGACAACGTCGCCGACAAGCCCATGACGGCGCTCGGCCTCGCCGCCGCGGTCGGCTTCGCGCTCGGCGCCGTATGGGCCTTGAACCGCAACAAGGACGAAGACTAGGGACCAGGCCGCGTACGGCGCGTCAACGCCCGCGCGCCGTGCCATTGCATCGCGAGGCGAGTCAGGAGCCCCGCCCATGACGATTGGCTGTCCCGAGTGCGGCGCCCTGGAGGACATCCCTCCGCTCGGCCCGCGCATGCTCGCGCGCTGCAGAATCTGCCACTACCCGCTCGAGCGGCGCAGCGGCCGCAGCATCACGGCTTCGCTCGCCTGTTCGTTGACGACCTTCGTCCTGCTGTTCCCCGCCAATCTCGCGCCGCTGATGACGGTGCACATACTCGGCACCGAACGCTCATCCCTTCTCGCCTCGGGCATCGTGTCGATATGGCGTGACGGCTGGCTCGCGCTCGCGCTGTTGCTCGGCGCATTCGGCATCGTGCTGCCTTTCGTACGCTTCGGTTTGCTAACTATCGTGCTCGGCGCGGTGCGCTTCGGCGTGCGCTTCCGGCAGATCGGCATGCTCTTTCGCTGGACCGTCGCCCTCGACATCTGGTCCATGCCCGATGTGTATCTCGTCGGCTGCTTCGTCGGCTATGCGCGCGTCACGCAGAATCTTACCGGCACGATCGGCGCGGGCGGCTACTGTTTCATCGTCGCCGCGCTCATGTCGATGCTCACGCGCGCGACGCTCGACCGCCGCACCGTCTGGCGCGCCATCGCCCCAGACCAGCAAGCGCCCGTGGGACACGGCGCGCTGTCGTGCCCCGCGTGCGACTTCATCGCACCGATTGCGCACGAGGGCCGGCCATGTCCGCGCTGCGGCCTGAAACTGCGCGCGCGCAAGCCCGACGCCATCGTACGCGCGGCAGCGCTCACCGCGGCCGCGCTCGTGCTCACGGTGCCGGCCAACTTCTATCCGATGACCGTTTCGCTGCAGCTCGGCCATTACGAATCGGACCGCATCATCGACGGCGTTTACCAGCTCTTTCATGTCGGACTCTGGCCATTCGGTATCCTTATCATTGGCACGAGCATCGTCATTCCGCTTGCCAAACTCGGCGGCATGATGTGGTTCATCGCCTCCGTCCTGCGCCATTCGCGCCGCCACTTGCGCGCCAAGGCCCATCTTTATCGCTGGATCGACGAACTGGGCCGCTGGTCCAATGTCGACGTGTTCACGATCGTGGCCTTCGTACCGCTGATCCACTTCGAGGGCGTGGCGGTGGCGCGGCCCGCCATCGGCGCGACGGCGTTCGCGCTCGTCGTCTTCTTCACGATGATGGCTTCACGCTCCTTCGACCCGCGCATGATGTGGGACGCGCGGAGAAAGCCATGAGCGGCGCGCCTCGCCACCGCACGCAAGCCGAGGTAAGGCGCTCCACGTGGCCCGGCTGGATCTGGGCCGTGCCGATCGCGGCCATCGGCGCGACGGGATGGCTCGGACTGCGCGCGCTCGTTCATGACGGCGAGACTGTCGTGGTGACGTTCGACAATGCCTACGGCATGAAGCCCGACGACACGATCGTCACGCTGCGCGGCGTGAAGGTGGGCTCCGTTTCGGACGTGTCGCTCGCGCCCGATGGCCGGCATGTGGACGTGAAGCTCAAGATCGATCGCGCGGAAAACGCCTATCTACGTACGGGCACGCGTTTTTTCCTGAACGGCGCGAAGGTCGATTTGAGCGATCCCTCCTCGCTGAAAGCCATGCTTGCCGGGCCTGAAATCATCATGGAGCCGGGCCCGGGCAAACACGCCGACCATTTCGACGGCAGCGACCGCCGCCCGCCGCTCGCGCCCGGACACGGGCCGATGGTGAGCTACGCGGTGCATTTCGACGGCGCGGCAGGCAACCTCGCGACCGGCGCGCAAGTGGACCTGCGCGGCTTTCGCGTGGGAACCGTTACGAGCGTGCGCCTGAGCTACGACGCGCGCACGGGTACGCTGAGCACGCCCGTGCAACTCGTGCTCGACCCGGCGCAACTGGGCATTGTCGGCGCGCCGCCGCCCGCGGACGGCAACTGGCGGCCGCTCGTGGACAGCATGCTCGATCACCTCGTCGCCGACGGGCTGCGCGCGCGTCTTTCGCAGGACCCGCCGCTCGTCGGGCCGAGCAAGGTCAATCTCGACTTCGTTGCGGGCGCACCGAATGCGAGGCTCGCCGCCGAAAACGGACTCCCCGTGATCCCCAGCGCTGCCCCCGCCGACTTCGACACCATGACCGCCCGCGCCAACGACGTGATCAGAAAAATCGACGAGCTGCCCATCAAGCAGACGGGCGACGAAGTGCGCAGCATCGTCGCGCACGTAAACGCCATCAGCGCTTCGCCGCAGATCCGCGACAGCCTCATGCACATCGACCGCTCGGTTGCGCAGATCGACCATACGCTCGCGCAGGTGTCGCCGCAGATCGGTCCGCTCGTCGCGCAACTGCGCGAGACGGCAAGCGAAGCCGATCGCACCGTCGCGGCGGCCAGTCGCACGCTGGGCGCCGACGCTTCGAGCCAGAACGATCTGCCCGCGGCGCTGCGCGAACTGACCGATACCGCGCGCTCGATTCGCGCGCTGGCCGATTATCTCGACCGCCATCCCGAAGCGCTGTTGCGCGGCAAGGCGCAGGAGGAAAGCCAATGATCCGCCGTCACGTCATACGCCGCGAGTACATGGCGGCGGGCGCCGCGCGCGGGCTTCGCGCGTTCGTGCTGGCCTCCATTGCAATCGGTACCGGCATCGGGATCGCCGGATGTGGCCATGGCTCGCCCACCCGCTTCGTTACGCTGGACGCCACGCCCGCGCAGGCGCCCCTTTCCACGGCTGCCATGGCGCCGGTGCAACTGAGCGCCGTGCACATTCCCGCCGTGCTCGACCGGCCCGAAGTGGTGACGCAAATCGCGCCCAACCGGCTCGCTATCGACGATAACGACCGCTGGGGCGCGCCGCTCGCGCAGATGATGCGCAGCACGCTCGCGCAAAACCTGCTGCCGCGCCTGCCGCCCGGCGCATTCATTTTCCCGGATGCGCCCGCGCCAGCCGGCACGCGCACGCTCGTGGTGACGGTGCTGGATTGCAACGCGAACGCGAATGGAACGCTCACGGTGCAAGCGGCGTGGACGCTCCTGTCGGGCCAACCCGCGCGAACCACGCTCACCCAGCAGGCCGCGCTCAGCACGCAGATCGAGGGGCACGATGCGGCGGCTCAGGCCGCCGCGCTCAGCCGCATACTCGGCGAACTGGCCGACCGCATCGCGGCATCGATCGACGTGCGCTGAGACAGGAAGCCCGCACCGCAAACGGGCGTGTCGAGGCGCTATCCAGCCGTCTGGAGTCCTGATGAAACGCTTTCGCACGCAGGATGCCCGCAACGGCATCACGACTGTTCGATCAAAGCCTTGATACGCTCGGCCTGCCCCGCATCGACCGGGTTGTAGACGATCATGTGCAGGTCCGGCCGGCCATCGACGGAAAACGCCGACTGCTCCAGCGCGATCAGCCCGAGCGTGGGATGGTGCAGGCGCTTGACGTTGGCGGCCTCCGCGTGCGTATGCACTTCGTTGTCGCGCCACAGGGCGTCGAACTCGGGGCTCACGCTGCACAGTTCATCGACGAGTTCGCCAACGGCCGATACGAGGCCCGCGCGGGCCACATCAGCCCGGAACGCGCCCACCACGAAGCGGGCCACGCTGTCCCAGTCGTGCTGCTTGGCGCGCACGTCGGGGTTGCAGAACAGGAAGCGCAGGATATTGCGCTGGCCCGGCGGCAGCTTGCCGTAGTCCGTCAGCACGACGGCGGCCGCGCGGTTCCACGCGACAACCTCCCAGGTGGCGGTTTTGACGATGGCCGGGCTGTAGCGCAGAGAGTCGAGCAGACGTTGCAGCCGCGGATTGACGCCTTCCACGGGCTTGTAGCGCACTTCGGGCGGCCGCCCGAGCCCCAGCATGAAGAGGTGCTCGCGCTCGGGGTCGGTGAGCATCAGCGCGCCGCAAATGCGTTCGAGCACCTCCGGCGAAGGCGCGCCGCCGCGCCCCTGCTCGAGCCACGTGTACCACGTCGGGCTGATATGGGCCCGCTGCGCCACCTCTTCGCGGCGCAGTCCCGGCGTGCGCCGCCGGCCGCTGAAGCCGAAACTCGCCGGGTCTAGCCGCGTGCGGCAACGTCTGAGGAACTCGCCGAGCGAACCCGCGGAATGGATCGGAATGGAGAGCCTGTTAGTCATCTTAATATGATGAACTCACTACTTTAACGGTATAGGAAATTTGGAGATAGTACGCCCGTCATGACCCAGGAGAAGCGACCATGCGAATTTTTCTGACCGGCGCGACCGGCTTCATCGGCTCGGCGCTCGTGCCGGAACTCATCGAAGCCGGTCACGAGGTGATCGGCATGACCCGCTCCGACGCGGGCGCGCAAGCGCTCGCCCGGGCGGGCGCCCGCGTGCATCGCGGCACGCTGGAGGAACCGCAAACGTTGCGCAGGGGCGCGGAACAGGCGGACGCCGTGATCCATACGGCCTTCGACCACGACTTCTCGCGCTTCGTCGAAAACTGCGAAAAGGACCGGCGCGCCATTGCGGCGCTCGGCGCGGCGCTCGCCGGCTCCGATCGACCGTTGCTCATCACCTCGGGCACCGGCATCGGCAGCGGCGCGCACGGCGAACCGGCGAGCGAGGACGTCTTCAATACGAGCCATCCCAACCCGCGCATCGCTTCCGAACTGGCCGGGCAGGCGCTGCTGGAACAAGGGCTCAATGTGGGCGCGGTGCGGCTGCCGCAGGTTCACAACCCGTTCCGGCAGGGGCTCATTACACCGCTCGTCGCCATCGCGCGCGAAAAAGGCGTGTGCGCTTACGTGGGCAGCGGTGAGAACCGCTGGCCAGCCTGCCACCTGTCCGACGTCGTGCGCGTGTACCGGCTCGCCGTGGAAAAAGGCCAGCCCGGCGCACGCTACAACGCGGTCGCCGAAGAAGGCGTGACGAGCCGTGAGATTGCCGAGGCGCTCGCCCGGGGGCTCGGCCTGCCCGCCGTTTCCATCGCGCCGGAAGACGCAGCCGCGCATTTCGGGTGGATGGGCATGTTCGTCGCCATGGACATGCCCGCTTCGAGTGCGCTCACCCGGGCGCGGCTCGGCTGGCATCCGACGGGCCCGACGCTTATCGCCGATCTGAACGAAGCGCGTTTCGCCGAAGGGTGAGCACTGGAATCGAGGCAGATGGATCCGATTGCAGTCCTGATTATCTGCGCCTCATCGTCGCGTCGCCGGCAAGGCCATTGCACCGCCTATGCCGGGTCGCGTCGCGCGTCATGCGCTCGCAGCGCCTCGGCGAACCGGGCCGGCTCCCAGTCCTCATGCAGCGCGCGCTGCATGAGCGCCTGCTGGCTCTCTGGAGCCAGTCCGCCCACGGGCGGGTCGCGGTCGAGATTCGTGGGAAACGGATAGCCCTCGGCGCACGACGCGATGACCGCGAGTTCGGCTGCATCGTCAGGACGGCCGTTTAGACGCCGCTCGCGCAGCATGGGATAAACCGCTTCGCACATGCTCGTGCGGTCGAGCGCTTCCATGGCGCGCCCCATCGCCGATGAAACCTGCAGCAGGTTCGCCATGCGCTGCACGTCGGCGGTACGATTTGCGCCCGCCGCATGAAACAGCGCGGGATTGAAGAACAGCGCGTCGCCCTTGGCGAGCGGCAACTGCACGCAATGCGCTTCGAAATACTCGCGGAAATCGGCGCGCCGCCACGCGAGGTAGCCTTCGGCATAGCGCTGCGAATACGGCAGGAGTTTCGTCGGCCCGCTCTCGACCGGCATGTCGCTATGCGCCACCGCACCCTGAAGCGTGAGGAAAGGCGACACGCGATGCACATGCGCCGGATACCGCTGCGCCTCCTCGATCGTCTGGAATCCCAGGTGATAGTCGCGATGCGCCTCCTGCGCCGCGCCGCCCGGCCGCACCACGTTGACCTGCGAGGTCATCTGATAGCACGGGCCTAGCCACGCCTCGCACACTGCCATGAGCGGAAGATTCGCGAAGTAATCGACGAATACCGCCGGCGCGTTGAGGCAAAGTTTCTGCTGCGCATTCCAGATGCGGTCGTTCGCGCCCGCCTTGGCAAAGTGGTCCGCCCCGCTCGATCCGTGCGCCCGCTCGGCGCGAATGATGGACTCGAACGCAGCGGTCGCTTCGTCCACCGGTTGCGTGCTGGCATAAGCGCGTTCGAGCACCAGCACGCCCGCGCCGTCGCGCAGCACGTACGCCCACTCGGCCTGCAACTGCGCGCGCTGCGTCGCGTCGTGAAGCGCGCCTTCAAGGGCCTGGCAGTCGTAAGCCGGAATGCGCCGCCGGATATCGCTGGCGAAGTGCAACGGCTTGCCGTCGTCTTGCAGCCGGGTCACGAATGCATCGAGCGAACACTCGCGTTCGACGTACCATTGCCGCCCTAAATCCGCCACATGGGTTTCGAGCTGATTCATGCGTCTGCCTCCGTTTTGAATCAAGGATAGCGTCAGTCCAGCGGAAAGCCATCCTTGAACGTTTGCCGCAGGAATTCCGTGAAGTGCTTGACCGCACGCGGCACTTGCGCCCCATATGGCCGCACGACGTGCAGTTGCGAAGCGAACGCGCCCACCGGACGCCAGGCGGGCAACAGCACCACGAGCTTGCCGGCTCGCAGCGCGGCCTGCGCGCTGAAATCGGGCAGCAGCGCGATACCGAGATGTTCGAGCGCGGCGTCGCGCAGCGCTTCGCTATTGTTCGCCGAGAACGGGCCGTTCACCGTCACCGTCTCGCGTGCGCCCTCCGTGCGACGGCCAGCCTTTTCGAACGACCACACGCCCGCGCCCAGCGCGCGCGGATAGAACAGACAGTCGTGCTGCGCCAGATCGGCGGGCGTTTGCGGCGTGCCCCGCTGCTTGAGGTAAGCGCGCGTGGCGACGATCACCGAGCGCGTGTCGCACAGTTTCCAGGCCACGTGAGTTTCCGGCACCTGCGCGCTATGGCGAATCGCGAGATCGAACCCTTCGGTCGCGATCGACGAAAGCCGATCGGAAAGCTCTAGTTGCACGCGGACTTCGGGATGCGCGCGCGAAAACCGCGCAAGCCGCGGCACCAGTTGCTGGCGCGCGAAGGCCACGGGCGCCGTGACGCGCACCGTGCCGCGCGCGACTTCGGCCATTTCGCGCACGCTGGCGAAGCTTGCGGCGATGCTGTCGAACTGCGCGCGCGTGTCTTCCACGAGCCGCAACCCCGCTTCCGTGAAGCGCACGCTGCGCGTGGTGCGCTGCACAAGCGGGACACCCGCTACACGCTCCAGTTCGGCAATGCGCTGGCTCACGGCCGCCTTGCTCACGCCCAGGCGCGCCGCCGCCGCTGTATAGCTGCCCTGGGTGGCGAGCACGTTGAGCCAGTGCAAATGCGTCCAGAGCGCCTCGACTCGCTGCGTATCCATCGATGAAAAATCCGTGTCAAAGCTCGCAATCTTCGCGTCGATACTAGCATGCCGCCCGCGCATCTTTCACAGACCAGGCAAGCGATTGTTCAGCATGGAAAACAATCAATTCAGCGCCGGCGTCTTTTCTCGCTGCCGCGCGCTCCGTAGACTGGCGGCACGCACCCATTCAGCGAGGAGATGACATGCAGGCCTACACCGATTCCGCAGACGTGGTCCACTTCATCGGCGGCAAGACCGAACGCGGCGCCGGCGACCGCACGCAAGCGGTCTTCAACCCCGCGACGGGCGCCGCCGCGCGCCGCCTCGTGCTGGGCGAGGCCGCCGACGTGGACGCCGCCGTGGCGAGCGCGAAGGCCGCGTTCCCGCAATGGCGCGACACGCCGCCTATTCGGCGCGCGCGCGTCATGCTGCGCTTTCTCGAACTGATGAACCGCCATAAGGACGAACTCGCGGCAATCATCACGGCCGAGCACGGCAAGGTGTTCTCCGACGCGCAAGGTGAAGTGGCGCGCGGCATCGACGTAATCGAATTTGCCTGCGGCATTCCGCAACTGCTCAAGGGCGACTACACCGAGCAGGTTTCCACGGGCATGGACAACTGGACCGTGCGCCAGCCGCTCGGCGTCGTGGCCGGCATCACGCCGTTCAACTTTCCTTGCATGGTGCCGTGCTGGATGTTCCCGGTGGCGCTCGCGGCGGGCTGCACGTTCGTCCTCAAGCCCAGCGAACGCGATCCTTCGGCTTCGCTTTTCATGGCGCGTCTGCTCAAGGAAGCCGGTCTGCCCGACGGCGTGTTCAACGTCGTGCAGGGCGACAAGATCGTGGTCGATGCCCTCCTCGCGCATCGCGACGTGAAGGCCGTGAGTTTCGTGGGCTCCACGCCGATCGCGAACTACATCTACGAAACGGGTGCGAAGCACGGCAAGCGCGTTCAGGCGCTCGGCGGCGCAAAGAACCACATGGTCGTGATGCCCGACGCCGACATCGACCAGGCCGTGGACGCGCTGATCGGCGCGGGCTACGGCTCGGCGGGCGAGCGCTGCATGGCGATCTCGGTGGCCGTGCTGGTGGGCGACGTGGCGGACAAGATCGTGCCGCGCCTCGCCGAGCGCGCCCGCACGCTCAAGATCGGCGACGGCATGCAAGCCGATGCGGAAATGGGCCCGATCGTCACGAAGCAGGCGCTGGAGCGCATCGAAGGCTATATCGCAACCGGCGTGGAAGAAGGCGCGACGCTCGTGGTCGACGGGCGCGGCCTGAAGGTGCCCGGCCATGAAAATGGCTTTTTCACCGGCGGCACGCTGTTCGACAATGTCACGCCGGAAATGCGCATCTACAAGGAAGAGATCTTCGGGCCGGTGCTCGCCTGCGTGCGCGCCACGGATTTCGCCGAAGCGGTGCAGTTGATCAACGATCACGAGTTCGGCAACGGCGTGGCCTGCTTCACGCGCGACGGCAATGTGGCGCGCGAATTCGGCCGGCAGATCGAGGTGGGCATGGTGGGCATCAACGTGCCGATTCCGGTGCCGATGGCATGGCACGGCTTTGGCGGCTGGAAGCGCAGCCTCTTTGGCGACATGCACGCGTATGGCGAAGAAGGCGTGCGCTTCTACACGAAGCAGAAGTCGATCATGCAGCGCTGGCCAGAAAGCACGGAAAAGGGTGCGGAATTTTCGATGCCGGTGGCGAAGTAAGGGTTGCCCGGGGCTGCGCTCATCCGTCAGGAGTGGTTTGGAAAGCGGCGGCCGCTCATAAGCGGCGCGCCCGGCGCGCTCAACGGAAACCTCGACGAAATTTCGTCAGTTTGCGTCCACGTAGTCCGCGTGGTTCTGGTCGGCGCCGAGCATGCGCGAAATATCCGCGACGAGCGCGTCCACCGCCACGCGCACCTTCGACGGCATATGCCGCGTCTTCTGCCGCACGACGTGCACTTCGTCGCCCATCACGCTCTTGCTGTCCATGACGAGTTCGAGCCGTCCGTCGCTCAAATACGGGCCCATGAGCCAGCACGGCAGCCACGCGAGACCGGCGCCCGCGGCCGCCGCATCGGCAATCGCGAGCAGGTCGTCGAAGCACAGCCGCGACGCGAGCCGGCACTCCTCGACTGCCCCATCGAGGCCGCGCACGCGCCACGCCGGGCTCTGTCCAGCGCGGCCATACGCAATGCCGGTATGCGCGGCGAGCGCGGCAATATCGGCGGGTTTGCCGTGCTGCACGAGATAAGCCGGCGACGCGCAGATGCCCATACGCTGCACGCCAAGCCGGCGCGCGACGAGCGTGCCGTAATCAGGCAGCGTGCCGATACGCACGGCCAGATCGAAGCCGTCCTCGACGAGATCGGCCACACGATCGCTGAACGACAGTTCGACATTCAGGCGCGGATGCGCCTCTACGAGCCGCCGCACCACGGGCGCCACGCACTGACGCCCGAACAGCACCGGCGCGCTGATCCGCAAGCGTCCCGAGGGCTCGCGCCGGCCGTGATCGAAGGCGGCCTCCACGGCGCCCAGTTCGCTCAGCACGCGGCGGCATTGCTCGTAATAGGCGTGCCCTTCGTCGGTGAGGCTCAAGCTGCGCGTGGTTCGCTGCAGCAGGCGCACGCCCAGGCGCTGCTCCAGCCGCGCGACGATCTTCGCGACCGCCGAGCGCGTCACGCCAAGGCGCTCGCCCGCAGCGGAGAAGCTGCCCGCATCCACCACGTCCACGAATTCGGCCACACCGCTTAAGCGGTCGTTCATACACAGACTCCTTTTTGTATCCATTGCGGCAACAACGGGACTCCAAAAACTCGCCAATGTCGCCGCACAAGCAACACTATCATAGATGCTCCTACTCGTACTGGAGCAGTCATGAATGCATGGAAACTGAAGGCCGGCGGCGGCTATGGCGCATTGGCGCGCACCGATTTCACGCCGCGCACGCCCGGCCCGCATGACGTGGTCGTGAAGGTTCGCGCGGCCTCGCTCAACTATCGCGACCTGATGTTCGCGCGCGGCGATTACCTCGGTCTGGGCGACACGCCGCTCGTGCCGGTCGCCGACGGCGCGGGCGAAGTGATCGAAGTCGGCGCGGCCGTCACGCGCTTCAAACCGGGCGACCGCGTGATCAACACCTACTTCCCGCATTGGCTGGATGGCGCTCCCACGCCGGAGAAAGTGCGCGAGACGCCCGGCGCGCAATTCGACGGCGTACTGGCCGACCGCTTCGTCGCGCCGGAAACCTCGCTCGTTGCGATTCCCGCGCACCTCAACTACGAGGAAGCCGCGACGATCTCGTGCGCCGGCATCACGGCCTGGAATGCGATCTTCGTCGAGGGTCAGGCGAAGCCGGGCGCGACCGTAGTGTTGCTCGGCACGGGCGGCGTGTCGATCTGGGCGCTCCAGCTCGCCCACGCCGCGGGCTTGCGGACCATCATCACGTCTTCGAGCGACGAAAAGCTCGAACGCGCGCGTGGGTTAGGTGCGAACGAGACGATCAACTATCGTTCGCACTCCGAATGGCAAGACGAAGTGCTGAAACTCACCGGCGGCGAAGGCGCGGATATCGTGGTAGAAGTGGGCGGACGCGATACGCTGCCGCGTTCGGTGGCCGCCGCGAAAATGGGCGGGCTCGTTTCGATCATCGGCGGCGTGACGAGCTTTGCGGGTCCGGAACTCGGGCTGCTTCCCGTGATCGGCGGCTTCAAGCGGCTGCACGGCCTCATGGTGGGCAGCCGCGCGATGCTCGACGACCTCACGCGTTTCGTCGGCGCGCAGCAGATTCGCCCCGTGGTGGATCGCGTGTTCGGTTTCGACGAAGCGCCCGAAGCGTATGCGTGGCTCGAAGCCGGCAAACACTTCGGCAAGGTGGTGATACGCGTGGCGTGAAAGCACCGTACGCTGAAAAACGAAGCGGGCCCTCTTGACGAGTGCCCGCTTTTTTTAGTGTGCCGGTTGATCAGAAGACCGGATGCCCGTTGATCACGCTGGGCAGCCACGTCGAAAAGAACGGAAAGTAGGTGACCAGATTGATCGCGCTGAAAATCGCGAGATAGTATGGCCACGCGACCTTGGTCGTCTCCCCGATCGACACGTCGCCAATCGCACAGCCGATGAACTGCACCGAGCCGATTGGCGGATGCACGAGGCCCAGCGCGCAGTTCAGCAGGATCATGATGCCGAACTGCACCGGGCCCACGCCGCTATGCATGGCGAGCGGCAGAAAGAGCGGCGTCGTGATGAGGATGTGCGCCGCCATGTCGATGAACGTGCCCAGAAACACCTGGATGATGTTGATGTAGAGAAGCATCAGCCAGGGAAGCGTCGTGGCGTGTTCGAGCACGCGTTCGATCGCCTCCGGAATCTCCAGATACGCCATCTGATAGCGCAGCATGTTCGACACCGCGATCAACAGCAAAACGACGCCCGTGGTCTTGGCCGCGCGGGAGAGTGCGAAAAACAGCTTCTCCTTCGTCATCGAGCGATACACGACCACGGTGAGCGCGAGCGAATACACCACGGCTATGGCCGCCGCTTCCGTCGCGGTCGCAATGCCGCGCGCCACGCAGAAAAGAATGATCGCGATCACCAGCAAGCCAGGCAGCGCACCGAGGAACGCCCGCACCACAGCGAGCCAGCCGGGGAATACCTGCAGTTTGGTCGAACCGTCTGCACTGCGCGGATAACCGAAGCGGCGCGCCTGCCAGTACGCGGCGACCAGCACGAAGCCCATGACCCACAGCACCGGCAGCAGACCCGAGAAAAGCAGGTCTCCTATCGAAACGCCGCTCATCGGCTGGCCGTTCAGCGTGCCGGTAATGCCCTGCGCCGCGAACGCGTAGATGATCATGTTCGTCGAGGTCGGCATCAATGCGCCGGCGAGCGACGAGTGCGTCGTCACGTTGACAGCGTAGGCAGCGCTATAACCCTCGCGCTTCATGAGCGGAATGACCACGCCGCCCATGGCCGACGTATCGGCGGAAGGCGAACCGGAAACGCCGCCGAACAGCGTGCACGCAACGACATTGGCCATGCCCAGGCCGCCGCGAAAGTGACCCACGGTGGCCTGGGCGAAGCGCAGGATGCGATCCGCAATGCCGCCGTGCAGCATCAACTCGCCGGAGAAGATGAAGAACGGCACGGCCAGAAACGAAAACGCGTTCATGCCGGAGATCATCGACTGCATGGCAGTCGCGGCGGGCAGCCCTTCGTAAAGGTACGTGCTGACGCAGGCGAGACCGAGGGAGAAAGAAACCGGCACCCCAACGGCGAGGAGCACCAAAAAGCTGAGCGAAAGAATTGCGAGTTCCATATTTGCCCTACTTTGCCTTGCGTACGAATAGCGCCAGCAGATGCTCGAGCGAAAACAGCACGATGCAGGTGCCGGCCACGACCGGAATGACGTAACGCACCGCTTCCGGCACGCCGAGAATCGCGATACGGTCATCCATGGTCGTTTCCGCCATTTGCAGGCAGCCGAAGAAAATCGCCACGCCGAGCGCGATCAGACAGAGATGCTGGAATGCCTCCGCGATCAGTTGCCAGCGCGGCGAAAGCTTCTTGACGAGCGAATCGAGACCGATATGCCCGCGCTCGCGCACCTTGAGCGCGGCGCCGAACATGGCGATGGTGACCACCAGCAGCAATGCGATCGGCTCGACGAAATCGGGTGCGCTCTCGAACACGTAGCGCATGATCACGCCGTAAAAGACGAGAACCGTGAGTGCCGCGAGCGCGAGCGAGGCGACCAGCGTCAGCAGGCGAAACAGTAAATCGTTGGGGAGTTTCAGGAAGGTCATGATCCATCCTTGCGCGGTACGGACTTCACCACTGCGTTCTATCGGCTGCGCGCCGCTGCCGGCGCGCAGCCCCGGGCCTTAGTGAATCGCCTGGATTTCGTCCACGATCTGCTTCATCTGGGGCGTCTTTTCATACTTCGTCCACACAGGCTGCATGGCCTTCACGAACGCGGCCCGATCGACCTGTGCCGCCGGAATGATGGTCGCGCCGCCCTTTTCCACCGTCTTGCCCGCCGTATCTTCGCGCGCCGTCCAGAGCTTCACGTAGTACGGCACCGAGTCGGCCGCCGCCTTCTTGATGACCTCCTGCTCCTGCGGCGAGAGCGTGTCCCACACCTTCTTCGAGAACACCAGCACTTCCGGCGTCATGGCGTGGTCCGTTTCCGAATACACCTGCGCTACTTCGTAGTGCTTGGTTTCTTCGTACGAGGGCAGATTGTTTTCCGCCGCGTCCACGAGGCCGGTCTTCAGGCCCGTATAGACTTCGGCGAACGGCATCGGCGTGGGCGTGCCGCCCATAGCCCTGATTTCGTCGACCATCAGGTCCGACGGCTGCACGCGCACCTTCAGGCCTTTCATGTCGGCCGGCGACTTGATCGGGCGCTTCGCGTAGATCGAGCGCGCGCCGCTCTCGTAGAACGTCAGCGCGATCATGCCCTTGGCCTTGAACGCGTCGAGAATCTTCTGGCCTTCGGGGCCGTACATCACCTTGCGGAAATGGTCGATGTCGCGAAAGAGGAACGGCAGCGACGGGATCATCGACTCCGGCACGATCTCGTTGAACGCGGCGCCATTGGCGCGAACCATGTCGAGCGCGCCAATGCGCACCTGATCGATCGTATCGTTCTCCGAACCAAGTGCGCTGTTGCCGAATACCTTGATGGAGTCCTTGCCGCCCGTGGCCTGCGAGATTTCTTCGCCCATGTGCTTGAGCGCCATGTTGGTCGGGAAGGTGTCGCTGTGAACATCGGCTACGCGGAACACGCGTGCGTGCGCGGCGCCTGCGGTGAGCGCGAGCGCCGCGGCCAGAACGGTCATTGCTGTCTTTGCGGTGCGTGTACTGCGCGAATTGCGAAAGGTCTTTTTCATCGCTTGCCCCAAGAATGGAAGTGTTGTTTTCGAGCCGTGTCTGGGCTGATTAGCTGGCCAACCGGGTGTCTCAGAACCGGTGGATGATGCCCGCACCCACAGCGACCATGCTGCGCGACGAAGACGGCGTGGTCTGGAAGCCGTCGCCGATCGTCGCGGTCGCGTTGATGATCTGCGTACCGTTGCCTGCCGGCGTGAGGGTCTTGCCGTTTGCTCGCTGGAAAGCCTGCAACGCGTACAGCCCCGTGCGCTTGGAAAGCGTGTAGTACTCCGACAGATTGAACTGCTGATATTGCGCGCTGCTCGTGATGCCATTGGCTCGCGTGGCGCGCGTATAGCTATAGCCCGTTGCGAAATCCCACGTCGGAGCCGGCTTCCAGTGCAGGACGACGCCGCCCGTATTGAAGATCGCCGTATCGTGGAAGCCCGATCCCACGCCGGGGATGTACTGCACGTTCGAGTAGGTGGCCGTGAGGTCGAACTGGCTGCTGAACGTATAGCCGGCGCCCACGGCAAAGCGCTGTTGCGCACGCGCCGACTGGTAGCCGTACGTCACGGCGGAAATGCCGGCCTGTGCGCCCGCGTTCGAGGTGGTCGTATCCGGACCGAAGGCCCCGCCGTTCACGTTCGAGTTGTTGATGCGCGAGAAGCCCACCGCCATGCCGAACGGCCCCATGGCGTACTGCGCCGCGGCGGTCCACGTCGAGCCCTGCGTCACGCTGCCGGGCACGCCGGCCAGCGAGTACGAACCGCTCACCGTGAGGCCGTGAATCTTCGGCGACGTGTACAGCAGCGTGTTATTGGCGCGGTAGATCGTGTCGAGGCCGTCGAGATCGCCCGGATGCGCGCCGTAGAAGCCGGTGAGCCACGTGGTCGGGCTGTACAGCGACAGCATCTGGTAGTACGAAGCGTACTGGCGGCCCGCCGTGAGCGAACCGTAAGTGGGGTTCGTCACGCCCACGAACGCTTGCCGGCTGAACATGAGACCGGTTGTCGATTGCGCGCCGGTTGCGCTGTTGAAGCCCTGTTCGAGCTGGAAAATGGCCTTCGTGCCGCCGCCGAGATCTTCGGCCCCCTTCAGCCCGAAGCGGCTGCCCGCCCACACGCCATTGATCATCTTGACGGCCGAACGGCCGCCAGAGGTCGAACCGAGCGTCGTTTGACTCGACTGCCAGCCAATACCCGTATCGACGATACCGTAGAGCGTGACGCTGCTCTGCGCAAAGGCAGGCGCGGCGCCCGCCATCGCCACCCCCACAACGGCGCTCCTCAAACGGCGCGTGTTCTTCGACATTCTCCGATCTCCTTTTGTTATTCGTACGTTACTTCTGGAAAACGTTTTCTTAAATTTAAAGTGTTCCTTTCGAAATGGCTAGTAGGTAGTTACGCGGAGCGGCAACGCGAACGCGCGTTTTAACCGGCAACGAGGGGCGAGCGTGACGAGGCCGCTGGCCGTCGATCGACGGCCAGCGATCAGGTGGTTCGGGAATCAGGGAATCAGGGAATCAGGGAATCAGCGGCAGGCGGCGGTCGAGTCGCGCACGACGAGTCGCGGTTCGAGCACGACCTGCTCGACATCCGCGCGCCCGGCGAGGACGTCGATCAGCTTTTGCATGGCCAGCTCGCCCATTCGCTCGCTCTGCCCGTCGATCGTGGTCAGGCGCGGCTCCACGTATTCGCCGTAAGGCACGTTGTCGATGCCCGCAACGGAGACATCCTGCGGCAGTCGAAAACCGAGCGACCTGGCCTCCTTCATGAAGCCGAGCGCGATGAGGTCGTTGTAGCAGATCACGGCCTGCGGGCGCTTCGGGCCCAGCATCACCCGCGAGCAGGCCTGCTCGCCCGCCTGGGCGGTCGGCGCGTGTGTTTCGTACACGTCGAGCGTGAGGCCGGCTTCGGCCAGCGCCTCGGTTGCGCCGGCAATACGCTCGTCGTTGATGGTCGCCGCGGCGAATCCCAGATAGGCGACATGCCGGTGCCCGAGATTGAGCAGGTGGCGCACCAGCATGGAGGTCGCGAGCCGGTTGTCGAAACCGACAGTAGGAATGTCGAGCCCGCGCACGGTCCGCAGCATGACGACGGGCTTGCCGAGATTCATCGTCCACCTGGCGATTTCCTCGGAAGCGCGCGAACTGACGATGAGGCCGTCCACGCGCGGCGCGAGCGCTTCGATGAGCGAGCGCTCGCGTGCGAGATTTTCTTCGGCGTCCACGAGAAGCAGCGTGTAGTCGTGCTGGAGCGCAACGCGGTTCGCGCCCTTGACCACGTTCGTGAAGTGCGGGTTCGCGATGTCGAGAATGGCAATGCCGATGGTGCGCGTGCGCCCCGTGATCATCGAGCGCGCAAGCGGATTGGAGCGGTAGCCGAGCAATGCAATGGCGTCCTTGACCTTCGCTTCGACCGCCGGCGAAAAGCGTTGCGTGCCGTTCACGTACTTCGACACCGTCGCGACCGAGACGCCGGCCATGGCAGCGACATCGCGAATCGTCGGGGAACCACTTTTCATAGATTGGCAACGCGAGGGAGGATCGACGGCGAGCATTGTCGCAGAAACTCACCTGGGGCGAACCCCGTATTCGAAGCAGGTATTCCTCCATTGACGCTGCCACGCCCGATGGCTATATTCGGAAAACGTTTTCCTTAAACGATCAATAACAGAATAATTCCCAGGGAGCCCAGATGTCGCAACACTCACTTTCCGCCAAACCGTTCGGCCGCCTTCTTCTGACTGGCGCGGGCGGCAATCTGGGCCGCCAGTTGCGCGGCGCGCTTGCGAACTGGGCCGACGTCGTTCGCGTCAGCGACATCACGGAACTGGGCGAGGCAGCGCCGCACGAGGAAACGCATCGCGCCGACCTGGCGGATCGCGAGGCGGTCATGCAACTCGTGGAAGGCGTGGATGCGATCGTGCACCTGGGCGGCATTTCCATCGACGCGCCATTCGACGATCTGCTCGAAGCCAACATTCGCGGCACGTACAACCTCTATGAAGCCGCGCGCGAGCACGGCATCAAGCGCATCGTCTACGCAAGCTCGAATCACGTGACGGGCTTCCATCCCGTCACGAGCGTGCTCGATACCGATGCCGCGCACCGGCCGGACAGCCTCTACGGCGTGACGAAATGCTTCGGCGAATCGCTGTCGCGCTACTACTTCGATCGCTTCGGCATGGAAACAGTGTGTCTGCGCATCGGTTCGTCGTTCGAAGAACCGAAGAACGCGCGTATGCTCGTCACGTTCCTGAGCTATCGCGACTTCATCGAACTCGTGCGCTGCTCGCTGTTCACCAACCGCGTAGGTCACGCGATCGTTTATGGCGTGTCGGCCAACCCGGCAAGCTGGTGGGACAACGGCAAGGCGGGTTTCCTCGGCTACCGGCCGCGCGACAGCTCGGCGGCGTACGCTGACCGCTTCCCGCCCGCCGCACCGAACGCCGAGCTTGCCGACGCCGCGCAACAATACCAGGGCGGACCGTTCGTGCTTGGCGAGCCGATGCAGAGCGTCTAACGCTACCCCCGGTTGGCATTTCTGCGTTGCCGGGCGGGCTCGCTCTGGCCGCGAAGCGGCTGGGCGGGTCCTGCTGCGCTCGACAGTTAGTTGCAAGTTCGAGACGGCGCGTGATCGGCGCCCTATGCATTCGAACGTCAACGAATACAAACTACAGACTGTATTTTCCTGTTACAGCCTATGGTTTGTATTTTCCATTTACAACGTATAAACTGTATTCCATCGCACCCCGCGTTTCCATTTGCATCGGCGGTTTGCATCCGCATGTCGCCGCCCGGAGTTGCCGTGGACTACCCTCTCAAGACACTCAGTCAACTGCGCCCGATTCTTGTCGGCTTTCGCAAGAAAGCCGGCCTCACCCAGAAAGACCTGGCCGCGCGGCTCGGCATCTCGCAGCAAAGCTACGCCGCGTTCGAGGCCAATCCCGAAGCGGCGAGCGTCGAGCGGCTCGTTCGGGTCTTGCGCTTGCTCGACGTCGAAATCAAGCTCGGCGCGCCCGAAGCCATGGCGTCGCCGGACGCGGCGAAAGCCGCGCCCCGCCCCGCTAAAACCGTTGCCGCTAAAACCGTCACCGCTACAGCCAGGAAGCCGGCCGCGGCCAAGCCGCCGGTTGCCCGCGAACCCACGCGCCCGCACCCTCTCTCCCGCGCCACTCCGTCCGCCGCGCCGCCGCGCCAGCCCACCACGCGTCGCAAGCCGAGGGAGAACTGGTGAGCACACGCCCCCGCCTGCCCAACCGGCTCGACCTGTGGATGAACGGCCTGCCCGTGGGCTACTGGGAGAGCGCGCGCGGCAACGAACGCCTCGTGTACCTCGACAGTTGGCTCGCCGACGAGCAAGGCCGTCCCCTTTCGCTCTCGTTGCCGTTCACGCCCGGCAACCAGCCCTACCGCGGCCAGATTGTCGTGGACTACTTCGACAATCTGCTGCCCGACAGCGACCGCATTCGCAGACGCATCGCCGCGCGCTACCAGACAGGCGGCACCTCGCCGTTCGAGTTGCTCGCTGTGCTTGGCCGCGATTGCGTCGGCGCGCTGCAGATACTTCCCGCCGGGGAAACGCCCGCAAGCCTGAGGAGCATCAAGGGGCGAGCCCTGAGCGAAGGCGACATCGCGCAACTGCTGCGCGAAACCACCGCCGCGCCGCACGCGGGCGAGCACGATTCCGTGGACAACCTGCGGCTGTCGATCGCCGGAGCGCAGGAAAAAACCGCGCTGCTGCGCCATGGCGGCCAGTGGCTGCTCCCGGAAGGCAGCACGCCGACCACGCACATCCTGAAGCTCCCGCTCGGCCTCGTCGGCAACATGCGTGCCGACATGCGCACTTCGGTGGAAAACGAATGGCTGTGTACACAGATCGTCGCGGCCTACGGTTTGCCCGTAGCATCGTGCGAAATCGCGCGATTCGAGGATACGAAGGCGTTGGTCGTGGAGCGTTTCGACCGGCGCCTTGCCAGCGACGGCAAATGGATCGTGCGCCTGCCGCAGGAGGATCTGTGCCAGGCTACCGGCACCTCGGGGCTCGCCAAATACGAAGCCGACGGCGGCCCGGGCATCGACGCGATCATGCAAGTGCTCGACGGCTCCGCGCAGACCGCAGCCGACCGCCGCAACTTCTTCGTCACGCAAATGGTCTTCTGGCTGCTCGCGGCAACGGACGGCCACGCGAAGAACTACAGCATCGCGCTGCTGCCCCGCAGCGAATACGCCGCCACGCCGCTTTACGACGTGCTCAGCGCGCATCCCATCGTCGGCCGGGGCCGCAATCACATCGCGCCGCAGCGCGTGAGTCTCGCGATGGCCGTGCGCGGGCGCAACCGGCATTATCGCGTCGAGGAGATCTATCCGCGGCACTGGATCGCGCAAGGCCAGCGCGTGGGATTCGCCGCGGAACAAGTCGAAGCCATGCTCGCGCACGTGGCGGCGCGAACGCCCCACGCGATCGAAGCCGTCTCGGCGCATCTCCCGGCCGACTTTCCCGCAGACGTAGCCGATGCCGTTTTCGCCGGCATGCGCAGGCTCGCCGCGCGTATCGCCGCGTAGACGAAATCAGCCGCGCGCAAGCTCGTCGTCGTCGATCGCGCGCGTGAGCAGGTCGACAAACGCCTGCATGGTTTGCGGCAGCGTGCGGCCCGCCATCGTCTGGATCTGCAGCGTGCGCTGATGCAACTCAGGGTTCGTGAGCGGCACGGCGGCGAGTCCTTCCACGTCGAGACGGCCGCGTACGGTCAGAAAGCCGGTGAACGTCACGGCATCGGTCAGGCGTACGAACCTTTGCAGTGCGACATGATAGTTGCTGACGAATACCGGCTCGAAGATCAGCCCTTCGAGGCTGCACGCGATGTCGAGAAGCTGGCGGATCGTCACGCCCTGGTTGTTCATGGCAACCGGCCACGGAATCAAATCGCGCAGCGACAACGACTCGCGCGCCGCGAGCGGATGATCGCGGCGCATGAGCGCGAATATCGGCGCGCGCTGCGAATAATGCACGGCAATTTCCTTCTCCAGTGCGAGGCTGAAGCACAGCGCGATATCGGCCGTGCCCTCTCTCACGCGCTGCGTTGCAACAGAAGGCGCCGATACGTCGAGCTGGAAATGCGTTTGCGGATACGTCCCGAGAAAGTGCGCGAACACCTGCGGCAGAAAATCCGGCGCAAGGCCTTCGGAACTCGCCACCCGTATGGTCGCGCGGCCGCCCTCGTTCAGCCCGCGAATCTCGCCGATTACGCGCTCCGTTTCGAGCAGGCTGCGCCGCGCGTGCTCGGCGAGCATGCGTCCCGCCTCGCTCAACACCATGCCGCGCGGCCGCCGCTCGAATAACGGCGTGCCCAGTTCTTCCTCGAGCCGGGCCATCTGGCGGCTGAGCGCCGAAACCGCCACGTAAAGCCGCTCGGACGCCTTGCTCAGCGAGCCGCTGCGGGCCACTTCCAGAAAATAGCGCAGTGCGGTGTTGTCCATGTCGATGAGCGCGGCCTCCTCCGCTTTGCCGTTTCGGCAACGATAGATCGCAAATATTGTAATTGTGCAGAAATATCGGCGACTGCAGGATCGCTCGACGGCCTTACAACAAGGAGACGTGCGTTGACCCGTGACACCGCTATTCAAACCGCAACCGATCAATACGATTCCGGCCGCTTTCTGAACGATCTACGACGCCGCGTGGCATTTCGCACCGAGAGCCAGGAGCCGGAGAGCGGCGAGCGTCTGCGCGGCTATCTGGACGAAGAACTCACGCCGCTCCTCACGCAATGGGGCTTCACCTGCCGCGTGGTCGAGAATCCCGCCAAAGGCGCGGGCCCGTTCCTGATTGCCCACCGCCACGAAGACGACGCACTGCCAACCGTCCTCAGCTACGGCCACGGCGACGTGGTGCGCGGCTACGACGCGCAGTGGCGCGCGGGCCTCACGCCGTGGGACGTGATCGTCGATGGCGAGCGCTGGTACGGCCGCGGCACCGCCGACAACAAGGGCCAGCACAGCATCAACCTCGCCGCGCTCAAGGCCGTGCTCGACGCGCGCGGCGGCAAGCTCGGCTTCAACCTCAAGCTGCTGTTCGAAACAGGCGAGGAAGTGGGCTCGCCGGGCCTGCACGAACTATGCGCGCAGTTGCGCGACGAACTCGCGGCCGACGTGCTGATCGCCTCCGACGGCCCGCGCCTTAGCGCGCACCGCCCGACGATCTTTCTCGGCTCGCGCGGCCTCGTCAATTTCAAGCTCGAACTCACGCTGCGCGAAGGCGGCCATCATTCGGGCAACTGGGGCGGCCTCCTGCGCAATCCGGGCGTCGTGCTCGCGAACGCAATCGCTTCAATGGTCGATTCGAATGGCAAGATTCTCGTGGATGGTCTGCGGCCGCCGCCTGTGCCGGAATCCGTGCGCCGCGCACTCGCCGATATTCGCGTAGGCGGCAATCCTGGCGAGCCCGAGGTCGATAGCGACTATGGCGAGCCGGGTCTCACGCCCACCGAGCGCGTTTTCGGCTGGAACAATCTCGAAGTGCTCGCGTTCCGCACGGGCAACCCCGAAAAGCCCGTCAACGCGATTCCGCCGCACGCCATCGCGTACATGCAGATCCGCTTCGTCGTGGGCACGGACTGGCAGAACCTCGAACAGATCGTACGCGCGCACCTCGACGCGCACGGCTTCGACATGGTCGAACTCGACGTGGAACGCGGCGCGCCGGCTACGCGCGTCGATCCCGACAACGCCTGGGTGCAGTGGGCGCTGCGTTCGCTGCGCGAGACCACGGGTGCGCAACCGGTGCTGCTGCCGAACCTGGGCGGCACGCTGCCCAACGACGTGTTCGCCGAAGTGCTCGGCATGCCCACGCTGTGGGTCCCGCATTCGTATCCGGGCTGTTCACAGCACGCACCGAACGAACATCTGCTCGGCCCGGTCGTGCGCGACGGACTGCGCATCATGGCTGGCCTCTTCTGGGACCTCGGCGCAAGAGAAGCCGGCGCGTCCAATCCCGCACCGCATCCGGCAACGCTTGCATGAGGACGTCGCAATGAGCATCGATTCCCTACCCGCGCACCACGACGGCAGCAAGCCCTGGCCGGAGGCCGCGCAAAGCACTTCCCGCAAGAACGTCTCGCGGCTCATCCTCGCGACTTCGATAGGCAACGCGCTCGAGTTCTACGACCTGCTCGCGTACGGCTACTTCGCCGGCACGCTCTCCAAGCTCTTCTTCCCCGTTCACAACGCGACGATCTCGCTGCTGCTCACGCTCGGCACATTCGCGCTCTCGTACCTCGCGCGGCCATTCGGCGCGCTCGTGCTCGGCTCGTATAGCGACCGCAAGGGCCGCAAGGCGTCGCTCACGCTCTCCATCGCGCTGATGACGATCGGCACCGCCATGGTCGCGCTCATGCCCACGTACGCGACGATCGGCATCCTGGCGCCCATCGGCATATTTGCCTCGCGTCTATTGCAGGGCTTTTCAGCGGGCGGCGAGTTCGGCAGTTCCACCGCCTTCCTGATCGAGCACGCGCCGCAGCGCAGCGGTTTCATGTCGAGCTGGCAGTTTTCGAGCCAGGGCGCGAGCACGCTGCTAGTCTCGCTGTTCGGCGCAGTGCTCGTCGGCACGCTCACGCAGCCGCAACTCGAAAGCTGGGGCTGGCGCATTCCGTTTCTGTTCGGTGTGCTGATCGGTCCGGTCGGACTTTATATCCGCAGCCGCATGGACGAAACGCCCGAATTCGAGCGCACCGAAAAAGCCGAATCGCCCGTGCGCGAAATGCTCGCCACGCAAAAGTCGCGTGTGATTGCGTCGATCGGCGTGCTGATCCTGACCACTTCGGCCCAATACGTACTCCTTTACATGCCGACCTATGCCGCGCGCCAGCTCGGCCTCGCGCCGTCTTCGGGCTTTATCGCCACGCTCGTGGCCGGCCTGATCGCTATCGTGCTCACGCCCATGGTGGGCCACTGGTCGGACAAGATCGGCCGCACGCGCATCATGTTCGTGGCGGGCGCGCTGTTTCTGCTCACCGTCTATCCCGCGTTCATGATCCTGAACGCCCATCCTTCGCTGCCCATGCTGATCGCCGCCGTGATCTGGGTCGCCGTGCTGAAAGTTACCTATTTCGCCCCGATTCCGGCGCTCATGGCCAGTTTCTTCCCCACGCGCACGCGCACCACGGGCATGGCGCTCGCCTATAACGTCGGCACGACCGTGTTCGGCGGCTTCACGCCGCTGGCCGTAGCCTCGCTCATTGCCGCGACGGGCAACAATCTCGCGCCGGGGCTCTGGCTGATGTTCGCTGCCGTATTGAGCCTCGCTACGCTGATCTGGGCGCGCGTGCAACTGGCCGCCCGCTGAGCCGGCAACGTACAGAAACACCAAAAGGAAATACCCACCTATGCAACTCGACTTGCCACAGGAAGTTCAGGACGCCATTCAGTTTTCCGTCGATCACGAATCGACATGGGATCGTCATATCGATGGCAATTTCGGCGTGCATGTGAACGATCCGCCGCCGTGGAACCGCTTGCTCGGTCCCATTCACGATCGCGGGCCGGTGTCGGGCGCCGTTGCCGTGGACGGGCGGCTGCTCGCGCAATGGGGCGAGCCCGATCGGCCCGACCTGACCTTCAGCATCGCGAAGACGTATCTGGCGCTGCTTGCGGGCGTGGCGCACGACCGCGGCCTCTTGCCCGATCCCGACGAACCCGTGCGTACGCGCGTGCCCGGCATCGGCTTCGACGACGACCACAACGCGGCAGTCACGTGGACGCACCTGCTGCAACAGACGAGCGAATGGCAAGGCAAGTGCTTCGGCCTCTCCGACCAGGCCGATCACTACCGCGCCGTCACGTTCGGGGAGCCGCCCAACGGGAAGAAAGGCGACTTGCGCCCGCTGCAAGCGCCCGGTACGTATTGGGAATACAACGACGTGCGCATCAACCAGCTCTCGCTGGCGCTCCTGCATCTGTTCGGCCGTTCGTTGCCCGAAGTATTTCGCGAGACGATCATGCGCCCCGTTGGCGCAAGCGAGAACTGGCAATGGGTCGGCTACGACGACGCATGGATCGACCTGAACGGCAAACGCGTGCAATCGGTGCCTGGCGGCTCGCATTGGGGCGGCGGCATGTCGGTAAGCGCGAACGACCAGTTGAAGATCGCGCAGATGCTGCTCGACGACGGCATGTCCCAAGGCCGCCGCGTGCTCTCCAGCGAATGGATCGCGCGCATGCGCACGCCCAGCCCGCTCGCACCGTTTTACGGCTCACTGGTCTGGCTCAACACGCAGCGGCGCGTGTTTCCGGCGGTGCCCGAGTCGAGCTGGTTTGGCGTGGGCGCGGGCAGCTCGTTCATGTGGATCGAGCCCGAGCGCAAGATCGCGCTGATCGTGCGCTGGCTCGATTCGCAATTCGCCAATGCATTCTTCGGCAAGATGCTGCACGCCGTGGACGCGGTATGCGCGCGATAACGCACCGAATAGCGTACTGACGCATTAGCGCATCGCCATTTCCAGCACTCTCGCCACGTGCAGCGCCGTGGCGTTCGCGCCGTCGTGGATCTGGTGGCGGCAACTCGTGCCATCCGCCACGACGAGATCGCCGCGCCCGGCCTGGCGCACGGCGGGCAACAGCGAAAGCTCGGCCATCGCCAGCGATGCTTCGTAGTGCTCTGCTTCGTAGCCGAAGCTGCCCGCCATCCCGCAGCACGACGATTCGATGGGCTTTACGTCCAGCCCCGGAATCCAGCCAAGCACGGTAAGCACGGGCCGGAAGGCGTCGAACGCCTTCTGGTGACAGTGGCCGTGCACCCACGCACGCGGGGCATCGAGCTTGTGCAAGGCCAGATGGAACCGGCCCGCGCCTTGCTCGCGCACGAGAAATTCCTCGAACAGAAAGGCAGCCGCCGAGAGTTCGCGCGCCTCGTCGCCGTAACCGTATTGCAGGAACTCGTCGCGCATCGAGAGCAGGCACGAAGGTTCGAGCCCGACAATCGAAACGCCGCGCGCCACGAACGGCATGAGCGTGTCGAGCAGGCGCCGGGCCTCGCGCTTCGCCTCGTCCACCAGACCCGCCGCGAGGAACGTGCGGCCGCAGCATAGCGGGCGCTCCTGTGCGCGCACGTTGAAATGCACGAAATAGCCGGCCGCTTCGAGCACCCGTTGCGCGGAGCGCGCGTTTTCAGGTTCGAAATTGTCGTTGAACGTATCGACGAACAGCACGACCTCCTTCGTTGCCGCTGCTGGGTCCGGCTTCGCGGCCGCCATCCCCGCGAGGAAAGACGGCCGGAACTGCGGCAGCGAGCGTTGCGGCGCGACGCCGAGCGCGCGCTTCGTCCAGGCTGATATCAGCGGAAGCCGTTCACCAGCAGCCGCCAAACCGCCCAATTTCGCCACGCTACGCGCGTAGCGCGGTAAAAACGCAATCATCTTCTCGCGCAGCTTCAGGCCGTGCGTCGCATTCCACGCCGCGCGCGCTTCGATCTTCAGCTTCGCCATGTCCACGCCGGTCGGGCAGTCGCGCTTGCAGCCCTTGCACGAAACGCACAGTTCGAGCGTCTCTTTCACGTCTGCGCTCGCGAGCCCGTCTTCGCCAAGCTGCCCCGAAATCGCAAGCCGCAACGTGTTCGCGCGGCCGCGGGTCACGTGCTTTTCGTCCTTCGTCACGCGATAGCTCGGGCACATCGTGCCCGCGTCGAACTTGCGGCAGTGGCCGTTGTTGTTGCACATCTCCACCGCTTTCGCGAGGCCGCCGGTCAGGTCGTCGCCGCTGCCGGGCGGCGTTTGCGCGCCCGTCAGCGGATCGCGGTTCACATCCCACGCCGACCAGTCGAGCACCGGCCGCATCTGACGCTCGCGGTATCCCGGCGCAAAGCGAAACAGTTTCGCGTCGTCCATCTTCGGCGGGCGCACGATCTTGTCGGGATTGAAGCGATTCTCGGGATCGAAAAGCTGCTTGATTTCCGCAAACGCGGCGTTGATCTTCGGTCCGTACTGCCAGGCAATCCATTCGCCGCGGCACAGGCCGTCGCCGTGCTCGCCCGAAAACGCGCCTTTGTACTCGCGCACGAGTTCCGCCGCGGCTTCGCCTATCGCGCGCATTTTCGCCGCGCCGTCGCGGCGCATGTCGAGAATCGGCCGCACGTGCAGCGTGCCGACGCTCGCGTGCGCGTACCACGTGCCTTCGGTGCCATGCTGATGGAAGATTTCGGTCAGACGGCTCGTGTACTGCGCGAGATGTTCGAGCGGCACGGCGCAGTCCTCGATGAACGAGACGGGCTTGCCGTCGCCCTTCATGCTCATCATGATGTTCAGCCCCGCCTTGCGCACCTCCCAGAGCGCCTTCTGCTCGTTCGCATCGGTCATCTTCACGACCGAAGCCGGCAGGCCGAGGTCGCCCATCAGTTCCACCAGACCGTCGAGGCGGCGCACCTGCGTCTCGCGTTCGTCGCCGGCGAATTCGACCAGCAGGATCGCATCGGGCCTGCCCACCAGCGCCTTTTCGATTACCGGCTTAAAGCCCGGATTACCGAGCGCGAGTTCGATCATCGTGCGATCGACCAGTTCGACCGCGGTCGGCTTGAGCTTGACGATGTGCTGCGCCGAGTCCATCGCCTGCCAGAAGGTCGGAAAGCTCACCACGCCCAGCGTTTTATGCGCGGGCAGCGGTGCGAGCTTCAGCGTGATTTGCCGGCTGAAGGCGAGCGTGCCTTCGGAGCCCACGAGCAGATGCGCGAGATTCGCCGCGCCGTCGTCGGTATACGCGAGCGGGTTCTGGCAATCGAACAGGTCGATGTTGTAGCCGGCCACGCGGCGCAGCACTTTCGGCATGCGTTCGGCAATCTCGCCGCGCTCGCGCGTGGCGATGCGCTGCACGCCCTCAAGGAGCGCCGCCAGCCGCGCGCCTTCGTGCGGCATTTTCAGGGACTGGAAACGCGCCTCGCTGCCGTCCGCGAGAATCGCGTCGATGCCGAGCACGTTGTGCACCATGTTGCCGTATTCGATCGAGCGCGAGCCGCACGAGTTGTTGCCCGCCATGCCGCCGATCGTGCATTGCGCGGCCGTCGAAACGTCCACGGGAAACCATAGCCCGTGCGGCTTGAGCCATGCGTTCAGATGATCGAGCACGACGCCGGGCTCGACCGTCACGGTACGCGCATCGGCATCGAAATCGACGATGTTGTTGAGCCACTTCGACGTGTCGATTACGAGCGCTTCGCCCACGGTCTGCCCGCACTGGCTCGTGCCCGCGCCGCGCGCGAGCACCGGCGCATGCTCCACGCGCGCCACTTCCAGCGCGGCGCGCAGATCGTCCTGATCGCGCGGCGCCACCACGCCGATGGGCATGATCTGGTAGATCGACGCATCGGTTGCATAGCGGCCGCGGCTCGCGGTGTCGAAGAATACGTCGCCGCGCATGGCTTCACGCAGGCGACGCGCGAGCGGCGAGCCATGGCCCGCGCTCGAAGGAACCAGATGAACAGGTTTGACCAGCATGCCCGAAGTCCGTGCGCCATCCATCGCCGTTCACACTCCTTGATGAGAGCCCGCAGGTTCTTCGGTTTTCTTGCCCAGTTCGAAGCGGCTGTCGGGCTGCATGCGGAACGCGAGAATCACGCCGCATCCCATCAACACCATGCTGCCCACGAACGGCAGATCCCAGTTGCCGAAGCGGTCGATCAGAAAGCCGCCCACCACGGGCGAGATGATCGCGGCCAGCGCGGAGCCCGTGTTCATCATGCCGCTCGCCGTGCCCGAAAATTCCGGCGCGATGTCCATGGGAATCGCCCACATCGGCCCGATGGTCATTTCGGCAAAGAAGAAGCCCGCTGCCAGGCACGCCATGGAAATGACGGGATTGTGCACGAACATCAGCGGCACTAAGACGATCAGCGTAATGAGCATGCAGACCGATACCATCCAGCTACGTGCGCGCTTGAGGTTGCCCGTGCGCTTGAAGAGCCAGTCGGTCACGAGGCCGCCGAGCGTGTCGCCCACCACGCCCGCGAGGAACACGACGGAGGCGAAGATCGCCGACTTGCCCAATTGCAGGTGATAGTTGTGCAGGAAGTACTGCGGAATCCAGCTAAGAAACAGCCACAGCGTCCAGCCGTAGCAGAAGTAGACAATCGTCACCGGAATCATGCGCCTGAAGAGCGCCATCCACGGCAGGCCCGTTACGCGCGGCTTGGGCGGCGGCAGAATCGCGAGTTCGGTCTCGGTGATGCGCGGGTGATCCTTCGGGTTTTCGGTGAACGTGAACGCCCACGCCACGACCCAAATCAAGCTGAGCGCGCCGCACACGAAGAACGATTCGCGCCAGCCGTAGCGCGCCATCACCAGCACCACCAAGGCGGGCGCCACCGCATTGCCGATGCGCGACGCGGAGTGCGTGACGCCCTGCGCGAACCCGCGCCGCTCCTTCGCGACCCAGCGCGACATGGCCGAGGTCGATGCGGGAAACGTTGCGCCCTCACCGAAACCGAGCAACAGGCGCGCGGCGAGCAGCGTGAAGAGGCCGCCGGCCATGCCCGTGAGCACCGTCGCCACGCCCCACAGCGCGCCGCAAAAAAGCAACGTGCGGCGCGCGCCGAAGCGATCGCTCACCCAGCCGCCGATGATCTGAAACAGCAGATACGGATACGCAAACGCCGAAAAAACCAGCCCCACCTGGGTGTGCGTTAGCTGGAACTCCTTGCCGAAGCCCGCCGCCGCCGTGCTCACGTTCACACGATCGAGGTAGGTGATGAAGTACATGATGCAGAGCATGATCAGCACGATGCTGCTCGCGCTCGTCAATCGATACCGTTTCATCGTCTGTCTCCGTTGCTGGTTCTATCGGCCGCATCGCCCTTCTTGCAGGGGGCGTCCGGCATGGGAACAACCTGGCACAACTTGAGAACCGCGTCCGTCATGCCGCGCCCCGTGCGCGGCATGCGCAAAAGGCCCTTGTTTCAGGCTGCTTTCAGCGACATCACGTTGGGCTGCGCCGCGAGATATTCCATCGCGGCGGGCAAGCCGCTGTCCTTCAAAGGCACATTCGCAATGCGCAGACCCATCTCGCAGCCGGCTAGCGCCGCCAGCAACGTAAGATCGTTGCAGTCGCCCAGGTGCCCGATGCGGAACATGCGCCCCTTCACCTTGCCGAGCCCCGTGCCAAGCGAAAGATCGAAGCGCTCGTAGATGATCTTGCGAACCGCATCCGCGTCCACGCCTTCGGGCATCATCACGCCGGTCAGCACAGGGCTGTAAACAGCGGGGTCGGCGCACTGGATCTCGAGACCCCACGCGCGCACCGCTCGGCGGCACGCCTCGCCCAGCCGCTGGTGCCGCGCGAACACGTTGTCGAGCCCTTCGTCCTGCAGCATGTCGAGCGCTTCGGAAAGTCCGTAGAGCAGATTCGTGTTGGGCGTGTACGGCCAGTAGCCGCTCTTGTTCATTTCGATGATCTCGGCCCAGCCCCAGAAGCTGCGCGGCAGCTTTGCATGCTCGCTGGCAGCCAGCGCCTTCGCCGAAACCGCATTGAAGCTGATGCCAGGCGGCAGCATGAGACCCTTTTGCGAGCCGGAGACGGTCACGTCCACGCCCCATTCGTCGTGCCGGTAATCCGCGCTCGCGAGGCCGGAAATCGTGTCCACGAGCAGCAGCGCCGGGTGCCCGGCGGCGTCGATCGCGCGGCGCACCGCGGCAATGTCCGAGGTCACGCCGGTCGAAGTCTCGTTGTGCACCACGCAAACCGCCTTGATGGCGTGGCCCGCATCTTCACGCAGACGCTTTTCGATCATGTCGGCCTGCACGCCGCGCCGCCAGCCTTCAATGCCCGGCAGGCCGAGAAATTCGGGCTTCAGGCCAAGGCGCTCGGCCATCTGCTTCCATAACGTCGCGAAATGACCCGTTTCGAACATCAGCACCGCGTCGCCTGGACTCAGCGTATTGGCGAGCGCGGCTTCCCACGCCCCGGTGCCCGAAGCCGGGTAGATCACCACTGGCCGCTGCGTCTTGAAGATCTTCTTGATACCGTCGAGCACCTTGAGCCCAAGCACGCCGAACTCGGGGCCGCGATGGTCGATGGTCGGGTAGCTCATCGCGTGCAGGATGCGATCGGGCACCGGGCTCGGGCCGGGAATCTGCAGGAAGTGGCGGCCGGCGGGATGAAAATCGAGCTTCAACATGCAATCGCTCCTGTTTGAATTTTGCATGCAAAAAACTATAATCCACTCAGCCGTCTGACGGACAAACAATTCCGACGTGGTTTACCCCAAGGCCAGCCTGCTTCTTTAGGGTCCCGTCCTTGGGCTAGAATTCGCAGAAACCGATTGAAATGCCTTTTGCATGCAAAACCTGAACCTGAACGCCTCCGCCATTAGTCCGGCAATCAGCCCCGAGTTGCCGCCCATTCCGCGTCAGCAACTTCATGACACCGTCGTCGATCATTTGCGGCGGTTCATCGTGGAAGGCGTGCTCGAGGCCGGACGCAAGCTCAACGAACGCGAGCTATGCGAAACCCTGGGCATTTCGCGCACGCCGCTGCGCGAAGCGCTGAAAGTGCTGGCGTCCGAAGGGCTGATCGAGATTTCGCCGAATCGCGGCGCCTCGGTCTCGAAGATGTCGGAAGCGGAATTGCGCGAGACCTTCGAACTCATGAGCGGGCTCGAAGCGTTTTCGGGCGAACTGGCGTGCGAGCGGATCACCGCAGCCGAAATCGCCGAGATCAAGGCGCTGCACTACGCGATGCTCGCCTGCCGCGCACAGAACGATCTGGCCGGTTACTACAGCCGCAACCAGGCGATACACGACAAGATCAACGAAGCGGCGCGCAATTCGGCGCTGCGGCAAACGTATATCGCCGTGAACCGCCGCTTGCAGGCGCTGCGCTTTCGCTCGAACTTCGAGACGCCGAAGTGGGATCGCGCGATAAATGAGCACACCGAAATGCTCGAAGCGCTCGACGCGCGAGACGGCAAGCGGCTCGCTGCGATCTTGCGGCAGCATCTGCTCGCCAAGCGCGATGCGGTGCTGAGGATTGGGGATACGCCTTCGGCGCAGGAATAGAAGCCCGCAACAACATCGCACTACTGCGCCGCCGACTCCAGAAAACTCTGCGCAAGCTGCTTCCTCAGGTGGTCGGCGGCGGGCGAAAGTCTGCGGCCTACGCGCGTCACCATCTGGCTCGAAAAACCCGCCGCGATCGGATGATCGATCGGCACGGCCGCCAGTTCGCCCAGATCGATGCCGCGGCGCGCCGTGATCGACGACATGAACGCCACGCCCAACCCGGCGGCCGCGAGCGTCTGCGCCGTGTTGAAAAGATCCACGCGATACGCAGGCATCACGTTCAGACGCGCATCGTCGAACAGCGACTGCACGAAGTGCTGCACGCCGAACGATTCGGTCATGAAGATCAGGCGCTCGCCGGCGAGTTCGGCGGGCGCCACCTTGGGCATCTTCGCAAAGCGGTGCGAGGGCGCAACCAGCGCGCATAGCGGCCGCGACGCGAACGGATGAATGCGCATGGCGGGGTCGTCGGAAGTGCGCGTGCACAGGCCGATATCGACCACGTCGTCGCGCACGAGCGACAGCACGACCGGCGTGGGCCCCGAGCGGATTTCCACGAGAATGTCGGGGTACGTCATCGAAAACCGCTGAAGCGCCCGCGCGATCAGATTGCCGATGAAACCCTCGCCCACGCCCAGCGCCACGCGGCCGCGCCTCAGGTGCCGGTACTCCTCCAGGCGAGCGGCCAGATCGCGCTGACGACGTTGCCCGTCGCGATAATGATCCACGAGCACCTGGCCGATTTCGGTCACGGCCACGTTGCGACCGCGCCGCTCGATCAGCGGAAAGCGCAGCCGCCGCTCCAGCGCCGCCACCTGGCGGCTGATGACCGAGGCGTTGATGCCCAACGCCTCGGCGGCCAGACGCACACCGCCCGCCGCCGCAATTTCGGCCAGATAGCGCAGCGGCCGCTCGCCGATATCGTCGATCGTGCCTCGCGCCGCATCTTCCCGCTCTGCCTTTCCCCGCACCGCATCGCTCCTTTCGCGCGCCGCCTTGCTGCGCCGCGACAATCGACCGTTGACCACAAGTCAACATTTTCGGTGCTTTTCCGTCATCGGTCGAGGTTTTCGGCGATGCAATACTCGGCCTTCGGCATTTGCCCAAACCTATTCCAATAAAGGAGTCCCCCGTGAGCGAGCACCATTACTGCGAAGTCGCCGACCTGGCCGAAGCCCGATCGGAACTCGACGAAATCCGTCATCACCTCCACAAGCACCCGGAACTGTCGTACGAGGAAGTCGACACGTCGCGCTTCGTCGCGGACAAGCTCGAATCGTGGGGCTACGAAGTCGCGCGCCAGGTGGGCGGCCACGGCGTGGTGGCATCGCTCAAGGCGGGCACGAGCGCGCGCACCGTGGGCGTGCGCGCCGACATGGACGCCCTGCCGATCCAGGAGCTTACCGGCCTCGACTACGCGAGCGTTCACGAGGGCAAGATGCACGCGTGCGGCCACGACGGCCACACCACGGTCCTGCTCGGCGCGGCGCGCCAGCTCGCCAGAACACGCAATTTCGACGGCACCGTCCACCTGATCTTCCAGCCCGCCGAGGAAGCCGGCTCGGACAGCGGCGCCGAACGCATGATCGCCGACGGCCTGTTCGAGCGCTTCCCCTGCGAAGCGATTTTCGGCCTGCATAATCATCCGGGCGTGCCCACCGGCACGTTCGGTTTCCGCGCCGGTCCGCTCATGGCCGCGTGCGATACCGTCAAACTGCGCGTGCACGGCAAGGGCGGCCACGCCGCGCGCCCGCATCTGGCCGTGGACCCGGTGCTCGTGGGCAGCAGCATCGTGATGGCTTTGCAATCGGTGGTGTCGCGCAACGTCGATCCGAACGAAGCGGCGGTCGTGACCGTGGGCGCCTTCCGCTCGGGCCATGCGCCGAACGTGATTCCCGAAGACGCCGTGCTCGAAATGAGCGTGCGCTCGTTCTCGCCCGAAGTGCGCGCGACGCTCGAAGCGCGCATCCGCGCGCTCGTCGCGGCGCAGGCGCAAAGCTACGGCGCGACGGTGGACATCGAATTCATCCGCGGCTATCCGGTGCTTATCAACAGCGAAGCCGAAACCGAATTCGCACGCCAGGTGGCCGAGGAACTGGTCGGGCCGGAGCACGTCATCGCGCCGTTCCCGCCGATCGCGGGCAGCGAGGACTTCGCGTACTACCTGCAGCAGCGCCCCGGTTGCTTCGTACGCCTTGGCAATGGCGAAGGCCGGCCGATGCTGCACAACGCGCGCTACGACTTCAACGACGAGAATCTGACCATTGGCGCCGCGTTCTGGACGCGTCTGGTCGAACGCTTCCTCAGCAAGGAACGTGCATGAACGCCGCGACCGAACCGCTTCTGAAAGCGGCCGACGAAGCCTCGCTCTCGCCTGGCTACCAGCGCAAGATCGTTCTTGCGGCGGTGATCGGCAACCTGCTGGAATTCTTCGACTTCACGGTCTACAGCTATTTCGCGCTCACGATCGGCCATCAGTTCTTTCCCGCCGACAGCCAGGTCACGTCGCTGCTGCTCGCGTTCGCGGTGTTCGCCGTGGGCTTCGTGATGCGGCCGCTCGGCGGCATCGTGCTCGGCCGCTACGCGGACCGCGCGGGCCGCAAGCCGGCGCTCACGCTCACCATCTTGCTGATGGCGGTGGGTTCCGCGTCCATCGGACTTGCGCCGACCTACGCGCAGATCGGTATCGCGGCGCCGCTCCTGATCGTCCTCGCGCGCCTCGTGCAGGGCTTTGCGCAAGGCGGCGAGTTCGGCGCGGCAACGGCCACGCTGCTCGAAATGGGCGGACAGGCCAGCCGCGGCTTTCGCGCGAGCTGGCAACTGGCGAGCCAGGGCGCCGCGGCGCTGCTAGGCTCCGGACTCGCGGCGAGCCTCGGCTTCCTGCTTTCGGCGGAAACGATGCATAGCTGGGGCTGGCGCATTCCGTTTCTGCTCGGCACGCTGATCGCGCCTGTCGGCATTTATCTGCGCAGGCACATTCGCGAGGAGCCGCCGGCGCAGCGTGTGGTTGCAGATCGCAATGATCCGAAGCGCGGCGTGTACGTGCGAAACTGGTTCCTCACGATCTTCGCGATCATGGGCATGTCGGTTTCGACGTACGTCATGATGTACTACATGCCGACCTACTGCATTCAGTACCTGGGACTGCCACCCAGGATGTCGATACTGGCGGGCGTGGCTTCGAGCACCATCTCGCTGGTGATGTGTCCGATCTACGGTGCCTGGTCGGACCGCATGGGGCGCCGCAAGCCGCTCACGGTGATCGGGCGCATCGCGCTGATCCTGCTGCTGTACCCGGCGTTCTGGCTCATGACGCATTTTCCGTCGCTGCCTGTCGTGCTCGGCGCGCTCATCGCGCTCATGCTCTTCTACACGATGGGCTCCGCACCCGCTTATGCGCTGATGCCGGAGAACTTTCCGAAGCATCTGCGCGCAGGGTACATGTCGAGCGCGTACGCGATTGCCGTATCGGTATTCGGCGGCACGGCCCAGCTCGTGGCCGGCTGGCTCATCCATGTGACGGGCAGCAAGATGGCGCCCGCGTGGTACATGATCGGCTGCGTGCTGATTTCGCTGATCGCCGTTTCCCTGTTCGAGGAAACCGGCAACAAGGTCATCGACTAAAAAAACGGCCATGAAAAAAGGCGGCCGAACGCAGTTCGCGTCGGCCGCCTTTACTGCTTACTCCCCATCATTCTTCCCAGCCTGGTTTGGCTACGTAAATCCGTTCTTACTGGCTTCCCTGCGCGCCGCCGTTCGGTTGCGTACCCATTGCGCCGTTGCTGTTGTCATACTGCGTATTCGGGTGCATTCCGGGTGCAGGTGCTGCGCCCGTCCCCGTTCCCTGTCCGCCGCCCGTTGCGGTAGTACCCGGCGCGCCGTAGCCGCTGTTGTTGTAACGGGTGCCCGCCGCGCTTCCCGGCGGGCGTGCCGTATTGATGCCCGCCGCGCCCGTCGTGCCGCCGCCAGCGCCTACTCCGTTGCTACCGCCGTTGGCTCCGCCGGCTGTCCCGCCGGCGCCTTGCGCGAGCGCCACCGCCGAACACGTTGCGATTACGACTCCGGCCAGCAGTTGCTTGATCGATCCATTCATTTCGCTCTCCTTGAGGTTGTGGATGGAACTGCTGCGTGGCGCGCCGATGGGTGCTGAGTGCTGACGGGTGCTGATGGCCGCCACGCTTATCTCCTCTTCCGCAAGCGCCATGCCGCCGCCGAGTCTGTTTGCGCTCGTTTTGCCGGCGCCACGCGGCATCCGCCTTGCTGCAACGCGGATGCATGCAGGCCCGGCGTAACGCCGGAAAATCTAGGTTTCGATCGCTTTAGAGCGATCTCAATCGGTCTTAAATGCGGTCTCACATGCGGAGGAAATCGCAATGGCTAACATGCTAGACAACTGCAAGGTCGCAATCCTTGCCGTGGACGGATTCGAGGAAGTCGAACTTACCGAGCCGCGCCGCGCCCTCCAGGAGGCAGGCGCACAGGTGGACGTCATTTCGCAGAAAAGCGGCGAAATTCAGGGCTTTCGTCATGTGGACAAGGGCAGCAAGGTGAAGGTGGATCGCACGCTCGACGGCGCGAAGGCGGACGATTACGACGCGGTCGTACTGCCGGGCGGCGTGGTGAACGGCGACGCCATCCGCCTGATTCCGGAGGCGCAGGCGTTCGTGCGCGCCGCCAACGACGCCCAAAAGACGATTGCCGTGATCTGCCACGGCGGGTGGTTGCCCGTCTCGGCGGGTATCGTGAAGGGGCACACCATGACGAGCTGGCCGTCGTTGCAGGACGACATTCGCAACGCGGGCGGCAAGTGGGTCGACGAGACCATGGTCCACGACGGCAATCTCATCACGAGCCGCAAGCCCGACGATCTGCCTGCCTTCAACGCGGAGATTATCTCCACGCTTTCGGCGGCGGCAGGCACGGCGTGACAGCGGCGGTAGAAACGGCGCTCAAAGCGCCACCTGCACGCCCAGTTCGACCACATGCCCGGGCGCGAGACCGTAATACTCCGCGCTCGATGTGCAGTGATACGACATGAACGCGAAGAGCCGCGCACGCCAGCGGCTCACGTCCTGCTGAGCGTGCTGGCGCAACACCTCGTCGCGCGGCAGATAGTAGGTTGTCTGATGCGGGTCGAACCGCCAGTCGCCCAGCCGGCCTTGCAGCGAGGCCAAAAGGCGCGGGAGATTGGGCCGCTCCACAAACCCATGATGCGCGACGATCTCCCAGCAGCCCGCGCCCAGATCGCGCGCTTCGATGCGCGTTTCATCGTTCGCCTGTGGTGCGGACTCCGAAACATTGGCGAAGACGATCACCGTGCGGTGCAGGACATGATTGTGCCGCACGTTGCTCACCAGCGCGGCGGGCGTCATGCCGGGCACGTTGCCTGGATAAACCGCGGTGCCCGGCACGCGCGGCAGCTTTGGATCGGCGGTGCAGATGCCGCGCAGAAAGTCGTCCACCGACTCGCCGCGAGCCGCATGACGCGCCTCCAGTTCGCGGCCCCGGTTCCAGGTGCTCATCGTGATGAACAGCAACGCGCCCACGGAGACCGGAAACCAGCCGCCCGTGGGAATTTTTGGCAGATTCGCGGCGAGCAGCAGGCCGTCCACGATCAGCAGCGGCACGCACGTGAGCACCGTGACGAGGCGCGGCCAGCCCCACACTTCGCGGCATACGGACAGCATCTGCATCGACGTCGTCACCATCGTCATCGCGACCGCGAGGCCGTAAGCCGAAGTGAGGCGTTCAGAGGTGCGAAAGAACAGCACGAGAAACACTACGGCCACGAGCAGGCCCGCATTCACCGCCGGAACATACACCTGGCCGCGCCGCGTGCTCGAAGTTTCTATCGTGCGCATGCGCGGCAGGAAGCCGAGTTCAATGGCCTGACTCGTCATCGAAAACGCGCCCGAAATCACCGCCTGCGAAGCGATGATGGTCGCGAGCATGGCGATGCCGACCGCAGGAATGAGGGCCCAGTGCGGCACCGAGCGAAAGAACGGCTGGCTGGCGCTGTTCGGCTCGAACAGCACCGTGGCGGCCTGACCGAAATAACCCGCGACGATCGCGGGCAGCACGATGCAAAAGAACGCCACGCGAATGGAACGCTTGCCGAAATGGCCGATGTCGGCGTAGAGCGCCTCGGCGCCCGTCAACGCAAGAATCACGGCGCCCAGCACGCCGAATGCGAGCGCCGGATGCGCGAACGCGAGCCGCACAGCCCATACCGGCGACGCCGCGGCGAGTATCGCGGGATAGAGCACGATGTGATAAATGCCCACCGCCGCGAGGCTCAGGAACCATACCGCCATCACGGGACCGAAGGTGCGCCCGACAACGGCGGTGCCGCGCGACTGGAACAGGAACAGCGCCACGAGAATCGCCAGCGAAACCGGCAGCACGGCGCTGTCGAACGAGGGATTGATTTCCTTGAGCCCTTCCACGGCGGAGAGCACGGAAATAGCGGGCGTGATCATCGCGTCGCCGTAGAACATCGCCGCGCCGACCAGGCCCGCGAGCACCAGCAACCGGGGCGCGGGGCGCCCTGCTTTAGCGAACCCGCCACGCACGAGCGCCGTAAGCGCTACGATGCCGCCCTCGCCTTCGTTATCGGCGCGCATGACGAAGCAGGCGTACTTGACCACCACGACGATCAGCACCGCCCACAGGATCATGGAAAGCACGCCCATCACAAGTGGCTGTGCCTCGGAATGCAACGTCTGGACGGCTTCGCGCAGCGCGTAGATCGGGCTCGTGCCGATGTCGCCGAACACCACGCCGAGCGCACCGAGCACCAGCGCACTCTGGCCGGAATTGTCCTTGCCGCCCGCTTTATCTTTCGGCGCTTTTTTGAGCGGGTTGAGGCGTTCCTGAAGCATGGCGGCGCGCGGCGTTCGTGGAGATTCTGGGTTGACGCAAGCCGCGTTCCTCTACCCATCTTTCCCGACTTATCTGGCGAGATGCCTTCCTCGACGGATTGGCTACGTCAAGCAGCTTCGGCCTGCATATCGTTAGCCGGCGCGGCGACAGCCTCAACCGGCCTGGCGATGGGCGGCGTCGCAACCGAACTGCCGCCGCTCAGTTCGCGGATGGCGACCAGAAGCTGCGCCCAGCTCCCGTGCCAGCGGTCCTCGCGCAGACAGTGGCCCACGGCATCACATACGCGCAGCACGCCGGTATCGGGGTAAAACGTAAAGGTCACGGGCGCGTCTTCAATCACGCAGGTCGTGGTGCAAGGTCTCGTCGCATACATGGTCATATTCCCTGGTTTGAGTTATTGCGTCGCGCGCGGCGAAACGCAGTGCCAAGAGTGGTTGCAAGCGTCGTGCCCGCCCACTTCGCCGCGCGGGTTCATGCGGTTGGTCAACGCCCGATCTCGCGCAATGGCTTGCCCGCCAGCAAATTCTGTTCGATCGTTTCGAGCGGCACGCCGCGCGTTTCCGGCACGAACCAGAACGTGAACGCAATAAACGCCGCGTTCAATGCCGCGTAGAGCCAGAACGTCTGTGCGTGACCGAAAGCGTTGAGCATCGTGAGAAAGGTTGCGCCCACAATCGTATTGGCGACCCAGTTGGTAAACGTCGACGCCGCAATGCCGAAGTCGCGCCCCTTGATCGGCTGGATTTCGGAGCAAAGAATCCAGATCATCGGCCCCGCCGACATGGCGAAGCCGGCGATGAACACCAGCAGCATCGCCACGGCCAGAAACTGCTGCGCGTGCGTGGCAACACCGAGCTTGAGAAGCCAGCCCAGCGCGCCCATGCCGAACGTCATCACGCTAAAGCCGGTCAGCAGGATGGGACGGCGGCCCCAACGGTCGACGAGACCGATGGCGATAAACGTGGCGACCACATTGACCGCACCCACGATCACGGTGCCCCATAGCTGCGCCGGATGTCCGCTGTAGCCGGCGAGCCCGAAAATACGCGGCGCGTAATACATGACGACGTTAATGCCCGTGAGTTGCTGAACGACCTGGAGCGTGATGCCCAGCGCCAGCGAGCGGCGGAAATCGCGGCTCGAGCGCAGGAGCGCGAAGCCTTGTTCCTTGACCTCGAGCTGTCGCGCGATATCCTTCATCTCCTGTTCCACCGCCGCCGTTTCGGTTCGCAGGCTGTTGAGCACTTTGCGCGCTTCGTCGGTGCGGCCTTTCATCATGAGCCAGCGCGGGCTGCGCGGCAACGTCAGCACGCCCAGCAGAAACAGTGCGGCCGGAATGGCCACGACGCCGAGCATCCATCGCCACGCCCCGGAAGACGAAAAGGCCGTATCGGAGAGAAACGCAATCAGGATGCCGACCGTGATCATCAACTGATACGCGGACACCATCGCGCCGCGCACCTGCCCCGGCGCGATTTCCGATAAATAGAGCGGCGCAGTGAACGTCGCGATGCCCACGGCCACACCGAGCACGAAGCGCGCGCCGATCAGGAACGCGGGATTGGGCGCGCTCGCGCACAACAGCGAACCAACGATGAAAAGGGCCGCGCCGAGCAGCAGCGAATATTTACGTCCAAGCCGGAACGAGAGCCAGCCGGCGGCGACCGCGCCGGCCGCCGCGCCCACCATCATCGAGCTGACGATCCACTCCTGAACGTGGTCGTTCACCTGAAAGTCTTTGGCGATGAAAGGCAGCGCGCCGGCGATGACACCGATGTCGAGACCGAACAGCAGGCCGGCCAGCGCGGCCATGGCGCATGTCATCCAGATGCGCGAGCGCGTGCCCACGTGCAAGCCATGATGCGACTGCGAGACGTATGAACCCATTTGAAAACTCCTGCGCAAGTGCGTGCAGGTCACGGCCACGCCCTTGCGTGGACGGCCTTGCATGAGTGATGTGGCACCGCTTCGCAAGCGCCGTGCCGCGGGATCACGGTAGCCTCGCGGAGTATCATGAGAGGGTGAATAATGCGTCGGTTGCGGACGCATCGAACCTCGCCGAGGGAACTGCCATCGTGAATTATTTCAATGTCCTGCTCGCGCTTTCGGGCGTGTTGTTTCTGAGCGTCGCCAGCCCGGGGCCGAATTTCGTCATCGTTACCTCCACGGCCGTGGCTTCGCGGCGCGCCGGTCTCGCGACCGGGCTCGGGCTGGCCGCCGCCTCCGGCACCTGGGCATGGATCGCCATGGCGGGGTTGAGCCTGATCGTGGCCCATGTCGCATGGATCGGCGCCGGGCTACGCATTGCGGGCGCGAGCTATCTGATCTGGCTCGGAGTGAAAATGCTGCTCACCGCGCGCCACCCCATGGAGGTTTGCGCGCAGGCGAGCGCATCGGGCTGGGCGGCGGCGAAAAAAGGTTATGTCGTCAGCATGACGAATCCGAAGGCCATTGCGTTCTACGGCAGCATCTTCGCGTTGATGGTGCCCGCCAGTGCGCCGCGCTGGCTCGAAGTGGCCGTCGTCGTCATTGCCATCGCCATCTCGTGCGGGTGGTATTGCACGATGGCCTTGCTCGCCTCGCATCCCGCCGTGCGGCAGTTTCTCGTTCGGCGCAAAGCCGCGCTCGATTCAGTGGTGGGCGTCGTGCTGATCGGACTAGGCGGGCGCATGCTCACAGGCCGTTGAATCATGCACCCCCATACTTCGCATCCCTAATTGTTCTCTTTTTTCACGGGCGCGCTGTTATGTCCGAACGATCCCGGCGGCTCCGCCTTCCCATGATGGCCGAGCGGCACTTCCGCCGTTTGTTCCGGATGCGGTCCGCCCTCGCGCGGCATCACCTCCGGCCGTGATTCGGGCTGATCGAAACTGCCCGGCGTGCCCCGAGCGGGTTTTTCCTGCGCCCGTTGCTCGTCCTGGGCGCGTTTGCCCCCGCCCGTTTCGTCGGCTTCATCCGGTGTGGGGTTTTGTGTCGAAAGACCCATATCCGCTCCTTTTCCTTTATCCGGCTGCCCAGTAGATTGCATCTCTTCCTCCCTTGTGCGTGGCGATTGCAATTCCACCCACTCCCCTTGTAATTTCTTTACCCGTCCGTTTTTATTCGCCTTATTCCCCGCTCTATTCCCGATAAGCCGCCATTACGATCCACATGTCGCGCTCGCCGTTGCTCACTTCGGCAGCCAGCGCGTAAGCGTCGCGCGGATCGCAGGCGTTTTGCAGCGCCTTGCGCGCCTGCTCGGTGTTTTCATACTCGCGCTTCGCCAGCGGGCGCACCTCATTGCGGCCCTCGAACATCTTCTGGTCTTTGCGGTAGATAAGCGTTTCCGTTTTCCATTCGCGAAAGCATTCCCTGACATGCTGGAAATCGCCTCCGCATACGTTCACTTCGTAGCGTGGAGTTGACTTCATGATCGACTGCCTCCATTCCCGGTTCTGCACGCGCTAGCTGTTTTCCTCACGTCCGGCGCGTCCGCATCAAGGAAGAACGCATAGAGCGTGCCGGGGTCGCACCACAGCCGGTATTGCATTTGCGCAACCTTCGGGGAATCCACAGCCGAAAAAGGGAGAAGTCATGAGTACGAGCCCGCATTCCTCTACCCGGCGCAAGAGCGGTCGCCCCGCGCGCCAACGTCATGCCCACGCGAGCGCCGCTAAAAGCCGCAAGTCAAGCACGTCCGGCACCACGAAGAAGTGGTCGAAGCACGTGAACGAGACGAGCGACGCCATGGACATCGAATCCGGCGTATTCAAGTCGGGCAGCGCCGAAACGATTGCCCAGTCGCTCAAGGAATCGTCGCTGCACAGCCGGCGGCGCAAGGGCACGCCGTTTCAGTCGGCCATGTCGATGCTGAACTTTTACATCAATCGCGCGGGCAAAAACCTGCCCAAATCGCGGCGCGACACCCTCGTGAAAGCCAAAGGAAAGCTGCGCGAAGCGTTTGGCCGCAAACCCTGACCCAAAATCTCAGGCTTTTCCACGCCGCCACGGGCGTTGCGCGCGAACTCTTATATAAGACATAAGACATTTGACGCAATAGGGCGTTGCAATTAAAATTGCGGTCAAAGCAGTGCCTGGAAAAGCCTCGGAGTGCCCGAAAAGCCTTCGCCTTCAAACGCAATACCAGTAGGTCCCCCAATGCTTGAAAACTATCGCGCTCACGTAGCCGCACGCGCCGCGCTCGGCATTCCTCCTCTCCCGCTCACGGCTCAGCAAACCGCCGAACTGGTGGAACTGCTGACGAACCCGCCCGCGGGCGAAGAGCAAACGCTGGTCGACCTGATCACCAACCGCGTGCCCGCAGGCGTGGATGAAGCCGCCCGCGTGAAGGCCGGCTTTCTCGCCGCCGTGGCCAAGGGCGAAACCGCCTGCGCGCTGATCTCGCGCGCGCGCGCCACCGAACTGCTCGGCACGATGCTGGGCGGCTACAACATCGCCCCGCTGATCGAGCTGCTGTCCGACGCCGAAGTGGGCACCGTGGCTGCCGAATCGCTGAAGAAAACCCTGCTGATGTTCGACCAGTTCCACGACGTCAAGGAACTGGCCGACAAAGGCAACGCCAACGCGAAGGCCGTGCTGCAAAGCTGGGCCGACGCCGAATGGTTCACGAGCCGCCCGGAAGTGCCGGAAAGCCTGACCATTACCGTGTTCAAGGTCACGGGCGAAACCAACACCGACGACCTCTCGCCGGCTCCGGACGCCACGACGCGCCCCGACATCCCGATGCACGCGCTGGCCATGCTCAAGAACGCGCGCCCCGGCATCACGCCGGAAGAAGACGGCAAGCGCGGCCCGATCAAGTTCATCGAATCGCTGAAGGAAAAGGGTCACCTGGTCGCCTACGTGGGCGACGTGGTCGGCACGGGCTCCTCGCGCAAGTCGGCGACCAACTCGGTGCTGTGGTTCACGGGCGAAGACATCCCCTTCATCCCGAACAAGCGCTTTGGCGGCGTGTGCCTCGGCGGCAAGATCGCCCCGATCTTCTACAACACGATGGAAGACGCCGGCGCGCTGCCGATCGAACTCGACGTTTCGCAGATGGAAATGGGCGACGTGGTCGAACTGCGCCCGTACGAAGGCAAGGCGCTCAAGAACGGCGCGGTCATCTCCGAATTCACGGTCAAGTCCGACGTGCTGTTCGACGAAGTGCGCGCCGGCGGCCGCATTCCGCTGATCATCGGCCGCGGTCTCACGTCCAAGGCGCGTGAAGCGCTCGGCCTCGCGCCGTCCACGCTGTTCCGCCTGCCGCAACAGCCGGCCGACAGCGGCCGTGGCTTCTCGCTCGCACAGAAGATGGTTGGCCGCGCGTGCGGTCTGCCGGAAGGCCAGGGCGTGCGCCCGGGCACGTACTGCGAACCGAAGATGACCTCGGTGGGCTCGCAGGACACCACGGGCCCGATGACCCGCGACGAACTGAAGGACCTCGCGTGCCTCGGCTTCTCGGCCGATCTCGTCATGCAGTCGTTCTGCCACACGGCCGCTTACCCGAAGCCGGTGGACGTGAAGACGCACCAGACGTTGCCGAACTTCATCAGCACGCGCGGCGGTATCGCGCTGCGTCCGGGCGACGGCGTGATCCACTCGTGGCTCAACCGCATGTTGCTGCCCGACACGGTCGGCACCGGCGGCGACTCGCACACGCGCTTCCCGATCGGCATCAGCTTCCCGGCGGGTTCGGGTCTGGTCGCGTTCGCGGCCGCCACGGGCACGATGCCGCTGGACATGCCGGAATCGGTGCTCGTGCGCTTCAAGGGCAAGATGCAGCCGGGCGTGACGCTGCGCGACCTCGTCAACGCGATCCCGCTGTGGGCGATCAAGCAAGGCTCGCTGACGGTCGCCAAGCAAGGCAAGAAGAACATCTTCTCGGGCCGCATCCTCGAAATCGAAGGCCTCCCCGACCTGAAGGTCGAGCAAGCGTTCGAACTGTCGGACGCCTCGGCTGAACGTTCGGCCGCCGGCTGCACGGTGCACCTGAACAAGGAACCGATCATCGAATACCTCAACAGCAACATCACGCTGCTGAAGTGGATGATCGCGCAGGGCTATCAAGATCCGCGCAGCCTGCAACGCCGTATCAAGGCGATGGAAGCGTGGCTCGCCGACCCGCAACTGCTGCAACCGGACGCGGACGCCGAATACGCCGCTGTCATCGAAATCGATCTGGCCGACATCCACGAACCGATCGTGGCCTGCCCGAACGACCCGGACGACGTGAAGACGCTTTCGGATGTGGCCGGCGCCAAGATCGACGAAGTGTTCATCGGCTCGTGCATGACCAACATCGGTCACTTCCGCGCGGCTTCGAAGCTGCTCGAAGGCAAGCGCGACATTCCCGTGAAGCTGTGGGTCGCGCCGCCGACCAAGATGGACCAGAAGCAACTGACCGAAGAAGGCCACTACGGCGTGTTCGGCACGGCGGGCGCGCGCACCGAAATGCCGGGCTGCTCGCTGTGCATGGGCAACCAGGCACAGGTGCGCGAAGGCGCGACGGTCATGTCCACGTCCACGCGTAACTTCCCGAACCGTCTGGGCAAGAACACGAACGTGTACCTTGGCTCGGCGGAACTCGCGGCGATCTGCTCGCGTCTGGGCAAGATCCCCACGAAGGAAGAGTACATGGCCGACATGGGCGTGCTGAACGCCAATGGCGACAAGATCTATCAGTACATGAACTTCGACCAGATAGAAGACTTCAAGGAAGTCGCCGACACGGTGACGATGTAAGTACGACGTCGGGGTACGGCGCGGGATTGTTGCGATAGATCCGCGCCGTAGCACCGCGCAATGGCGCCGCAGGCTGAATGTCTGCGGCGCCATCTTTTATCTGGTCAGCCGTTTCCGCCGTGAAAGAGCGTCAGCCTGTTCGTCACCGAATTCACGCCCTGCACCGAGCGCGCGACCTCTTCCGCCTGGCGAATCTGGTCGCCGGTGCGAACCGTGCCGCTTAAAGTCACCGCGCCGCCGCGCGCGCGAACGAAAACGCCCGATACGTTGAATCCCTGCGCCCGGGACAATGCGCGCCGCACGGCACGCGCGAGTGCGCGGTCCGACTTCGTCGCGCTGGGCGCCGCCTGAGTGGTGCCGGTTGCGCCCGCGCCCATCGACGCGTCCTTTGGCGCGTTGGCCGACTGCGCATACGCCATGCCAGCCGCGGTCAACAGACAAAACGCACACAAGGCGTATCGCAGATTCGATTTCATGACTCGTTCTCCTGTGATTGCCGCGCAGGGATGCGCCGGCCGCAGTCCCATATTGCACCCGCATTCGGGCGTTCGCTCCGAGGGCGCTCGACCGTGACCATCAAATCCGCGAAGTGAGGCCAGAAAAAAGGCTTGTTCGCGATGCCTGCGTTCGCGCGCGACCCATAGAATTTCGTCGTGTATTCATGTTACACACTGTCGAGCGCCCGATAACTGTCGGGGCGCTTTTCCAAATCGGATTTCCGGTTAATTCAGCATGACACGGCTTGCACGGCACTACGTCCCAGAACAACCGCAGCACGTTATCTTGCAGGGGCTCACGGGGCCCGCATTCCTCGACGAAGGCGACTACCTGTATTTCCTCGCCTGCCTGGCGGACGCCGCGCGCGTCGCCGATCTGGCAGTCCACGCGTGGGTGCTCATGCCCGGCGCGGTGCAGTTCCTCGTCACGCCTTCGTACGAGTCGAGCGTGGCCATGGCGATGCAGGCGGTGGGCCGTCGCTATGTCGATACCTTTAACCGCCGGCACGGACGCCGCGGCACGGTGTGGCGCGGCGGATACCACGCCACGGTGATCGAGCCCGAGCGGTATTTCCTGCTCGCGAGTCAGGTCATCGATCAGATGCCGGTGCGCAACGGCCTCGTGACCGAACCGGGGAATTACCCGTGGTCGAGCTACATGCATCACGCCGGCATGCGTGTCGATCGCTTCGTCAAGGATCATCCGCTCTATCGCGCACTCGGCGATACGCCATTCGAGCGCCAGCAGTCATACCGCGATCTGGGGACGCAACCGCTCGACGAACGCGAGGTCGACAATCTCATGCGGTCCACGCTTGAGGGCTGGGTGCTCGGCAGCGCCGCGTATTGCGAGTGGGCCGCACAAACCGCCAACCGGCGTTTAACACCGCTGCTGCTGCGCGACCGGCCGCCCGGCGTTCTCACGACACGCGCTTTCGCGCACGAAGGCTAATTACGTCTTCCACTCCCGGCTTCGCCGCGTGAGGGATACAAGGATGCCCAGCGCGTGTCGCCGGGCATCGGCAAGTCAGAGAATTCTCCCAACCTCGTCAGACAAATTCTTCGCGCCGTAAGCTGCCTGTAGCCCTAGGCGGCTCTGCGCGCACATGTCATACCAGGTTCATCACCTAGATAAATCTGATTGACGATTTTCATGTCGTCTGACAACAATATCTTCAGTGATCGGCCAGCCGCTCCTGTTCGATCTCTTCGCTGTAACCGCGCCTCTCCCGTTCGCGTTAGCGTCGTCACGCGGCCCTTGCAGTTCAACCGCCGCCGAAGTCCGGTCAACCGTCAACGAAACAATCCAGCGAGACAACATAGGAGAACGAATCAATGGCAACGCAAGATCAAGACGATCCCCTGCTCTCCGAATGCCACCCGAACACGCCCGCGTCGCCCAAACGGCGCGCGTTCATGGCCTTCGCAGGCGCGTCGGCGGGCGCAAGCCTTCTCGCCGCCAGCCGCACAGCGGCAGCGGCAAACACCCTGTTTCCCACGCCTGCCACGTTCGGCGGGCATCTTCCGCCGCCGCCCGTCCACCCCTCCGGCGACCCGATCTGGGGCCCGGAAGGCCAGGCCACGGCCATCATCAGGCAGCTTGCGCACGTCGATCGATCGCTGTTCTCCCGATTCGATTTTCACGTGACGAGCTTCGGGGCGCGCACCCTCCCCGCCTCTGCATTGATTACGTCCACCGCCTGGCCCGGCGGCAAGATTCCATGGGTGACGGGCGGCGCGGAGCAGACCGCGCATCCGGCCAGCGACCTGCAAAGCCCCGGCTCGGGCGTGATGGTGCCTTGCGATTACACGGGCACGCAGTACGACTCATGCGCCGCGATCAACGCCGCGATCGTCGGCGCTAGCCGCGCCGGCGGCGGACGCGTGGTGGTGCCGGCCGGCAACTGGTATTGCGGCGGTCCGATCGTGCTGCTCAGCCATGTGAACCTCCATCTGGAATCGGGCTGCACGATCTATTTCAGCCCGAACCCCGCGGACTACGCGAAAAGCGGCCCGTACAAGACGGCCAACGGCAATCTGTACCACACGCGCTGGCAGGCGAACGATTGCCTGAATTTCGGCTCGCCGATCTACGCATTCCGCCAGACCAACATTGCCGTGACCGCCGACGACAACACCTGCGTGCTGAACGGTCAGGCCATGACGCCCATGCAGCCGAGCACCCAGGCGCCTACCTCGTGCTGGTGGACCTACAAGGGCAGCAGCAACACCTATGGTTGCGCGGGTTCGACAACGCCCTCGCAGGCTTATGCAAATCCGAACAACGTCCCGCTAACGAGCCTTCCCGCGTCGCAGATCCGCAACCCGCAGGCGAACGTCTCATTCACAAACCAGAACGGCGTAACCACTTCGCTGATGAACCTGCTCACGGGCACGGGCTGGAACCAGGATCAGAACTATCTGCCCGCGCTCTCCGAACTGCGCGTGCCGGTCGAAAACCGCATTTTCGGCAACGGCCATTATCTGCGCCCGTGCATGGTCGAGTTCATTGGTTGTACGAACGTTTATCTGCAGAACTACCACACGCAGAACACACCGTTCTGGCAGCACCATCCCACCGATTGCACGAACGTGGTGATCGACGGCGTGTTTGCCGACAGCGTCGGACCGAACAACGACGGCTTCGATCCGGACGCATGCGATCACGTGCTGGTGCAGAACGTTCAGTTCAACACCGGGGACGACTGCATCGCGATCAAGTCCGGCAAGTACCTCGACACCGAATATGGTCCGATGCAGAACATCGTCGTGCAGAACTGCACGATGCAAAGCGGCCACGGCGGTCTGACGATCGGCAGCGAAATGAGCGCGGGTGTGCGCAACGTCTACGCCCGCAACCTGACGATGCAAAACGAGAACTGGGCGAGCAATCCGCTGAATATCGCGCTGCGCTTCAAGAGCAACATGAACCGCGGCGGATTCATCAACAATGTGTGGATCAACGGCGTAACGTTGTCCAACGGCGTGAACCTTGCCGGCAAATATGGCGGCGGGTCGCTCGGCGCCGCGATCAGCAAGATCACGGGTACGGGCACGACCGGGCTCGCAACGAATCCGTCCACGGGCCAGGGCAGCCTGATCACGTTCGATTGCGATTACAGCCCGTCAGGCGACTCGGTGCGATGGAGTCCGTCTGTGATCAGCAACATCAACATCACGAACGTGAACGCGAGCAACGTGTCGGGCGCGGTGTCGTATTCGATGCCTTCGGGCTTCGTCGCCGGGTCGAACTCGTGCTTCCAGGCGCTGGTGATGCAGGGCCCCGAGGCAGTGGATTACAACGGTCCGCTGCCGGTGCCGACCGTGAGTCCGATTAGCGGCGTCACGATCTCGAACTGCAACCTCGGCAACCCGGTATGCACCGGCGCGGTTCCGACGACGCCCTCGACCTCCGCGTCGGCCGCACCCGGGCCGGTTTTCGTGAGCAACGTGAGCGGCATTACGCTGAAGAATGTGGTGATCGCGGGCACCACGTACAACACGTCGCTGACCGCACCCGCAACCTGATGGCGATGCACACGAACGCGGGCCGCCGCGTTCGTGTGCGTGGGGATCGCGCAGCTAGTGTCGTTCCTTTTCGCCCCGAGGTTGCCGGGGCTGGCGAGCCGGTTCGTCACCGGACTGCACTGGCTCGCGCGTACAGGCGTCCGGCGGCATGACAAAGGGAACGTCGTCGCGGCAACACGCGTAAACCGGGAACCCGTATGCGTTCGTCCCGACGATCGTCGTTGGCCCATGCAACGGGCACACCGCTTTCATGGCGACTCCTGAATTTCGAGCGTTACAACGTTGCGCTGTCGTGGGGCATTCGATTCACCACGCCGCGCAGATCTTGCCGAAATGCGCCCCAGCCTGCTGATGAGCAAACGCATCGGCAAGCTCATCTAATCCGAACGTGCGGTCGAGCACGGGACGAATGCCCGCCTGGTCGAGCGCCGCGACGTAGTCCCGTTGCTGGCGCCCGCTACCCACGATCAAGCCTTGCAGGCGCGCCTGCTTCGCCATAAGCACCGAGGTCGGCACAGTGCCTTCGCGTCCGGTCAGCACGCCGATCAACGCGATGTGGCCGCCCACGCGTACCGCGTCGATCGACTGGGCGAGCGTGCCCGGGCCGCCCACTTCGATCACGTGATCCGCGCCTCTGCCACCCGTCATGTCGCGCACGAGCGCACCCCACTTTTCGTGCTGCCGGTAGTTGACCACGTGGTCGGCGCCCAGCGCTTTCGCACGCGCGAGCTTCTCGTCCGACGATGACGTCACGATGACCGAAGCGCCCATCATCCGCGCGATCTGCAACGCCGCGATCGACACGCCGCCCGTGCCGAGCGTGAGCACGGTGTCGCCAGCCTTGAGGCCGCCGTCGGCCACCAGCGCGCGCCATGCGGTGAGACCCGCCGTTGTTATCGTAGCCGCCTCTGCGTGGGTCCAGCCGCGCGGCGCGAGCGTGAACGCGCTCGCGGGCCGCACGGCGTGCAAGGTCGCGAAGCCGTCCGCGCCGTCGCCGGGCGTTTGCGCGAAGTTGCCCACTGCCTGCCACGGCAAGCCGTCCGCCCATTGCGGAAAGAAGCAAGACACCACGTGATCGCCGCGCTTGAACTCCGTCACGCCCGCGCCCACCGCCGACACGACTCCCGCGCCGTCCGACATCAACACGCGCCCGTCCGCCGTGGGAATGGCGCCATTGGCCACCAGCAGATCGTGGAAATTGAGCGACGTGGCATGCAATTCCACGCGGATCTCGCCCGCGCCAGGCGCCCCGGGCTCGTCGATGTCGCGCAATTCGATCCGGTCGAGCCCGCCCGGCGCGCGCACCACGGCGGCCTTCATTGCCGTGCTCCCTGCGCGTTGCGCGCAGCATCGATCAGCGGATTGGAGCGCATTTTCGTTGCCTGTTTCATAACGATAACGGGCTCGTCCCCACCGGACAAATACGCTTCGGGCCAGCAAAACTCGTTCATGTTCGTCACCTTTCGATGTTGTCGGTTTGGTGCGATGGACAGATGTTGACGCGTCTGCATGAGAGTTTCGGCGATCCGCTGTTCGCGCGCTCGCAACGTGGCATCGCGCCGATCCGGCCCCACTGACCCATCGGCGCGCGTGAAGAGGAAATCAGCAGGACAGGTTGCCGTGGGCCGTGCAGAACGCGGCGGGCGCACCCGCGATTAGCGGAAGCGGTGTAACGGGCTGTGGAGGCGGCGGCGGAATTTTCACGGCGCCGCACCATGAGTTGGCGCTGCGCACGGCATTCGGCAGGCAGGGCGCGAAGCGCTCGCGCCGGTCCTCGGCGGCCTGCTGGCTGCGCTCCCGCGCTTCGAGGGCAGGCCGTAGTTCTCTATCCAGCCAGCATGCAAACGCGACGACGCACCCAGCCGCGACGGTCGACAGCATCAGCCGCACCTTATGCTCGCGAAGCCCGATGAGTACGACGCGCATGCAGCCTGTGATGGGCGCATCGCGCCCGGCGGCGGCCCGCATCGCCGCTCCTTCGATGATTCTCGTTGCCACTGTTTATTCGTCTTGCTCTTGTGATTGCACTTCGCGCCCGTATCGAGGCATACGGGTTAACGGCAAGCTGGAGCAATTCGAAAGGGGCAAGACGAAAATATTCGAGGAACTCACTCTCTCCCTGCGCTATGGATTTTGCGCCCAGAAGATAGTGGCCCCGCCGGAGCAATTCGAATGACGCTACGTACCACGCCCGCCGGGCGATCCCGGCCTGACTATTGCCCCGACGGCCCCGACGCAGGCCCTGCCGAAGCCGCAGCCGCGGCGCTCGCAAGCGCCCCGGGCGTCGCGGCCGGACGCGCGGCCAGCGCCTCGCGCACTGTGTCCACCTGACTCCCCGATGCCACGACGGAACCATGCGCGGCGTTCATGCTGTCGTTGCCAGCCTCGTGCGCTTTCTCACATCCCGTGACGCCGACACCCGGCGTAATCGCTAGCAGCAACAAATAAGTGATCCGTTTCATGAGAACTTCCTCGCATCGGTTCCGATGCGTGCTGCGATATGTGCATTCTGGCGCGCAGTTCGCGTGCCCGCGCGTATGAGCCGTTGCGTAACTCGGTGGGTAACTCTTAGGTACGCAGGATGCGCCTCCACGCTCGAATTCCACGAAAGCGCATGCGTTCATTTCAATGCCGATCAGGATGCCGCCCATGACACTCGCCCCCACTTACCGATCGCGATTCGCCACGGCAATCTTCGATCTGCTCGATCCCATTCCCTATGGGTTCTTTGTCGGCGCATTAATCTTCGACATACTCTTCGCAATTACCCGCAATGTATTCTGGGGAAAAGGCGCGGCGTGGCTCGTCACAGCGGGACTTTTCTTCGCGATCATTCCGCGCCTCATTAATCTGTTTCATGTCTGGGGACCCTCGCGCTATCCCGTCACGCGTCTCGAGAAAATCGACTTCTGGCTGAATCTGCTCGGCATCGTGGCGGCGATCTTCAACGCATTCGTTCACAGTCGCGACGCCTACGGCATGGTTCCGCAGAACGTGATTCTCTCGATCGCCACGGTGGCGCTGCTCGGCATTGCGCATTTGCTGCGCGCAATCGACAAATTCGGATTCCGGGAGGTCGCTCATGAATAGCGTGCTAAAAACGGGCGTGCTCGCCGCGACAATTGCGTGCATGGCGGCGGCATGCGAGGACCGCGCGCAATACGATCCATCGCAGCAAGCGGGTTCGAATCCGCCCATGCCAGGCGCGCACGCCTTCCTCTCCCCACCCATGCAGGTGCCGAAATTCACGGGGTGGAGAAACGGCAATACGCCGAAAGTGGCTGCGGGATTGAAGATCGAAAAAATTGCCGCGGATCTCGTTCACCCCCGCCAGGTGTATGTCTTGCCCAACGGCGACATACTCGTGGCCGAATCGAATAGCCCGAATAAAGAAGCGGTGACGACGCCGAAGCAGTTGATCGCCGGTTTGATCACGGAGCGCTCGGGCAAAAAAGCAAAAGGCGCCAATCGCATCACGCTGCTGCGCAAGCGCAGCGACAGCAGCGGCCAATGGGACAAATACGACTTCATCGACAATCTGCATTCGCCGTTCGGCATGCAGTTGATCGGCGACACGCTCTATGTCGCGGATACCGACGCAATCATTAGCTTTCCGTATCAATCTGGCGAGACGCATATCGCGGGACCCGGCACAGAACTCACCGACCTGCCCGATACGATCAATCACCACTGGACCAAGGCGCTGCTGGCGAGTCCGGACGGCAAGAAACTGTTCGTAGGCGTGGGGTCGAACAGCAACGTGAGCGAGAACGGTCTTGAGGTCGAATACCGCCGCGCGAACGTGCTCGAAGTGGATATCGCAACCGGCGGTAGCCGCATTTACGCCGCGGGAATACGCAATCCAACCGGCCTGCAATGGGAACCGAAAACAGGAAAGCTATGGGCAGTCGCGAACGAACGCGACGAAATCGGCCCCGACCTCGTGCCCGACTATCTGACTTCCGTGCGGGAGGGCGCTTTCTATGGCTGGCCTTATAGCTACTACGGGCAGCATGTCGATCGCCGCGCGCAGCCGCAGCGCCCGGATCTCGTTGCGAAGGCAATTGCGCCTGATTTTGCAATCGGCTCTCACGTCGCGCCGCTGGGTCTTATATTCTATACCGGCACCAACCTGCCGCCGCAATATCGCGGCGGCGCCTTCATCGGCGAACACGGCAGTTGGGACCGTTCGCCGCTGAGCGGCTATATGGTTGCGTATGTCGCATTCGACAACGGCAGGCCCGTCGGCGCGCCGAAGCCCGTCGTCACCGGGTTTGCGTCCGACGATCAAAAGGAACTGTACGGCGCGCCAGTGGGCGTGGCGCAGGATCGCGACGGCGCTTTGGTCATCGCCGACGATGTCGGCAATACGGTATGGCGCGTGACGAGCGCGGGCGGCGCCCCGCAAGTCGCCGCCGGAAAATGATTGGCCAGCGCTTGCACTGCGGCTCAGAAACACGCGGATTGCGAACTGTCCCTCGTCGTCGCTCGGGATGACTTAACTCAGCCGCGCTCCTTGCGCGAATTACGGTTCACGTGAGCATCGTTTTCCGTACGTTCCTGGTAGGCGTCGCCGCCGCGGCGGTCGGTGTCCTGCTGGCCGCTTTCCACGTCGCTGTGTCCCTGACGGCCCACCGACCGCGGCTCGTGCGGATGACGCCGCGCGACCGGCTCACTGCCCTCGTGCTGCGGACGGCTGACGTTCGCGCCGTCGTCGTCCGGGCTTTCGTGATGTCTCATGACTATCTCCGAAGGTGTGCAAAGGGGGCTCATTCGCGCAGCGGCTCGACGCTGCGGGTCGGGTCGAAATCGGCCCAATGACCTTGCTGCCAGCGTCCGTCCGCGCGCTCGATCTCCATGCCGCCCGCCGCGCCCAGCACCTGCGCCGCCGTGTGCTGCGTGCCGGGGCTCACATGCACGGCCACCAGCACACCGGACTCGCGCTCCTTCGGCGTGCCGTCGGGCTCATGGCCGATGTCGGGCTGCCGGCCCTTGCCGCCGCCGCGCGTCTGCCATAGCGCGCCCGCGAGCGTCCCGACATACGCGCCCACGCCGGCCGCGACCGCCAGCACCACCAGCGAGCGGAACACCACGTACGAAATCAGCACGCCGAGCACGAGGCCGATCACCGCGCCCGCGGCCGCCCCCGTTGCCGCGCCGAAAGACGTCCCGCGCGCGGCCGGATCGACGAACTCGTCGCCGCCAACCGGAAACCGCGCGTGCTGGCCGCTGGGATTCACGAAGAACGACGCAACATCCTCATCGACGAAACCGTTCGTATGCAGCTTCTGGACGGCCGCTTCTGCTTCCTGAAGGGTCGTGAAGCGGCTCGCAACGATCATGGACATGGCTCTCTCCTTGCAGGCTTAGATGGTTGCCAATCGTAAGCGCAGGGCTCGTGCCACATCGCTCTGTTCGCCCGCGCCCGGCGGGATTGGCGCTTTCGCCCGCGGTGTGTTCGCGCGCGCATCAGGCGTGCCTGGCATGCCTAAGCAGGCCTGGAACGTCTGATGCGCGTAAAGCACCGCGAATATCCGGCAAATCTCCCATCGCGACAGGAGCATCCCATGAACATTTTCGATTTCGACCAGCGGGTAGAGGAAATCCAGCTTGCCGTCGCCGACATTTTCGAATCGCCCAAACGCCCGGCGGTGAGTCTCGTCGACGAGGGCGAGAGGGTCGTCATCCAGCTTTCGTGGGTCGTGGAATCGCACCGCGACACCACGCTCGACGCTCGCTGCGCTGCCACCCTACGTTTCTCTCGCGCGCAGCTCGACCGCTACGCGGCGATGGATACGGCACGGCGTCGCATAATCCAGGAGCGCATTCGCGAACGCGTGCGCGAGCGTTTCGACGCCCGGCAGACACCGCCCGCCGAGCCGGGAGCCTGCTCAATCGAAATCGACGTGGACGATTCGGAGTTCGAAACGCCCGAAGGCCTGCGTTGAGCGGCGCGAACGCCTAGCCTGCCGTGGCCGCGGAGCGCTCCACCCGCGAGCGCGAAGGAGCGTGCAGCCCGAGGTTTGCCGCGAGAGCGATGAGCGCCGAGCCGATCACATACCACGCGGGCGCGGCCGGCGATCCGCTCATACGCACGAGAGCCGCGCAGAGCAACGGCGCGAAGCCGCTGAACACGACCACCGAAACGTTGTACGCGAGCGCGATGCCGCTAAAGCGCACCTGCACCGGAAAGAGGTCGGCGAGCACCGAGGCCCATGTGCCGCTTGCAAGCGAAAACACCAGCGCGGCAAGCACGAAAAGTACAACCACGTTCACGCTATGCGCCGCGAGCGCCGTATAGAACGGCCAGGCAAGCGCGGCAAGCAGCACGCACGAAACGCGCAGCAGGTAACGGCGCGGCACGAAGTCGGCCGCCCAGGCCGCCGCCAGCAGTCCCGCCGAACTCACGAGCAAATACGCATTCTGGGCAAGCGCGGCCTCGCGCGGCGCGTAGTTCAACGTCTGAATCAGATACGCGGGCATATGGCCGTAAAGCACGCCGTTGAAACCCGCCATCACCGCAATCGAGAGCGCGCCGCCCACCACCGCGCCGCGATGATGGCGCAGCGTTTCGCGAAACGGCTGCTTCACCACCGCGCCTTGCATCTGCTTGAATTCGGGCGACTCGTCGAGATTGCGGCGCAGCAGGTACGAAACGATTCCGCACACACCGCCCACGAGGAAAGCGATGCGCCAGCCGTAGCTCGCGGCGTCGGCGGGCGTGAGCGCGGACTGTACGACGAGATTGACGATCGTCGCGAGCATCACGCCCGTATTGATCGCGCAGACGATTACGCCAGCCGCGAGGCCCGCGCGGCGGGGCGCGGCTTCCACCGCATAGGTGATCGCGCCGGGCATTTCACCGCCCACGCAAAAGCCTTGCAGCACGCGCAAGCCGATCAGCGCGAGGGGCGCAGCCATGCCCCAGTGCCCATAATCAGGCAACACGCCGATGCAGATCGTGGCGAGCGTCACGACGACGATCGAGCCCACGAATACGGGCCGCCGCCCGATCCGGTCGCCCAGACTGCTGAGCACGATACCGCCCAGCGGCCGGATGATATAGCCGATGGCGAGCACCGAAAACGTGAGCAGCATGCTCACGAGCGGGTTGCTCGCCGGGAAGAACTGCGCGGCGATCGAGTGCGCGAAAAAGCCGTAGATCACGAAGTCGTAAAACTCCAGCGAGCCGCCCAGGCTCGCAATCAGAATCATCTTCCATTGGGCGCGAGTCAGACCAGGCGCAGCCGCATGCGACGCTGGCAGGGAAGGTGTCGTCTCCATTTGCTCTCCTAATTGATGAACATGGCGGCGCTTGGGGTGCTGCTCACGGATCTTCGTCCTGCGCCTCGCTTCCAGAGCATCGGTCCTGGCGGCTGCGGTTCATTGCGCACCGCCCGGGCACCGGCTCGAATCGGTCAATTCTGGTCAGGCAGCCTCACGCCGCTGCGGCACGCGCGCAACGCCGGCGCGTTCGAGCAGCGCGTCCAGCTCGTCCGCATCGTGCGCCACGCCTCCAACGTAGCGGTCGGGCCGCATCAGCATGGCGCGCGCGCCGGTTTCCGCGAGCCAGGTTCGAAGCGGTGCGTGCGCAGCCGGCACGATCGCCACGCGCTCGCGTTGCGCCGCGCTCGTCAGTGCGTCTTGCGCGCGCTGCGCAAGCGCTTCGTCGACGATCAACGCGAAGCGGTAGCCCACGGCGTCGTCCAGACGCGTACCGTCTTCGAACACCGGTTGCCGCCCGATATCGCCGCCCGCCGCTCCCGCGTGCCAACCCGGCCCCAAACGCGGCGCAGGCGTGCGGAATTCGCGTATCGCCGCTGTCATCTCGCGGTCGCGCGCCGCCACGGCATCGCTGTCGGTCGCCTGAATCACGCTGCCCAACTGCACGGCCGTTTCAATGAACGTGCGCACGTGCGGCTCGCGCTCGCTCTCGTAGGTGTCGAGCAGCGTGTCGGGCAGCGCGCCTTCGATGACGTCGGCGAGCTTCCACGCGAGGTTCGATGCGTCGCGTATGCCCGCCGCCATGCCCTGCCCCATGAACGGCGGCGTCTGGTGCGCGGCGTCGCCCGCGATCAGCAGCCTGCCGCGCCGCCAGCCCTGCGCGATCACCGAATGGAACGTGTAGATCGCCGAGCGTTCGAGTTGCGCGTGTTCGGGCGTGATCCAGCGCGCGAGCCGTTCCCAGATCCATTCGGCCGTGCCTATGCGGCGCTCGTCGTCGCCCGGCATCACCATGATTTCCCAGCGGCGGCGGTTGTGCGGCCCGCGCGTGTACGTGATCGGCCGCGCGGGGTCGCAATACTGGATCGAGTAGTCGCCGAGATCGGCGCGCTCCCCGGCAAGCAGCACGTCCACCACCACCCATCGCTCGTGTGATTTCAGATCGGCCAGTTCCGTGCCGATGAAGCGGCGCGCCGTGGAGCGCGCGCCGTCGCAGCCCACCACGTAGCGCGCCGTGGTGTGGGCAAGGCGGCCTTGCGCCGTATCTTCGAAGCGGATGCGCACGTGGTCGTCGCGTTCGTCGAGCGCGAACACCTCGTGGCGCAAACGCACGTCGGCTTCGCCGCGCGCCGATAGTTGCGCGCGCAACGCTCTCTCGAGGTCCGGCTGATGAAACTTGTAGCTGGCGCACCAGCCTTGCGGGCCAACGCCGCCGGGCCGGCTCCAGTCGATCATCAGCTCGCCGCGCGCGTTCACGAACTTCATGCCGGGCCCGACGAAGAGATTGGGCAGCAGCGTCTGCGCAATCCCGGCGGTCTGAAACACACGCATGCACTCGCCGTCGAAGTGCACGGCGCGCGGCAACTGGAACACGTCCTTGTCGCGCTCGAACACCACGACCTTCAGGCCGCGCAGCGCGAGCAGATTGGCCAGCGTCGCGCCGGTCGGACCGAAGCCGATGATCGCGACGTCATGGTCGGGCGCCGGATTTGTTTTGCATACCGAATTGTTCACGACATCCTTCATCCCGTTCACCTGATACAGGGCTAACTGCGTGAAAAACTGCGTGGATAATCCCGCGCCTTATGCCTCGTCCGCGACGGTATTTCTGAGCGTGCCGATGCGGTCCACTTCGACTTCCACCTCGTCGCCGTGCTTCATGAACAGCGGCGGATTGCGTTTCGCCCCTACGCCGCCCGGCGTGCCGGTCACGATCACGTCGCCGGGGAAAAGCGGCGTGAAGGTAGAAAGATACGCAATCTGCTTCGCAATGCCGTGAATCAGCATCTCCGTGGTCGCGCGCTGCACTTCCTGGCCGTTCAGGCGCGTGACAAGCGTCATCACCGCGTTCGGCCCGATCTCGTCGCTCGTGACCATCCACGGGCCGAACGCGCCCGTGCGGTAGAAGTTCTTGCCCGGTCCCCATTGGCCCGTGTGGCGCTGCCAGTCGCGAACCGACCCGTCGTTGTAGCAGCTATAGCCCGCGATATGGCGCCACGCATCGGCCTCGGCAATGCGCCGCCCGCCTTCGCCGATGATGACGGCGATCTCGCCTTCGTAGTCGAATTGCGTGGACTCGCGCGGACGCAGCATGGGTTCGCCCGCACCCACCTGCGAAGCGGGCAGGCGCATGAAGATCACGGGCTGCTCGGTGGTCTCGCGGTTGGTTTCCTTCACATGCTCCGCGTAATTCAGGCCCACGCAAAAGATCTGCTGCGGATTCGCAATGACGGGTTCAAGCGTGACTTCGGCCAGCGAATAGTCGCCCTTGCCTTCGCTCGCGGCGCGTTCGGCTTCGGCGAACGCACCGGCCTCGATCAGCGACTTGAGGTCCGCATAGCGGCAGCCAAGGCGCTTCTTGAGGTCGAAAACCGCGCCGTCGCGCACAACGCCGAACGACGAACCTTCATGAGTGGAGAAGCTGGCGAGTTTCATGATGCTCCGATGATAAAGAGTGAATTTTCCCAAGGATCGACTGATCATTTCTTGGTGTGTTTATCGTATTTTGAGAATACACTACGAAAAACACGACGCACAACCTGATTTCTATCAGGGTTTATCACTAGCATTTGGAGACGACATGACTCTGCAGACCATCAAGCGTACCGGCCTCACACTCAGCCACATGGGCTTTTTCGTGACCGACATGGCCAAGGTCGAAGACTTCTACACGCGAGTGCTCGAATTCACGGTGACGGACCGCGGCACGCTGCCCACGCCGCGCGGCCCGGTCGGCCTGGTCTTTCTCAGCCGCGATCCCCGCGTGCATCACCAGATCGTGCTTGCGAGCGGCAGGCCGGAGCAATTGCCGTTCAATCCGATCAACCAGATTTCGCTGGAGGCGGACAGCCTCGCCACGCTCAAGCACTTTCACCGGCGCTTCGTGGAGGAAGGAATGGAGGAGATCGTGCCGGTCACGCATGGCAATGCGATCTCGTTCTATGCGCGCGACCCGGAGGGCAACCGGCTGGAGATCTTCATCGACACGCCGTGGTATGTGGATCAGCCCATGCGCGTGGGCGTTGACTTCACGCTGCCCGACGACGCGCTGCTGGCCGAAGTCGAGCGTCATGCGAGCACGTTGCCGGGCTTCCGGCCGCGCGCGGTGTGGGAAAGGGAAATGGCGGCGCGTATGGGTATCACTGCGGACATAACCGCGGGCGCCGCGTGACGCCGCAGCGGCGCGTTATGACTCGATCAACACGCGCACGCGCGTGGAAATGCGCGCGGCCGCTTCCTTCACGGCATCGACCACGCGGTCGAGGTTGAAGAACGCAAGACGCTGCTCGGGCACGACGAGCGCGAGCGAGGCCACGGCTTCGCCCGATGCATCGGTAAAGAGCGGCGAAGCGACGGCCGACATGCCCGCTTCGAGTTCGCCCTTCGAAAGATAAAAGCCCGCGCGGCGGATCTTGAGCAGACTCGCGCGGAATTCTTCGAGCGAGGCGCCGAGTCCGCTCGCGGCGATGTCCTCGGGGTACTGCTCGAACAACGCGGCGAGCTTCGCCTTGGGGAACGTGGAGAGAATCGCCTTGGGCGCCGCGCCGAGAAAAAGCGGACGCGGACGGCCGCGCCCATAGCGCAGGTCGAATACCGCGTCGTGCGACTCCCGGTGGGTATCGACGAGTTCGTTGCCGTACCAGCGCGACATCACGGCGTCGAAGCCCGACTGCGCCGCCAGTTCGCGCATGACCGGCTGCCCCGCCTTTAATAGCGGATCGGAAATGCGCAGATGGTAATCGAGCGTGATGATGCGCGGACCCAGGCCGTATTCGCCGCCCACGAAGCGCAGGAGCATGCCCGTATCGACGAGTTCACGCAGATAGCGGTAAGCGGTCGGCACCGAGCATTCCAGTTCGGCCGCCACCTGTTCGGCGGAAAGGAACGGCCGCGCCTCGGAAAAGAGTTCGAGGATGGACAGCAGTTTCGCAATGCTCGACAAAGGCCGGTCTCCGGTCACGCGTGGGTGGCCAATTATAGCGGCACGCCTGCCCGCGTTCGCGCCCCGCAAAGGCGGCCGCAGCATGCAAAACCGCCGCATTGCGGGGCGCGCGGGATGCGTGCCCTGCAATGCGGCGGTCGGTATCGATTACCGGAGCGACACATATTCCCGATGCGCCGCGCAATCGGCCACGCGAAATTCGCCTGACATCATTCATGCGCGGCACATCTTTAGCATAGCCTTACTGCATATGCTGGCCACCGTTAATAGGAATATTTGCGCCCGTCACAAAGCCCGCTTCGTCCGAACACAGGAAGAGCACGAGCGCCGCGACTTCACCCGGGTTGCCCAGGCGTCCCATCGGAATCTGCGGCAGGATTTTCGTATCGAGAATGTCCTGAGGAATGGCGGTCACCATCTTCGTGGCGAGATAGCCCGGCGAAATGGTGTTCACGGTCACGCCCTTGCGCGCCACTTCCAGCGCGAGCGACTTCGTGAAGCCGTGCATGCCGGCCTTCGCGGCCGCGTAGTTGGTCTGGCCGACCGAACCCTTCGAACCGTTCACCGAGGAAATGTTGATGATGCGGCCCCACGCACGCTCGACCATGCTGTCGCACAGCGGCTTGGAGATGTTGAAGATCGAGTCGAGGTTCGTGCGCAGCACGGCGTCCCAATTGACCTTGTCGAGCTTGCGAAACGTCATGTCGCGCGTGATGCCCGCGTTGTTCACGAGAATATCCACGGGGCCGATCTCGCTCTGGATCTTCTTCGCGCCGCGCTCGCACGAGTCGTAATCGGCGACGTCCATGCCATACGCGTGGAATTCGCGGTCGGTCTCCCTCATGCGCGCCAGCCAGTCCTTCGCGCCCGCGTTATCGGGCGAATGCGTCACGACGACGCGATAACCCGCGTCATGCAGTTTCACGCTGATGGCCTCGCCAAGGCCGCCCATACCACCTGTTACCAATGCAATACGATTAGTCATCCTGTGTATCCGCGAGAGTTGAGCGTCAAAAAAACCGTGGCGTTACGCATTACGCGTGCAGGCGCCACATACACTGTTGCCCCGCTTCGTCATTCCAGCCACGACGAAGACAAGGCGAATACCGCGCGGCTTCTGGTCAATTTGTAGTATTGCGCGTGGTTGCTGCTACTGGCGGGCCGCCGCTGCTTTTGGCGCGCGAGGAGCCGCTTGCTGCCGGATTGCTACCTCATTACTGCGTTGAACGCGAGA